>JAQXNX010000010.1 GCA_029098225.1 Spirochaetales bacterium | reverse complement strand
ATATGTTCCTTTCCTGCATGTCCTCTGACAACATGCAGCTTATTCGGTATTATCTCCTATTTCTAGGAGCTATCCCCATCCAAAGGGTACGTCACCCACGCGTTACTCACCAGTCCGCCGCTTTCATGAATAGCAAGCTATCCAATCACGCTCGACTTGCATGCTTAAGACGCGCCGCCAGCGTTCGTTCTGAGCCAGGATCAAACTCTCCATGATTATTTCAAAACCCCGAAGGGTATTGATTTCACATAAATAGTTCAAACCAGCTTTTCTATTTTGCTGAATTGATTTCGTTTGATTTTTGATAAAACCAACAAAAAGAATGTAGTCAATTTTCAAGAACAAAAACTTGCGTTTTTTTTCTAGAACCTTACTCGTTCTATTTCTTTCCTTCCCTGTTATGTCAAACAACTTGTCGCTTTGAGTAGCGACGGTGAAAACTAATTTATACTTAAAAATAAAACTTGTCAACAGAATTTTTTATTTTTTTTAAAAAAATTTGCATTTTTTTTCACTTTTTTCAACGAATTTCAAGAAAATTCATTAATTAAACATATTACTGCGACGTAAAAGCTCTAAACATGTACGTCCATTATGATAACTGGTTTTCCAGTTACCACCTTTATCCTCTGTAAGTACAGGTTTTCCGTTAATATCAACTGAATTCCACCATTCTCCACCTGTTTTATCAATCTGAAAATTCAAAATCCAGTTCCATTGTTTAAGGCATGCATCCGAAAATTTTCTTTCTCCCGTCATTTCCCATGCATTATAAAAGCCGTTCATAGCTTCTGCCTGATTCCACCATACACGTGTCCGGTCACGAAACGGAGATGAAGTTTTCTTTGTTTCTTCGGAAACTTCATGTTTACCTGCAGGAAACAGAAAATTTTCCATACAGCCGTTTTTATGATCAAAGCCTTCTGAAAGAGCTACATCTGCTACACGAATTACTGTATTACGAATTTCTGATTTTAATTCTTCATTATGTAATTCGCAGGCTGCTTCCCATAAAAGCCAGCTTGCTTCTATATCATGTCCATAAGAAATTTCATCTGAAAGCGAATTCCATTCCATATCAAAAAACATTGCAAGATGTGCATTTTTTTGAAGAATTTTTTCTACAGTAACCTTTACCAGCTCATAAAGCGCATTACCTGTTTCCTGAAGAACAGAGTCTAAATCAGGAAAAACAACCGGTAAGGTTCTGTATAAATTTGTATATGCTTCCATTACATGAAGATTTGTATTCATGGATTTAGGACAGTTCATATCCTTTGGAGAAAGTATCATATCTGTTGTAGGAGACCAGTCTGTTGCACAGGCTTCTATATAACCGCCAGCTTTATAATCGCGGGCATTATTTTCCAAAAGATTAAAAATATCCAGGGCTAAATTCATACACTCCTCAGAGAGGGGCGTTGCGGGGGTGTCGTCTGAACCCCCGCTTGAGAGGGTAGGACACAACGAAGTGTGGCCGCAGGGGGAGTCTTCCCCCTCCCTTAATTCTTTTAATGCTGCTGCATATTCGCTTAAACCATAACAACAAAAAGCTTCGCCATAAATCTGTTTTTTAGAAACGTGGGGTGCTCCGTCCGGATGGACCTGCCAGAAAACGCCGCCATGATTTTTATCCCAAAATTTTGTGACGATTGTTTTATAGGCAAAATCTGCCATTTCCAGATAAGCTTTATTTTTTGTAAAACGGGCAGCTGCACTATATGTCCAGAGAAACCGCGAGGTCATTACTATTGAACGCGACGTTAATGGATTTTGTTTTCCTGAATTTTCTATGGAACCAAAAAAACCCTCGCAGCCGATTCTTGTATCACGCGCATTCTTTTCCCAATATGGAAGAATATCGTTGAATAATTCATTCTTTATTGAATCATAAAATTCCTTAGAAAAAGGATTTTCCATATTTTTATTCATATCGTGCTCCTTATAAAACCTCCGCGGTCTGCGGTCGCGCAGGAATGCGCAAAATAAGCAGCTTTTTGCCAACGACAAAAACTGCAATTGAAAAGTTTGTTATTTAAGTAAATTTAATTAAATTTTAAGTTAAAATCAAGTATAAAAAAAGGGAAAAATAAATTTTTATTTCATCTGGCCAGATGAAAATATTCAGAAGTCCGCCGGTTTTAAAGGTTTTTATTTATTTTTTTATTTTCTAGTATTGCATAATAACTTTTAGATTTGTATAATTATTAGATTTTATATCACTATTTTTGCATATTCTATGCATAAATATACATTTTAGACTGTATAGAAAAAAAGGAGGCTATAGGCTATGTCAACATTAAAAGATGAGAAATCAATTATCAAGAAACTTGAAAGGCTTGCCATTCATAATGATCCTATCAACCCTGAACTTTATGTAAAATATGATGTAAAACGCGGACTCAGAAATGCAAACGGAACTGGTGTATTAGTTGGTTTAACCCGCATTGGTGATGTTGTTGGTTATGAAATAAAAGACGGCCAGAAGGTTGCTATTCCCGGCAGATTAATTTACAGAGGCTACAATGTAGAAGACCTTGTTCATGATGCAGAAAATCAGAAACAGTTTGGTTATGAACAGTGTGCTTATCTTCTTCTTTTTGGAGAATTACCAACTCAGGAAAAGCTTGATAAATTTAAGGAATTTCTTGGCGAGAACAGAATCCTTCCTGCAGGCTTTACAGAAGACATGATTATGAAGGCTCCTTCTCAGGATATTATGAATAAAATGGCTCGAAGTGTTCTTGCAAGTTATTCTTATGATGATAATCCTGAAGACAGAAGTATTGGAAACCTTATTAAACAGTCTATTCAGTTAATCGCAAGATTCTCTACTTTTGCTGCATATGGTTATCAGGCAAAAAGACGTTACTTTGATGATAAGAGTATGTTTATTCATAATCCAAAGGCCGACTTATCTACTGCAGAAAGCTTTTTGCGCTTAATCCGCGCCGATAAACAGTACACAAGACTTGAAGCAGAAATTCTTGACCTTGCTCTTATTCTTCATGCTGAACATGGTGGTGGAAATAACTCTTCTCTTACTGTTCATGTTGTATCTTCTGCCGATACAGATACTTATTCTGCAATAGCTGCCGCAGTAGGTTCTTTAAAAGGACGCAGGCATGGTGGTGCAAATATCCGCGTTGTAGAAATGATGGATGACATTAAAGCTAATGTAAAAGACTGGAGCAGCGAAAAAGAAGTTTCTGATTACATTAGAAAGATTGCAACTAAAGAAGCTTTTGATAAATCTGGTCTTGTTTACGGAATGGGCCATGCAGTTTATACAATCAGCGATCCGCGAGCACTTCTCCTTAAAAAGAAAGCCGAAGAGCTGGCAAAAGAAAAGGGCTGCATGGAAGAATTTGGTTTATACAACCTTATAGAAAAGGTTGCTCCATCTATCATTCAGGAGGTTCACAAGTCTGACAAAAAAGTTTGCCCAAACGTAGACTTTTATTCAGGCTTTGTTTATACAATGCTGAATATTCCACGCGAACTCTTTACTCCACTTTTTGCAATTTCAAGAATTTCGGGCTGGTGTGCTCATCGCATTGAAGAGCTTGTTAGCGGCGGTAGGATTTATCGCCCTGCATATAAAAATGTCAGCAAAGAGCGCCCTTACGTTCCAATCAAAGATCGTTAATTATTGAGCAATTAATGGCTAAAGAAAGACTCGATAAACTTCTTGCCCGTAAAGGTTTTGGTTCCAGAAAGGATGTAAAAAAACTTTTACGTCAGCAGGAAGTTTTTGTAAATAATTCAAGGGTTTTTGATTCTTCTTTTCAAATTGATGTTAAAAATGACAATGTCTTTTTTAATGGAGAAAAAATCTCTTTTGAAGAAAACTATTATCTCATGATGAATAAAAAAGCAGGGTATGTCTGCAGTTCAAAAGACGGCGAACATTCAACTGTTTTTGATTTACTTGATGAAGATTTAAGAACGCCGTATCTTCAGGAAAAGCTTCATATTGTCGGCCGTCTGGATTTAGATACAGAAGGCTTGCTGATTTTTACAACTGATGGTGAATTGACTCATCGTCTCATTTCTCCAAAATCTCATATTGATAAAACTTATTACTGCGAGCTTGAACATTCAGAAGCAGAAGAATCGCAAAAAGAAATTACAAAAAAATTTGAAAGCGGTATAGAAGTTCCTGCGGAAGGAAATGAAGAAGCCTTTAAAGCAGAAAATGCAAAAATTCAATGGATAAATGAAAAGACTGCGCTTCTTACTATTTTTGAAGGAAAATATCATCAGGTAAAAAGAATGTTTGCAGCGGTTGGAAATAAGGTAGTTTACTTAAAGCGAATTTCTATTGGCGCATTAAAACTGGATGAATCTCTTGCAACTGGTGAATACAGGGCTCTTTCTGAAGATGAACTTGAATTACTAGGCTGATAATACAATTACTTACAAAAAAACAGGGCAGATAAATAACATTTCATCTGCCCTGCTCTTCTATAATTCAAAGAATTATTTTTAGTCAGCAAAAATAACGGCGTCTTTCTGACCGTTTACCTTGTCTTTTGCATATTCAACATGACCAATCTTATATGCTTTCATGTCAGGACAGGAATCTCTGTGATACTTAGAGGCATTTTTATTAAACATTTCAAGCACAGAATCAGCTTCTTTTGAATTAACTGCAAGAACAAAACCAATTCCCATATTGAATGTGTTATAAATAGTGTCTAAATCTGCACCTCGGCGGATAAGTTCACCAAATACTGGAGGAATATCCCAGCTGTCGCGCTTGATAACAGAAATCAACTGCTTTTTGCCGTCTTTTGCTTTTGGATACATTCTAGGAATATTTTCATAGAATCCGCCGCCGGTAATATGAACCATACCATGAACAGCTTTTCTGTATTTTCCAAGAACTTCCATAACCGGCTTAACATAAATACGTGTTGGAGTTAATAAAACTTCGCCAATAGTTTTGCCAGTATCTTTTCCATCAATTACAAAAGGATCATTAAAATCAGAAACAAGCTTGCGAACAAGACTAAAGCCGTTTGAGTGAACTCCTGTAGAAGACAAACCAATAAGAACATCACCTTCACGAATATCTTCGCCGGTAATCATTTCTTTCTTTTCGCCAACACCAACACCAAAGCCGGCAAGATCGTATTTTCCAACATCGTAGAATCCTGGCATTTCTGCAGTTTCGCCACCAAGAAGAGCGCAACCAGTTTCTACACAACCGTCTGCAACTCCTTTAACTAAATCGGCAGCAACTTCAGCTTCAAGCTTTCCGCAGGCAACATAATCAAGAAAGAATAAAGGCTGAACTCCGGAACAAAGAATATCGTTTACACTCATTGCAACACAATCAATTCCAACTGTGTCGTATTTTTTCATCTGAAAAGCAATGTCGAGCTTGGTACCAACACCATCAGTTCCACTTACCATTACAGGATTTTTGTATCCCTTTGGAATTTCAAACATTCCGTTAAAACTTCCAAGTCCTGTTAAAAGTCCAGGAATTGCAGTTCTTTTTGCGTGTTCCTTATACTTATCTACAGCGCGATAACCTTCTTCTACATCTACACCAGATTCTTTGTAACTTGCCATGTTTTTACTCCTATGTATTTAAGAGGGGGAAGCATCCCCCTGCGCTCGCACGTTGTTGCTCGCTACCCTCTCTGCGGGCTCAATCGCCGCCCGCAACGCCTGCTAGAACTTAACATCCAGTCCTGTAGCTGCAGCATTATCTGCCAGTTTTTTTCTAAAGTCTTTTAATTTCTGTGAAAGTTCTTTGTCATTAAGTGCAAGGATCTGCAACGCAAGATAAGCTGCATTCTTAGCAGAATTAATTCCAACTGTTGCAACCGGAATCTGAGGAGGCATTTGAACAATACTCAAAAGAGCATCCATTCCGCCAAGCCCGTTAGATTTTTCGCTTACACATTCAAGCGGAACACCAATTACAGGAAGAGTTGTAATACCTGCAATTACGCCAGGAAGCGCAGCTGCAAGACCTGCACCCGCAATAATTACCTGACATCCGTCTTTTTCTACCTGTTCTACTGTCTGCTTAAGTAATGCTCCGGCACGATGAGCAGAAATGATATATGCCTTATAGTCAACACCGAATTCTGTAAGAACATCGGCAGCCTTTTTCATAGTGTCTTTATCAGACGCTGAACCGAAAAAAATTGCAACTTTCATAAAAGAGTTATAGCATAAATCAACATTCATCACAATAACCCAAATATTAGTGATGCATTTTATAAAATCATAATTTATTAAATATTCAGTTCAGCGCAAAAGTATATCTGTAAATTTAAATATTCATAAATTCTGTTTTACTTTTCCAGATTCACTACAATTCCATCAAAACCAGAATTCGGCTTTCTGTAAATATATTTTAAAGGATGATAATCAAATGCATTGTTTATCCAGCCGCCAAGACAAGATAAATTCAAAACATTAAAAGAAACCGGATGACAAATAGGAATTATATAGCCGCTATCCAAAAGTCGTGTTTCTGCCTTAGCTAAAAGTTCATATCTTTCCTGAGTATTTACATAAGCAGCTTTTTCAATTAAGGAATCAAATTCTTTATCTGAATACCCCGAATCATTCAATGTAGAATTACTTCTAAAAAGTTCAAGGAAGGCAAGAGGATCTGCAAAATCGCCTATCCATGTATAACAGAAAATATCTGCATCAGAACTGCGCATACTCTGAATATAGTTATACGAAGATATTTCCTCAATGTTCACATCAATTCCAAGCGGCTCAAGGGCCTTTAATAATTCATCTATATTTTCTTTAGATAAAACATTCTTTGGAAGTTGAATTTTAAGAGGAATTTTCTCTTCGGCAGAAATTTTATATTTTTTTCGGGCTTCATCCATAAGCTTTTTTGCTTCCAGTTCATCGGTATAAGAAAAACCTTCCACTGCCGGATAACCTATAAGAGGATAAACTAAAGTTGTAGCCGCAACATAAGAATCTTTTCTAAAATTTTCCCATGGCAAAGCTTCTAAAACTGCATTACGGAATTCCTGATAATCCCAAACAGACTTTGCCTTTGATTTTGTATATTTTTTTTCAGAATTTCTGAAAAACAAAAACTGTGTTGCAAATTCAGGATTAATCTGGGTAAGCTTTTTATTAATTGTAAGATTCAAATCTATATCGCTTGTAACCCAGTCTGCAAAACCAATATTCATCATGTAAGCATTTTCTGCCTTATCATCAGATTGCCAGAAAATAATCTTTTCCATAACTGTATTCTCTTTATCCCAGTATTCAGGATTTTTCTTTAAGAAATAACAGTTGGAATCTATATCTTCCAGTTCATAAGCGCCACTATAAACAAAAGGTTCAGTACTCACTATTACAAAAGAAGTATGACACAAAACGCTTGGAAGATAATTTGCCGGAGAATTCAGATGAATTGAAATTGTATTTTCATCCAGGCAAAAAATTCCTACATTATCTGCAGAACCTTTTCCCATTCTAAAATCCTGCGCACCTTCAATTATATCAAGCATAGAACTGTAAGGAGCTTCCGGTTCAGAAAGCAGCATTAAAAAAGATTGTCTTACTGCCTGCGAATTTATTGGTTTTCCATTGCTGAATTTTGCATTCTTTCTAAGACTTATCTGACAGCGTTTTTTATCCCTGGAAAGCTTGTAAGTTTCTGCAATCGCAAATTCGGGTTCAAGAGTAATCGGGTTATAACTAAAAAGCCCTTCATATAAAGAAGAAAGCAAAAAAGAATCATTTGAATATTGTGTAATCTGAGGATTCATCTCGTGCTGCCTTACAGGCTCAACAATTATAAGTGTTTTTGCTCTGTCAAATTGCGACAAATAACTGTCATAAAATTCAGAATCAACAACATCCTCTACGGCGTCATTAAAGTCTATTGAATCAAAATTATTATTCTGTAAATCCTGCGCAAAAATATTATTGAATATTCCGGCTACACAGAACAAAAAAAGAATAGAAAGAATTTTTTTACTCATCGGTAATCCCCAGCTTCTGCATCTGCTCAGTCTCTTCTTTAAAAGAAATATACTCACCCCTTTTTTTGTTGGTGTTTACGATTGAATTCCTTAAAGCAGAAAGTTCAATCTGCATTCCTTTTACTTTAGCTTTTAGTGAAGCTTCTACATAATTTTTAAAATGAGCATCCAGAGAATTTATCTTTGTAAATATAGATTGAATTTCTGAAAGCTGTTTGTTAACAAAACTCAGAATAACGTCTTCGTTACAACTTTCTATTTTAGAATATTCAGGGCCTTTTGTTGCAATTCCATTATAAATTTTTTCTTTTTTTCCAATATCAAGCATAAAACTTATAACCGAAAGCTTTTCCATCCGTTCGCCGCCAGTTTTTGGATCTTTTATTTTTACAAGAACAATTCTTTCCTTTTCTTTTATATTCAATGCTTTTTTAAGAGCATCAAACAGTTTTGCAAGAAAGTTTTTTTTCTTTTCAAAAAGCAGATTAAAATTTTCTGAAAGCTTAGCGCGAAGTTGAGAAAGAGTTGGTGCACAGCCAGCAAGAGAAATAACTGTTGTAATTAATAAATCTTTTGAAGAAGGACCTTCATTTTTTTTCTGAACACTCTTCTGTACCTTAGGCTGAAGCTTTTTTAAAACTGCTTCTTGCTTTTTATCTTTATTTGCTCCAAGATCTTCATCTATAATTTCGCTTACTAGATCATTATAAAAAGGAATGGTCTTTCCTAAAGCTTTAACAAAGTTTTTCTTAATTTCTGTCATTTCGTTTACGGCAGAAGACATTGCATTTTCTTTATTAAAGCCCGGATTAGAAAAAACCATTTTTCTTATCTGAGCCTTATAATATTCACGCCAGAAAAGTCCGTATTCATTTAAGCTTTTATCTATTTCGTCAACAGCACCCTGACACTTATTTACACTGTCATTTATCATACTTTGAAGAACACTAGGAGCACCATTTCTTGCATTTGAAAGCGCAATTGCAAGTGCACGGGTATTCATTTTTGGATTATTAGAAGAAATATTTGTCCATTCAAAAACCTTGTTAAAATCTAGAAGCTTTTTTACTGTTGTCATATTTAATTCTTCAACAGAAAAACGCATATATGTACAAATATAATCCAGCATGGTTTCGTAATCAGAAAAACGTTCACCAAATATTGTTGCTAAATCTGTTTCAGAAAAAACATCTGTAGGTGGAAGCTTGATTTCAGAAATTCTTTTGTCCAGACGATAAGGATCTGACTCAATAATCGAACGTTTTACCAGAACATCATACAAATTCTTAATGCAGGTATGCAAAAGTCTGTATTTTACAAGCAAATCCTGCAAAGCTTCTGAGTTATACCATTCTACTTTTTGAGAAACCAACTGTTGAAGTTGTATAGCAAAATCATTTTCTTCCATATCGCTATATTATCGGCATAAAAGTGCTATTTGCTTAGAATCTTTACAGAAAGACCTGGAAGTGCTTGCGAAATGTTAAAATTAATAAATGAGCCGTCTTTTTCTGGAGATTGGACAAAAATATATTTTCCTTCCTCAGAAAGCTTTATTTTTCCTTTTACAACTTTATCTGCTTTAAATTCTGCATCGGTTCCGTTTTCTGTAATAAGATATCGCGCTTTAGGAGAAACATAAATTAAAATTTCTTTTTTTACAGTTTCTATTGGAACTTCATCTACAATTTCTGTTTCTGTAATTTCTTTTGCATCCAGAATAACAGCATTTGTCTTTGCAACATTCATTAAATTTTCAATAGCTGCTTCGTACTTTTCCTGCTGAAGCTGTTTTTCTTTTTCTGATTTTTCAATTTCGCTTTCCAGCAGATTTTTTTCCTGATAATAAGAAACTGTTGTTTCAGAAAAAGATTGGCTCATATCATCAACTAAAGCTCTGGAAGAAGCTACGTATTTTGGAATGGAATTTTCTTGAGGAACAGATGAAACAGCTTTATCAAGATATTCATATTTTCCATAAATTTCCTGATAATCCTGCAAATATTCTACAAACCTTTCATCCTGAATTTCATTATTTTCTGCAATTTGTTCAGCATTAAATTTTTTTACACCGGAAGCAGATTGAATAATTTCAGAAGCCTTCTGATCATTTATAACAGGATCAAGTAAATCTATTCGCGCCTGATAAATAGCTGCAACTTCTTTTGCAGTATTTCTTACATCTTCTGCATTTTTTTTGCGAAGCTCCTGCAAAGCCTCTTCCAGTTCAGAAATTCTTTCTTCATACTCCTTACTGATTTTCTGAATTTCTAATTGCTGAACCTGTCTGTTACTATCTACTGCGAGTTCATTCTGTCTTGCCGACTTTACCTGATTTTCATCAAAACGCTCGAGCTGTTTTTTATATTCTTCTATCTGGCGGTCTGCCTTTTGAATTTTTACCTTAAATTCTTCATCTATACTTTTTCTTTTATTCTGAGCATTTTCGTTTATCTGAAGAATTCTTTTTTCGTAATCTTTTCTATTTTTTAATTTCATAGAATCAACTACATAAATTTCATTTTCCTTTTCGGTTTCAATTGCTTCCAGCTGAGATGTCCATTCTATCTGAAGCTTTTCTTTATTCTTTACAGCGTTATCGTAGTTTGTCTGAACCGAAGAAACTGAATTTAAAAGACTTCGCAAATTCAAATCATCAAATTCTGTAAGGCTTACTTCAATTTCTTTATCATGAACATTAATAACTTTCTGCATTATAAATGCAGTTAAGACAACCCCAAGAAGACATCCCAGCAGAACAAGAAGGACAAACGGAGAACGATTCTTCTGAGTCTTTTCATATTCTTCTACAATGTTGTAATTCTTACTTCTGGAAGTCTTATGAATTTTTTCAAGTTCATCACCCAAAAAAAGTAATACTTCTTTGTGAATTTTATTTTCTTTTTCAAGCTTATCTATTTTGTTGTCATTGTCCATATTCCACTCCAATTCTCTGGTGCGTTCTTTGTTCCCATTCTTTCAAGGAAAACCTCTGTAACTTCAAGCTCTGCTTTTTTAAAGATTTTTTTTGCAGACCTCCAGTTTCCTTCGTAATATAATTTTAAGCCTTCTTCAAATGTTTCATATTTTTCTATAAGCGAATTATCCATAACTTCACAATCAAACGGAAAGAAAATCTTTTTGCCTTTTGTTTTTCCCTTAACTTGAACTGTATCTATTTCAAAAAATTTATAACGAGAAGAATTCTTACTGACTTCATCTTTTATATATTCAGAAACAATAACCGGTAAGTGATAAATTCTTGTAAGCCCTTCAAGACGGCTTGCAGAATTTACTGTATCTCCAATTACAGTATTTGCCATATGCGCCTGACGAGGATCAGAACTGTCATTACGTCCAATTGTTCCATAGAAAACGTTTCCGCCGTCAATACCAACCCCAACATCTACAGAAACTGCCTTAAATACTTTTTCTTCAGATTCAGTAAGCTTTCTGTTTTTTTCTATTTCTTTGCGACGGTCTGCCATTTCTTCTCTAAGCCGCTGAGTTTCTTGTGTAATTTCCCATGCAGATTTTATAGCTTCTAAGGATTTTGCTTCTTTAGCTTCAAAGGTTCCATAAATGGCAAGGACTGCATCTCCGATAATTGAACCAATAATTCCATTATTATGGTGAACTCTGTTTATTACGCGATTATAATGAACATTTAAAACTTCAATAATATCGTTCCCTAATGTTTCTGTTCGATATGTAAAGCTTTTTACGTCAGAAAAAAGCATTGTTAATTCTCTCTGACTTCCTTCCAAACCTACATTTTTTCCTGAATAAGCTTTTGCAACAATATCTTTAGAAACAAATTTCTGGAACGTTCCAAGTAAATTATTTATCTGAGAAGAAAGAGAATTGAATGAAGCTGCCATGTAAGTAACATCATCATTTGGCGCTTTAGAAATATCAATTAAATCAAGCTGCTTTTTTTCCTGCATCTGAATAAGATCTTCTGTAAATGAGCGCATTACAGAAAATTCTTTATTTAAAATAACGTATCCGACGATTACAAAAAACAAAGTTAAGATAAAAATTAAAACTGAAGAATAAATATAAATTCGTTTATTTTCCTTCTTAATATCTGAACGGAGTTCTGCACGGATTATAAACATATTCCATTCATCATGAAATTTATAAACTCCAAAATATTCTCCTTCAGAATTATTGAAGGAAATTGAACCTTCTTCTATTCCCATCGACTGCTGTTGAATAAGTTTTTCTAAAGCAGAGGTATCGCTAAAAGAAGATATTTTTTCGCCATTCAAATATGACTGATTGTTACAGGTAAAAAATTTTATAGTTCCGTCTTTTTGAATTCCAAGTGCAAGACTGTTCTTTTTAGAAAATCCTGATTCAGCCATTTTCATTAAAGAATTGAATCCTTCTTCTTCGTTGCCGGAATAAAGATATATCTGAAACTGATTCGAAGCATTATTGTACAGTTCTTTTAACTGCTCAATCATAATCGTATTATTTAAATTAATAATTTCGCGCTGAGTAAACTGAATGGAAATAAAATTAGTAGCAAAATTAGAAAGAAAAATAATAGAAATAAAAATTAAAAGAATTTTTAAACCAATAGGAATAATCTTAGTTTTTCCAACTCTAGAAAACAAACTCAGATTCTTAGACAAAATATTCTCCTAAGGTTTCAGCGGCCAGCGGTCGAGCATGGATGCTAGAGATATTCTGTTTTGCAATTTTTGCAAAACAGATAGTGAAAAAAATTACATGGACGTAATTTTTTTCACATTCTCCTAAGGTTTCCGCGGCCAGCGGTCGAGCATGGATGCTCGAGATATTCTGTTTTGCAATTTTTGCAAAACAGAATCCGCGGCCAGGCTCGTAAAACCTTTTACAAGATATAATTTTCACTTTCTCCGGTCTGTCTTTTTTGAATTTGCATAAATACTTAATTTACGCAGTTTTTCTACTTTCTTAAGTAATACAATATTATAAATGAATTGCACAAAACTGACAAATTTTTTATCATAAAAGTACAGTTTTTTTTATCCGAGATGATATCATGACTAAAGATAATTCAAAAAAATCGATTGTACGTTCCGGTCTTATACTTACCTTAATGACTTTTGCGTCCCGCATTATGGGACTTGTCCGCGAAATAACAAAGGCGTCTTTTCTTGGAACCGGACTTTATGCAGACAGTTTTACTGTTGCATTTCAGATTCCAAATCTTTTCCGCAGACTTTTTGCTGAAAACGCAATTTCTGTTGCTTTTATCCCGACCTTTAAAGATTATCTTTCAAAAGGTGATTCAGACGAAAATAAAAAGACAACTCAAGAATTTCTTAATGCAACTTTTACGCTCGTAACTTTTCTTACAGCCTGTGTAGTTGTTCTTGGAATTCTTCTTGCTCCTTTTATTATTCCGATTTTCTGTAAGGCTCCTGCTCCTGATGCAGCTGATTATGCTGCAAAGATGGAATATTACCTTCTTGAATTTAATGAGACGACCGTGCTCACAAGAATAATGTTCCCTTATCTCTTTTTGATTTCGGTAGCAGCCTTTTTCCAGGGCGTTTTGAATACCTGCGGAATTTTTGCACCTTCCGGCTTTACTCCGGTTATGTTCAACGGAATTGTAGTTCTTTCAACTTATGTGCTTGCTCCTCATACTTCAAATCCGGCACGAGCCATGGCAATCGGAACAATTATCGGCGGTTCAGTTCAGGCTATATTCCAGTGGCCTTTTGTCTACAAAACCGGCTGGAAGACCGGGCTTGCCTCGCTGAAAAAGGCTTTTACAAATCCGGGAACAAGAAAGGTTATGGCTCTGCTTGCTCCGACAATCATTGGAATTGCGGCTTATCAGCTTAATGATACAGTTTCTACAGCCCTTGCAAAACGTGTAGGTCCCGGAATTGCCTCAAGCCTTCAGTACAGCATCCGCCTGCAGGAGCTGATTCTCGGCATTTTTGCAGTTTCAATCGGAACCGTAATTCTGCCGGATCTTTCGGGTTTTGCAAATAAAAAGGACTGGACTCAGTTCAATTCCATGCTGCTTCAGGCAATCAAAATTATGACTTTGATTTCCATTCCGATTACTGCCTACTCGCTTATTACCGGCCGTGAACTCATTTCCCTGCTTTATAAACGAAATCAGTTTGATGATAATTCTGTGGCCATGACTCTGGGCATTTTCCGCTTTCATATTGTCGGTCTGCTTTTTATTGCCCTCAACAGAATTATGGCGCCGGCCTTTTATGCTCAGAAGAAACCTAAGCTTCCGACTATTGCAGGTCTTATAAATTTTGCTTCAAATATTCTGCTTGTATTTATTCTTTCCAGACCGATGGGTGGAAACGGAATTGCCCTGGCCCTCAGTCTTGCAAGTCTTTTAAATTCAGTTTTTCTCTTTATATTTATGAAAAAGATGGAATCCATTGAAGTAGGAAAACTTGTCAGCGGAACAATTATTTACGCAATTAAAATGTGCATATTTTCTGCAATTGCTGCAGTACCAACTTATTTTGCGCACAAAGCTTTAGTTGGAATCTTTGCAGGATACAAAAACCTTATTGCTAATGGTGTGCCAATCATTATTTCTGCAATTATTTTTGCCGCTGTTGGAGTTCTTCAACTTATAATCACAAAAGACAGCATTGTAAAAACAGTGATTGAAAAAATCAAAAAATAAAAATATTATAAACATCAAAATTTTATTAACAAATATCGCCGCTGGAATTCGGCTCATATATTAAACGAATTTTTGTTTAAGGAGAAACTGATGAAAAATTATACAGAAGAAGAACTTGCAGATATTTATAAAAATAGACGAAATAAACTTTCTGAATACATGAAAGAAAACTCTTTGGGTTGTGTTGTTTTTATTGACAATGAAGAACATAGAGAACCTGCTGTTGCTTATTATACCGGACATGCTAATGACTGTGTATTAATGATTTTTTCTGATGGTTATACAATTCTTATTCCATGGGATGAAAATCTTGCAAAACAATACGGTCACTTTGATAAGCTTGTACCTTACCAGCGTTACAAAAATGATTCTCTTGACGCAATTAAAGCTTTGCTGAATGTTCACTGCAGTACACATGGAAATAATAATAAAATTGAATTGCCTCCTTATCTGACTTATCCGCAGTATTTAAAATATATCGATGAATTAAGTAACTATGATTGTCGCTGCAAAGAAGATGGAGCTCACAAATTCGTTACTGACTGCAGAATGATAAAAGATGAATATGAAATTGAATGCACAAAAGAAGCCTGCAGAATTGGCGACCTGATAATTGATGAAATTGAAAAGCTTGCAAAAGAAGACAAGATAAAAACAGAAACAGATGTAGCTCTTTTAATAGAACGCCGCTTAAGAGAAAATGGCTGCGAGAGAGCCGGCTTTGACACTCTTGCTGCTGGTCCAAAAAGAAGCTTTGCAATTCATGCATTCCCAGGTTATACCGCAGAGGAATGGCCGGCAAAAGGGCTCTCAATTCTGGATTTTGGCGTTGTCTACAAAGGCTACACCAGCGACACAACATTAACAATTGCAAAAGGAAACCTTACAAAGGAACAAAAAAATCAGCTTGATTTAGTTCAAAAAGCTTACGATGAATGTTTAAAACTCTACAATCCAAAGCATACTGTTGCCGAAGCTGCCAAAAAAGCTGATTCAGTTTTTGCTTCTGCAAAAAGAAAAATGCCTCATACCTTAGGGCATGCTATTGGTCTGGAAATTCATGAGTATCCACGGGTAAGTACAAAAATGCCTTCAACATTAAAATTTACACCTGGAATGATTTTAACCTGCGAACCAGGACTTTATGATCCGGAAATTGGCGGAACAAGACTTGAAAATGATGTTCTTATTACCGAAGACGGAAATGAAGTTTTAAGCCATTCAAGAATTATAAGATTGTAAAATGAATTTATCAAATATTGTAATTGTTCTTGACCATCCCGATGAATCCCGTAATATTGGTGCTGCCTGCCGCGCCATGGCAAACAATGATATAAGCGAACTTCGCATTGTTGGCAAAAAAGAGCAGTACGATATTGAACATATTCACGTGCTTGCAATTCATGCAGGAGAAATTTTTGATAAAGCAAAATTTTATGATTCAATAACGCAGGCAACTTCTGACTGTTCAATTTGTGCAGGAACAACAAGGCGCAGAGGAAAAAAACGCGGAAAACTTTTATTGCCTGAAGAATTTGCAGATATGGCAAATTCTATATCCGGCGAAGATGCCGCAGGCTGTAAGATTGCTGTAGTTTTTGGAAACGAAAGAACAGGTCTTACAGATGAACAGCTGGACCAATGCAATCTTGGAGTTACAATTCCTTCTTCAGAAAATTTTGGCTCATTAAATTTAAGTCACGCTGTTCAAATAATCTGCTATCATTTATTCCGAAAAAATCTTGAAGCAAAAAAAGGTACATATAAAGGCTACACTCCGCTTACGCTGGAGCGAATAGACAGCACTGTAAAATCTATTACCGATGACATGCAGAAAATTGGATTTTTTAAAATGCCGGGACGAAGCGACATGGAAAATTTCTGGCGAAGCATTTTAAGCAGAGCAAGCCTTTCTGAAGGCGAAGCAAAATATCTGGAAAAAACCTTTTCTAAAATGGCAGGACTTGCTTCTAAAAACAATAAAGATTAATTGCTATTCTCAAGGAAATTTAGGAAGTCTTCTTCGGAAAGAGGTTTGCTAAAATAGAAGCCCTGAGCATAAGTAATTCCCAAAGATTCAAGATACTCAAACTGCTCTTTAGTTTCTATTCCTTCTACAACAATTTTTCTTCCCATTTTTAAGAGCATACCAATCATATTTTCAAGAAGAATTTTAGCATTGTTTACAGAATTTTCTTCTTTCTTAAAGCATGGCCACAAAAGACTTTTGTCAATTTTAATTAATTCAAAATCTCCTTTTGACATTCTGGAAAGATTTGAATAACCGGTTCCAAAATCATCCATTGCAAAAGAACAACCAAACTTTTTAAGCTCTTCCATGTTTTTCTTAAGCATATATCCGGAAGTAATTGCTATAGATTCTGTAATTTCAAGATTCACAGATTCCGGCTTAATTTTATATTCATTTAATAAAGCTTTCATGAGCTTTGGTAAATCTGCATCTACAGACTGCAAGCCGGAAAGGTTTACTTCTATGTGATTAATTCCTTTCTTAGAAAGATTATTTTTTCCCATAAAAGAAAATACATGATTAAAAATCATTTCGCTAAGCTGAATAATCTGTCCGCTCTTTTCAACTATAGGAATAAATTCTTCTGGAGAAATAAAGCCCAAAGTTGTTGAATCCTTTAATCTTACAAGAGCTTCGGCATTTGAAAATTTCTTTGTTTCCAGATTATAAATCGGCTGATAGTACATTTCTATTCCATCATGCTCAATTGCTTCGGTAATAATTTTAATTATAGAAAGTTTTCTTGCACGCTTCTGACGGGCATTTGAATCTATATGACACAAAAATCCCGAAGATGCAGAATAAGATTCCATGTCTTCCAGAAAATCAATCAGCTCAGATATTTTTCCAGAGAACGGGAAATCTTCCGGACAATTTAAAATATATGCGCGACCGTTTAATCTTATATTTGTATTTCTAAAACTCCAGGTTTTTGTAAAACGCTTTTCAATTAAATCAATTATTTTCTGCTGATTAAGCAGCTGCTTTTCATTGAGTATAATTGCAAGCGATGTCCTGTTCAGTCTGTAAACCGAAGTTTTAATATTTTTTTCCATAAAGCTTTTCAAAATCAATAATAATTGAGAAGCTACATCAACTCCCGAAACCTGACCTACAACAGGAAAATCTTCAATTTCAATTTTAATAATTTTAAATGGCTTTTCTTTTCCCTGAAATTCTTCAAGCACAGTTTTTAACGCATAATAATTAAAGGCTCGGGTTTCAGTATCAATATATTCCGAAGGATTTTCCAAAGAAAGGAACATTAAAAGAATCATTGAAGAAACGCCGACGCTTGAAATAAGAATTTTTGGAAGGAAAATTTGTGTTACACCAAAGCCAATCCACAAGGCCATTGTAAAAAGAACATAAATCTGCTGCTTTCTGTGAACTGAATTAGACAGATGTCTGATTGATTTTATTACGGTCATTACGGAATAGTAAATAATAACCGCATAAACACATTTTACCATTAAACCATAAGAATAAATTCCATCTGCTTCCCTATAATATTCTATTGGAGCAAAAATCACAGTTAACAGAGAAATCAGATATAAAAAACAGATAAATGAAAATTTATAAATTGAATAACGTCTCTGATTTCTATTTAAAATATCAATATAAAGATAAATACAGGAAAGACAGATATCCAGGAAAACAATGAATCCCTGATGTGTAAAACGAACAAACCATAACGGTAAATATTCATAGTAAACAAGAGCAAAAACCGTTGCCACATCAAAAAGCAGATATATTAAAGCACTTATCATTAAAACCGAAAAAATCCGGTTAGATAATAATTTAATTTTTGGTCTGAAAAAATAAATAACCTCAAGAATCATAAGGATTGCAAATGAAGCTATCTGAAATTTCAAATGGTTAAACAAGAATGAGTTCATTTAGACTATATTTTACACCACAAAAATTGATTTATCCACAATTTTTTTATACAATTTAATTATGTACTCACACCTGTTATTTGATATGGATAATACTCTTTATCCTGCCAGTTCTGCTATGAATGATGGAATTACAAAAAGAATGCTGGAATGTGTTGCAGAATTTTTCCATTGCGATTTTCAAAAAGCTGTTGAAATTAGAAAAGAAAAAATCACACATTTTTCTACAACTCTGGAATGGCTGCGCAGCGAAGGAATGACAGATATAGAAGGTTTTCTCCGCCATGTTCATCCAGATAATGAAGCTGATGAACTTTTACCTCAACCAGGACTAAGAGAATTTTTAGTTTCTCTTCCATACAAAAAATCAATTTTGACAAATGCTCCTTATGAACATGCAGAAAGAGTTTTAACTAAGCTTGGAATTTCTGATTTATTCGATTCATTAACAGATATCCGCGATGCTGATTTTTATGGAAAGCCTTATCCGAATGCATTTAAAGTTGCATTGCAAAAAGTAAATGAAAATGTTGAATCAACACTTTTTCTTGATGACATGCAGAAATATACCGATGGCTGGGCAGCTTTAGGCGGAACTGCAGTTTTAATTGGAAAAGATAATGGAAAGCCTCTTGAAAAAACAGCTGAATCTATGATAAAAGCTGTACAGGCTAATAAAACTGGAAAGGCAGGTAAAACAATCCGTTTAAATTCAATTTATGAATTACCGGATATTTTGTAATATGAAAAAATTTCTTTGCATTTGTTTAAGTTCAACAATTCAACGAACCATCACTTTTGAAAAACTTACTCTTACTAAAGTTAACCGCTCTAAAAAATACAGACAGGATGCTTCAGGAAAAGCAGTAAATTCTGCACGTGTACTGAATCAGCTGGAAAAAGGGTGCGTGACTACAATTTGCCCGCTCGGAAAAGAAAATCAGGATTTATTTTTATCTCTTGCAGAAAAAGACGAGCTTGAGCTTTTAACAGCACAAATTCCAGGCTTTACACGCGAATGCTGGACCTTACTTGATAAAACAAATTATACAACAACTGAACTTGTAGTAAGCGAACCGGAACCTTCAAACGAGCAGATTAATGAAATTCAAAAAGCTGAAATAAAGCTTTTAAAGCTTATAACCCGGGAGCTTCCAAAAGTTGATGCAGTTTTACTTGCAGGAAGCCGCCCTTCTTTCTGGTCAGAGGATTTATATTCAACTATCTGCGGAATTGCAAAGGATAATAATAAATTTATACTTGCAGATTTTATTGGAAAGGATCTTCTGAATTGTCTTAATAATTATTCTGATACAGAAATTTCTTCAGCACAGCCTGCATATTCCGCAAAAACTGTGCATACTCACCCTGCTCCAACTCCCGATGTTGTAAAAATTAACGACGAAGAATTCTGCAAGACTTTCAATTTAAATTATCCGCTGGAAATTGAAGAATTAAAAAAGCAGATTCTTTTGAAGAGTTCGGAATATAAAAACATATTTGTAATTACGCGGGGAAAAGATTCTACGCTGGCTGCTGCAAATGGAAAAATATATGAATGCAAATCAGAAAAAATCACTCCTGTAAATACGACAGCCTGCGGAGACAGCTTTAATGCAGGCTTTCTATATGAATATATAAATTCTTCTGACATTCAAAAAGCTCTGAATAAAGGAACCTGGTGTGCAGCACGCAACGCAGAAAAAGAAGTTCCCGGGGGAATTTAATACACAAAGCCTTAGAATAAGTTTTGCCTTTTTAACTAAATTATGGTAATATTTTAGTTAATTATGGAGCAGAAGAAAAAAGTTCGATTATCAGATATTGCAGAAAAACTTAATGTCAGTATTGTTACAGTCTCAAAAGCACTCGCAGATAAAGATGGTGTAGGCGATGAATTAAAACAGAAAATAAAATCGCTTGCTGAATCTATGGGTTATATTCTCAAAAAAGATTCTGGAAAATCAGCTTCCGAAGGAACAGGAAATATTGGAATTATAATTCCTTCGAGATTTTTTTCTCCCGACTTTTCTTTTTACTGGTATTTATTCAATTATCTTTCAAAGGAACTTTTAAGCCGAAACTATTATACAATTATGGAATTGCTTTCGGACGAAAATGAAGAAAATCTGGTTTTGCCAAGAATGCTTGATGATAAGAAAATTGATGGAATTATTATTCTTGGTCAGACTACCGAAGCATATATCAACAATCTGAACTCTGTTTACAGTAATTTTATTCTTCTTGATTTTTATTTAAAAAAGCAGATTTATGACAGCGTATCCAATGATGACTTTTTCTGCTCTTATATGATTACAAATCACATAATCGAAAATGGCCATAAAAATATAAAGTTTGTAGGAAAGTTTGATGCAACAACTTCTATTAGAGACAGATTTATGGGATTTCAGGCTGCAATGTACGAAAATAAACTTCCTGTTTCTTTAGAAGAAATAATTCCTGACCGCGATTCAAAAGGAAGAAAAATTACAATTCCACTTCCTTATGATAATTTGCCAACCGCGCTTGTCTGCAACTGTGACGAAACAGCCGCTATTGTTATTTCACAGCTTGAAGAAAAAGGGTTAAAAGTTCCAGACGATATTTCTGTAACAGGCTTTGATAATTATCTCCCGCACCAGAAGCCAGAAGTCGGATTAACTACAATTTATATTAATCCTGAAGACACTGCAAAAATTGCTGCCGATTTAATTATAAATAAAATTCTGGGCAAACCTTATACTAAGGGACGTCATCTGGTAAGCGGAAAACTTATTGTTAGAGATTCTGTAAAAACTTTATAATTTTTTCTGCAGCAAGTCTGTGAGTTTTTGGTCCCGGATGACCACGAGAGCCCTTGTCTTCGTCAGTTATTTCCACATCTTCCATTGAATCTAACTCAAGAACCCATACGTCTTTGCTGCCAGTAAGCTGCTTATAATTTTCCACAGCCTGTTTTATAAGAGCAGGAACAATATCTAACTTTATCATTCCATAAGTCCATATAATTTTTGCAGAAGGATTTTTTGATTTAATTTCCTTTAAAAAATCTACAGCTGCTTCAACAAATATTCGCCGGCTTTCTTCGCTGTCTGAACATTCTTTTTCTGGAATATTGAGAGCGCTATTATCATTTGTTCCAAGGGCAATAACAACATAATCATACCCAGGATGTTTACCATCTTCAAAATTAAAATTATAAGGCTCCTCTGCTCCAGCTATACTGCAAACCTGATTATAAAGAGACGGAACATTACTATCTTTATTGCCATCCCAACCCCAGCGCAAGCCCCAGCCACATTGAGAAATACTAGAAAAATCACAATTGAACTTACGCGAAATTTGCGAAGCATAAGAACGTGATGCAGAAAACAAAGAAGATATCCATTCCAATTGATCTGGAGCACCTCGCAGGCCTTCTCCGCTTGTAATACTGTCTCCAATGAACTCAATCTTTAATGGCGAAACTTCTTTTCCAAAAGGAAGGAATTTTCCTTCATCATCTAAAATAATTTCTTTAATTACTAAAGAGTGCTTTTTATCGCCGGCCATTGGCTGAGTTTCTTTATAAATAGTAATTACATTTTCAATTGAAGGATCTATATTTCTTACAAGGCAGATATTTTTTTCACCCGTATTTTCTACCATGATGCGTGAAATTTCTGAATGATTAAGATGAACGCTTATCCAGATTTCCTGCCCTTCGTAATCTGATTCAATTACAGCACGAACTTCTTTTGCGTTCACTTTAATTTCCAGAGCACTTGCAGCCCAGAAAAACTTTAATTCCGGTTTTGTTTCTGCACCAGCAACATTTCTTCCAATAATTCTTTTGTGTTCAATCTGATTTATTTTATAACTTTTCATACTTACCACTTAATGCTAAAACAGCAAAAAAGTAAAGACAATTATCATAATATCTTCGGCGACCAGTGCGCATTGGAGTTTCCCAGAATCTCTTTACGGCACGAATAACCATCTTTTTTTCTGCAGGAGAAATTGAATCCATATCCACAGCAAGAGCAGCTTCGGCGATTGTTGCAATTAAGCCTATCGGATGCCGCGCCAGCTTTTTACGTTCAGTTCCGTCAATCAAATAATCTTTTAATTCTTCTGTCTTTTTACCGTCAAAAAATTTAATTATATTTAAAGCAATTTTACCAAGCTCTTTAGTTTTTCCAAACCATAATGCATCAAGCCCGATATTTGCTGCAACTCTGTAAGAATCGCTGAAGAAAGTTCCATGCTTATCTACAGGAAGCGGCATTCCCGAATCTGTTGCATATTCTGCAGCAAGACCTGTCTCCGGGTGACACGCTTTTACAAGATATTTACGGCTTGCTTTTGCAGCTTCCTTCCAGAATTTTTTATCTTCGGCTTCTACGTTTTCTGCAAAAAGTTCATAAAAATGCGGAAGATGATATGAGGGGTCTGTAAACGGACAATTCGGTACAAAACGAATGTGATGATTTTCTTCAAACCACATTTTATTTTTTGAATGAATGGCCGTATGAAGAATTTCGCGGGCCTCTTTTACATAATTAAAAATTCCGTCTCCTGTTCCCCATTTTTTTGCGGCAAAAAATAAAGCCATTGCAAAATATTCCTCTCCGTCTGGAGCAGGACCTTCTGCATTCTTCTTTCCGTCTGTACTATTAGACCAGCAGAAATAGCCGGCATTAGGGCCTTTATCCATATACATATTTGTACGTGCCCATTTCCAGATTCTGTCAAAAATATCTTTGCGGTTCATCTGAACTGCCATCATCATTCCATAAGACATTCCCTCTGTTCTGGCATCATCATTTCCTGTATCTTCCATGTAGCCAGTCTCGTTCTTGTCTTCAAAATAAAAATGATTCGGGTTTTTCTGATCAAAAATTTCGTTCCAGCATTTTATTACTTTGTTTTCAATTTCGAATTTTTTATATCCAGTTTCTTCAAATAAATTACGCATTTTTTAAAGATATTACACAAAGTTTTATAAGTCTATAATGTTTTTTTCTTAAATACTTCTGTTAAAAATGCATTTACTGGTTTATAATTAAAATATTATTGCTTATGTTAAATAAAAAAAAGCTCAAAACTATTATTTTAGTAGTTCTCTGCATTGTAATAAATTATGTCGGTAAAAAAATAGCCATGTATTTTAACCTTCCGCTCTGGCTTGATTCTATCGGCACAATTTTTTCTGCATATTTTCTTGGTCCAGTTTGTGGTGCCATAATTGGTTTTACAAGCAATGCAATTTACGGCATAAATCATAATCAATTATTCGTTTATTCACTTACAAGTATTGCAATAGGATTAATTACCGGCTATGAAGCAAATAAAGGAAGAATACATCATGTTTTTGGAACGCTATCAACAAGCGTTCTTGTAACAATCGCTTCGGTTTTAATTTCGCTTCCACTGAATATTATTTTCTTTGACGGAATGACTGGAAATCTTTGGGGAGACGGAGTAATTGAATTTTTGCGTGAATTCGGATTAAAGAATTTCTTCTGCATACTAATAGGTGAATTTTACATAGACTTTTTAGATAAAACCTTATCTTTGAGTATTCTTTATATTGTAATTAAGTTTAAAAATTCAAAAAAACGTTCACTAAGTAAAGCAGCTGTTGCGTTAATCATTTTTACAGTTTTGGGGTTATCTAATAATTCATCTTCTCTTTATGCAAAAGAAATTGAATCCTTCATTCAAACAGTATATTCAAATTCAAACGGACTTCCATGCGGAGAAGCTAATGATATTGAACTGTCAAATAATGGAATTTTATGGATAGGAACTTATGCAGGACTTTACCGCTACAACGGTAATGAAATGCGCTGGATAAATGAATACGATTCTATAAGAAACGTTAACGTAATTTATAAAGATACAGAAGGCCGGCTCTGGATTGGAACAAATGATAAAGGCGTTTCAATCATGATTAATGAAACTGTTTCAAACATAATTGATGAATCAAAAGGTCTGCCTTCAAATTCAGTTCGCTCAATTATAAAAGATTCAAACGGATTATATTACATTGGAACTTCACTTTATCTTCAAACAATTATCATAAATAACGGATTAAAAATAGTTTCTACAATCCCGGAAATTCTTTATGCTGTCAGGCTCGCAGCAGATCAAAACGGAAGAGTTGCTGCCATTACTTCTAAAGGCGAGCTTTTTATTCTTGAAGATTCAAGAATTATATTAAAAACGGAACTGGACAACGACAAAGAAATTTTTAACTGTTGTGCTTTTGATTCAGACGGAAATTTGTTTGTCGGAACTTCTAAAAATCATATTTATGAATTTTCAATTACGCCAAATAGACGCGGCTTAAATAATTCCGGAAATATTTCAGATAAAAATACAACTTCTGCTTCACAGAGTCTTATTCTACACCAGGAAAAAATATTTACAATTGAAGAATTAAATTTTTTAAATAGCCTGGAATTTACGGAAGAAGGAAAAATCTTTGTATGCTCAGATAACGGAATAGGCTATTTTGATAAGGAATTATGTTTTCATTATATAAATACAGATTACTTCAACAATTCTATAGATAACATGGTTGTTGATTATCAGGGAAATTACTGGTTCGCATCTTCCCGCCAAGGACTTTTAAGGCTTTCTCCAACAATAATTTCTAACCTTTATAATTCAATTTCTATGCCATATAAAGTTGTTAACACTAACTGTGTTTACGAAGGAAAGCTTTATATTGGAACCGATTCCGGACTTGATATTATTGATTTAACAGAAAATATTCCTGTTAAAAATTCAATTTCGGAAGCGCTTAACGGAATAAGAATTCGTTGTATTAAAAAAGATTCAAATAATCATTTGTGGCTTTGTACTTATGGAAAAGGAATTATAGAAGTAAAAGATGAAAAAATAATTAAAACCTATGATTCTTCCAATAGCTTTTCGGGCGACTGGATGCGATCTTTAATTGAACTTTCGGATGGGGCAATTGCTGCTGCAGGAGACACAGGAATTGTTTTTATAGAAAATCAAAAAACTACAAAACAAATCCGTTATAACGAAGGTCTTTCAAATTCTATGATTCTTACTTTGATGGAACTTCCAGACAGAACAATTCTTGCAGGTTCAGACGGAGAAGGAATTGCTGTAATAAAAAACCGCAAAGTAGAAAGAATTCTTACTCCGGCCGAAGGCTTGTCTTCGGGCGTTATATTGAGAACAGTAATGCAGTCCAATAACGAAGGTGTTTTTATTGTTACAAGTAATGGACTATGCTATATGGACATGTCTTACCAGATTCGCACACTACCAAATTTCCCATATTTTAATAATTATGATATAGCAAATAATAAGGATGGAACTTTATTTGTAAGCGGAAGTGCAGGAATTTATGTAGTTAACGAAAATGAGCTTATTGCCGGAAACAGTCTGCTTGGCTACGATCTTATTGATTCTAAAAGCGGATTAGACAGTGCCCTTACTGCAAATTCCTGGAACTATATAAGCGAAGAAGGAATTTTATATCTTTCCTGCGGAACTGGAGTTTATTCAATTAATATGAATTCCTATCTGGACGGAAAAACTTCTTACAGAATGCAAATGTCTTATGTAAAATTAGATAATCAGATATATAATTTCCCTAGAGGTTCAATAATAAAAATTCCTCGAAATATCACAAAAGTAGAGTTTTTCCCGGAAATTATAAATTTTACAACAAAAGATCCACTGGTAGGTTATGAATTAATCGGTTTTGATTCAAAGCAGACAGAATTTCCGCAAAGCGAATTAACCAGCGCAACTTATACAAAGCTTTCTCCAGGAAAATACACCTTTAGAATTTCTATTTTGGATTCAAAAACAAGAGAAATTATTGAGCAGAGTAATTATCAGGTTATAAAAGAAAAAAATATTTATGACAACAAATATTTTATTTTCTATATAATTTTTGTTGCAATAATTGCAATTGCCTGGTTTACCTGGTATATAGTTCGAACACAACTTCAAAGAACGCTTAATTTCCAGAAAAAAGAACTTGCACTTGCTCACGAACAGGTAAGAATTGGAAACGAAACTATTCTTACAATTGCAAAAACTGTTGATGCAAGAGATGAAAACACAAGCCAGCATTCAACACGCGTTTCGCAATATTCAGTTTTAATCGGAAAAGAACTTGGTCTTTCTAAGGAAGAATGTGAAAATTTAAGAAAATCTGCACTTTTACACGATATTGGTAAAATTGGAGTTCCTGATGTTATTCTTAACAAGACTACAGCATTAACTCCTGAAGAATACGAAATAATGAAAACTCATGTTACAAGAGGAGCCGAAATCTTAAAAGACTTTACTATGATTGAACACGTAAGTGATGGAGTTTTGTATCATCATGAGCGATGGGATGGAAAAGGCTATGCACAAGGGTTAAAAGGTGAAGAAATTCCTCTTTACGGAAGAATTATTGGAATGGCCGATGCCTTTGATGCTATGACAGCAAATCGTATTTACAGGAGCCAGATGAATTATAAAGATGTTTTAAAAGAAATAAAAAAAGGAAGAGGAAAACAGTTTGATCCTCAAATGGTTGATATTCTTTTTAAATTACTAGGCGAAGGAAAAATTGATGTAACGGAGCTTTATAAGGATGAAAACTACTAAAGAAAATGTTTTTATAACTATCACTGTATCTCTTGTTGTTTTTTTGATTTTATTACTTTCGCATACAATTTCCGAAAACATTAAAGGAAAGAAAAAAACTATTTCTGTTGGTTTTGTTTACGAAGGCGATGCAAGTACACCTTATACAGGTAATTTTATTCAAATTCAAAAAAAGCTTGAAGAAGAGTTTGAAGGAAAAGTTAAATTTTATTCAATTCAGAATGTATCAGAAAAAGATGGAAGTATTGCCATAAATGAATTAATAAATTACGGCTGCAATTTGATTTTTACAACAAGCTATGGATATCTGGATGATGCAAAAAATTTTGCTGAAAAATATCCAGAAATTCAATTCTGCCAGGCAACAGGAGACAACGCAAACAAGGCTCCGATTTTAAATAATTATCATACCTTCATGGGAGAAATTTATCAGGGAAGATATGTTGCAGGAATTGTTGCCGGAATTAAATTAAAAGAACTTATTGACGAAGGTACTATAACTGCAGATCAGGCAAAAATAGGTTATATAGGCGCCTATCCTTATCCGGAAGTAATTTCGGGTTATACGGCATTTCTTCTTGGAATACTTACAAAGGTTCCTCAGGCAAAAATGGAAGTTAAATATACAAATTCCTGGAACAATTTTTCTATAGAAAAACGATATGCTGCAGAAATGATTGATAACGGATGCGTTATAATTTCTCAGCATTCAGATACGATTGGCCCGGCAATTGCCTGCGAAGAAAAATCAATTAATCATGTTGTTTTTCATGTAGGCTATAATCAAAGCATGATAGATGTTGCTCCTACCACATCTATAATAAGCACAAAGATTAACTGGGAACCATATATCAAAAAAGCTATTATGGCCGTTATGGAAAACAAAAAAATTGAAAAGGCTGTAAAAGGAAATGTCCACGGAAACGATATTGGAGCAGGCTTTGATCTGGACTGGGTTCAGATTATAGAGACTAACAGCTTTTTACTTCCTCCGGAAACTCAATCCGAAATTGAAAACACAATTCAATTATTCAAAAAGAACAAGCTCCAGGTTTTTAAAGGAAATTATTTAGGAATAAATCCAGATAACCAGTACGATTATTATAATTTATCTACTGGTTACGAAGAAAATAAAACGCAGTCTGCACCATCCTTTTATTATCTGCTGGATGGATATATAACTATTGTTGAATAAATATTTTCCCGGGTTATACCTGCTGTTTAAATACCCAAACAATTTGAGAAGCTGACGGGAACCGAATGTAATAGAAACTTTCTCCCATATAAACTGAAATACTTTGTGGATTATCAACAATTACCGGTTTTCCAAATGTAATTTGTATTAATCCGTTGATTTCTTCAATGGAATCGATATTCTTGTAAATACATTCTTTTAATTCAATTGTATTCCCTAGTTCCGGCCTACCTGTATAAAGTCCCTCTGAAATTGTCTGAGAGTTTCCATCCATAATTTTATATTTTCCATTTGAAAATAAAAACAAGATTGGATTATTCCAAATTTCCTCTCCTTTATATGTACATTCATAAGGTTCATCTGGAGCATTTACTTGAATAGTTTCACTAAGTTTTATATTCTGCAGATTCTTCATTTGCAAATTTACACCATTCTCGCCTTCATGAATTCTCTGTTTTGAAGAATCTCCAGTAAACGTATGCAAAAAAGAAGGAAAATCAGCTAAATTTGGTTCAACAATTGGTTCATATACATTCGGATTATAAGCGTTTGCCTCTACGTATATTTCTGCTCCAATCGGAATAGAATCAAAAGTTAATGAATAAGACCCAAAGCTGGAAAAAGTAATTTCCTTAGTTTCCTTGTAATCGCCAAGAACATTTACCACAAGATAATAATCGCTGAAATCAGAAGATATATTAATATTTCTAGCCGAACTGCCAGAAAAATCAGAACCATTAAAAGTTAGAGTAAGAGAAGATTTTTCTTCTTCGGTTAAATTCGAACAGGAAACAAATCCTGATACCATAAAGACAAAAGTAACGAAAAGAATAACTAATTTCTTCATTTTAGCTCCTGTTTAGCTTCCAAAGAAGCAGCTGTGCATGAATGCGCAATATCGAAGTTTACTGTCAATTTTAAAAAGTTCCCTTCAGTTAATGATTATTATATTGTTCAATCTGATATTTGTAAATTGTAAAACATTTAGTATTTATTTTTTGTATAAGGCATATGGGCTTCCTTTTTTAATTTTATGTTTTGCTGCAGACCTGACTTTACAGCGCCTGAACTGCCGTATGAGTTGCAGAGCTTCTGTAAAAATATTCACGAAGCGTACCTTCTAAAACCGCATTTTTCAATAACCTTTTTTGACGGCAGATTCTGATTATTTCATCTGTTTTATATCTGTCACACCCTATTATCATTCTTTCAATTCCGCTGTATACTGTTACAAATATTTATTTTATTAGGATAGTCATATGATTTTTTCACCAGTAGAAATTCAAGAAACTGTAAATATGTTTATGCGTCAGAAGCTGGATATCCGCTGTATTACAATGGGTATTTCTCTTCTGGATTGTGCCGATTCTGACTCTAAACGGGCCTGCGATAAGATATATGATAAGATTATGAAAAAGGCCGGAAATCTTGTAAAAACAGGTCAGGATATTGAAAAAGAATTTGGTGTTCCAATCATCAACAAACGTATTTCTGTAACTCCGATTGCACTTGTTGCAGGAGCAAGTGAAGCTAAAAATTATGTTCCATATATTAAAACTCTTGACCGTTGTGCCCACGAGCTCGGCGTAAACTTCATTGGTGGTTTTTCTGCTCTGGTTCAAAAAGGTATTACTCCTGCAGATCGCATTTTGATTGACTCAATTCCTGAAGCTCTCGCTTCTACTGATTTTGTTTGCTCTTCGGTAAATGTTGGTTCGACAAAATCCGGCATCAATATGGATGCAGTTAAGCTGATGGGGGAAACAATTGTAAAAACTGCTGAGGTTTCTAAAAGCTGCGAAGTAAACGGCTGTGCAAAGCTGGTAGTTTTCTGTAACGCTCCGGAAGATAATCCGTTTATGGCAGGAGCTTTCCACGGTCCTGGAGAAGCTGATTGCGTAATTAACGTTGGTGTTTCCGGTCCTGGAGTTATCCTTGCGGCAGCAAAAGAATATAAAGGCCAGCCAATCAATGTTCTCGCTGATGGAATCAAAAAGATGGCCTTTAAGATTACACGTATGGGTCAGCTGGTTGGCTCAGAAGCTGCAAAGCGTCTTGGCGTTGATTTTGGTATTCTTGATTTGTCACTTGCTCCAACTCCAGCTGTCGGCGACTCAGTTGCCCGCATTCTTGAAGAAATTGGTCTTGATGGCTGTGGAGCTCCGGGAACAACTGCTGCCCTTGCTATGCTTACTGATATGGTAAAGAAGGGCGGCGTTATGGCTTCTACAAACGTTGGTGGACTTTCGGGTGCCTTTATTCCGGTTTCAGAAGATGAAGGTATGATTGAAGCTGCAAAGAATGGTTCTATCTGCCTTGAAAAACTTGAAGCAATGACTACTGTATGTTCTGTAGGTCTTGATATGATTGCAATTCCTGGTGATACTCCGGCAACAACAATTTCCGGTATTCTCGCTGATGAATTTGCAATTGGTATGGTAAACAATAAAACAACTGCCTGCCGTCTTATTCCTGCTCCTGGCAAAAAAGCCGGTGAATGGGTTGAATTTGGTGGTTTGCTTGGTGGCTGTCCTGTTATGCCTGTAAGCAAGTTCGGTTGTGCTGATTTTATCAACCGAGGCGGAAGAATTCCTGCACCTATTCATTCGTTCCGTAACTAATGAATTTAATTCCAATTGAAACGCCGGAAGATTTTAATCTGGCAAAGCAATTTGTAATTCCGCACGAAGAGACTTGTATTTCGCTTGCCTCTCTCGTGCGGCGAAAATCTGAAGATTTATTTTTTATATCCAAATCTAATATTCCTTCTACACTAAATGAACTTTTGGGAATTATTTCCCTTGAACATACAATTTATTTTTGCATTCCAAATCCAAATTTGATTTCTGCAGAAGAATTAACTTTACAAATCAGACCGTTACAAAAAAAAGAAATTAAATGTATAAGTGGAGAATATAGCGGAGTTGAATTACTAACTAACGTTAGTTCGTCTAACATAAAACAAACCTGCCATTATAAAATGATGATTTATGAAAACACAAAGCAAAATAAAATTGAACTTTCAGATAACGAAAATATAATCCGCTGCACAGAAAATGATATAGATAATCTTACATTTCTGCAAAAAGAATACATGAAAAATGAAATTGTAATTCCAGGTAAAAAAATCTCAGATGCAGAAGCAGCAATTATGCTTCGCCAGATTTTAAAGAATCAATTATGTCTTGCCTTAATTTGCAATGGAGATTTTGTAGCTAAAGCAAATACGAATGCAATAGGAATTAATTATATTCAAATAGGCGGAGTATTCACGCATCCGCTGTACAGAAATAACGGATACGCTTCGGCTCTTATACAGACAATATGTAACCGCTCAATAAAGGCAAATAAAAAAGCCGCACTTTTTGTTAAAGAAAAAAATATGGACGCATTCTCTATTTACCAGAAACTTGGTTTTTCAGAATGCGCCCATTACGCAATTGCGTATTTTTAATCAGTTGCTTTGTCTGCAGCTTACTTAAACTCTCTCTAATGTCTCAGTCAATTTTCAAAGTCTATTTTATTCAAGATCCATTCTGTTATAAAAAATAATTCTTGTAACAATTGAAAATATAATTGTCCACACAAGATTATACAAAAAGCTTCCTAAAAGAACATACGAAGCACTATAAATTTCAAGACTTCTGAATATACAATTTGAAATATTTGAATAAAGAATAAAACAAACTATAAACAGCAAAATTGAAATTAATGATTTATGTTTTCCTATTAAGTTTGAAACAGCACTTGCCATATATGCAAATACACAGATTAACATAAAAATCATAAATGCATTAAGACATGCCATCAAAACGAACGAACCAACAGAAGAATGAAGTGAGTCTGAAAATTCATCAAAATGCATTGAAAAAAGTCTCAAAAATTCTGGTATTTTATTCCAGCCTTTTATAACCATAAGCATGAATGAAATAACAGAAACAACTGCATAAGATACAGCCCAAACAGCATCTGCAAGATATCTTCCCCAAAGGTGTTCACCTACAGTAACAGGCAGAGTAAAATTTAAGTAAGCTTCATCTCCAAGCAGGCTCTTTTTAAATCTTTTTTCAATTTGCCAGATTGTAACTACAAACATTACAAAATACATAATGCAGGTCAAAATAAAAATAAAGGCCTTAAAAACATCCAATACATTATTAGAAAAGTTAAGATCTTTATTCATTATAAAAATTCCGATTATCAATGATAAAGACAAAAGAATTATGTACATTGGAACAATAATTCTTGCGCCGCAAATTATCTCGTACTTAAAAACCTTTCCAACAGCAAGTAAGGGATTTCTAACAATCTTCTTTGTATTTTCCATCTTTTATTCTCCTAAAAAAATGCTTTCTAAAAACTCAGTTAGCATTTGAACTCTTCTCTGAAAAGCTCATCTATAGACATTCCTGTTTCTGCACGAATGTCATCAATATTTCCATCACGAACAATTTTTCCCTGTTTAAGGAAAATTATGTGATTTAAAACCGGTTCTACGTCATTAATCAGATGTGTAGATATTAAAACAGTAGAATTTTCACTGTAATTGTTAATGATTGTATTAAGAATATAATCACGTGCAGCAGGGTCAACTCCACCAATTGGCTCATCAAGAATATACAAAGGAACTTCACGGCTCATAGTTAAGATAAGCTGAACTTTTTCTTTTGTTCCTTTTGACATTGTTTTTAATTTGTCATAAGGATTAATTCCAAGACTATCAAGCATATCATTTGCTTTTTCCTTATTGAAGTTTGGATAAAAGTCACACATCATTTTCATAAGCTGTTCAACATTCATCCAGTCGTTAAGGTAAACTCTATCCGGCTGATAAGCCACAATCGATTTAGACTCAACACCAGGCTTAAAACCACATACTTCTATAGAACCAGAAGAAGGTGTTAATAAACCTGCTGCAAGCTTAAGCATTGTTGTTTTTCCACTTCCATTTGGACCAAGCAATCCAACAATAGAACCAGCTGGTAAAGAAAGGTTGATAGAATCAAGAGCCTTCTTCTTCCCATATTTTTTTGATAAATCAGAAAATTTTAATACGCTTTCCATTCATAATCTCCTTAATAAACTTTGCAATTACGGCCGTGCATAAAGCCCGATATCAAAGTTTATTCATTCTGCTTCATATTCATCAATCAGCTTTTTAATTTCCTTTTTGCTGAATCCAAGAGACTGCATCTTCTTTATAAAAGTTTCAATCTCTACACCTGCAATTTCTTCACGCATCTTTGCAATTTTTTCTTTATCATCAGTGATAAATCTTCCGCTTGTGCGTTCAGTTTTTACAAGTCCTTCACGTTCCAATTCCGACAAAGCCTTCTGCATGGTATTTGGATTAACCTTTGCTTCTACAGCTAAATCTCTTACAGACTCAACTCTGCTTCCTTCCGGCCTAAGTCCAGCAATTATCTGGATTTTGAAATAATCCACAAGCTGAACATAAATAGGCTTATCATTTGTAAAATGATATTCCATAGATAAAATCCTCCTTAGAGTTATATTACTCACACGTGTAATACTGTATTAATGTTATAATACAATCTTGTATTAAGTGTATAATACAGTGATACAAAGCATTTGTCAACAAATTTTTTATTTTTTTTAAATTATTTTTTTTTACAGGCCGCCACAAAGAATTCGTATTATTAAACGAAAATGAATTTATCCGCCTCCGCCGGAGCGCCTGCTTGTACAGTAGATTTATATAAAAAAACACCCTTCATACAAAATCCTCTTTATCACGCCTTATTGACCACAAATCAATCATCGAATAAAATTACAAAATCGTGCTATAGGAGTGAACGCATGACAAATGAAAATCAGATAAATGTTTTATTTTGTGGAAACATAAAGGTTTTTGATGGCATTCTGACAACAATGCTTTCTATATTAAAAAGGACAGAAACAAAGCTTCCTTTTTCTTTTTATGTTTTTACAATGGATGTTTCGCATTTAAAAGAAGACTATATTCCTTTAACTCAAAAGCAGATTGATTTTCTTTCAAGCGTTGCTCAAAAATATAATCCACAAAATAAATGTAAGCTTATTGACGTAACAGAATTTTACAAATCAGAATTTTCCGGAAGTCCAAATGAACAATGCTATTGCTCTCCTTATACTTTAATACGTTTATTTGCAGATTTAATTCCTGATATGCCGGAAAAATTTCTTTACCTCGATACAGATATTATGTTCAATCGGGATATTACTCTTCTTTACAATATCGATGTAGAAAATTATGAATACGCGGCTGCAAATGATCATTATGGAAAATATCTTATTCGTCCTGATTATATAAATGCCGGAGTTCTTCTCTTTAATTTAAAAAAATGCAAGGAAACAAAACTTTTTGAAAAAGCAAGAAATCAGATAAAGACAAAAAAATGGCTTTTCGCCGATCAGGATGCAATCTGGCACAGTACAACAAAAAAGAAAATTATTTCGCAAAAATTTAATGATCAGAAATTCCTGTGGAAAAATACTGTTGTAAGACATTTTTCTAAACGACTATTCTGGCTGCCTTATCCTCATACAGCAAATATTAAACAGTATAACGTAACTAAAGTTCATACTGTTTTTAAATATGACCAGTTTGATGATATTCTTTATGAATACATTTATCTAAAAAAGGTATTTGAGAATAATTAAAGAAAATTCTCTTTTATAAAAGAAGTTAAGCCTTCCGCACCATCATCAAAAACAGAGCGTATAAAAGGACGTGCTGCAATTACCTGATTTGCACCATAATACATTGCGGTCTGAACATCTTCCTTACAGCGGATTCCGCCATCAACCCAAATTTCACTGCAATAGTTTTTCAGCTCTTTTCCAAAATTTTCAAGAAATTCACCGGTACTGCCAACTCTTGTTTCTACTCTGCCACCATGATTAGAAATGTAAACAACATCTGGTTTTACCTGCTTTACAAGCTCAACATCTTCTTCTGTAAAAATTCCTTTAATCACAAATGGAACATGTATTTTTTTACGAAGTTCATTCAACTGTGCCGCAGTCTTCTTTTCCAGATTCACAAGATTTCTCATTGTAACAATATTGTATGAATCTATATCTAGTCCCATAAAAGAAGCATAAGCTTCTGACCATTCTATTCTTTCTAACAAACGTTCCTGTGGATATGGCTTAAAGAAAAAGGCTGCCTGCGTATTTAATTCATTTACAGCCTGAATTCCAAATTTTAATTTTTCATCCGGACAGCCATCTCCAACGCACAAACCAATTCCTGCATCAAATGTTCCTTTTAAATATGGAAAATAAAAATCACCTTCGTTTGCAAAGCCAATATTTTCTACTGCACCAGTAACAGGACCGCAGCGCAAATTTTTTGATTTTACGGTAATTGAAGAATACTCTTCATCTTTACCTTCAGAAGAAATTTTTTTTCTTAGAGTTTTCCAGGAATCACAATTTAATTGAAAATTTTTACTTTCAAAAACTCCACCTAGTCCCGGAAGCCGGCCCGGGCAACCTCGACCGTTACATTCAGAACAACGGTAGCATTTTAATTCACCAGCAAAATTTTTAAGCTGCATCTTAATCACCAAAACAAATTCCTAATTCACGGGCAGTTTTTAAAACAGAATCATCTTCAGGAATTTCTTTTACACGGCCAGCAACAACGCTTAACGGAACGGCTGCAATTCTTCCATTCTTTACGCCAACTAAATTTCCAAACTGTTTATTAGCTAGAAAATCTGCCGCAGCATTTCCAATCTGAGTTGCAAGAATCATATCATAAGGAGAAGGATTTCCTCCTCTCTGTAAATAACCTAAAACTGAAGTTCTGGTTTCTATACCGGTTTCAGCTTCTATTTCTTTAGCAACACGGAACCCCACGCTCTGAGTCATGGCCTCGCGGGCTTTTTTAAATTCTTTTTTGCCAAGCTTTGCTTCTTCCAGATCTATTGCGCCTTCGGAACAGGCAATTATAAAATAATTCTGCCCCTTAGCTTTTTTTGCCTTCATATATCTGGCAATTTTTTTTATGTCATAAGGAATTTCCGGCAAAAGAATTACGTCAGCTCTTCCTGCAAGTCCCGAATAAAGACCTAGCCAGCCAACTTTATGGCCCATAATTTCTACAACCATTGCACGGCTGTGACTTTTTGCTGTAGTTCTAATTGCTTCTATTCCATTTGTAGCAACATCAATTGCAGTATGAAAACCAAAGGTTTCGTCTGTACCAGCAATATCATTATCAATAGTTTTTGGAAGACCAATTACATTAAAGCCGGCTTCCGAAAGCAGCGATGCTGTCGTATTTGTTCCGTTTCCACCAAGACAAACCAAAGCATCAAGTTTATTTACTTTAAATGTTTTTTTAATTCCTTCAACAGGTAAAAGTCCTGTTTTTGGATCTGGCACAGGATTCTTAAACGGCTTTACACGCGAAGTTCCAAGAATTGTTCCACCCTGCGAAATAAGCGGATCCAGATCAATTGAATCCATTTTAAAAGTATCGCCGTCTATAAGCCCTCTATAACCATTACGGATTCCTATAAATTTCATTCCGTAATTATTCTTTCCGGAAATACAAAGCGCACGAATTGCCGCATTCAGACCAGGAGCATCTCCGCCCGAAGTAAGAATTCCAACCGTTTTAATAGAAGTTTGTTTTGTAGCCATAAGATTATTATAAAATGAAAAAGACTGTAAATCAATAAACAGATTTGAAACGCAGGAATTTATTTTTTTAGAATTACAAAGGTAATATCATCTTTTGGAGGCTTCTTTCCGCAGAATTTTAATACCTCTTTTGCAATATAAGTAACCTGAGTATTTACATCTTCGTCCACAATGTCCATAACAGCATCAAGCAAACGGATTTTTCCAAACTGATCATTTTCTTCATTAGTTACTTCTATAATTCCGTCGGTATAAAAAATAATTTCATCACCTTCACTAAAATCAATATCCATTGATTTATAAAAAACTGGAAAACCGGAAATTCCAATAGCGCCCATAGAACTTATACCCTGCGGTAAAAATTCGCATTTATTTGTTTTTTTTCTATAAACAATTGGTACAGGATGTCCGGCACAAACAAGCTCCAATTTATCTTCGCCTTTTGGCCGTACAAGAATTCCAGTAAGATAATTTTCTATATTTCCCTTTTCATCAATGATACGATCATTAATTTTATTCATAATTTCCCAAAGCTCGTAATCCTGCATTTTATAGAATTCCTGCTGGATAATATTTTTTACAAGCATTGTTACAAGTCCACTGGAAATTCCGTGCCCCGAAACATCAAAAATTCCAAAACCATCAAGCTTACCTTTGGAACTGTAAAAATCGTAAATATCTCCAGAAACTCCAGACATAGGACGACTATAGCAGCTTATCTGATAATCTTTTATAGCCGCAGTATCCTGCTTAAAAAAATTCTGTTGAATTATAGCAGCCATTTCAATTTCACTTTCAAGATTATGATTTTTTTCCTGCATTTGAGTCTCTGTATCCAGGACAATTGTTGCAAAAATAAAAAGCATAAGAAAAATAGTGATAATTGAAAAAACAACATTTACAATTTTAAAAATTCTTATTACTGCCGGTCCAACAATATAAATTCCCGGAAGAGTATAAATTTCCAGAATTATAAATAATATCATTGTAGGAAATGCAACTAAAGTTGCTGTACCCAGCCGTTTTTCAAAAATAATAAATGGCAAAAAACCTATTATTAAAATTAAAAAATGAAAACCACAGCTTGTCCCTATTAAATAATCTGCAAGGATTTGATGTCCTACAACCTCAAAAACTGCGAGCATATAGGAAGCAACGTATCTTTTGGTTCGCGGAATTAAATAGATTAACAGTGTAAAAAGAGAAATACTTGCTACATTAAAGAAAAAAAGCGGATAAATCTTTAAAAAATAAAATGCAAAAAAAACGCAGATATGATAAATCAAGGCTGCGGTATCTGTAAAAAGAGGAATCCAGGCTGTTCTTCTTGAAAGCGAACCTAGTCGCTGAAATGATATCATCAATAATATTCTATCATGATTATTAAAATTTTTACATTTATTTTCATTGAATTTTTAACATATTTATGCCGAAAATATGGTATGAAAAAATTTCTTTTTATTCTTTCAGTATTTTTTATTTCATTTTCTCTTTCTGCGCAATCAAATTCAAGACAAATTTCAGATAATTCTACACAAATAAACAGTTTCGGACTTAAAGTTGATGAAAACGAGATTCGCGCAGTTTCAGATGGCCTTATTGAATTTGAAAATTATGGTGGCCCACATAACATTATTGAATCTGCTGACGCTATTAGAGGAATTGGAATTAATTTAGGAAATGAACTTAAAAGTCAAAATATGGAAGAATATCGGATAATTCAGCCTGGAGCAAAATATTCAATCATTCACGCTGTAAATTCCGAACAAAATGAGCTTTTAAATGCAGATATTCTTGTATTCAGCGAGACCGCAGGCGTAGATCATATTGATAATGTCCGCCGAATTTTAAATGGCTTTCTTCAGACAACTTATGGCTACACATATGAGGAAGCACAAGCCTTAAGCGTTTTTATTACAATTTATAATGCGGTTTACAGAGGACAATTCAAAACATTTTCTGATAAATATAAAACAATTGTACTCGAAAATCTTTCAGAAACAGATTCCGGATTAAGTCCTAACTGGGAAAATTGGGCAGCACATACACAAATTGTAATTCCATTACAGGACATTACAGAAAATAATGTTTCGCCGGTAGATACTTCAGCAATCAGTGATGATAAAGTTATTGAAACATTAAGAAATACAGATGACAAAGGAATTGAAGAGCGCGAAAAAATTGTTGATATAAAAGAGCGCGAGGTTGAAGAAGCAACTAAAAAGGCACAGGATGCACAAAAAACTTCAGTTCAGCAAAAAAAAGAAGGAAACACTGCAAGCGCAAAACAATCTGCACAAACTTCTAAACAGCAGCAGCAAATTGCAGATAGAAAAAGGAACGAAACTCAAACAGAACGCCAGAAAATTGCAGAAGACAAAGCAAGCATTCAAACTGAAAAAAATGAAAACACAGAAACTGGAATTTTTGGCGCAGATAAAAAAGGATTTTATCGCCTGATTACCGTAAATTCAGATACCGGAAAAATTAATTTAAAATCGCCGGCAAATCAGATAAGAAACAGCGATATTTTTACACTTCAGAATATTACAATTGAAGGAATTTCTTACCCTCAGATGTTCCTTGCAATTTGTGGAGATAATTCCGGAAAATCAGCCGTAAGACTTTGCCTTATAGATTCAACAAATCTCGAAATTAAAAAAGAAAGCGAAGCAAAGCTTTCTCCTTCTTCGGAATTAGTTTCCTATAAGGATGATTTTTTTGCAGTAATTGAAGATAATAAAAAATCATATATCGCCCATTTTGATAAAAATTTAAATATGCTTCATAAAAGCCAGATTGCAGTTACAACGTCAACACCACTCAACATTTCTGCTTCAGGACTTCTTGTAACTGATTCTGAAGGAAACCCTTGCTTGCTAAATCTTAATGATTTATCTACAATATGGCAGGCAGGTATGTAAAATGAAAAAATTATTTTTTGCGCTTTGTATTTTATTTATTACATCAATTACTTATGCACAGGAAATTAAAACAACAACTTTGTATCAGACTGGAGTTTACGGCCAAACCTTTGAATTAATTGAACTGACAGACGGAGATAGCTGTCTGCTTCTTATACGTATGTACGATAATAAAAATACAAATAAATATAATGTACAAACATATGATTCAGAACTACCAACACAGTATTATATTTTTTCCGACTTCTATACAAATGCCAGTGAATATTCAAAAGCAATTGAAAAATGTAAGAATTTTTTAAGCACCAGCATGAATTATATTTATCTTGCAGATATGAAAGACATTTGTGACATTGCTCCCTGCTGTGAATTTGTAGATTATTGTATAAGACAATCAGACAATAACGAAAAATGTATTCATATTGAATATGACTGTTACGATTTAGATCTTCTTTTTACTATTGCTTCGCAATATAATGCAAAAGGCCGTGCTTACGTTCTGGAAAAATATGTACAAAAAGATATATCAAAATAAAAAAAGCGGTGATTTTACATCACCGCTTCTTTTATTTATGCTGCACGCAAAAAGCGTAGCCGCATAAAACTATTTACTCAACAAATTGTTGAGGTGCTTTACAAACTCGGCAGGTTCCTTTACTTCCATGCCGGCAATCATAAGTGCCTGGGTTAAGAGAACTTCAGAAACGTCGGCGATGAGAGCCTCGTCGCTTGTGTCCTTGAGGCGGGCAACGATCGGGTGGTCGCCGTTTACTTCAAGGATTGGCTTGAGATCTGGACCTGCCTGGCCCATTGCCTTCATCATCTGAATCATCTGATAGCTTGGATCATTCTCGTCTACTACGATACAAGATGGGTTTTCGCCTGTGAGGGTCTTAGAAAGTTTTACTTCCTTAACCTTGTCGCCAAGTGCCTTCTTGATTTTTTCTGTAACAGGCTTGAACTCTTCTTCCTTCTTTTTAGCTGCTTCTTTGTCGCCGCCAAGGTCTTCGTCGCTGCCAGAGCGGTTTACAGCCTTGAGCTCGAACTCGTTCTTGTACTTGCCAAAGCCTGGAATTACGATGTCGTCAATATCATCATCCATGATAAGAACTTCAAAGCCCTTGTCTGTGTAAGCTTTTACGAGAGGGTTTGCACGAAGGTTCTTTTCGTCGCTTCCGCTTATGTAGAAGATTGACTTCTGATCCGGCTTCATACGCTGAACGTAATCTGCAAAGCTTGTGTAGTTTCCGTCACCTGTACCAGATGCGTCTGTAGACTTAAAGCGAACGATTTCTGCAATTTCATCGCGGTTTGCAAAATCTGAATAAAGACCTTCCTTCATTGGACGGTTGAAGTTGCGTACAAACTTTTCCCACTTTTCGATGGCTTTTTTGTCGTCGTCTGTGCGTTTATCTGCTTCTACTTTCTTTGCCTTATCTGCATCTTCGCCCATCTTTTTAAATTCGCTGAGCAATTTTTTAACACTTGCAGACTTAATATTATCGAGAATGCGGTTCTGCTGAAGGATTTCGCGGCTTACGTTCAATGGCAAGTCTTCGCTATCAATAATACCACGAACGAATCTCAAATATGATGGCAAAAGCTCGCGGTCATCATCTGTAATGAATACGCGCTTTACATAAAGCTTAAGTCCGCTCTTGTAATCAGCCTGGTACATATCAAATGGAGCAGTCTGTGGAACAAAGAAAAGTGTTGTATATTCCTGAGTTCCTTCTGCGTGTGTATGAACGTAATGAAGAGGATCCTGTCCGTCGTGGCCGAAGGTTTTGTAGAACTCGTTGTAATCTTCTTCCTTAAGCTCGCTCTTGCTTCTCTTCCAGAGAGCAGATGCAGAGTTTACCTGGTCAATCTTGCTCTCGCTGCCAGTTTCTTTTCCCTTGTCATCATATTTTTTCTGTTCATAGTGAAGGAAAATAGGGAATGCAATATGGTCGCTGTACTTTTTAATGAGTTCTTCAATCTTCCAGCGGCTTGCGAACTCCTTGCTGTCGTCATTCAAGTGCATTTCGATTGCAGAACCAGAAAGCTCTGGCTTATCAAAACCATATTTCTTAGCAGCGGCAGAATCTGCAGCTACTTCTTCAATTTCATAAGAGTTTGTACCGTCAGAAGACCAGTGCCAGATTTTTCCGTCACCTGCTGCCTTGCGGGTGTAAACATCAATCTTTTTTGCAGCCATGAAGGCAGAATAGAAACCTACACCAAACTGACCAATGAGGGCAGAGTCCTTAGAAGCCTCAGCAGTAAGCTGCTCCATAAAAGCCTTAGTTCCTGAACGGGCGATTGTACCGAGGTTGTTAGTCAAATCCTCGTCTGTCATACCGATACCGGAATCCTGAACGGTAAGCACAGAATCCTTTTCATCAAAAGTGATATCGATTCTTGGCTCGAACTTGATGTTCTTGTAAGCTTCATCAGAAACTGTAAGATACTTTAATTTATCCAGCGCATCAGAACCATTAGAAACGATTTCGCGGAGGAAAATGTCTTTATTAGAATAAAGTGAATGAATGATAAGTTTGAGAAGCTGATTTACTTCTGTCTGGAATTCGTATTTTGCCATTATTTACCTCGAAGATTTAAATGCAAAAAATCGGCAAGCACAGCTTGCCTCTGAGCCATTTTTTCGATAATCCTAAAACGGCCCGCTGTCGCAGCCCGTTTTTTAACGGATTTTCGATTTTAGGCTACTTTAAAAATAATAACAAAAGGAGCTTTTCGGCAATAAAAAAATTAATAGAGTTTTTCGCCAAGCAGACGTGCCGCAAGACTTACAGCCAGAATCGCTGTCTGATTACGAACATCAAGAATAGGATTAACTTCTACAATTTCTGCAGAGCGAACCTTTCCGGTTGTAGCAATTTCTTCCATCAAAAGAAGTGCCTCGCGATTTGTCATACCACCAGGAAGAGGAATACCAGTTCCCGGGGCAAACATAGGATCAAGTACATCCATATCAAAGCTTACGTGAATAATATCTATTTTTTTAAAGAATGCCAGAACCTGGCGTACAACTCCTGCAAACCCAATGCAGTCAATATCACTCATTGTAAAAACTGTAACACCAGCCTCTTTCATAAGTTTTTTTTCCCCTGAATCAAGATCACGGGTACCTACAAAACAGATATTCTTAGGGTCTACCTTCTGGCCTTCAAAGTATAAATTAGTCAGTTCTGGCAGGCCATAACCAGCAGAAGCCGCTAAGCATTCTCCATGAATATTTCCGCTCGGTGTTGTTTCTGTAGTATTAAAATCTCCGTGTGCATCAACATAAAGAACACCAACCGACTTGCCCTGCTTTTGAGCAGTAGCCGCTACACCTGCAAGCGAACCAAGAACAATTGAGTGGTCTCCACCCAGTACAAGCGGAAAATCACCGGAAGAAGTTATCTGTTCTACTTCAGCAGCAAGCCGTTCACAGGCTGATTTAATTGGCTTTAAATATTTTGCTTTAGGATTTCCAGGTTCCTCATATTCCTGTGCAGAAGCTTTAAAAATATCTGTATGTTCAAAAGTCCTGTGACCAAGCGATTCAAGCTTTTCTTTAATTCCCGCCAGACGAATTGCAGATGGGCCCATATCTGAACCATGTCTGCTTGCACCAAAATCCAGCGGCATTTCTAAAATATGTATATTCATAAGCAATTACTTTCTGTTTTACTTCCAGATTGCAACATCATTTTTTCCGTTGTTTTTTACGGTATACATTGTTTTATCTGCGGAATCAAGAAGCTCTTCAATATTTGTATTATTAAAAATTGGAACGATTCCTGCAGAAAAGGTTGTTCCCGCAGAAAAATCCTTTTTACAAATATTCACAAATTCATTTTTTGCATTTTTAATTATTTTTTCAAATTCCTCAGGCTCGCAGAAACTAAAAGCTATAAATTCATCGCCACCATAACGATAAAGCATCTGTCCCTGATTTTTAAACGTATTTACAAGCGTCTTAAGAATTTCATCACCAACTGCATGGCTAAAAGTATCATTAACTTCTTTAAAGTTATCCAGATCTATAAATGCAATTGATTTATATTTTTGAATGCTTTCACCAAGCTCAAAAAGTGCACGCTTACTGTAGGCTCCGGTAAGAGCATCGTGACCAACTTTTACTTTTAATTCTGTACTGAGCGTAGCATATTTCTGAACTGCTGAAGTAAGATTCATAAATGCATTAAAAATACAAAAGCAGAGAAAATAAGTTGCCACTAAAGCCGCAAGATTCATCGCAAGAATTAAAAAATTATACATTGAATGAATCAAATAAAAATGATAAAGCGCATAAATAATCTGTAAAACTGCGCAAATTATAAAAACATAAGTATTAGCTTTTTTTCCAAGCGGACAGGTTACAATTACAGGAATTAAATAAATAATAGAAAGATAAATAAATCCCCAGTGACCAAAGCTATAAACTGTAGTAACTAAAATATAAAGCGAACAGATTATTACTTTTTTCCAGTAAAAATTTACTCTTTTATAAATGCTTAAAAGAACAAAAAATAAAGTCCAGTTAATAATGTTCGGCATAATTAAATGCCGGCGGAAATATGAAAAATCAGGAATCCATCGGCTTGGAATAAAAAACGCACCGGCAGAAGAAGAAATATCTCCATATTTTATAAAAAGAAACATGAAAATTTCGGTAAAAAAAACAAAAATCATGGAACAGCAAAGCCCAAGTTTTACCTTGTTCATATACTCAGTTACATGCTTTTCGTAGACAACATTAGAAGTATATTCTCTTCCCTCGTCCATTTTTCTAAACTTCACATTAAAATTATAACAGTTTTTTTTTCAACTCGCAACATTTAAAAACCTGTGTTATACTATACTAAATTTGGAGTAAACTATGATTAAATGTGTTAAATGTAATACTCAACTTCCAGATGAAGCAAAATTCTGTTTTAAATGCGGATTTCCTGTAGGCGTTCTTGAAGTCTGCCGTTCATGCAGTGAATGTGGAAACACATTAAGTGCTGTAGATAAATTCTGCTCACAGTGCGGACTTCCTGTAAAAGTAATTAAAACTGAGGGTGAAAATCAGCAGACTCAGGATGTTCCAAAAGTTCAGCTTGGAAAAACTCCAAAAATGGTTCTTGTTCCTGGCGGCCAGTTTGTTATGGGCGGTGGTTCAAACGGACTTGTTACACTTGTAAGCTTTCATATGAGCGAATGCCTTATTACTCAAAAACAATTTTCTTATGTAATGGGAAGAAATCCTTCAAAATTAGTTGGCGATGACCGCCCTGTTGAATGCGTTAACTGGTGCGAAGCAATTATTTACTGCAACACATTAAGCGCAATGAGTGGCCTTACTCCATGCTACAGTATTGGTCCTACAACAGATTTAAGTAAATTTGAAGCTACCAGTCCTGTCTGGAAAAGAATTGTATGTAATTTTACAGCTAACGGATTCCGGCTTCCTACTGAAGCTGAATGGGAATTTGCAGCAAGAGAAGGAAAATCTTTAAATACGAATATTTATTCCGGAAGCTCAAACATAAATGCTGTTGCATGGTATGGAGAAAACAGCGGAATAACAACTCACAATGTAGCAACTAAAGAGCCAAATTCTTTAAAACTCTATGATATGTGCGGAAATGTTGCTGAATGGTGCTGGGATTATTACAGTGCAACACTTGCTTCTGGTTCGCAGACAAATCCTCACGGACCGACAATGGGTGAAATGCATGTAAAACGTGGCGGAAGCTGGCTTGATGATCCTCAGCAGTGCACAGTTTTCTACCGAAGCGGAAGTGCTCCAAACGGAAAGAGCAGCAGTCTGGGATTCAGAATTTGCCGGAGTGAAGTAAGTCAGACAATCTGATTTGTAAGCAGATTCAACACATGCTATACAACACTTGCAAAATCCTTTTTATCGTGAGAAAATATAAATATGACTATTACAGAAAATAAAAATGCTAATTCTGTTGAACTTATTGTACAGGGAAGATTAGATACAAATTCAGCTCCTGAATTGGAAAACAAACTTAAACAGGTTGCTCAGGACGCACAGACTCTTTATTTAAATCTTGCTGGAGTTGAATACGTTTCCAGTGCAGGCTTAAGAGTAATTCTTCTTGCCCACAAGCTTATGCTTCCTGTTGGTGGAAAAATGATTTTAAAATCTCCTTCTTCTTTCTGCCGTCAGGTTCTGGAAGCAACAGGAATGGATGGAATTCTTTCTATAGAATAGCCTTCTTAATTCTTAAAACATTTTTTCCATCGCGATATTCATATTCTACATTGTCCATATATTTCTTTGTCAGAAAAATTCCAAGACCCCCGATATCACGTTCTTCTGCAGAAAGTGTAAGATCAGGGTCTTTTTTTTGCAAAGGATTAAATGCTTTACCGTTATCGCTAAAAGAAATCTCCAGAACGGAATTATCATAAGAAATTGAAATTTCTACATTTCCTGTTTTTTCAGGTCTTTCTTTATATGCATAATGACAGATATTCACAAATATTTCTTCCACAGCTAAGTCAATAAAATTTACTGTATTTTCATCACAGTCGTTACCGATAAGCTTGTGAATATGATTATTTAATTCTTCAAGATTTTCATCTTTTGCTTCTATCTTCAAATCTAAATTCATTCTCTATCCTTTATAAATCATTTCGAGCATTGTAATATCATCAAATTGCGGAGCATCCTCTACAAATGCCTGAATATCATTTTTTACTCTTTTAACAATCTGTTCAGAAGAGCAGCCCTGCATATTATGCATTACTTCCAGAAGTCTATTTTCGCCATAAAGAGCATTAGAAAAATTTGTTGCTTCTGTAACACCGTCTGTATAAACAAAAATTCTATCGCCTTTCTGGAGCTGAACCGAATGATTCTGATACTTTGTTCCAGGCATTCCGGCAAGCATTAAATTTGGTTTTGAAGAAAGATAATCAATTTTATTATTCAAATTAATTATTGGTGCTGTATGACCTGCATTTGCAAAAGTCAAAACTCCTGTTGCAATATCCAGAATTCCAAGCCAGCATGTAACAAATAAGCCGGATTCATTTCCTTCGCACAAAAGCATATTTACGTCATTAAAAATATCTGCAGGAGAAATTGAATGTAAAGCAGTATCTTTAATAAGAGTTTTTGTAATAACCATGAAAAGCGCCGCCGGAACTCCCTTTCCACTTACGTCACCTACAACTACAGCAAAATGTGTATTATCTATCATATAAAAATCATAAAAATCTCCGCCAACTTCTTTTGCCGGCTCCATTAATGCAAACAATTCAATTTCATCATGATTTTCATATGGCGGGAAAACACGCGGAAGCATATCTGCCTGAATTTGTGTGGCAACATTTAATTCCGCGCCAAGTCTTTCTTTTTCTGCAGTTGCATGAGTAAGATCCTGAATGTAGCGGTTCATGTCTTTACTCATTTTTTCTACAGATTTAGAAAGAGTTCCTATTTCATCTTTATTTTTAATTTTCTTCAAAAGTCCGGTCAGTTCACCATGATGTTCAGCAAAATGCGAAGTTTCATCTGTAATTAATACAATCGGATGAATGATTTTTAATACAAGAAATATTGCGTAAATAACTGTAAAAATGATTGTAAAAATAACTGCAGCTATTAAAATTGAATGCAAAAATGTGCGCTTATATTCCTTTATTTCATACATTGGCTTTACTATTCCAATCATTGAATTTACTTTTCCAGAAGAATCTATAAGCGGAATTGCAGTTGTAACGTGGCCGCCTTCTTCTTTTTTATAAACAAACCAGCTCTGCCTTTCCTGCTTTTCCATAATATCACGAAGATTCTGAATATATTCCAGATCTTTTTTTTCAAGTGAACTGACTTTTCCAAACGGAATAATTGTACTTCCTGCCTGGAGAGAAAGCTGATTTACAGTATCAAAAATATATGTCCGGGATTTATAATCCGGGGCTATTGTCGTTACATAAATATAAGCGAGTTCTGCAGTGTCAGTCAGACTATCAAGCTTTTCATTTGTTTCTTCCCATTCTTCATCTGTTCCATTTTCCAGCCAATATGGAATTTTATCTGCATTAATATAGGAAGCTCCGGTCCGCGCAATCTGCTCTGTAACATTTCCATAAACGAGTTCAAGCTCCTTCATGAATTCTTTATAACCGACATAACTGTTTAAAACACACATTAATCCGCCGAACAAAACTGCACCCAAAAGAAGCTTTACGGCAAGAATAGAAAATCTGAATTTGTTTTTCATAACTATTATTATAACTTGAAATCTTGATTATTGCACAAAATTCGAGTACGCTTTTTATATGAAGAAAATTAAATATTTTGTAATCTTTTTTTTATTCAGTATTTTCGCATGTATTTTTACAGCCTGTCATAAAAATAATAGTAAATCGCTGGACATTGCCTTTTATAACGTTCCGGAAGAAATTCAAACTGAAATAACAAAATATGTAATTTCTCAAAACGAAAACACAATTGTAAATTATGTAGTCATTGATAATTCAATTCCTATTTCTGAACAAACTAAAGAATTAAAAAAAGAACTTAAAAATGTAAGCATGATTTTTGCACAAACAGATGAAGACGTTAAAGAATTTTCTGAATCAAATAATCTTGTTCAAAAAGTTTCAGCACAATATCTTTCCGGAATGCCTATTTCTGTAATTTCCTCAATCAAACGCGACGGAAATAATATTTATAGAATTCCTTTTATTTTTGACATGTGCCAGATAGATATAAATTTTGCTGCATACAAAAATACTTCTGTAAAAGAATTGAATTTATGGAATGATTTAATTCAAGTTGCAAATGAAGAAAAATCTGTTTTTGACACACCTTTAGTTTTTGCATACAAAAGCGATAAAGAGCTGCTGGATATTTTTGGTCAGCTGATTGAAGTTTTTACAGATTATGAAACCTTTGAAGATTTCTATAATTCTGTTTATAAGGCATTTAAAAATTACAGGGCAAACGGCAGCGAAGCTTTAAAAGAAATTGATAAATTATTAACAGAAGACAAAGGTGCTCAGGAAGCAATTTTCCAGTTAAGACGAATGATGAACAAACAAAATGGTGTAATTACCAGCCCTGTTTTTTCGCTGAATTCAAATGATTCAATTTTTTATGCAGATTATAGCCTTTGTGGAATTCTATTTTCTACTTTGAGTGCACACAGAAAAATTAATCCGGAAGTTATTGGAAATTACAGAAGCATTTATTATCCTCCTGTAAGTGCAAATGCGCAGAGAAAATTTACTGCGCAGGAATTCTGCATTATTCCACTTTCTGATTCCGAAGAATCTCTTTCGCTCATATCTAAAATATGCAACACCGACCAGACACAAATAAGTACTGCAACAGGGCTTGCTCCTGTTCAAAAATCTTGTGCTACAGCAGATCATCAGGCAGACGATGTAAGATTTTGGATTACAGCTTCTTCCGGACCGTTACCGCCATTGACAAATGCGCTGCCTGAAGCAAAAGCTCTGGAGTATACAGCAAAAGCCTTAAGAAATCTTTTAGAAGAATAAGAAGAGTTTTCTATGCAGATTTTACACAAATCTGCCGATAATCAGTCTATCAAAAAAGGAGCTCTTTTCTTGTTATCCAACGACGAATCATTTTTTAATGAGAATGTTGTAAACATAAACAGCATTGTCGCTAAAATTATATTATGTTCCTCAATTGTTCCAATCACATTTGTCATTATGCCCCTGCTTGGAGTATGGGTCGTTCCTCATTTATATTCAATTTTTATATTTTCCTACTGCTTTGGATTTTCAACTGTTTTTTTAATTTTGAATAAATACAAAAAGGGTCAGATTATATGCATGTATCTGGAAATTCTGGTCTGCATTTTCTTTGTAAACATTCTTGGAATAAAAAATATAATTAATATTTCCATTGCTTATTGTTTTGCGCCATTTATAAGCTGTCTTTACTACAATAGAAGACTTACAAATATAACCTGCATTATAACCTATCTTTCTATGATGGGAGTTTTCTGGATTCGCTCAAGAACTATTAATCAGAGAATTGTATACACAACAACTCCAGAAACTCCTCTGCAATGGTTCATTTCTCATTCTATAGGTGTTACCGTAGAATTCATTTTCGTTTTCCTTATTTCTGGTTTTATGACCCGAAGAACTCATAAAACTTTGCAGAATCTTGTAAAAGCAAATACAGAGCGAGATTATTCTTACTTAAAGCTTCAGGACAGAAATGAATTTATTGTTTCTTTAAACAAAGAACTTGAAGAAAAAAATAAAAATCTTCTTGATACTCAATACAGAATTATTAATTTTGTTGCGCAGTGTCTTGGTTCACATGATTTGTTTACAGGCCGTCATGTTATTCATACACAAAAATATGTTGAAATAATTTGTAAAGAACTTGTTGCCGGTGGAGACTATGTAGAAGAACTTACAGATGAAAAAATAAAACTTCTTTCTACGGCAGCATTTTTGCACGATATAGGAAAGCTTCATGTTCCGGAAGGTGTTTTAAATAAGCTTGGAAAATTTACACCAGAAGAATTTGAAATTATGAAAAGCCATCCGACCGAAGGTAAAAAGCTTCTGGAGTTTTTGCCAAAAATAGAAAACGGTGATTTTAATAAAATTGCAATAGAAATGGCTTACAGTCATCACGAAAAATGGGATGGTTCAGGCTATCCTGAAGGAATTTCCAAATTTGAAATTCCTCTTTCTGCAAGAATTATGGCCGCAGCTGATGTTCTGGATGCCCTGGTAAGTCAGCGTCTTTATAAGGAAGCAATAAATGTTGATGATGCTATGCAGGTTTTTGAAAAATCAAAGGGTCACCATTTTGAACCTTGCATTGCAGATGCAGTAATCCGTTTAAAACCAATTATTACAATAATTGATCAGGATTTTAAAACTGCCGAAGCTTCAACAAATGCCGAAGAATTAGAATGGTGGCAGAGATATCACGATAATCTGCGTATCTGATAATCAATTTTTAAACTATTTTTCTGATATTCCATTTTCCTCCGCAACTCGATATAATGTCGTATCATTGTCGTAGACAATATTATTTAAGGAGTTTTGTCAAAAAGCTGCCAGAACTCACGTATCAATTTTCAGGATTTTCTTTATGTCTAGGGATAAAATCATTGTTTTAGATTTTGGTTCACAATATGCACATTTAATTGCCAAGCGTTTTCGTATGCTCGGCTACTATTCTGAAATTGCCCTTCCTTCAGCAGACATTTCTACCTTAGCTGATGCAAAGGGCATTGTTTTTTCTGGAGGACCTTCTTCGGTTTATGATGAAAAGACTCCTGAATTTAATTCTGAAATTTTAAATCTTGATATTCCTATTCTTGGACTTTGCTACGGTCACTATATTGTTCAGCTTGGCTACAATGGAAAAGTTGGAAAAGGTGATGTTGGAGAATTCGGCTTTGCAACATTAAAATTTGCAGATGGTATGGGTGGAGCTTCTTCTAAATGTCCTCTTTTTAAGGGAATAGAAGGTGAACAGCAGGTTTGGATGAGCCATCAGGACACAGTATTTACAATGGGTGAAGGTTTTGAACTTGTTGGTTTTACAAAAGATTGTCCTTATGCCGCTACTCAAAATCTTGCAAAACGCCGCTTTAGTCTGCAGTTTCACTGCGAAGTTAAAGACACTCCTTGCGGAAATCAGATTTTCCAGAACTTTGCAGATTATTGCGGAATGGAAAAAAACTGGGATCAGGATACCGTATTAAACGTAATTCTTGAAAATATCAAAAAAGAAGCTGATGGTCGTAACGTACTTTTGTTCCTTAGTGGCGGAGTTGATTCTACAATTACATTTGCCCTTTTAAATAAAGCCCTTGGTCAGGACCGCGTTCTTGGTCTGCACATTGATAACGGCTTTATGCGCAAAAATGAATCGGCAAATGTTGCTGCGGCTTACCGCAAGTTTGGTTTTACAAACTTTATTGTAGAAGATGCCAGCGAAAGTTTTTTGAAGGCTATTGCAGGCCTTACAGATCCTCAGAAAAAAAGAATGGCCGTTGGAGAAAATTTTATTACTGTTCGCAACGATGTAACAGCCCGCCAGAATCTGGACGACAGCTGGCTTTTAGCACAGGGAACCTTATACCCGGATATTATTGAATCGGGTGGAACAAAAAATTCTCACACTATTAAAACTCATCATAACCGGGTTGCAGGAATTCAGGAACTTATTGCAAAAGGCTTGATTATTGAGCCAATCCGCGATTTGTATAAGGACGAAGTTCGTGCAATCGGTAAAAAGCTTGGACTTCCAGATGAGCTTGTTATGCGTCATCCATTCCCAGGCCCTGGACTTTCTATTAACGTACTTTGTAATGATGGAAAAGAAAATCCAAAAGATGCTGAAGAGCTCAAACTCGCACAGAAAGAACTAGATGAAATTAAACTTGATATGTTCTGCCCAAAATGTACTGCAAATTTAAAGCGCAGTATTCTACCGGTTCGTTCGGTTGGTGTTCAGGGAGACTTTAGAACTTACCGATTCCCTGCCCTGCTTACATTCCGCGATGAAGGAAATGGCTTTTACCACTTTCCAGATAAGCGTGAAAAAATTGAAGATTGCTCTTCAACAATTACAAACAGCGCAAAATATATTAACCGAACCTGTATTAAACTCTACCAGAAGCCAGATCTTTCAGACGATGATCTTAAAATTCAGGAAGGCTACTGTGACCGCCGCCGTTTAGACCAGCTTCGCGAGGTTGATAATATTGTTTTAACAGAACTTCACAAAAGCGGCTGGTACGACAAAATTTTCCAGCATCTGACAATAGATTTACCATACGCAAGTGCTGCAGACAGGGCAACCTTTGTTCTGCGCCCGGTAATTTCCGAAGACGTTATGACAGCACGTTTCGCAATGTGGCCAAAAGACTTACTTGAAACAATTGTTCACAAAATTGCAGAGCTTCCATTTGTAGATGCACTATATTTTGACGCAACAAACAAACCCCCTGCAACATTTGGATGGGAGTAAATTGATTTTGCATCCCTGCAAAATCAATTTAGCGAGTTTTGCTTCGCAAAAGCTCGCACATTTTATTCTCCTAAAATACATGGGCGACTTCCTTGTCGCCTTTTACTTTTTTGGCACATTTTGTTAAAAATTGTCTTCCTGGCAATTTGAATTAGGCGAGTTTTGCTTCGCAAAAGCTCGCGCATTTGATTTTCCTAAAATACATTGGCGACCTCCTGTCGCCTTTTTTTATGCCTTAGTTTTTCAAAAATTGACCATAAATAAATATATGTTATAATTATTCTCATGGATGAATATTTCATAAAATGGTTTAAAAAAGAAATTCCTGAACTATTAGAGAAAAATGTAATTTCGGCAGAAGCTGCTGAATCGCTCACTTCTTATTACGAGAAAAAACTGTCTTTTATTGAAAACCCTGCAAATACTCCGGTTTATACGGAAGAAACAATTACTGAACAACAGAAGTCCATAGAAACCGAAGCTCCAATAGAAACAGCTCCTCAAGAAAAAGTTTCTATAACAGAGCCGGAGTCAAATTATAATTTATCTGAGCAAGAAACTATTAAGCCTGTTGAAAGAAAAAAGAAATCAAAAGTATCTGTTTCTGTAATTCTTTCTGTTATTGCAGGAGTTTTAATTTCTTTTGGAATTATTTCACTTATTGCATATAACTGGGCGGCAATTCCAAGAATTGCAAAAGCTGTAAGTGCCATACTTCTTCTTGTAGCGACACAAACCGGCGGATTCATTCTTATAAAAACCGGGCGCGCTGAATCTGTAAAAATCCGCGAAAGTTATTCTTTATTCTGGGCATTATTATTTGGCGGAATTGTTGCGTTTGTTTCGCAAATATTTAAGTTCCAGATCAGTTCAACAACTTTTATGCTGTTATGGACGGTTTCGGCAATCTTAATAACTTATCTTTTTTCAGCATACACAACTTTCTTCCTTTCAATGTTGTTCTCGCTGATTTTCATATGTTTTAGCTGGAAAACGAACAGTTTTGCATTTGCATATCCTTTATTTGCAGCAACGTATTTTGCAGCTAGAAAAAATCAAGTCAAATACATTCCGCTTTATATTTATGGAATTGTAATCTTCCTTTTGCGGATTCTTCTCATCAATATTCCGGACAATGTACGAGTTATGCTGATTGTTTCAGCATTTTCATCTGCCGCATTTTTCTTTTTTCAAAAAGAACGACGATTCGAAATTGGCGCTGTTCTTCTTCCGCTCGCAGCTCTTGTTTCACTTACAAATATTATTCCGCGATTTTACATTTCTCTTCCGCTGAATGTAACCGAAATCATAATGATTGGAATTATAATTTTGGGATTCTTTACAGAAGGTGTTATAATTCCACTTTTCAAAAAATTCAAAAGCAATGAAAAATTTTCGCTCGACAATCTTATTTATCTTTCCCCGATTATCCTCTGCTTGAATTCTTTGTTCTATGATAATTCAGAAATTTTATTAAAAACAAATGCGTTAAAAAGTTATCTGATTTTCACCTCGCCGCTAACTCTTGTTTTAATTTTCATAAGCGCTTTATTCATAATCAGTTTCTTTAAAAATCAAAACCGAACATGGGCTTTTCTTTCCTGCATAATTCTGATTTTTATTAAATCATTTGTTTGCGCACATGCACCAACTATAATGTACCTAGCTTCAGAAATTTTTGTTCTCTTGCTTGCATTAACATTATATAAACAAACATTTATTTCTAAATCAGAAAATATTTATATAATTCCTATAGCAAGAGCCGTTACGGGAATTTTATTTTTCATCACACTTCTGAGCGGATTTTTTGGAAATTATGGTTTTACCAAAGAATCAAAAATTCCATACAACATTGTTTTGTGTTTTATTCCACAAGTGATTTTTTCTTTTGCACTTTTTGGAAAATATATAAAAAATAATTCTAAAAAATTTCTTTCAATTCTGGACATTCCAGTCATCTTACTTTTTACAATATTTTTAATTGCAGTTTCAAATTCAAAAAATATTGATGTACTTAAGCTTGCAGTAAAAATAATTTCTTTTCTGCTGTTCATCTATTCATTAATCATTTCAATAAAATTTGGAAATTACTCATTCTTAATTTATTCAGGAATCACTGGAATTTATTTATTACTTGAACTTGTCGTGCATTCTGATATTTTCACAATCTTCTATTTTGTCTGCATGCTTCTGTTCTTCATAACAGGACTTTTCTTGTGGAAAAATAAATTTGAACTTAATTCAGATAATAAAAACTTTTTGATTATCATAAGAATTGTCGCCGTAATCATTTATTTTATTACAAGCATTATGGCAAATATTTCAGCTTCAATTTTATACAACAACAGCGGAATTGATAAATTCACATTCTTTGCATTTACACCACTGGCAATTTCTGGACTTGCGTTGTTCGGAATTTTTTCTGCAAAAAATGTAAAAGCCTTTTTATTAAATGCAGATATTATCATCACACTTGCAATACCTTCTGTTTTATTCTGTACTGCAGACCTTTTTTATCAAAGCAACATTTTATTTATTCTTGGATTTTTCACCGCGCTGACTCTTATAATGTCTTGCATTTACATAATCAGACTCAAAAAATATGAATACATTTTTTATGTTCTTTTTTCAATTCTATATTTTATATATTCATTTTTTTCAAAAGATTATTTTACAACAATTCTTTTCATGCTCAGCACTTCTGCATTATTCATTCCAGGATTATTTTTGTGGAAAGAAAAATTTACGACCGGCGAAGGCTCAAAAACAGTTTTCATAATTTCACGAATGCTCAGTCTTGCTTTGCTTTTTACAGTTACAATCATGGTAAATAATTCTTACGCCATCGAGTATTTAATCAATTCAAAAATTGCAAATTACATTCTTGCAACTTTTGCACCCGCTGCAATTTTTGGAATTGTAAACTTTGCAATATTTGCAAAAAAAGATTTTAAGAATTTTATTTCAAACTTAGACATTGTAATAAATCTTTTCTTAGCTTCAGTTATTTTATTAATTGTAAGTAAAGGCACAGAATCTGTCCTGTCAATTACTTCAGAAACTTTAATGATTTTGAATATGCTCGCAGCCTGCATTTTCTTAATTGTATGCAACAAAAAGAGTTATATTGCAAATCTGATTTTTTCAACACTTTATTATTTAATTTCGCATTCAAATTCAGGTTACTCAGAAATTCTTTTCATTCTCTGTACTGCCGCATTATTTATTTCAGGATTATTTTTGTGGAAAGAAAAATTTACGCTCGGCGAAGGCTCAAAAACAGTTTTCATAATTTCACGAATACTCAGCCTTGCTTTGCTTTTTACAGTTACAATTATGGTAAATAATTCTTACGCCATCGAGTATTTAATCAATTCAAAAATTGCAAATTACATTATTGCGACTTTTGCACCCGCTGCAATTTTTGGAATTGTAAACTTCGCAATATTTGCAAAAAAGGATTTTAAAAATTTCATTACAAACTTAGACATTGTAATAAATCTTTTCTTAGCTTCAGTTATTTTATTGATTGTTAGCAAAGGCACAGAATCTGTCCTGTCAATTACTTCAGAAACTTTAATGATTTTGAATATGCTCGCAGCCTGCATTTTCTTATTTGTATTCCACAAAAAGAGCTACATTGCAAATCTGATTATTGCAACAGTTTATTACATAATTTCTCTTTCAAATGCAAGTTACTCAGATAATATTTCAGTAAGTATCTGGTTCTTTGTAACGCTTGTAATAATTCTCATTCATTTTTATGCACAGACAAAAGACATAAAAGTACTCAAAGTATTTTCAACACTGATTCCTGGATTTATGATTTTTTATTTCACTGCACTAAGAACAAATTTTGACTCGCCTTATCGTCCAATGTACTTAAATTATTATATTTTAGCTTACATGATTATTTCGGGAGCAACTGCAGTTTATCTTTTAGTTCAGCTGATTAGAGAAAAGATTTTGTTCAACCCGGCAGTTTTTGCCTTTCCGCCTGCAGTTCTTTTACTCTCAAAAATTTCTGATAAAGCGTCTATTGCAATTACGTTCCCGCTGCTTTTGATTTTCTGCGTTTATTATTTTTATCTTGCGTATAAAAATGATTCATTAAAAACCGCAAATCTCAGCACAATTTATTTTGGACTTATTTTGATGATAAGATTCTTCACTTCAGGTTACGGACTTGCAGTTCAGGGAATCACCTTAATTTTGATGGGAATCTTATTAATCATAATGAACATTATGATGACAAAAAGGAGAGCTCGAAATGATTAAAAAAGTAATAATTTCAATTTCACTGCTGATTGTTTTTCAGCTTGCAGTGATAAGCGCAATGTTCATAAAGCCCGCCGCTGTAAAACATTACGCCGAAAAAAATAATACAATTTTCAGAATCCGCTGTACTGCTTACGATCCTTTTAATTCCTTAAAAGGACGCTATGCTCAGCTGAATCTGAATAAAGATGATATTGAAAAAATTGAAGCTCAACTGGATTACAAACTTAAAAATGTTTATAAAGCTGCAAACGAATATTATCTTCAGGAAGAATACGCGCTTACATTAGATGCAATGGGCCGTAAGAATTTTAATGAACTTGAACCCGAGCTTGAAATTTACGTTGGCAGAGATGGAACAATAGTTCAAAAAGAACTTTATGTTCATTTTAACGGCGCTGAACTTCCTGTTGAACAATATATCAAAAATTACGCAAATTAAATTTCCACCTGGATTGGACAATGATCCGAACCCATAACGTCTGCAAGAATTATTGAAGATTTTACTTTGTCTATAAAAGACGGATTTACGCATTGATAATCAATACGCCAGCCGATATTCTTTTCGCGGGCATGAAAACGATAACTCCACCAGGTGTACATTTTTGGTTCCTGGCAAAAATGACGGAAAGTATCTACATAACCGGCAGAAGTAAAAGCGTCCATCCAGGCACGTTCTTCTGGTAAATAACCGGCATTACCTTCATTAGCTTTAGGATTTGCAAGATCAATCGGTTTATGTGCAATGTTATAATCGCCGCAAAGAACAATATCAAAACCAGACGCAACAAGTTCATTACATTTTTTTAGCATTGCATCACAAAATGCAAGCTTGTAATCAAGCCGTGCACCGGCATCCTGACTGTTAGGAAAATAAGCCGAAATAACCGCAAGCTTACCGAATTTTGCAATAGTCACGCGGCCTTCATCATCAAAACGTTCATCGCCCATTGGTTCTACAGAATCAGGTTCTGTTTTGGAATAAATTGCCGTTCCCGAATAACCAGGTCTTTTTGCACTGTGAAAATATGATTTATATTCAATGCCATCACCAGACGGAGAAAGCAGCTCCGGCGAAAGCTGACCCGAATGAGCTTTAGTTTCCTGAATACAAACAACATCAGCACCGCTCGCAAGAAGCCATTCCTTAAAACCCTTTTTTTCTACCGCGCGAATTCCATTCACATTCCACGAAATTATTTTCATTGCAAAACCACCTTATTATTCAGTTATTTCTTTTTGTAAAAATTGCACATCGCGTATAGTTGCTTGATTTAGAATTTCCTGATTAATTCCGTTTTTAATTTCATTACTCAGCTTTTCTTCATTTTTTGGATTTAAAATTTCATTTTTAGTTTTTTTCATCATTAAATTTCTTAAATAATCTTTTATTTCTATTGTGCGCTGTGCAAATTCCACTTCTGCGTTTTCATCACCAAGTTTATAGCCAAACACAATTTCTATAAGAACAGTATTTCCATCAGAAGATTTAGCTCGAATAGCGCCCAAAGATGTATACCAGTTAAGAACTTCACGCTTCCTGGAATAGTTATTTACAGAAGTTGCAGGAACTGTTTTATTATTTTGCGCAAATCCATAAAAACCAATAAAAAATAGAAAAACCGCAAGAAATATTTTATTTTTATAAATCATCAATTTCCTCTGAAGTTTATTATAACATAAAATAATATAGAAATTCAAAAGTAAAAAAAACACCCGCACCAGTTACCTGATTCGGGCGATATATGTAATCACCCCGGAGCTAAACTTCTTCAGAATATATAAACAAATGTAAAAATATGATATAATCTGAATAACTATGAGAATTATACTTATCCGCCACGGCGACCCTAATTACGAAAAAGACTGCCTTACCGAACTTGGCCACAAACAGGCCGCAGCTGCAGCTCAGAGACTATTAATCGAAGGAATAGATGAGATTTATTCTTCTCCTCAGGGAAGAGCTATGCAGACCGCTGAATATTTTTCAAAGGCCTCAGGCATAAAAGACATCCATGTTCTGGATTTTATCCGCGAAATCCGCTACGGCTGCGAAGACGAGTTATATGAAGAAAAATGGCATCCCTGGAAGGGCGCCGACGAATTGATGCTTACTGGCCATGACCTGCAAAGTGAAAATTGGCGCGAATATCCGGTTTACAAAGGAAACTTCGCCACGGTCGACGCAGACAAAATCGGCGAAGAAGCAGATAAGTGGCTGGCGAGCCTGGGCTATGTGCGCGAAGGCCTCTATTACCGCAACAAGCGTCCAAACGACCAGCAGAAAACTCTGGCAATTTTCTGCCACGGTGGAGCCTCTTCCTCTTTTCTCGCCCGCGTCCTCAACCAGACCTTCCCATATATGTGCGCCCTCTGCCACTTTTCCCACACTGGAATAAGCGTCCTCCGCTTTGACAAAACCCCCGGCAGTCTGGCAATGCCAGTGCTCGAGCTTTTGAATGACGACAGGCATTTGCGCGATATATAATAAAAAATCCCGCGCAACAGCGTGTCACGCGGGACGGTATATGTAATCACCCCGGAGCTTTGCTACGACGGGATGTAAGTTCAATTTCTTGCAGATCTTATCAACACTAGTTGACGTTTCGTACAACACGGAATCCCAAGTTTTTTAACAAACCATCCGGTTGATAATGATTCATTGCACATACAGAACATGTAAGAGCGCCACCGACCCAGGTACCGCCACTATAGATATGCCAATCCCCTGATGTAGGGCCTGTAGGATTTGTTACATTTCCTGTTCCAAAATTACCTGAATAATCATAACACCACTCACCTACGTTACCACTCATATCATATATATGAAGTGCATTTTCAGCCTTTTTACCTACTTCGTGTGATCCTCGACCTGCAGTTCCATCTGAAATTGGAGTATCATTAGTTGTTCCATCACCAAGGTTCCACTTATACCAACCAACGCTATCAAGTCCTGTATTCTGAATTGCTGTATAAGATGTACCATTTGCTGTTGGGGCACCACTGAATGTATAGTTCCATGCCTCAGCAGAAGGGTTACCTCCTCTTGCCGCAAATTCCCATTCTGCCCTTGTTGGCAAACGGTAGCCGTTTGCATTTTCTACAAGGCTTACTGTTGCATAAGAAATATGATTATTATACATCCCTGTAATTGTAATGTTATAGGCTGGTGTAAGATTCATCTTTTCACTCAACTTATTACAAAAATAAACAGCATCAAACCAGCTTACACATTCTGCTGGTCTCAAATTCTGAGTATCAGTTGTTGCTTTAGGGTATGTTCCAGTTTCTGTACATGCAAAAGGCGAAGCTAAAAGATTATATTCTGTTTCACCTACTGTAACTGTTTGATTTGTCATAACTGCTGTATAAAGTTCTTGAGTTACCTCATACTTACCCATGATATATGGACTAAGTGTTACGTTACGGCCTTCAATAAAAATACCAGCGTCATTGTTTATATTTGCAGCTCCAGTAATTGTAGCACCGCTTGGATTTGTAACATAAACTTCACCAGTTTTGCTGTAAGTTACACCACCAAAAGTAATATTTGCTCTTGCGCTATCTCCCGCACTATAGGCAGCGGGTGTCTGTGGCTGTTCTGGCTGAGCCGGTGTAGTAGGTTCTGTTGGGGTAACTGGAATTGTAGTATTTGTAGGATTGCTACAACCTACAACCATCATAGCCATTAAAGGCAAAACAAAAATAATCTTTTTCATAAGCTATTTTCCTTATTAATTTGATTTTCTAAGCTAATTAATTATCTTTACTAACTACATAAATTGAAAAGCAGTCTGTTATTCCATATAAATCCAATAATTGCTTTGCATATATTCTTGCTCTCTCAGAACTTAAAGATCCTTCTGAATAGTATTCTGAAGTTCCAATTTTTTTTGCTTCTACTAACAAATGTGAATTCTTTGAGATTAAAGGGTCTTTTTTATTTCCATTTCTTTTTTTGGAATTTTTATGTATTAAATTTTCTTTAACAATTTTTCCAAACTTTTCTGAATCTAATTTATATGTAATTTTACATATTTCATTAAAATAGTATCTCCAAGAATTGATTCCCAAGGGTTTTCCTTTGTATAAAACTTCTTTTACATCAGAACCATTCATATCTGTTGTGATATCAGAAGCAGGATAAATTCCATTCTCAAATTCTACTGTAAAAAGAGGCTGCATCTTTTTTCTTGTCTGTGGAGGAGTTATTGCTTTACATGCACGATTCGCTAAATCCACATTACGAACTTGAATGTGAGTTTCATCCCATTCTTTATACTCAACAACCTCTTTTGTAATATTGAATTGTACCTGCTTTATTATTTCAAGTTTCTTATTCCATGATTTATTATAATTAGATGAATTATAACCTTGAGACATTATTCCTAAATTACCAATGCAATTTAGATATTTCTCATATATTACTATCGCTTTTTCCGCGCCACCAAAATTTTTATTCCACCATTCATTTAATGTCTGAGGCATAAAATGTTCAACAGTTATTTCTTCTAACGGAACACTAATATTTTTAGTTTCATAATCTTCAATTTTTCGTAAAAGAACTCTTCCATAAGTATGATTGTTTTTTCTAGATTGCATTAAAGACTGTTTAAAATCCTCATCCGATGGATACCGACCTGATTTTGATGGGCTGTTAGATAATTCTGAATAAATATCTTCGTAGCATATCTGAATTTCATTTTCACTCATTTTCTCAAGTAATTTATAAACAACAGACCGTAGAGCTCCTCCTCCTCCTGAAGCTGAAACAATACGAAAACGAAGCATAAAATCAGATAAAAGATGAAATATTTTTAAAAGTTCATTATTATCTTTATCATATAATTTATTAAGTAGATATAAATACAATGGATAGACATCTTCAGTTTTTAAATAGTTCAATTCTTGAATATATTTATTAAGTTCTTTCTTTGGACTATTATTCTTTTTTAACCAGTTAAAAAATTTCGAATAAGTAACCAATTCCCCTAATATTTCTTCATGTGACTTTGAACTATTTGAAGAATATTCCTTAAAAACTTTGTATATTTCTGAATTTGCAATATCAGAAAATGTCTGAATTATTAAGTAATTTTTAGCTAAAAAGGAAATAGAATCATTCTCTATAGTTCGTTCAATGTTTATCCAATAATTATCATAGAGACGCTGTTGTTCTGCAGAAGACTTAGATAATAAAAGACAATTTCGTATCAAATCCGCAGCACTTAGGGGTTTTCCTGTAGAATTAATTTTCTCGAAAATCGTTTGAACACTTTCTAAGTCATTTTCTATTTCTAGGTTAACACTTACTATTTCTAGTTTTTGTATTGTATTATATAAATCATTTAAAGAAATATCTGTATCATGTAACAATTCAAGAAAATGATTGTAGTTTTTTACAATATTATTATTTTCATCTTTATTTTTTGATTTATTAATTACAGAAAGAAAGTTTTGATAATCGTAAGCTGTTTGCTTAAGTCTTATTCGATATTTCTCATCACTGGTATCATTTATTAAATATCTAGTATCTATTTTTTTTTGGAATTCATCCTTATTTTTCCCAGAATCTCTTATTGCACATAATAGAAGAATTATTGTAGTAATTCGTTGTTGCCCATCCACTAAAACAACTTCTGTGTATTCAGCTCCATTTTTCTCACCAAAATAATAAACAACATTGCCTAAATAATGAGTTTTTTCTTTTAAATATGCATTTTCAATATCATTAAAGAGCTCGTTACATTGTTCTATAGTCCATTCATAATTTCTTTGATAAGGAGGTATTGTAAACGTTTTATCCAATCCACCTATAAAACTTAAAACCGAAGTTTCAGATGCTTTCATATTATTTAATTCCCTTCTTACAGTAATTTCTAATATATGAATTAATATATCAATTATGATATATTTCTATATCAATATTGTCAATAAAAATTATATAGAGTTATATCATAATTGATATAACTGCATTATGAGTTTAGAAAAAACAGTTATTGATAACATAAAAAGAATTCGCAAAGAAAAAGGGATTACACAAGAACAATTGGCTGAAGCATGTAATACAGCAACGAGTTATATTGGACTTATGGAAATTTATAAAAATGTTCCAAAGCTTTCTACAATTGAGAGAATTGCAGAGGCTCTTGATGTAGAACCACAAATTCTTTTTCAGTCAAATAAAGCAAATCCAGAACTAGATAAAAAGATTTCAAAAATTAAAAATGATGTAATGTCTTCTTTGGAAAAAGAATTACTTAGATCTCTAAAAGAAAATATATAATACATTTGTCGCTTTCAAAACGACCACTTCCCACCTGACCTGTTGTAGTCTTTCTTCAAAGAAGGAGGAATGCTAAATAACCTTTTCTCCATAATGGTCCAATATCTGATTTACAGTTATAACATCAAAAATCTTATGTCCAAAGCAATAACGCAAAATCAGATCTGACCGAAGGCTTTTTGAAAGAGAATAACCGGCAGATTTCAGCAGATTTTCTGTTTCATCTGTATTTAGATTCATTGCAAGGCATAATTTGAGCAAAGTATTTTTATTCGGATGATAATCTGGCTGGGTTCTGATTTTTGAAAAAAGTTTGCGGTCTACATCGGCTTTTTTATAGACTTCAACTTCATCTAGCTGCTTTGAAAGAATAAGGTTACGAATATTATCCTGCAGAATATCGTCAGCTTCTTTTATGAAGTCATTGATTGAAGCGTAATTAGGTGTTGGTTCTTTTATATCAAACTCAGTTTGTTGTGCTTCATAGCAAAATTCATGTTTGATATATGAATCTATTTCTTCAAAGTTGATTTGCATTGGATTCTGCATAAATAAAGTATGTAGAAATTTTCTATTTTATTAAAGAGCGAGATTGAGATATGGAAGAAAAAACTGAAATAATTATTGATGAACAAATCCTCAAAGATAAGATTTACCTTATCCGCGGTGTACAAGTTATGCTGGATTCAGATCTGGCAGAAATTTATGGATATACAACGAAACGATTAAATGAACAGGTAAAGAATAATATTGAAAAGTTTGATGAAGAAGACTTGATGTTTCGATTATCTGATGATGAAGTCAAGGAACTTTCAAAGTCAAAAAATTTTACCTTGAATGATGACTTTTTGAGGTCAAAAATTTTGACCTCAAAACAAGAGGATTCTAACTTGAAGTCAAAATTTTTGACTTCAAGTTTGGAACAAAATCCTGATTTTTTGAGGTCGAAAATTTCGACCTCAAAACAAGAAGATTCTAACTTGAAGTCGAATTTTTCGACTTCAAGTTGGGGTGGAAAAAGAAAACTCCCCTACGCCTTCACCGAACAAGGCGTATACATGCTAATGACTGTCCTCAAAGGAGAACTTGCCACAAAGCAAAGTAAGGCACTTGTCCGCCTTTTTAAACAAATGAAAGACTATATTGTAGATAATCAGCAGATGATAAATCAACGTGATTTTCTACGGTTTTCTTTACAGACTGCTGAAAATGCTCAGAATATTATCGAATTCCGCCAAAAACTCACAGAAATTGATGATAAAGTAGAAAATGTCGTCAGCAACCTTGGTGATATGGTAAGAAAATCTGAACTTTCACCTATAATGTTGAATCTTGGAAAACCAGAAATTCCTCCCGGATGGCTTATCTTAAACGGTCAGCCTGTTGAAAGTGATTTAGCCTACCAGCAGATATATACACTAGCCAACAAATCAATTGCAATTATTGATAATTATATTTCTCTCAAAACTCTCGTACTCTTTAAACATGCTAAACAAAATGTCTCTGTAACAATCTACACCGACAATATAAATAATGGCTTACATAAAGTTGAGTTTGATGATTTTTGTAAAGAATACTCAGGTCTTAAAATCGACATAAAAAAAGCAGATAATATCTTTCATGACCGCTATATCATTATTGATTACAATACGCCTGATGAAAGAATCTATCATTGTGGTTCATCATCTAAAGACGGTGGGCGAAAAGTAACAACTATAACAAAAATTGATGACACTTCTATTTATAAACCCTTGTTAGCACAATTACAAAAAAAACAAATCTTAGTACTTAAATAATGACGACCCGAGTAAAAAAAAATCCCGCGCAACACATAGTGTCACGCGGGACGGTATATGTAATCACCCCGGAGCTAAGCTTCTACGGGATGGAAGTTCAAGCCGTCAGGCACGAGGCTGGACGGCGAGAAGCCTAATTAATTACACATACAATGGAGCAACCTGATTGAGAACCTTGTTGTACTCAGCATATGCCTTATCATAAGCTGCAACGTTCTCAGGAATTGGGTCTGCGCTCTTTGATGTATCGAGAGTAATGTGCTCTGCACAGAGTTCTGCGATGTCGCACTTGCCGCTCATGTTCTTAAGGCACCAGAGGGCCTGAACTGCTCCACCGAGGGCTGCTGCTTCGTCCAGTGCTGGAACGCGGATTGGCAGGTTCATGATATCTGCTGCAATCTGGCGCCAGAGTGGAGACTTTGAACCACCTCCAATCAGGCGGATTTCGCGAGGCTTAAAGCCGAGTTTGCGGAAGGCATCGAGACCACCGCGCATTGCGAATACTGCAGACTCAAGAGAAGCACGTGCAATATTTGCTCTGTTTGTATTAGCCGAAGTCAAACCTGTAATGCTTGCACGTCCGTTTGGCAGGTTTGGAGTTCGCTCACCATTGAAGAATGGCATAACCAAAACACCTTCAGATCCGCAAGGAGCCTTAGCAGCTTCGCCATCAAGCTCTTTTACATCAAGCTGGAAAAGACCGCGAACAAACTCAGTTGCAACTGTACAGTTCATAGTACAAAGCAAAGGCAGCCATCCGCCAGTTGAAGAACAGAAGCCACTCAAACCGTTTGCAGGGTCATTAATAGGCTTGTCGCTATATCCGTAAAGTGTACCAGAAGTTCCCATAGACATTGTAAGGAAGCCGTCTGCAACAGTACCAGTTCCGACAGCACCCATCATGTTGTCTCCACCACCAGCAGAAACAGGAATTCCTTCAGGAATACCATAAGCGGCAGCAGCTTCAGCCGACACTTTTCCAGCCGGTGCACTTGGCTCAATCAGCTTTGGCAAAAGACCAAGCAGGCCGCCGTCAATAATATCACAAATCTTTTTAGACCAGCAGCGATTTGCTGAATCAAAGAGAGCAGTACCAGAAGCATCACCGTACTCCATAACATACTCGCCGGTCAGCTTCCAGTTGAGGTAGTCGTGTGGAAGCATAATATATTTCAAAGCCTTAAAAGCTTCAGGTTTGTTTTCCTTAAGCCAGAGAATCTTTGGAGCGGTAAAACCAGGAAGCATCAGATTGCCGAGCAGCTTAACAACCTTTTTGTCGCCGCCAGCCTTCTTAGTAATCTCGGCACACTGTTTAGTAGTTGCAGTATCGCACCAGAGCTTAATGTTGTACAAAGCTTTTCCGTCTGCTCCAAGCGGAACAAAACCGTGCTGCTGACCAGAAACGCCGATAGCCTCAATAGTCTTTTTATTTTCAGCAGAAAGTTTTCCAAAACAAACTTCAAGTCCCTTGTCGAACCATTCAGCCTTCTGCTCGCGTGTTCCGTCTGCCTCAGAAATCAGTTCCATAGGGCAGCTTGCTTTTTCGATAATCTCTTTTTTTTCGTAGTCGTAAATTACAACCTTCATACTCTGAGTACCAAGGTCAATTCCTGCAACAGTTTTCATAAATATCCTCTTTATATTTTTTGGGGTTTCCGTGCTCTGTCTTCGCCATCGCACGGCCGGCTGTTCTGCTGTTCGCTAACGCTCAGCCTCCTCACTCGTTTCTCTCGTTGCGGTGGCCGCCTTCGGCGCAGTTCCATAGCCTAACCCATTTTTTTATAAATTTTATTATATCATAAAAAATAGTCAATAAGAAATAAATCTTATATTTGGTTTATAGTATAACTCCTATTATCCTTGCACCACATATTTAAATTTTTACATTTATCTGACACAACTTCATAGCATTCAGCGCTGTTTTATGACTTTCTGGACTTACACATGCACAGCACGAAGCATCTACACTAATTTTTACTTCCGGGAGTTTTGCTTTTAAGATAAATGCATTACTAATAACGCAAATTCCTGTACAAAGACCAATTAGTTCAATTTCTTCCAGACCATTCAATGAAGCTGCAAAATCTGCAAGCTCCATAGAACCAAACGAAGGCTTATTAAATATGCGGCTATCTCCAACTTCAAGCTTGTCAGAAATCATCCAGCCTGCACTACCTTCTACGCAATGTAAAACAGGAAGATTTTTTCCTTCCTGAGTTTCAAGATAATTCTGCTGATGAGTGTCTCGGGTAAAAACGACCATTTCGCCAGCTGCGCGTGCTTTTGCAATTTTTTCAACAACATTCGGAACAATAGCAACTGCTTCTTTAGTTCCAAGAGCTCCATCAATAAAATCATTCTGCATATCTACAACAATTAATAGTTTCATTTTATCTATAATATAGAAGAATCATTCTACCTGCAATACAAACGCAGTATTATAACATCTTGCTTTTTTATTATAGATAAGCTTATATTTTTATAAATGAAAACTTCGTCTTATATAATTCCTGCCGATTTTCCTGATCCGGATATAATTCGTGTAGATGATACTTATTATATGGTAAGTACTACAATGCATTTTATGCCGGGCTGCGTAATTTTGCGCTCGTATAATCTTGCAGACTGGGAGCATGCAGCATATGTTTACAATGAACTTGAAAAGACTGATGCAGAAACTTTAAACGATAATAAAGGCGCCTATGGAAAAGGAATGTGGGCAGCAAGCCTGCGATATTACAATGGGAAATTTTTTTTATGCTTTGTTGCAAACGATACGCAAAAAACTTATCTCTTTACTTCCCAAAAAATTGAAGGTCCCTGGCAGCGTTCAGAAATAAAAGGCTTTTACCACGATATGTCTCTTCTTTTTGATGATGATGGAAGAATTTACTGTGTAAGCGGAAATATGAATATTACACTTACAGAATTAGAAGCAGATTTATCTGGACCAGAAAAAGACGGAATTAATAAAGTAATTATCCGCGACAATCCAAAAGATGTTATTCTTGGTTACGAAGGAAGCCATTTTTACAAAATTAACGGAAAATATTATGTATTTTTAATTCATATTCCAAAAGGAAAAATGCGCACAGAAAGCTGTTTTGTTGCAGATAATATAGAAGGACCTTATACAGGCTGCGATGTTCTTTGCTCAGACCTTGCAGGCTGGAACAGCGGAACTGCTCAGGGAGGAATTGTTCAAACTCCAGACGGCAGCTGGTATTCAATTGTTTTTCAGGACCATGGAGCGCTTGGGCGAATTCCTGTTTTAGTGCCTGTAAATTTTGATCAGGATTTTCCTGTGTTTGGAACAAATGGAAAAGCACCTGAACAAATAACTGTAAAAGATTTACGTCCTGATTATAATTATGCGCCGCTTTACAGCAACGACTTTACAAATCCTGCCTGGCAATGGAATCATATTCCGGAAAAAAAACTGATTGAACTTTCGCCAGACAGTTATACAGTTACAACCGGAAAAATATGTAAAAATGCAGTTCAGGCAGCAAATACATTAACACAACGAACTTTTACAGAGCATTGTACAGGTTCGGTAAAAATTGATGCAACACAAATTAATGAAGGTGACGTTGCAGGACTTTGTGCCCTGGAAGGTGAATACGGTTTTATTGGAATTACGAAAAAAAACGGAAAATATAAGCTTATAATTGCGGAGCATAAAATTCCTTACAGTCCGTGGGCTATGGGCGTTTATGACAATTCCGAACCGGACATTATTGAAGAAAAAGAAATTTCTTCTCCAAGGCTGGAATTAAAAGCTGTTTTTAATCTGGAACATGAAAAAGAAAACGTACAGTTTTGCATTAATTCGCAAATGGATGAAAAAACTGTGGCGGCAGAAAATACCTGCAGTTTTAAAAATATTGGCGCGCCGGTAAAACTCCGCTATACTTTAGATCAGTTTGCAGGCGTTCGCTTTGCATTGTTCTGTTATTCAACTAAACAGACCGGCGGAAAAGCCGTTTTTAAGGATTTTAAAATTGAACTATACTAAAGCAATAATTAATCAACTGGAAGAAGTTTTTTCTGTTTACTCAAATGCCATAATTGCCATGGAAAAAGACGGTATACCTCAATGGGATGAAATTTACCCGGACAAAGCAATTATAAAAGAAGATATAGAAAAAGCTCAGATGTATATTGGAACTGAAAATGAAAAAATTGCCGTTTGTTTTGTTTTAAACACTGAATGCGATGAAGAATATAAAAATGGAAAATGGAGTTTTCCTGATTCTAATTTTTGTGTAATTCACAGGCTTTGTGTTTCGCCGGAATTCCAGCATAAAGGAATTGCAGGAAAAACAATGAACTATATAGAAGAGCTCTGTAAGGAAAACGGTTTCGATTCTATTCGTCTGGATTGTTTTACTAAAAATCCATATTCAATAAAGCTATATAACAAGGCAGGATACTCTGTAACAGGCTACGCAGACTGGCGCAAAGGCCGTTTTGAACTGCGCGAAAAAAAACTGTAAAAAAAAGCTGCCCCAGAAGTTATAAAAGCTTCATAAAAAGGACAGCCTTTTTATAATTATTTTGTTTATAGTTTATTCTGCTTCTTCCCAAAAAAGATCGTTTAATGTAACTCCAAGAACTTTGCAGATTGCTATACAAAGATTAATTGTTGGATTATAGTCGCCTTTTTCTATTGCATTGATTGTCTGGCGGCTTACATTTACCGCCTTAGCCAGATCTTCCTGTGACATATCCTTAAGGGCACGTGCAGATTTTAATTTAAGATTTTTCATAGTGCTCCTCCGGTTTATTCGTCATTCTCTTCCTTATCTGCCTTTCTGGAAATCAGCTGCTTAACAAGAATACTCAGCATTACAATTACAATAAAACATCCTGCAGCAAGATTTATAAGCTGAAACCAGAAATCGTTATCAAGGAAGAACTTGATGATAAAGCTGATTCCAAGCAAAGTCATAATAACCCACCATGATTTTCTCATAGGCTTTCCAGGTGAAAAATATGCATCGCTGAAAATTGAAACCTCAAGGAAAACAAGTGTAGAAAGCAGACAGATAATGATGCTCAAAGTTCCAGGTACACCAATTACAAGCGGTTCGCCTGTAAAGATTTCAATAATGAAAACAACCAGCTCGCTGAATACAAATGTTACAAAACCACCTGCAAAAGCACGTCCGCGTGCTGCAACCTGACGCTCATCGTACTCGCATTTACCTTTTCTGCTTTTCTTATAGATTACAATTGCAAATGCTGCAACCAAAAGACCAGTTACTAATCCAATTCCCCAAGCTATAGGCATAATAATTCTCCTTATTATGAGCAGAATCCTTCCAAACTTTTCTGGAAGCTTTTACTCGTTTTATTTAGTTTAGTTTTAGACTTTCAGGCGTGCACTTCCTGTTTGTCTTTATGTAAAATATATACAACATTTTGTTATATGTCAAGTATTTTTGACAAAAAGTTTAAAATATTTTTTTATTATTTAACCCGGTTAGCGATTGTAGCCGCGCGAAGCGTTCGGGAGTGAGTAAAACGAACAGACGAATGCAGCGTTAGCGGAACGGCGAAAAGCGCGGCCAGCTGCCAGAGGCAGATGGAAACCGCCGGAATAACTTCAATAACTTGACCAACCTTAAATAAATCTTTAATATTCCTTGTATGAGTAATCAGACTGAACTATTAAGCGAATTTTTAGATAAAAAAACTATTTCTGCACTTGAAGATTTTCTTGAAAAGGATTCTGCTTTTGAGAAATCTGCTGATGTTATTGCAAAGGCTTTTGGAGCAGAAAAGGGACTTTCTAAAACAGATGCTGATGGTATTAAAAAGCTTGTTTCAAGTTTTAAAAACAATCTGACTCTTCTTGTTCAAAAAACATGGGTTGAAAAATCTGATGTTGCGTTAAAAGAACAACTCATATATAAATTAAATTCTTATCTTGAAAAAAATAACTGGAAATCTGACTATCCTTTGTTTTTGCAAATCATTAATCAGGCTGTATTATTAATGTTTGGCCAGGACCCCAGTTCCGATGATTTTGCAGAATACACTCTTAGAATAGACCCCGAATTCGGAATATTCTGGTGGTATATTTCCAGCCTTCCCGAAAAGGCTAAATGGTCAGAAGAAAAGTACCGGCTTGCTATGATGATTGGCATGTACTTTTTAGCAAACTACTAAAACTTTTTGAAAATATTCAGAATGTTTTATTCGGGAGGTTTCAATTATTATTGAAACCTTTTCGTGTTTTTTAAATGAGGATTTAAAATGAATTTAGACTCTATCTGCAAATCTTTACGTTCAGGCAGCGAGAAGCTTGCTCTCCAGACTGCCAGTCAAAAAAATCTGGCTTTACAGGCTGTTGCCCAGGCTCTGGATAATAATAGAAAAAAAATTATTGAAGCAAATCAATTAGACGTTAATAACGGCCGTGCCACAGGAATGTCTGAATCTTTAATTGACCGTCTTACTCTTAATGATAAAAGAATTGATGGAATTATAGAAAGCATAAAGATTGTTATGTCGCAGACTGATCCTATTGGTGAAGAAATTGCCGGCTGGAAAACTCCAAATGGCATGACAATTCGCCAGATTAGAGTTCCGCTTGGTGTTGTTGCAATTATTTACGAAAGCCGCCCGAATGTTACTGTTGATGCATTCTGTCTTGCATATAAAAGTGGAAACTCAATTCTTTTAAGAGGTTCTTCTTCGGCTTATAATTCTAATAAAGAAATTGTTCGCATAATTAAAGAAGCGCTTGGCTCTGTTGTTGATAAATCTGGAATTATAGGAATTCCAGAGGCGATTGAGCTTGTTGAAGTTCATGAACATGACCACAGCGACGTTGATGCTATTTTTAATGCTGTTGGAAAAATTGATGTTGTGCTTCCACGCGGCGGTAAAAAGCTTATTCAAAATGTTGTAAGCAATGCGCGAATTCCTGTTATAGAAACCGGAAGCGGTGTTTGCCATTTATATATAGACGAATCTGCGAATCTTGATATGGCTGCTAAAATTGCAGAAAATGCAAAAATTCAGCGGCCAAGTGTTTGCAACGCAATTGAATGCATTGTTGTTAACAGCAAGGTTGCAAAAGATTTTCTGCCACGCCTTGAAGAAACGTTTGCAGGCCGCGTAAAGCTTCACGCAGATGAACGGGCAATCAAATATCTTAAAAATGCTGTTGCTGCAACCGAAGCCGACTTTGGTAACGAATATCTTGATTACGAATGCTGCATTAAAACTGTAGATTCCATTGAAGAAGCAATTGAATATATAAATTCTCATAATACAAAACACAGCGAAAGCATAATTACAGAAAGTCGTGCTGCAGCAAGACTTTTCCAGAGTAAAATTGATGCTGCCTGCGTTTATGTAAATGCTTCTACAAGATTTACCGATGGAGGAGAATTTGGTTTTGGCGCTGAGCTTGGAATCAGTACCCAAAAGCTTCATGCACGAGGACCTATGGGGATAAAAGCGCTTACAACAACCAAATATCTGATAGACGGCGAAGGTCAGATACGCTAGAGGAATTATTATGAGCATGATTAATGAAAGTCTTAAAAAGGCACGTAAAATTGTAATAAAAATTGGTTCAAATACTCTTGCAAAGACCGATGGAACTGTAAATACAGAATTTATGTCAGAATTTGCTGCTCAATGCGCTGATTTAATTAAACAGGGTAAGCAGATTATTCTTGTTTCCTCTGGAGCACAGGTTGCCGGAGTTTCTACAACAAAAGAATGGGCTCGCAAAAAAGATGTTCATTACCGGCAGGCACTTTGTTCTATCGGTCAGGTAGAGCTTATGCATCAGTGGCGAAAAGCATTCCAGAAGCAGGAACTGCACATTGGTCAGCTTCTTCTTACAAAAGATGATTTTGAAAATGAACATCGCAGTTTAAATATTCGCAATACTCTTTTTACTCTTGTTGATGAAGGTGTTATTCCCATTATTAATGAAAACGACAGCGTAAGCTATGACGAAATTAAAATAGGCGATAATGATAATCTTAGTGCACTAACAGCAATTCTCTGGTCTGCTGATATGCTCATTTTATTCAGCGACATAGACGGTGTTTATTCTGATAATCCTAAGACAAATCCAAATGCAAAGTTGATTGAAACTGTGGAAAATATTCCTGAACTCCGTAAATCTATAAAAATTGGAGAAACTAATGCATTCGGAACCGGCGGAATGGAAACAAAAATTCAGGCTGCAGAAAAGGTAACCGAATATGGAATTCAAATGCTTCTTGCAAATGGCGGAAAACAAAATGCGCTTATAAAACTTTTGCAGGAAGACGCTACAGGAACTTTATTTCAGGTTTTGTAATGAATAAATGCAGCCGCAATATGTCTGACGGTACATTCCGTATTCTTCGCTTAACTCAAGACTGCGCTTAAAACCATTGTTCTTTTTAAAATCTGAATAAAGCCACTTTGGAGAATTCTCTGAAGCGGCTTTTTTTTGTATTGAATTTTCCGCGCCGGAAATTTTATTCTCAAAAGCCGAAATTTTATCCTTCGCGCCCGCAAGTTCCAGCTCCGCGCCGATAACATTTATTTTTTGTGAATCCTTAAAAGGACTGATTGAAAGCGTTGTACAAAAATAATCAAAATTATTTTTCTGAGCATATTCAAAGGAACGTCTTAAGCGCAATTCATAACAGCGGCGGCAGCGTTCACCTTTTTCCTTTTCTTTAGCAAGTTCCGGATTTTCCTTAATCCTTATTGCCTCATAAAACTGCTCCGGTTCATATTCAGCTTCTACGAGTTTAACCTTCTGTTGCAAAACAGGCGGAAATTTTTCATAAAATTTTTTTAGTTCATTAAGGCGGCGGTTATATTCTTCCTCCGGATAAATATTCGGATTATAGTAATAAACTGTAATTTGAAAAAACTCTGCAAGATATTCCAGAACATAAGATGAACATGGACCGCAGCAGGCATGAAGCAAAAGCGTAGGTTTAATAATCTCTGAATTTCCACGCCCCGACTGAATTTTTAAAATTATTTCATCCAGCCTTTTCTGATAATTAATTTTCTGCTGATTAACTGAATTATTTACGGCTTCATTCATCGCTATTTTCACTTAAGTATTCTTCATTCAACGCACAGCTGACACAGCTGATATAAACAAGACTTCCCAATTCAGCATGTTTGATAGCTGGAACAACAACTTTGTTTTCTTGAATCATTGTCTGTAAAATTGGTTTTGCAGTTTCGCCATCAATTCCTTCACATTCCAGTACTTCAATATCCTGAATTTTATGATTTTCAACTTTTACATTTAACTGAACATGAAGAAAAGTTGTATAAGTTTTTCCATAATAAATACCGTCTTCAACAGTCTGTAAATCTACTTCATAAAATGGAAGCTTATATGCCTCACGTATCTGAACTTTATGACGATTAACAAAATAACCTGCGGCAATTATAAAAACAAGAGCAATAATCGTAAGATATTTTGAATATTTTTCCCAATTGAGTTTTTTCATACTATTTAATTTCTCACGACCGCAGTACAGAATTCCCTTTCTAATCCATAAAATATGTTTTTATCGGCGGGAATCCGTTAAATGCCACAGACGCATAAGTCGAAGTATAAGCACCTGTCGAAAGCCAGTAGAGCTTGTCGCCGGCTTTGAGGGAAATCGGCAGCTTGTACTTTGCGTCTTCGTACATGATGTCCATGCTGTCGCAGGTAGGGCCTGCGATGATTACAATGCCTTCTTTTTCACCCGGCTTGTCGCGGCTGGTCACTACTGGATATTTAATTGATTCATCAAGAGTTTCGATAAGACCGTTGAATTTTCCAGCATCAACATAAACCCAGCGGGCAAGTGCTGTATTGTTTTTGCGCGAAGTCAAAATTACCTCGCTGGTCAAAATACCGCTGTCGCCAACAAGTGAGCGGCCAGGCTCAAGAATAATTTCCGGAATATCGTCACCAAAGTCTTCCTGAATGTAACGTGTAATTTCTGAGGCATATTCTGCCAGTGTATTTGTTGGCTCGATGTAGCTTGCAGGGAAACCACCACCCATATTAATCATGCTCAGGCGGATTCCTTCTTCTTCTTCAAGGGAAGTGAACAAATATTTTACCTTAGCAATAGCGTCGTTCCACTGACCAATATCGCGCTGCTGGCTTCCAACATGGAAGCTGATTCCATATGGAGTAAGGCCAAGATCTCGCGCCAATACCAGTAAGTCATAAGCCATATCCGGATGGCAGCCAAACTTTCGGGAAAGAGGCCAGTCAGCACTTACAGAGTTTTCTACGAGGATGCGAACATAAATGCGGCTGCCCGGAGCATTCTTTGCAATTTCCTTAAGGTCATCCTTGCTGTCGGTTGCAAACATACGAACGCCCTTGTCGTAAAAATATTTAATATCCTTAGCCTTTTTGATTGTATTACCGTAAGAAAGACGGTCTGGAGAAACGTTGAACTTAGAAATCATATCCAGTTCGTAACGGGAAGCAATATCGAAGCAAGAACCCATTTCTGCGAGCATCTGAAGGACTGGCTCACCAGGGTTTGACTTCATTGCATAATAAATTCGTGCATAAGGGAAGGAATCTCTAAGCCTGATAAAATTATTTTTGATTGTGCTGAGATTGATTACGATATTTGGGGTTTCCAAATCCTTAGAAAAGTCGAGAAAACGCTGCCAGTCCTTATCGCTGACATAATCGCTACGATTAAACATCTATTACCTCTTTGTAATGATAAATAACCGGTCAAAGCCGTCACGCTGCGTAGGAACTGAATGCAATTTTTATAGCTTTACTACCTAAATTTCAACGTTCGGGGAATAATAACAAAAAAATTCAATTAGGTCATCATTTTTTTTTAAAATTTTAAAAAAAATTAATTTGCAATTTAGATATTTTCCCATTATTTTTTATACAATTATAACAGATTTTTATAACTTGATTTTGCACAATTTTGTTAGTACCTTATAACTATGAATTTTCTGGATTTTGAATACCTCAACAGCAACCTTGAAAGCGCCGGACTTTTCGGCAGCGACACATCCATTGCAAACCTTTTTCTGCTGCAGGAAAAATACAATACCGAACTCAAAATCCAGAAAAACATTCTTTTCCGCTATTACCATGGTACACAGGGTATAGAAAATCGGACCGGCTACGGATTTCCACTTCCAATGAAAAATCCGACAAAAGACTGGCTAAAAACAGCCATCGAGCTTATTTTTGAAGACGCAAAAGCACAAAGCCGCCCTGTAGCCTTCTGTCTGCTTACCAGCGAGCAGAAAGCACAGATAAACGAGATTCTTGACCGCCACTTCCCCGGTCACACAATAAACTGGAAAACTAACCGCGACGACTGTGACTACATCTATCTGCGAACAAATCTGGCAGAACTCCCGGGCTCACTTTATCAAAAAAAGCGTAACCATATCTCACGCTTTAACAGAACCTATGGAGTTTATGGAACAGCATGGGAATTTAAAAGCTATCCCGAAAACAATATTGCCGCCGATGTTCTTGAAGTTTCTCAAAAATGGTATGAAGAAAATGGAGGCGAAAATCAGGAAGTTCTCCGTCTTGAGCATGAAAGCATAGAGCACGCTCTTCAAAATACAGAGCTTCTTAATCTTCGTGGCGGAGTACTCTACATAAACGGAGAACCTGCCGCTATGACCCTTGCCAGCCCAATTTCTCCAAACGTTCTCGATGTAATTTTCGAAAAATCCTTTGGTGATTTTGCGAAAAACGGAGCTTATGCAGTAATAAATCAGCAGTTCGCACGCCGCTGTGCAGATTTTCTTTACTTCAACCGCGAAGAAGATATGGGCGTAGAAGGACTGCGAAAAGCAAAACTTTCCTATAAGCCCGAGATGATTCTGGAAAAATTTTACGGTATAATTGAATAAGGAGGGCGGAGCCCCACCCTGCGGGGACACCCCGTAACGCCCCCGGAGGTTTTTCATGCTGTCTTCAATACTTGCAAAATCAGATTGCGCTGCCTGTAAATTCTGTTGCAGCTTCCGCAGGCAAAGCCTTTGGGAAACTCCAATTTTCCCCGAAGAAGATTTAAAAAAAATGCAGGAATTAAAACCAGCTGCAAAATTCCGACCTGCAGGCTCTGTATCGGAAAATACAGGGAACCATTCAACCATTAGTTCAAAACCGGCATCCCCGTCATCTTACACCTTCGATCTCCGCACAGACTACCATACAGACGACCCGTCCGAAGAAGCTCCATGCCCCTTCCTTGACCCGACGCATGGCTGCACACTAACAGTAGAACTCAAGCCCTTTGAATGTAAAATCTGGCCGCTTCGCGCAATAAAACTTCCAGATTCAAATAAGCTGGCAGTTGCGCTTACACCAACATGCCCTTCAATCAATATAGTACCGTTAGAAAAAATCATGGAGCTTACTGCAAATGGACTTGGAAGACAAATTATAAATTATGCAATTTCGCACCCGGATATTATTAAAGAATACTCAGAATTCCTTTCGCAAATTGTATATACACAGCAGGATGAATAAAAACATGGCAGATTTTTAATTTTGCAATTATAATATAGTCATGGCGAGAAATAATTCAGAAAAAAGAATTTATGACATTTCTACACTTACAAGACTATTAAAAAAGGATTTTATTTTTGTAATTGCAGTTTTTCTTATCCTGCTTGTAATATTTGCAGACATTAGTGTTTACGAAGCTTTTGGTTCTGTACGTTCCAGAAAGCTGGAAGCTCAAAATCTTGCAGTAATGTGTGCAGCCGAAATTGAGCAAAGCTGTTATCACACATTTCAATTAAACGGCATTATTGCTTCTACAGTTATAGTAGATGCCGTTAACGAAAATAATTTTGAATTAATGGCATCCCGAATCTTTCCAGATTTTCCGGCCGCAGATTGTGTTCAGCTTGCGCCAAATGGAATAGTAACCAATGTTTATCCTCTTCAGGGAAACGAAAGTGTACTTGGTCACAATCTTTTTGCAGACAGCAAGCGCGCAGATGAAGCAATAATAACCAGAGATAGCGGAGAACTTACAATTGGCGGACCATATCCGCTTTTGCAGGGAGGCGAAGGCTTTATAAGCAGATTACCTGTTTTTAAAAATGATGATAAAGCTGAATTCTGGGGCTTTGTAAATGTTGTAGTCCGCATAGAAAAAATACTAAGCACAATAGATTTTTCAGCCTTTGAAAGCCGCGATTATAAATATGCAATTTATAAAATCAATGATGAAACTGGCGAAATAAAACATATTTTTGGAACAGAAACTAAGCATTTACATAATCCAATTACAAAAAGACTTGATATGCCAAATGCCCACTGGGAACTTGCGATTGCTCCTTCCGAAGCCTGGGTAAACATTCATCTTGTTATTGTTCTTACAACCTTATCGCTTTTACTTATTGTTGCCTTTACAATTTTAACACTTCTGTTTTTAAAGCTTCGCCAAAGCAACATGCGGCTTGCACAGCTTGCAACACTTGATCAGCTTACAGGCCTTTATACAAAACAAACTGCTGTTTTTACACTTAAAAAAGAAATTGATTATGCAAGACGCAACGACAGCCAGGTTGCACTTTGTTTTATAGATATGAACAATTTTAAGCAGATTAATGATATGTATGGTCATACAATCGGAGATTCTGCACTGGTAAAAGTTGCCAAAAGACTTATGGAATCTGTAAGGCCGGAAGATATTGTTGCACGCTTTGGCGGTGATGAATTTATAATTATTTTTAGAGGAAAAAATACCGGCACAGATTATCTTAATACCGTTGACAGAATAAGAGCTGTTCTAAATGTTCCAGCAAAGCTTTCTGTTCATGTACTTGCAGATATTTCGGCAGCAGCTGGAATTGCCGTTTATCCAAAAAATGGTCAGAGCGTAGAAGAATTAATAGCCTACGCCGATAAGGCTATGTATGAAGAAAAAGCCCGAATGAAAGAAAAAAAGAATGATTAAATATTTAATAAATCTTTTATTACTTCGCCGGCAATAATAAGTCCAGCTACCGAAGGAACAAATGCACAGCTGCCTGGTGCCGGAGAATTTCCTTTTAATTCCGCGCCTTCTGTACAATGCTCTACAGGTTTTTCTTTTGAATAAACAACCTTTACATTTGTAATTCCACGTTTTTTACATTCCTGACGCATTACACGGGCAAGCGGACACACACTGGTTTGGGAAATATCTGCAACTTCAAATCTGGAAGGATCAAGCTTATTTCCCGCGCCCATACTGCAGATTATTGCAGTTTTACTTTCCTTTGCCTGAATAATCAGCTGAATTTTGGCAGTTACTGTATCAACGGCATCTACAACATAATCATATCTGCTAAAATCAAATTGAGAACGGGTTTCCGGCAGATAAAAACACTTAAATGCCTGAACCTCTGCAGCAGGATTAATATCAGAAATTCTCTCCTTCATAACTTCAACCTTTGGGCGGCCAATTGTAGAATGAAGAGCTATAATCTGACGATTTATATTAGTAAGCGAGACATCATCATTATCAATTAAATCAAGCTTTCCTACACCACTGCGGGCAAGAGCCTCGGCAACATAGCCGCCAACGCCACCTATTCCAAAAACAGCAACGTGGCAGCTGCAAAGCTTTTTAATTGAATCTGCGCCCAGTAAAAGTTCAGTCCTTGAAAATTCATTTAGCATAAATGCATTTTACCAAGGCAAAAAACAAAGTACAAGTTTAACAGGCATGCATGTAGAATTCTATTGCTGCTCTGTCACACTCTGAGCCAGACGAAGACCACTTATTTCTCCAATTGTATAAGTTGTTCCCCAAACGCGGAATGAAACACTACATCGTCCGGCAAAAGAATTCCATGCGCCTCCGCGGTAAATTTTTTCATCATAGCTTTCAGGATTTCCTTTAGGATTTACTACCAGACCACCTTCCATATATGAACTGTCAAAAGCATCTGCACCTGTGTAGTATCCGTTTACTATATTTACTCCATCCCAGCACCACTCAACTATATTACCACTCATATCATATATATTAAGCCGGTTAGGAGATTTTTGTCCTATCTGATCAGACCCCTGGTACTCATCACCAAATCTTGCAAACGAAGCTAAATTTATATCATTTCTAAGAACCTTTTCCTTATAACCATTAATGCTGGGTGTTTCCTTGTTATAAATACTTTTTGTTGCCTGAGCACCAGCATATGCAAATTTCCAGTCTGGAGCAGATTGATTTCCACCTCTTGCAGCAAATTCCCATTCAGCTTCTGTAGGAAGTCTATATCCGTCTACATTCCAGTTGCACTGTGCATTATTCCAGTCATCATTATTTGTTGTCGGAATTGAACTATATGCTAATCCGGCCCAATCTGTAACACCATTTACTGTATAACAAGGTGTTTTTCCCATTAATAAACTTAGTTTATTACAGAAGGTAATTGCCGCATACCAGGAAATATAATAAGCAGGATAATTATCGCCTTGACCGTAATTACTATAACTTCGTCCGGAATTCATTACTGCTTCGTACAATTCTTGTGTAACTTCATATTGAGCAATACGATATGGAGAAAGTTTAACATTTCTTCCGCTTATGAAAACACCTTTATAAGATTTAGCAGAAACTGCCGGGGCCATATAATTGCTCCAGTTTCCATCACTACCCGAAATTATTACAGGTGAATCCATAACTTTTACAAAGGTTGTTTTATCATAAGTTCTATTATTAAAGGTCATATTCTGACCCCAAACTGCATAGAAAGTTACAGCTCCATATATTTGTGTAACGCTTCCGCCATTTGCAGCTATTATTGCCTCTGATGTTTCGCTTGAACTCCAGCCAAGAAATACGTGTCCATCTTTTGTAAATGTGTTAAGAGGAAGATTTCTTGTTTCTCCAACTCTTAGCTCAAATTGCTGCATGGTTCCTGTTCCACCATTTGCATTAAACGTAATTATTGCATCCTGAAGAACTGTTCCAGAGCTTCCTCCCGATTTGTTTTCTTCAGCAGGAGCTGCACTTGCTGCACAGGCAATAACTAAAAAAGCAGCCGAAATAACAATTAAAAATCCACAAATTTTAAAATTCTTCATTTTTCTCCCCAAAAAAAAATCACAGTCTTTTGCACAAAAATACAAAAACTGTGATTTCTTATACATCTATTTTTAACTCTCCTTAAAAAAATATTACAATGAGAATTTCTATATGTCACCACCCGTTTGGGTAGTTTTTTTTAAAAAAATATAATTTTCTTAGGATTCTTGTGAATTAAAATCAGTTTTCCGACATTCAGGCTATATTAATCCTATCCAGCGGGCATTCCACACAGCCTGATTGCTGGTTGAAGCTTCAAGTTTTGTATAAATTTTTTTAAGATGGTATTTTACAGTGTTCAAGCTTATAAAAAAATAACGGCCAATTTCTTCTTTTGATTTTCCCATTTCCAGAAGCTTAAGAATGTCTATTTCCATCTGCGAAAACTTCTGATTATCTGGAAAATAAACTTTAAGATAATGAGGATGAGTAATTGCCATTTCTCGTGTCATCTCTATTATCTTCATAAAAAAATCAGTTTCTTTTGACTTAAGTTCTGAATAATTCTTTTCTTCCCCATAAGCTAAAAGAACTTGCAGCATAATTTCGCCTTCATCTGCAATAAGACGATACAATTTTCGACGGCGTGCAATTTTAAGAGCTCGTTCCAGAGCCTGAAAAGCAAAATCCTTTTTACCTGCCTGGAAAAAATTCATAGCAAGCAAAAGATCAATTTCACACAAATCCAGGTGTCGTTTTCCAGCTGTTAAAAGAAAACGGATTTTTTCTGCAAGAGCAATAGCGGCTGCATAATTTTTTGTTACCATGTAGCAGCGGATTTTTATCAAATAACGATAAGTATCGAGCATATTAAAATCTTTATATTCGTCAGGCGCCGAATCTTTTAGCCAGGTGGTAATTCTTTTGACATTTCCTTCATACAAAGAAAAAAGTACATGAACCGCATCAATGTTATAGGAAAATTCAGCTTTTCCTTTTTCTTTTGAGCGATTGTTTATTTCTTCAATATAGCTGTCTGCATTTACGGTTTTTCCCTGTGCAAGAAAAATTTTTGATTGAAGATACAATGCCGAAAAAAGCAGACGACGTTCATCATGTTTATCAAAAGCCTTTATAACACTGCTTACAAGCATTTCTGCTTCTACAAGATTATTCTGCTGATAGTTATATTCAGCCAGCAGCAGGTTATAAATATACAGAACAATTTTTTCATCGCAAATATATTTAAGATCTTCCAGAATAAGAGCCTTGTATTTTTTTAATAGTGGCCCAAGTCTGGAAAAATCATTTAAACCGTTCATAAGAGACGGACGACCGACTGTAAGAACAACACTCGTTATTGGACGATTAAGTTCTTTGAGCTTATCAATAATTTTTACAAATTCACGCCATGAAACCCGAGGATCTATAAGTCTGAGTCCCAATTTTGTAATAAGCAAAGATTCAGGAACTCTATCTAAACAGCCGGAAATTTCGTCGAGTCTTCCATCCATAATAAGATTCAGAATATAACCACATAATGCCAGATGATTATCCGGATTAAAGAGTTCTTCTTCAGAAATTGCATAATAAGACTCCTTATCTTTATGCACATCTATGAGAAAATAATTAATGGATATATTCTTCATCCTTTGATTTAATTCCTGAACAGCTAACATACTTTTTCCTTTTCAAGTATATCATTGCCATATTGATTTTTGCAATTTGTTTTTGTAGTCTGTTCCTATGATTTCCAGAATTATCGAAAATTGCAGCCATTATGAAATTCAACCATTTGAAATGAAAAATATTCCACTTATTCTTGATGTTGTTGTTCCTATGTGGAGTATGCCGACTTGGGAAGAAAATTATAAGCAGTTTGCTGTTGAATATATTATCCGGAATAATTTTTTTGAAAATGATATGCATTATCAGCTGGTAGAAAAATCGCCTGCAGATTCCGAATCCTGCAAAGTACAGCAGTCGCCGGAATTTTGCTCCATGGCTTTTTTTGCCCGCAAAACAGATATTTGTAAATCTGAAAAATGGTTTGAATGTGAATCAAAAAAGTTTACGCCGGATTTAATAAACGCTTCTAAAATGAGTAAAGCTTATATAGAGCTTATGGATGAAAAAGTCCGCGCCTTTATGAATGAAGATGATATTCAGCTGACTCTTTATGTCAGCAGAAAAAAGGGCTGTGGTTCTAAGCTGCTTAATGAACTTTGCAAGGAATTGTATAAACAGGGCTATAAAAATCTTTACCTGTGGACAGATTGTGACTGCAACTGGGAATGGTATACCGGCCACGGCTATGAACTTGTTTCTAAAGAAGCATATGAACCGTTCAGCAGCGAGTCCGAAGATTATCTGACTTACATTTTCAAAAAGAAACTCTGATGTTTATTTTGAGTAAGCATTTATTATTCTTTTGATTTCAAAGGAACTTAGTGGCTTACTTTTGCTTTCCATTGTAATAATGAGATTTTTTCCGGGGAAATATCCGTTTGCAGCATAAAGCTCCAGCTTTTGAACCGCCTGCCCGGCATAGTCGGGATCATCCATCATGCCAAAATGCTCCCAGACATATTCCTGGCGCGTGCGCATATTGAGGCAGTAAAACTCCGGATGAAACTCTCAAAAATCTTCGTTGACAAAAGAGGCTGAGTTATTGCCGCCGCCGCTACTGCCCTCGCCCTGCTGCAACAATTGCTTGCAAAAAAGTTTATCAAACGCTTATTTGTTCATTTTCGAGTAAAATCGGTTCCCCGCCCGACGGATCTGCTGGGTGACGGAACTTTATCTTATGGCTCGGGTTAGGGATTGTAGGGGTGAGCGAAGCGAAAACTCGCCTTTGGCGAGGTCGGAGGCGAATGCCGGAGCCCCGAAAAGCCCGACCGGCGACGGAGCGAAGCGGAGTCGCCGGGAACCTCCTCTTAAACCTCTTAAACCACCTCTTAATTGAACATATCGCCAAAATTTTCTATAATAGAGCATTAAATTTGCGTTGCCGGCGGTGAGGTCGGGCGCCTTTTTGGAGAAAAAAATGCCTAAAATCGAATGTAACGAAAAACTGTTTTTTGATGCTATCGGAAAAAAATACACTTATGATGCTCTGGAAGATGTGCTTCCTTGCGCTAAGGCTGAGCTTGATGAAAAGCCTGATATGAGCCTGCCTGAAAACGAACGCGTTGTAAAAATCGAATTGAATGATACTAACCGCCCTGACCTCTGGTCTACTAACGGTGTTGCCCGCCAGATTAAGCTGCACGAGGGTGGAAAAACTGTTGACTATATGAAGCTGATGGCTAACCACGGCAACAACGATTACGGTGACCGCATTGTTGAGGTTGACCCTGAGCTTAAAGATATCCGCCCTTACATGGTTGCTTTTATGATTACCGGTAAGGCAATCGACGACCCTATGCTTAAGGACATCATCCAGACTCAGGAAAAGCTGGCCTGGAACTTTGGCCGCAAGCGTAAGTCTATTTCTATGGGCCTTTACCGCGTTGACCAGATTAAGTTCCCGGTTCGCTACCACGCTGTTGACCCGGACAAAACTTCGTTTGTGCCACTTCAGTGCGACGCTCCTATGACTTGCCGTCAGATTCTTACAGACCATCCTAAGGGAAAAGATTTCGGCTGGATTCTCGCTGATATGAAAAAGTTCCCTCTTTTGAGCGATGCTAAAAACGAAGTGCTTTCTATGGCACCGATTATCAATAGTGCAACTTTGGGTGCTGTTCAGGTTGGTGATAAGGACCTTATGGTTGAGCTCACTGGCGATAATATTGGAAACCTGATTTTGTCTGCTAACATCGTAGCATGTGATTTTGCTGATCAGGGTTATGAAATTAAACCTATTCTTGTAAAGCATCCTTATGATACTGGCCTTGGAAAGGACATTATGGTTCCTTACTACTTCCAGCCAACAACAAAGACAACTCTTGCCGCTATAAACAAGCTGCTCGGTTCTGATTTTGATATGAACAAGGTTGTTGATGCTCTTACACGCATGGGAAGCACAGTAGAGGTTAAGGGCGAGGAAATCACTCTCTCGCCAGCTCCTTACCGCAACGACTTCCTACACGAAGTTGATATTATTGAAGATGTTATGATTGGCTGTAACGTTGCCGCATTTGAGCCACGTACTCCACAGGACTTCACTGTTGGCCGTCTCTTGCCACTTACTGAGTTCAGCCGCAAGGCAAAGACTTTGATGGTTGGTCTTGGATATCAGGAAATGATTTTCAACTATGTAGGTAGCAAGAAAGACTACATCGACAATATGCTGATTGACGGTTCTAAGGTTATTGAAATTGCTAACCCTATGAGCGAAAACTATCAGTTTATCCGCCCTGAGATTTTGTCATCTCTTTGCCGTGCCGAAGCTGGTTCTGCAAATGCTATGTACCCTCACAAGATTTTTGAAATCGGTAAGGTTGCATATCTTAAGGAAGATGAAAATACTGGAACAATTACTCGCCAGCACCTTGGCTTCTTAACTGCAAGTGCTAACGCTAACTTTAATACACTGGCAAGCGAGGTTTCTTCCCTCGTTTACTTCCTCGACCACGAGTACAAGGTAGTAGAAAGCGAAGATCCACGCTTCATTCCTGGTCGCCAGGCTCAGCTGATTGTAGATGGTCAGCCGGCAGGTGTATTTGGTGAAGTTCACCCACAGGTTCTCGAAAACTGGGGAATTACAGTTCCTTGTGTTGCCGGAGAACTCGACCTTGAAACTCTTATGGCTACAGCTGATAACAAGACTGAAGCTGAAAAGGCAAAGGACAAAAAGGCTAGCGAGCCAGCTGCAAACGCAGCCGGCGGAAATCAGAAATCAGAAGCAGAAACAAACCCTGTAAAATACTTCAACGAGCACATTGAGCTCCGCGTTGCAAAAATCACAAAGGTAGAAACAAACCCACAGGGCGACAAGCTTTATATCGAAACTCTTGATGACGGTACAGGCACAGAACGCATTATTCAGAGCGGTCTCCGACCATACCTGACAGAAGAAGAACTTCTCGGCCAGCACGTAATCATCGCTGCTAACCTCGCTCCAAGAAAGATGAAGGGAGTTGAAAGCCGCGGAATGCTCCTTGCCTGCGACTACACAGAAGACGGCAAAGAAAAGGTTGAACTCCTCACTGCTCCATGGGCAGCTCCAGGAACCATCATCCAGATTGAAGGTGCCGAATACACCGGCGAAAAACCAGCCAAAATCGACATCGACCACTTCTGCAAAATTGAATATCGTGTAAGCGGCAAATGCTTCACAATCGCAGGCCACAAGGCTACAGCAGCCGGAAAGCCTGTTACAACAAACAAAGCTGATAACTGCGAAGTTTGCTAAAAAAGATTCCCGCGTCAAGCGCGGGAATGACAATAATATGTCATTGTCGGGCTTGACCCGACAATCTAAAACAAAAGGCCAGTCCGAAATACTCGAGCTGGCCTTCTTTATTTCTACGCCTCTTCTATTTTTTTGCATCATTTAATAGTGTACACTATTAAATGCAATTGATTAATTGCATTTAACGAAATCTCACTACGCTCGATTTCGTAATTCAAAATATAGGAGTTTTTCTTATGAAAAAAACAAACAAATTATTTTCTTTATTTTTAATAGCATATCTTTCATTATCTTTATTAGCATTTACATCATGTGATTCTGCACCAGAAGATGAAACTACCACAGCACCAACTGTAACATTTACACCAGGATGTCCTACAATTTCTTCTTTTACAGCTACACCTGCAAACAATAATGTTGCTCTTGTTCATAACAGCAGCGCAAATACAAATACTGTAACTTATCCAGATATCAATTTCACTGTAAACTACGCAGATAATAATTATTCTAATTTCACAGTTGAGATTTATGCAAAGAATAAAACAATCGGTCAAGCTGATGTATTAATTGCTTCTCACGAATTTGCTAATTCGTCATATTCATTTACTTACAAAATGACAGGAAACATCTGGAACGGTGCATCTTCTTTTGTAACTGGATCTGAAGGACTCATAACTGCTACTAACGGTGGTGATACAGTTTCTATGATTTTCTATGCAAAAGTAACTTATAACTCTCAGACCAAAGTAAGTGGAAACAGCCCCGTTACTTTGACAACAACATATTCAGCTAACTAATCATTCATATCAACACAAAGGCCAGCTCGTTCCGTGCAGGCCTTTGTGTTTTAGATAAAATAGCGATTATTAAACTTTAAAAATGATGATCTATTCCACTTTGTTTCATAATTGCATTAGCAGTATGTCGTGATTTGATTTTTGAATCCACGGTAAAATTTCGATTTGTGATAGGACTATAATAAATATCATGGTCGCCTTTACCATGTCTTACAAAGCGACAACCATTTGCAATTATAATCTCCCGAACTTTTTTTTCGTATTCTGCCATTATGCAAATACCTTTTCGTGTCGTTCTACAGTAAAGCAGAGAGAATTTATTGTTGGAGATTTATTTAATTCAATTAATTCAGGAGCTGCAAATCGTACGCGTTCAATCAAAGCATCAAGAGAACCGCCTTCAAGAACAAGACCTGGAATATCATCACTCTGCGCAATCCAGACACTTGCTTCATCGTCCCAAGTAAAATTTACTTTATATTCCATTTCGTCAACCTCCTATTCATTTATTGTAGCATATGTTTTATAAATATTCTCAACTTTTAATAATTTAATATTTTCCGTATATTTCTGAAGTTCTTTATCAGGCATATTCGATTTTTACCTCTTTGATAGGTGCAAGGAATTTTTCTTTATCCATATATAGACCTTCAAGTACAGGAATAAGGTCTATATATTCTTCGATTTCTTCATCTTTGTGTTTATACTTAGCCATGACTTCAATGTAACCATCATCCCACTATAAAACTTTTGTATATCTTTCTAATCCGTTACAAGTTCGGAAAGTCAGCGTTTTTCCGCCAAATGAGAAAGTTGTGTATTTATCAAAACTACTTAAAATCGCAGTATTCATTAAATGTATTATAAGTCAAATATTTTGAATTTTCCACTATTAAAAATGCGTTAGCGCTGTGAAGGGCGCCGAAGGCGGCCACCTAGGGAGCGACGGCTGAAAGCCGGCAAAATGCTCCAGTGGAGCATTTTGAGCGAGTCTCCGAGCAGCTATGCTGCGAAGGCTAGCGACAGCTGGGGTGGCTGGAGCGAAAGCGGAACCCGTAACATAGCGACCCGGAGCGACCGAACATAGTGAGAGAGCGCAGGGGAACGCCCATATTTTTCTTATTATAAAATACTAAAACAAGCACATTGAGCCGCGGAATGCTCCTTGCCTGCGACTACACAGAAGACGGAAAGCCAGTCCAATCGAGCTGGCCTATTTTATTTATAATTATTTTAAAGAATACAGTACAGCAGGATTACTTGTTGTTTCGTAAATACCGCGATATAATTAAATATGTTTTGCAAATACTGCGGAAAAGAACTGCCCGACAAAGCAATTTTTTGTTCAAAATGCGGAAAACAACTTGCCGTCAAAGATAAAACAGAAACCGATTCAGAGAAGAATGCTTCAGAAATCAAACACGAAGAAACTACAAAAAAATTCTGTAAATATTGCGGAGCAATAAATGCTGCTTCTGCAAAATTCTGTTCTAAATGTGGAAAGCCCCTGGTTCAACTAGAATACGAAAATATCAAAGAGCCAGAAGTTTTATCTCCAAAAAATGAAATAAAATTTGAATCTGAAAAAATCAAGGAAGATAATCAAAGCTCTAACAATGATACTAAAAAATTTGGTATAGGAAATCTATTCTCGCAAGTTTTCAAGAAACATACTGCCAAAGAACGCAATGAAATTTTAAGAGCGGGTTTATCAGATGATATTTTAAAGAATAAACAAATCAATTCAGAAAATCTGAAGCCTTGGCTTTATTCACGAGTTTTTTTAATTTTATTTGCCGTTTTTATTATATTCGAAATTTGTCTTCTTAGTTTTTATAATACAAATATCATGCCTGGAGTAATGCTGATTGGTTCTGTTATGGTTCCTTTCTCAATGCTTACAATGTATTTTGAATTGAATATTTATAAAGACATTAGTTTTTACAAAACGATAGGTATCTTCCTTCTGGGCGGAGCTATTTCACTTTTGTTTACGCTTTTTTTATATGAAATAATTCCGACAACAGATGAATTCAATTTTATAGGTGCTTCCCTCGTAAGCATTATTGAAGAACTTGGAAAAGTTGTAATAGTTATCATACTTTTAAAAAGATGTAAAAATTTAACAGTTCTCCAGGGGCTTTTAATTGGTGGTGCGGTTGGTTGTGGATTTGCAGCCTTTGAAAGCGCCGGTTATGCTTTTAATGTATTTCTGGATGCACATGATTATAATACGCGTGCAGATTTTGCAAACAATTATCTTCAATACTCACAATATTATTATGCAGATTCAATTGGAGAAATGAATTTTAATATTATTCTTCGATCACTTCTTGCATTTGGTGGCCATACTGCCTGGGCTGCAATTGAAGGAGCAGCTTATGCAAAAAAGAAAAAAATTGATAAAAACTTTATTAAGTACTTTGTTATATGTTTTATTCTTCATGCCATTTGGGATACAGATTTACCTGTGCAATATTTAGTACTGACTTGTTTATGCCTTATTGCCTGGAAAGTAATATTAAATCAAATATCACAATTTATTGAAGATAGCAATAAGAAGCAAATGGAGGAGAAATAAAATGTTTTGTAAAAACTGTGGAGCCAAATTAGACGATGATGCTTTGTTCTGTATGAATTGTGGCATAAAGATTGCAGATGCTTCATCAAATAAATTCTGTTCAAATTGTGGAAATGAACTTGAAGAAGACGCTGTTTTTTGCTCAAATTGCGGAAATAGAATTCATGATGAACAATTTCAAGATGAAAAGATTCATGCAGAATCAAATAATAATAACGAATCGGAAAATATTGATAAAACTGAAGTCCCGACTGAAAATGAAAAAATTAATGAATCAGTTCAAGAAAATGTAACAACCGAAAAAAAAGTTGAAGAAAACAAACCTTATGAAGAACCAAACAAAACACAGGAAGAAAATTTTCTTTCCAAACCACAAAGTAAAATTATCTTTATTATTCTTGCATTAGCTTTTATTGTAGGAATTGTATTTAGTGTAAAATATACCAACAGCAATTCTAATTCTTTACAAACTCCTTATAAATATATACCTTCAAGTGACACTTTTGATTTTGGTTCTCTAACTCCTTATACATTTAATTCAACTGATGGTTTATCCTACGAATATGATTGTTACGATTTAGACAAAAAAACTATTTCCAACCTATATGAAAATCCTCCAAGATATTTTATTTACAACGGAAAGAAATACGAAGTTGATAATGATAATATTGATTTAGAATACGATGAAGATTATAACGAATACAGTATAACTATAATTTGGGGAGACTATGACGGCTCATATTATCATTTTAATGGCGTTATGATAATAAATAAAAATAAAATTTTGTGGCTTTGGAAAAAATAATTATTCCGGAATAAATCTGTTCCAAAACAAAAAGGCCAGTCCGATTTGGGCTGGCTGTTTCATTTTAAAGGATATATAATATTATTATGAAAGAAACCGTATTAAAAGCTTCAAAAGGCTGGATAATTGCAACTCTGATTTTTGCACTCATTTTTATTATTCCAATTTCCTTTGGCGAATATTATTTTATCTCGAATATTTTTAAAGCTGCAAATAAATCCGCCGCAATTCAAAGCACTCTTATCATGCAGCTGGTGTTTATACCTTTTCTTTTATTAAGCATCGGGGGACTTTTCCAGATATTCCGTTCCTATATAATTATTCGTGAAAACGAATTTGAATATCATTCCGGATTATTTAAACATGTAACAATTTCCGCAAATCAAATTAAATCCTGGTTTTTAACTCAGCAATATACCCTGAATGTTCACATAATTTATTCAGAAAATTTTGAAAAAGAGAAAAAAATTAAAATCGAAATGATTTATGAAAACAATGAAATTTTTACCAATTGGCTGAAGGAACATTACGGTTTGCCGGGTTCTGCAAGTTTTAATAAATCCATTGAAGAAGAAATAAAAAACGATAATGAAAAAATATCTGATAAAGATTTACAAAATCTTATTCCAAAATACACAAAAATTGCAAAATATTATAACAATATTGGAATGCTTTTAGCTGCTGCGCAATTAATAATGTTGATTTTTTTGGATTATAAATTATGGTTTATAAAAGTCTGCTTCATTTTTAATTTTTTATATTCTTTTGCAGGGTTTATCCTTATAAAAGTTTCCAAAGAAATTATCAGATTTGATGAATATCATGGACAAAAATATCCTTCAATTTTTAAAGGCATGATTCTCTGTCCGCTTATGAATGTAGTTTTTTCTATTGCATGCATAGAACAGATTGTAAATATTAAAAAATATTTTTTGGTTGCCTGCCTGGCATTTATTATTTTTGTTGTAATAATCAATCTGGTAAAATTTAATCAGCTTAATTTTTCAAAAAACAAAAATGGAAAAAAAGCTTCTATTGTTTGTTTTTATTTGATTTTTCTTTTTATTATTTTTTGCAGTGTACCCGGATTTAATCATTTTTTTTGTATTTCTAAAAACTACGAAAGTTTTATTGTTACAGTTGAAGATAAAAAAAGTGATGATGATTTAATTGTTTCAAACTGGTTCAATTCTGAAAAAACAAAAACTATAAATGTTTCAAAATCTTCTTTTAATAAAATTGAGGTTGGTAACGAATTGGAAATACGTATTAAAAAAGGTTTGCTTGGAATAGAATTTTTTACTTACAAAATAATAAAATAATCTTGTAAAATCTAGAAAACTTCTGCATAATTAAATATGGAAAATATCTCAATAATTCTTTCAGACTTAGACGGAACCCTCTTCCGCAACGACAAATCAATTTCAGATTTTACAAAAGAAACAATCCAACGTGCTCAGGCAAAAGGCATTTTATTTGGAATCTGCACTTCCCGCGCAAAAGTAAATGCCCAAAAATTTCTTGATGGCATAAAACCGGATATTCTCATTACAAATGGCGGCGGCATTGTTTATTATCAGGATAAAAAAATTTATGACTGCGAATTCAGTGTTGAGGAAATCAGAAAATTAATTGCGGCAGCTTTTGAGGTCTTTGGAAAAGATATTGTGATTTCTGCAGATAACGAACATGCACTTTATTCTAATTCACGCGAGGAACTAGGCGACAAATTCTGGACATATAATGATTTTTCAGATTTTCAAGAGCCTTGCATGAAAATGTGCATTGCAAGTCTGGATAAAAAAAGGGTGGAAAAAGTTGCTTCGGTTATCGGACTTGATGAAATAGATTATCTTCCGTTCTCAGATATCCCCTGGTACAAGCTAAGCAAAAAAGCGGCTACCAAGGAAAAAGCAATTGAAGAATTGTGCAGCCACTTGAATATCACAAGCATAAAAATCGCTGCCTTTGGAGACGATTTTAATGACATTGGAATGCTCAAGCTTTGCGGAAAAGGCATTGCCATGGAAAATGCAATTGAAGAAGTAAAGCAGGCAGCTGGCCAAGTCTGCGCTTCAAACGAAAATGATGGCGTTGCAAAATGGATAAAAGAAAATCTCCTGTAATAAAAAACAGCTGTTCAGGAGTTACAATATTGATACACAAAAAGGAGAACTATTAATGAAAAATATTTGGAAACATCTTTTGCTTACTTTTTTATTCATGGGAATCTGCTGGGGACTTTGCCTTGTATTGAGTTTTACTGGCATAACGATGAAAGAAAATAAATGGATATATCTTCCATGGATGCTTGGAGGAATATCGCCTGCAATTGCTTCATTTATTGTTTTGAAAAAGAATGGGGAAGTAGCAGGCTTTAAAGACTGGTTAGGTCATGTATTTGATTTTAAGCAAAGCCCATGGTCATACCTGCTTGCCATAACACTTCCACTTTTTCATATGATTTTAATGTGTCTGATTTCCGGCTACAGAAAAGGGCTTCCTTTATATTTTCTCCCGTTGATGATTCTTGCAATGATATTTGGCGGAGGTCTGGAAGAGGCCGGCTGGAGATATATCACCTGGCCTGAATTGAATAAAAAGTTCGGCTTTGTTCTTTCAACATTAATAACTGCCGTAATCTGGTGGATCTGGCATTTACCTTTGTTTTTTATTCAGGGTGTGAGTCAGTATCATAAAAGCTTCCTGATTTTTGGAATTATGGTTCTTGGCTTGAGCTTTATGCTTGCTGTTATAAGAAAGCTTACCGGAAGTGTGTGGCTCTGTGTACTTTGTCATTCAATCGTGAACTCAATGAGTAACTTTTATCATTATGATTTTTACGGCAGCTACCTCGCAAGCTCAATAACTGCAGCTGTACTGATTGTGATTTCATTGCTGCTGATTTTTATATTCAAAAAAGGAAAGAAAAACGAATGAAAAAATAAATAATACTGGATCATTCATATCTGAATGAAATGGCATCGCTCTATAAGGCAGCTTTTAATTGTGACCCCTGTAATGATGACTGGAGCGATGAAAAGCAGTTGCGGGAATATTTTTGCAGACAGATTCAGACAAACCGGCTTACAAATTTTATCAGAAAAACGGATTTAAAGATCTTGCAAAGCATGTCAGTTTGTTTAAGGGGTTTTAGGGGGTAAGCAGCGTGCTGCGTCCCCCTAGGAGAGAGGGGTAGGCCGCAACAAGGTGCGGCCTAGGGGAGAGACTTCTCCCCTCAATATTTTATTTATTCTTCAGCAAATCGCGGATTTCTTCGAGGAGAATAACTTCGTCGGATTTTACGATTGCAGGTGGTTCTTCCGGTTTTTCTGCTTCCTTCTTTTTGAACTTTTCAAAAATCTGAATTACTACGAAAATACAGAATGCTACGATCAGGAAGTCCACGATGGTCTGAATGAAGGCACCGTATTTAATCTCTGCATCACCGATTTTGAACATGAGCGATGCGAAGTCGATTTTTCCCAAAGCAAGGCCGATGAGCGGCATGATGATGTCGTTTACAAGGCTTGTTACGATTTTTCCGAAGGCGCCGCCGATGATTACGCCGACTGCCATATCAATCACGTTTCCGCGTGAAATAAACTTTTTGAATGCGCTTAATTCTTTTGTTGCGGCACTGAGACCGTCTTTTATGTTTGCCATATAATTACCTCTTGGTTTTATTATATGGCGAAAGGCGGGGTTTTTAAAGTTTATTTTACGCAGAGTTTGTAAAAGGCAGGTTTTGGTTTTCCGTCTCCGTCGAAGAGGAGAGGGGCGTCGGTGCGGCCTGGAACCGGGAAGTTGTTTTTCCAGCTCATGCGGTCGGTGATGCCCCAGAGAACTACGTCTTTGAGGATGCCGGCTTTGGCCTCTTTTTTGAAGCATTCAAAGATTTCGGCATAGCGGTCGGCCTGTTTTGCAAAAAGTTCCGGGGTGTATTCTTTGCGAGGCTCAAAAATACCCTTGTCTTGCTCGCGGTCTGCGTACATGGAAATTTCCATTTCGGTTACGATTACCTTGAGGCCGAGGCTGCCGTAAAGCTCGATTGTTTTTTCGATTTCGCTTACCGGCGGGTATTCGATGTTGATGTGCATCTGGAGTCCTACTGTATCTACTGGAATTCCGCGTTCAAGCATGCCCTTTAGCAGCTTGTACATTCCTTCGCGCTTACCGGGAACCATCTCCAGATTATAGTCGTTGATTACCAGGCTTGATTTTGGAAAGGCTTCTTTTGCCCAGAAAAAGGCTTTGTCTACATAGTCCGGGCCAAGAATGTCGAACCACTGAGAGCGGTCGGCACCGTCGCGGAGAATAAAGTTTTTGTCGGAAATACATTCGTTTACAACGTCTACTGAGCAGATGTCGTCGCGGTAGCGTTCGCCTACTGTGAAAATGTAATTCTTAAGGCGTTCTTCGAGCACTTCGCGGCTGACCTTGCTTCCGTCTGCATTTTTGAAAATCCAGTCCGGTGACTGATTATGCCAGACCAGGGTGTGCCAGCGCATGTCCTGGCCGTTTTTCTTTGCAAAATCACGCAGGCGGTCTGCGGCGGCAAAATCAAAAAAAGGCTTGCCGTCCGGGCCTTTGTGGTAAATTGAGCCCATTTTGCATTCGTTTTCGGCGACTACAAGATTAAACTGGCTGGCTGCGAGTTCTTTGTCCGGCATGTCGCCTTTTGGGAAAGGTTTGGGTTCGGGAAATTTGAACTCAGGGAATTCCGGTGTTGGCTTGAAGTTCTTTTTAAATTCTTCATAGCGGGCTTTCATAAAATTGTACAGTCCGGCTCTTTCTTCATCATTCATCAAAATGATTCCGCTGATTGCGGCACCGAGTCTAAAATAATCTTTGTAAGTTTCGAATAAAGTCTTCATACTATAATTATCCAGATAATTTCACAACAATAATAGCGGGGATTTTTCTTATTGAGTGTTTTTTTCAAACCCTCAAAACGGAGAAGTCAACGCTTTAATCGAAAGCGTGCCTTGACTCAACGTAATAATGGTAAAAATCTCTATATTAATTCAAAAAGGCCTACCCTTTCACTTCATTTACAAGCTCTTCACCAGCACCAAATGCCCTTATATTTTCCAGAGTGGTATCTGCAAGATTTTTGAGTGCATTGGTTGTAAGAAATGCCTGATGTGCTGTAATAATTACATTAGGGAAAGTAAGCAGGCGTGCTAAAGTATCGTCTGTCATTATATCTGTTGACCAGTCACTAAAGAAGTATTTGCTTTCTTCTTCGTAAACGTCCATACCTATTCCACCAATGTATCCATGTTTGAGAGCATGCACCAATGCCTTTGAATCTATGAGTGCACCACGACCAGTATTTATAATAACTGCATCATGCTTCATCATTTTCATTGTATCATGATTTACAATATGCTTTGTTTCTTCATTAAGCGGACAGTGCAAACTCAAAACATCACTCTGTCGGAAGATTTCTTCTTTGCTCACATACTGCGCACCAATTTCTGCAGCCCATTTTTCATTCGGAAAAGGATCATATGCAATAATTTTCATTCCAAAGCCTTTGAGAATTCCAGCCATTATCTGACCAATTTTTCCTGTTCCAAGAATTCCTGCAGTTAATCCATGAAGGTCGCGACCGGTGAGTCCTTCTATATTAAAATTAGCTGTTTTTGTACGAAGATAAGCCTGTGGAATATGTCGGGTAAGAGACATAAGCAAGGCCGCTCCATGTTCTGCAACTGCGTATGGCGAATATGCCGGAACTCTCACAACTTTTATTCCAGCCGCCGCTGCGGCCTGCAAATCAACATTATTAAAACCAGCACAACGCAATGCAATAAGTTTTACGCCTACACGCTTAAGTTCAGAAATAACTTCAGCATTTACAACATCGTTTACAAAAACACATACTGCATCAAAACCTGCTGCTGTAGTTGCTGTATTTTCATTCAGCTTATAATCCCGAAAATCTATCTCATAATTGTAAAGATGCTGACCTTCTGATCCGCCTTCATTTGCTTTTGTAAAAGAAATCTTATCGTAAGAATGTGTATCAAAAAATGCAATTTTCATGAATTCCTCCTGGTACTCCCTGCGTAATAACGTTGAACAGGAAATTCCTTTATCTCATTTTCAACTTTCTCTTATAAGATAATAACAAAAAAATAGAAAATAAAAAGAATTTTTTTTTAAATAATCTTGACAGCGTTAAGATTATAAAGTATATTCACGCTTATAACTTAACGTCGTTAAGTTATTTAATATAACCTTTTTCAGGAGATTCATCTCTATCATGCGGATTTTACGTAAATTATGTCTGATGGCTGCTTGCTCTGTAATTATTCAGTTCAATTTGTCGGCTCAAGAAAAATCAAAAAAAGACTTTACTTTTAATATTATACCTCAGCTTGATTTTGGAATGCTTCAGCTGGAAAAGAATAGTTATCTTTACAGCCCGACTGGTATCCTAGGTTTTAAATTTTCTAAAAGTGAGAATTCTGTTTCCGGCGGTCCTGATGTAATTGCGGGCAGTCTTTCTTATGGACAGGACTTTTTTTCAAATGATTATTCTATAATGGGTGAAAAGCATTTTCATAAACTGGGGGCTTTTGGCAAGCTTGTAGCCGGCAAAAATACATTTCTTTTGAAAGTTGACGACCGGGGCTCAAAGCCTTTTGAAAGCTATAAAAACTTTGAAGGGCTTTGTTTTTATGCCCGCAAAATAATCGACAGCAATTCAACTCAGCTGGATATTGGTGGCGGACTTGCGGCAACAGATACAGGAATTGTTCTTGGTGGACTTGATATTTTTATTGTTCCACTTCCTATGATTCATTTTTCTTATAAGAATCAGATTATAGATGCAGAAGCGGAATGGATTGGTATGCTGGATGCGATTATTACACTTTTCCCGGAGAGTATGTTCCTCTGGCGGAAGACAGACTTTCCGCGGGAAGGAGGGTAAAATCACTAAAGATTATGACGGCGGATTTTTTGCGACAATTCAGGCAATGTATAAGTTTTAAGGAAGAGACCCCGAATCAAATTCGTGGTGACAGAGAGGAAGATGATGAAGACACGAAAAAATCATAGTACAATAATAATCAGCATATTAATTTTTCTTGGGGTAATGAATATGACGGGCTGTGCGACTCTTAAGATCGGAACAGACGAAAAAGCTAAGGGTCTCGAAAATACAAGAAAGCTTGGCGTTGAAATCAACGGGGCTCTGAATGGAATTTTTATTACTTCTACAAATGAAGATAATCCTGTTCTGCTTTTTATTTCCGGAGGTCCTGGTGTTCCCGAGGTCTGGCTCAATGAAGTGTATGACAGGCAGTATCCAAATAAACTTGCAGAGCATTTTACAGTCTGCTACTGGGATTATATTGGAGAAGGACTTTCTTACAACAAGAACATCAAAGCCGAAGAAATCACCCTTGAGCGCCTTAGCGAGGATGCCCGGGCTATCGCAAATTATCTCAAGGAAAAATATAACAAGGAAAAAATCTATCTGATGGCACATTCAAGCGGCAGTAATCTTGGGCTCCATCTTGCGCAAACTGATTCAGATGATTTTTACTGCTACTTTGGAATGGGGCAGGTTTATGGTGATGACGAAGCCAGAATGTGTGCGGCTTATAATTTTTTGAAGGAAGAGTTTGAGAAAGCAGGCAACATGAAGGGACTTAAGAAACTGAACAAGCTGGTTTCTGTTTCCGGCGATTCCGGAAATGAAAAAATCACAATCAAAAAGCCTGAGACAATCGGCCGGGATCTTGAACAGGTTCTCCTTATGGCAGGCTGTGCGACAACCCGCGAAATGAGATCGGATGCAAAGGATATTTTCTTTAAGCAGCTTTCTGCAAAGTGTTATACAAATCAGGAGAAAATCAATTACTGGAAAGGGAAAAAGCTTCTTTCAAAAAGTGCCTACAGAAAATACAATACAGAACAGGATGCAGATAAGCCTGCTTTGATTCCAGTGTATTTTTTCAGCGGCTATTATGATTACACAACTCCGATTACTCTCTCAAAAGAACTGCTTGAAAAACTTGAAGCGCCTGAGAAAAAATTTTATACTTTTTATAATTCAGCCCATTCTCCACTATGGGAAGAAAATGAACTTGTAATTGAGGCAATGCTGGAACATGTCAGATAAATATCATCATGGAGATTTGAGAAATGCTCTTATAGAGGAGAGTATCAAAATGATTAACAGCTCGGGTGAAGAATCCTTATCCATGCGAAAGCTGGCAGAAAGATGCGGCGTTAGTATGGCGGCTCCTTATGCACATTTTAAAAATAAGGAAGAAATGATTAACGCCATCAAGGAATATGTAGAAGAAGCTTTTACAAAATACCTTGAAGCTGCTGTTGCCTCCTGCGAAAATGATATAGAGAAAAAAATCATTACGCTTGGAAATGCCTACATTACTTTCTTTATTGAAAACCCGGAATATTTTACTTTTCTTTTTTCACGCGGCTATATTCATGCAAATCTTGATTTTAAAAGTTCCGGTGAAAAAGATTTTAAGCCTTTCAAAATCCTCAAAGATTTGTGCAGCATTTATTTTGAACAAAAAAAGCCGGAGTTTTCTGATTACGAAAAAGAGCTCGAGATAATCCGCATCTGGGCTTCGGTTCAGGGCATTACTTCCATTATCTTTATGCAGAATGTTAAATGGAGCCGCAAGTGGAAGGATGAGATTTCAAAGCTGTTGAAATAGTCAGTTGAACCAGGGCTTCCGCATTATAAACGATTTCCGTAATGTTGGCGCGAAGGAGCGGGGCGTGGTTCAAAAACACTCTTTTTGTGGCTGCCGCGCAAGCGGCAGGTGTAATAGTTTCTATACCACAAAAAGCGTGTAGCGCATTATTGCGCGGTTTTGAATCACGCAGCCGTGACTGGGAGCCAAAATTTTGGGATTTATGTTTATAATGTGGAATCCCTGGCAGTTGAAATAGTCTGATTGTTTTGAGATTCCTCATTTGATATAATTAATGCAATGATTCAAGATATTTTTCCGGCTAAGTTTTATAATCATTATGAAGAGCAAAAGCCTTGTGCTTCGGATTCTGCATTTTTATTTTCTGAAGGCAAGGTTCTGGCCCTCTATAATCATGAGGCTCAGTCGCTGAACTTTCCGACCTGTGGAGATTTTTCAGGACAGCCTCTTACTGCAACTTATCTTTTTTCTATTGATAATCAAAAATATTTTCTGCTGTCAGAAAATGTGGAAGTCCCAGCAGATCTTTCGGATTTTTCTTTTTATACACTCCGCCAGCTTCGCGATTTGCCTCTTTCGCCTGAAGCAAAAACATCTCTCTTTGCAGCCTTTTCTGCCTATCACCTTTGGAAATGGTATGATGACAATAAATTCTGCGGACATTGCGGAAATCCTCTGGTTCACGATACTGTTGAACGTGCTCTTTACTGCCCAGCTTGTAAATCAAAAATCTACCCGAGAATAAATCCTGCTGTAATTATTGGAATCTTAAATCAGAAGAAGGATAAAATCCTAATTACAAAATACCGAACCGGTTATGCGCATTCAGCTCTGGTTGCGGGTTTTACTGAGTTCGGTGAAACTCTTGAGCAGACTGTTGAACGAGAGGTTATGGAAGAAGTTGGCCTTAAAGTTAAAAATATCCGTTACTATAAATCTCAGCCCTGGGCTCTGGCTCAGGATCTTCTTGCGGGATTTTTCTGCGAGGTTGATGGCGACGAAACTATCAGAATGGATGAGAGCGAGTTGAAGTATGCCGAGTGGGTTAGCCGCGACGCAGTGGAATTGCAGCCCAATGATTACAGTCTTACGAATGAGATGATGAAATTGTTTAAGACTGGTGGAATTTGATTGATGGATTGCTTACGCAATGACAAAACGTTTGCTCGCAATGACGGGAGGGCTTCGTCACATAATGACAACTGCCTCCTCACGAATCACATTGCGAGAAGTTTTTTAAGACGTCTGTCTCCTTATTCTGTGCTCTCATTTTCTTAAAATCTCTTGGTGACATTTTATAGAACTTCTTAAAGGTTTCTGCCATGTAACTGGCGCCGGAAAAACCTGTGATTTCTGCAATTTGGCTCATGCTCATATCTCCTGCAAGAAGCAGGTCTGTAACTTTACGGCAGCGGTAGTGCATGAGATATTCTATCGGAGACTTTTCCGTGAGTTTGTTAAAAATCTGATTGCAGAGGCTTTGGCTTACGGCACCGGCCTGTGCAATGTCTTTGAGGGTAATCTGCTCATTATAGTGCTGGTCTATGTAGAACATCATGGTCTTAAGTTTGGAGTTATGAGAATCGCTGTCTTCAATGTGGCCAACGTGAAGTCGATATGCATCGGTAAAGCGGTGCATTATGATTTCCCAGATTTCGAAAAAATATTTTGTTATCATAAATTCGTTGCCTGTCTCTTCTTCCTTACAGAGGGCTTTCATAAGCTTTTGAATTGCAGGGCCGTCAAAATCTTCTGCTTTAAAATGAATGAAGGGAACGCTGCGGTCTGAGATGATTGGCTTAATGGCCTTGGTCTCAACTGCAAGCGTGGAAGAAATAATTCCCGGGTGCATTACAGCAAGGTAATAAAGGGTGCTTCGATTTTCACCTGAAATAGAATAGTGTATCCTGTCTGCATTTACAAAAAGTGTATCGCCTCTTTTTAAGCTGATGTTTATGCCGTCAACTGAATAGGACATTGTACCTGAATAAACAGAAACAATTTCAATATCATCATGATAGTGGGGAACCCGCTCCCAGGTACAACCGGGATACACGTAGCCCTGGTGAATATAAGCGGGAAAACCTTCTATATTATAATTTACAACTTCTGAACCGTCGCTTCGTTTTAAGATAATACCTTTTACAGGTTTCTGCATTGTTTCCGGCATATTGCTTCTCCTGAAATAATAACAAAATTACAATCATTGTGTTAAATAGTTATTAAAATAAGTAAAAATAATAATTTTCTTACACTTATATGTGAAGTATAATTCAGCTATCTTGAAAAATCAAGGGAATCTGGAGCGGAGATCCAGACACTCATTGGGATTATGCATTATAAATGTGTTCAGTAATGCTGGCGCGAGGGAGCGGGGCGTGGTTCAAAAACACTCTTTTTGTGGCTGCTGCGAAGCGGCAGTTCTGATGAATTCTCCGCTCCAGATTTCTTTGTTTTTATAACGGAGGTTTTTATGGAAGATGCAATCATCTTGAAGAATGTGACAAAGGAGTTTAAGGTTCTCAACCGCCACGAGGGGCTTAAGGGTAGTCTTAAAGATTTATTTTCCCGCGACTATAAAACAGTTACGGCCGTGGATAATATTTCAATCAATATAAAATCGGGAGAAATAGTTGGCTACCTTGGACCGAACGGTGCCGGAAAATCTACAACCATCAAAATGATGACCGGCGTGCTTGAACCGACCCGCGGTGAAATTCTTGTAAACGGAACTGTGCCTTATAAAAACCGTACCCGAAATGCAGAAAATATCGGTGTTGTTTTCGGACAAAGAAGTCAGCTCTGGTGGTCGCTGCCGCTGATTGAATCCTTCAAGTTGCTCAAGGATATTTATATGATTCCCGATAGCGACTATAAGCAGATGCTGGAGCTTTACGGTTCACTGGCAGATATTGAAAATCTTCTGCACAAGCCTGTTCGCCAGATGTCTCTTGGTCAGCGTACTTTAAGTGATATTCTTGCGGCCTTTCTGCATAACCCGAAAATTGTATTTCTTGATGAGCCTACAATCGGGCTGGACGTTGCGATGAAGGCAAAAATCCGCGAGCTTATCAAAGGTCTGAATCAGGAAAAAAATACAACGGTAATTCTTACAACTCATGATATGGGTGATGTCGATGCCCTCTGTCAGAGAATTGTGATTATTGATCACGGCAGCATGATTTACGATAACGACATTGAGCACCTTAAGCATTATTTCGGTTCCTACAGAACACTGCGTCTCAACCTTGCCGATAGCGGCTGGAAAGAAATTGTTGTTGATGAGTCTAAGACAGATGTCATGTCTGTAATTGCAGAGTATCAGAAAAAGGGCGGCATCAAGGATATCAGCGTGGAAGATATTTCTACGGAAGAAGTGATTAAGAAGATTTACGCTCAGGCTGCGTCGCGAAGTGCGTAAAGCCTAAAATCGAAAATCCGTTAAAAAACGAGCTGCGACAGCGGGGGATGTAGTAGAGCTAAAAATTGCTTTCGCAATTTTCTTAACGCTCTGCTATAGAACACCGCTCGCCAGCGAGCTTACACATTTAGGATTATCGAAAGAACGGCTCAGAGGCAAGCTGTGCTTGCCGACTGTTTGAAATATTACGGAGACTTTTTATGAACATAAAAAAATACTTAGCATTAACCCGCCTGGGAATGATGGAAAAGCTTCACTACAGGCTGGGAACTTTTGTAACACTTTTTGGAAATCTGATTTATCTGGTTCTGATTTATTTTTTGTGGAAGGCAATTTACGCCAGCTCTGGCAGTGACGTTGTAAACGGAATGACATTGAATGACACTCTGGTTTACCTTGTACTTGCAACAGCGCTTTTTAACTTTCTCGAGGTCTTTCTTGTCTGGGACATGAGCCGGGAAATCCAGTCGGGTTCAATTGTGCTCAAGCTTCTTAAGCCTATGAGCTTCCGCGGCTACAGCTTCTGGTCTTACATAGGCGAAAACATCATGTCCTTCTTTCTGACTTTTTTGCCTACCTTCATAATCATCAATATACTAACGAAAGGTAGTATAGCACTCAGCTTTAATCTGCTTTTCTTTGTGATGTCCGTGATTATGGCTCTGGTCATCAACTTCAGTATAGATATGATTTGCGCAACAATCTGTCTGTATACGGAATCAACCTGGGGACTGAATATGGTGAAGGAGTGTATTGTCCTTCTGCTTTCCGGTGCATCGATTCCGCTGGCTTTCTTCCCGGAGACTCTGCGTAACATTGTGCAGTATCTTCCTTTTCGCTGTATTTATGATACGCCGCTCAACGTGCTGCTTCAAAAGCCGGGCTACACTCTGGGAAGCGGGCTGGTCTTCACGCTGCTGCTCCAGTTAGCCTGGTGTCTGGCCCTTACGGCAGTCGGCAGTGCTTTCTGGAATTTTTCACTCAAGAAAATTACTGTAAACGGAGGTTAGGGTATGAAGGAAAAAATAAGTAACGGGGCAGGTGTTAATACTGGTACTGGATCTGCTGTAAAGGCTGTTACAAAAAGACGCGGCTTAAAGTTTTATCTTGATATTTACAGAAAAATTCTTCTTCAGGATTTGAAGAGCAAAATGAGCTACCGTGCAGACTTTGTGATTTCAAATATCGGAATGATTGTTTCAAATCTGGTTGGTTTTGTAACCTTCTATATTCTCTTTCAGAACTTTCCGTCCATCAATGGCTGGACAATGTACGAGATGCTTTTTCTTTACGGCTTTTCGCTGATTGCCCTTACTCCTGTTCAGTGCTTTTTTGATAACAACTGGAATTTGCGCTATGTGGTAAAAACCGGCGACTTTATTAAGTACTGCTTCCGCCCGATAAATATCTTCTTTTATTATATTTCTGAAGTTTTTGATGTGAAGGGACTGGGCCAGCTGGCTTTTGGTACAGGAACTCTGGTATATGCCTGGAGACATCTTGCAATTCCGGTAACTGCGGCGACCATTGCTCAGACAGTGCTCTTTCTGATTGCAGCTTCACTTTTTATGATTGCAATCATGAACTTTGCGGCCGCCACCTGCTTCTGGATTCAGAACTCGGGCTATATAATGGTAATCATGTTCCGTTTTAAGGATTTTGCAAAATATCCTGCAAGCATCTTTAATTCAGTTTTCAGAATCGTCTTTACCTTTGTGATTCCGATTGCCTTTATTGCATACTACCCGGCCTTAGTTGTTCTCCGCCCGGATTCAGTTCCGCTACTCTCATGGCTCTCGCCACTGATTGGCCTGCTCTTCTTCTATCTGAGCTATCGCTTCTGGCTTCTGGGTGCAAGAAAGTACGACGGAACCGGTTCATGAGATAAAATGTCTGCAAAATGCATCAAGAATTTTTTATTCTTCAAAAATGATTTTGAAGAAATCAAATTCGCCTGGAGTAGCACGACTATAGAAAACGGTTTCATAAGAAGGTGCAGTGCTACTTCCGCCAGCCCCATTTGCAGCAGCCTTAGTATATAAAGGTAAAAGAGAGTTTGGCTTCCATGGAGCTGGCGCACTACCATCGGAAATTCTTACAAGCTCTTTTACCTTTCCCCGAATATGAATATTAAATTCCTGCGGAGCACAATTATCCCAAGTATAGCAATATAATCCGAAAGTTTTATTGTCATAAGTAAAAAGAGAAATTCCACTGCCCGCATCAATCCATATTCCGGAAACATCAAGTTCTTTACGAATAGCAGTAAGAGCCTGCTCCGGCATATCATAAATTTTTGAAGGCATATCCGGAAGAGTCAGTATGCTAAAACGACCTTTACCATACGTATCATAGCAGAGGATACTTTCGTGATATTCCCCATGCCCTGCATTCATCACAGACCAGGTAGAATTATTCCGATGCTCAAGCAACGGAAATTCAATTTGTGTTTCAGACTTTACATAATTTTTTGAATGTGCTATTTCACCCGAAATCTGAAATTCATCGGCAGTTAAATGACGTCCTGTATAACTAACGCTCGTTAGTTCACTAATCTCAGGATACTTTTTGAGCGCACCAATCATAAATCTTGATGTATCAATAATATGTCCACCACCCTTCACAAATGCACAAATCTTTTCAACAATTTTTGAATCTTCCAGAGAAGCTTCTGTTACTAAAACAGAATTTTCTGTTCCAAACTCGCCTATTTTAACCGCTGCAGATTCAGCCGGTTTCGCCAGCTCTGGAAAATTGCAGACAGGCTCCATAGGAACACCAATCATTCCAAGAAAATCTTCAATATGATCATCTCCCTTAGAATTAAAAGGAATGTAAGTTTTTAACCCGCATGGATTTCCAAGATGAGAAAGAACAGCATCAAGTTTATCGTACATAAAACCAAGAGGAGTCGCTCGTTTATTTCCTGCAATAGCCGGCCAGCAAAACATCATAATTTCTTTTGGTTTTGCAAAAGCAGTTAAATAAGCCTGTTCCAGATAAGTATCTATTCTGTCGCAGTCAAATGGATCAAACCAACCGCCTCCATTTTTTCCTGGAGCGACACTTTCAAAATATCGCATTAATGAATAACTTAAATATCGCGGAAGATGCTGATCTGTTTGTGCTCCATGGCGAGTTTCTGTTCCAGTATAAATTGAATCAAAAATCTCACGCTGTTGCCCCGGATTGTAACCTGTTTCCTGAAAGCTTTCCCGCCAGTTAGGATATTTTATAATTATTTTAATTTTTGGATTTATTTTTTTAGCCGGTTTTATTATAAGATTTTCAGAAACTTCAAGCATTTTTGCAAGACGGAATTCTGACCACGAGCGATTTCCCTTCTCGCGAATACAATCTTCACACATGCATTGAGTAAAGAAAAAATCATCAATTATAAATTCATCAAAAATAGAAGCTGTATACTCGCTTACTTCCTTGAGCCTTGCACGCATAGGCTCGTTGCAATAACAGAAAGTATTAAAAAGACGCTGACGTTTTTTATCGCTATCGTTTAGATTTGGCGTTACTGTAGTAATTCCGCCGGAAACTTCAATTCCGTAATCTTTCATTACGCGCTTTACCATTTCAATCTGTTCGCGAGTTGCAAATTCATCACGGAAAGTTTCAAGATAAATTTTATCTATTTTTACATACTTCTGTAAAAAATCTGCATCTTTGCGAAGCTGATCTTCGGTTATATGATTAACCCACCCCGCAACACAATAAGTAACAGTCTTGAAATTTTTATAAAACATACAAACTCCTATAGAATCAGAACTCTGGAATTCACTAACGCATAGAACATTCTTGACGGAAGTCTTACACGAGTACACAGAATTTTCTCAAACGTACGTACACAATAATAATTGTACTACGTTAAAAATTATATCATCAAGCATGCATAAAAATTGAAACCTTCTCTATAAATCTGGTAAAGATTTACGTAATTGAACTTCTGAACCATTAGAATTATTATATCCCTATGGAAACCAAATTAAACCTGAATAATAGTCACGAGCCTACTGCCGACGAACAGTACAACAAAATGGTAAATACTCCAGTATGGAGGCTGATTACTAAACTTGCAATTCCAACAATCATTTCTATGCTGGTAACTTCGCTATACAATATGGCAGATACATTTTTTGTTTCGCAGCTTGGAAACGAGGCTAGTGCCGCCGTTGGTCTTGTATTCCCGATTATGTCAATTATTCAGGCATGTGGATTTACACTTGGAATGGGTTCTGGAAGTCTGGTTTCTATAAGACTTGGACAAAAACGAAATGCAGAAGCTTCTGTTATAAGCTCAACTGCTTTTTTTGCTGCCCTTATAATTGGAATTCTCATTACCTGCTTTGGCAATTTATTTGCAAAAACCGTTCTTGGTTTTGTAGGTGCAGATGAAGCCGTTCTTCCTTTTGCTGAAGATTATGCTTTATTTATTTTCTGGGGTGCACCTTTTATGTGCGCATCATTTGTTCTGAATAATGATTTACGTGCAGAAGGAAAAGCTTTTTTCAGTATGATTGCACTTACAAGCGGTGGAATTTTGAACATGCTTCTTGATCCATTCTTTATTTTTGATAAACTTCCAATTTTTAATTCAGGAATTGTACTTAAAGGATTTGGACTTGGAATTCGAGGTGCTGCGCTATGTACTCTGCTTACACAGTTTACAAGCTTCTGGCTTCTTCTTTCTTTTTATTTAAGAAGAAAATCTATCTGCCACATAAGCATCAAAAATGTTTCAAAAGATTTACGAGTGCTTGGAAAAGTTACAACAACCGGATTACCTTCCCTTGCCCGCCAGGGATTAGCAAGTATTGCTTCTATAATGCTTAACAGGAATGCTGCAATTTTTGGTGTTGCAGCAATTGCCGCTATGTCTATTGTTGGAAAAATAATTATGTTTATTGCAAGCTTAATGATTGGAATTGGTCAGGGCTTTAGTCCTGTAAGCGGATACAATTATGGAGCTAAGCGTTATGATCGCGTTAAAAAAGCATATGTTTTTCTTGTAACCAGTGGAGCTGCAGTTATGGCAGTTTTTGCAGCTACAGCATTTATTTTTGCCCCGCAAATTATTGCAAAATTCAGAAATGATCCAGATGTAATTTCTGTTGGAGTTGTTGCTCTACGCTGGCAGGCAGCTTTTCTTCCACTTCATGCAATAATAGTTGGAACGAATATGCTTATGCAAAGTACACGTCATATTAAAGCTGCTACATTCCTTTCTATGAACAGACAAGGTATTTATTTTATTCCAGCAATTTTGATTTTACCGCGCCTTTTTGGTCTTTTTGGAGTAGAAATAACGCAGGCTGTGGCAGACTTCTTTAGTATGCTCACAGCAATTCCATACCTGATATGGTTTTTCAGAAAGTTGCCTTCTGATAAAATTATTCAGGCTACAGCAGCCGTAGAATGAACTATTCTTTTCCAAAAGCCTTTTCTTCAAATTCATTAACTGGTAAAGGCTTAGAAAAATAAAAACCTTGAATCAAATCACAGTCCTGCTTTGCAAGAAAATCAACCTGCTCACGGGTTTCAATTCCTTCTGCAACAATCTGCATTCCAAGTTTTTTTGCAAGAGTAATTGTATCACCGACAATAAGATTTGAGCGGGAAATATCATCCACGCTTCTGAAAAATTCTGCATCCAGTTTAATAATATCAAGAGGAAGTTCCTTTAATGAATTCAGAGAAGAATAACCCGCACCAAAATCATCCATAGAAACTTTAAAACCAAACGACTTTAACTTACGAACGGTTGTTAGTAAAACCTCTTTGTCATCAAAGAAAGCACTTTCTGTTAATTCAAGTTCAATAAATTCATGAGGAACATTAAATCCGTCAACAATAGAACAAATATGCTCTGCAAGATTCTCTTCTGCAAAATGTGCGCGAGATACATTTACAGATATTGGAACAAGCTGTTTTCCTTCATTCAGCCATCCAGCCTGAAGCCTGGAAACTTCTGTAAGCATGTAATCATCAAGCTTAAGAATGAAGCCGTTCTTTTCAAACAGCGGAATGAATTTTCCCGGAGAAATAAATCCTAATGTTGGATGAGTCCAGCGTACAAGAGCTTCTGCAGCAGAAAGAACTTCTTTTTTTGTAGAATATTTTGGCTGAAGAAAAACTTTAAAATCATGATTTTCGAGAGCTTTTTCCATATCATCTTCAATATGACGTTCCCAGATCAACTCTTCTTTCATAGAATCATTAAACCAGACAATTTCATTCTGAACCTTTATTTCTTTTGGAATTGCAATTCCGGCATAAGAAAGTAAATTTGAAACATCATCATTTTTACTATCTACAATACAAACTCCTGCAGAAAAACTCAAATGCTCATCGATATTTTTTTCCTGCAAAATATTCATTAAATTTCTTAAACGAATTTCAAAAGCCTCTTTATTCGTATAAAAAAGTAAAAGCGCAAAATCAGATTTTTCGACATGAGCAACTAATTCTTTTTTAGAAATATAATTCAACATTGCAAGATTCAATTCTTCCAGAAGATTTTCACCTTTGCGGTTTCCATAGGCTGTACAATAATTTCTATATTTTTCCAGCCTAAGCTGAACTATTGCATAGTGACGTCGAAATTTTGAAATTTCTTTTTTTGATTTTTGAATAAAATAATTACTATTCTTTCCACCAGTAATTGGATCTGTATTAACAAGCTTATTAACTCGCTTCTTTTCATGAACTAAAGAAATTACTTTTATAATCTCATAAATTCCACTGACAATAATTACAATAAAAAAGAATAAGAGAATTGTTGCCATTAAATTTGCCTGATAAAAATTTATCTTGTAGTGGATTTTAAAACAAACATTTAAATCTGGAACAGAAGTTTTATAAAGAGCAATCGCATGAAAAACTGGAGCTTCTTTGAATGACCACGAAATAAAATCTTTATCTGTTAAAACATAAACCGGATTAAAAGATTTAAAAATTGTTCCAAGATTATAATCAATTTTAACGTCTGGCTCTATTTTTGTATTATTCAAATCATTATGAAAATCTATCCAGGTCTGCAAATCATCTTCCGTTTCGAATCTTGCAGTTAAGCCTAAAAAGCTTTCTTCTTGCTCTTCATCTATTAAATACATAACACCATTTTCATTAAAAGAAAGAAGATCTTCAGCTTCTATTTGATTTTCAAGTTTTGGAAATTTTTTAAAAATATCATTTTTGTAATCTAAATGAATCTCCCAGATGTCATCGTAAGAATTTGAAAAATTTTCCAGACTTTCCTCAAGCTTTATACGGGCATTTTCTTCCGCACTCCAATTTTTGTTTACATAATTCACAACTTTATAACAGTCTTTTGTTGTATTAATTATTGCAGAATTTATTATTCCTGCAAGAGAAATTCCACAGCTAAAAACAGCAAAAATAAAAATTACTAATTCTGTAATAATCATTCCAAGAATTGTAGGCCAGATGGAAAGCCTTTGAAGTCTCTTTATTTTTCGTTCTTTTTTCTTACTCATAAAAATATTATACATCAAAAATATGTACTTGAAAATGAATAAAATATTAAGTAAGATTGAAAAAATTCATAAGAGGTTTATATCTATGCTAACCGGTCGTCATTTGATCCAACCAGATGATTTAACAGTTTCTGAAATTGAAGAAATTTGTTCATTAGCAGAACAAATTATTGTTGATCCAAAATCATTTCAAGATGTGTGTCGCGGGAAAATTCTTGCGACACTTTTTTTTGAGCCAAGCACAAGAACAAGGCTTTCTTTTGAAGCAGCTATGCTTCGCCTTGGTGGAAGTGTTGAAGGCTTTTCAGATGCAGACAATACATCTTCGGTAAAAGGAGAAACTCTTGCCGACACAATCAGGGTTGTTTCAAGTTACGCAGATATTATTGCAATGCGAAATCCTAAAGAAGGAGCAGCTCTTCTTGCAAGTAAATATTCTGCCTGCCCTATTATTAATGCAGGAGACGGTGGTCACTTTCATCCAACACAAACTCTTACAGACCTTGTAACAATCAGACAGCTTTTAGGTGGACTGGAAAATCATACTGTTGGTTTCTGTGGAGATTTAAAATTCGGAAGAACAGTTCATTCTCTTGCCGAAGCTCTCCGCCACTTTAAGGGAAACAAATATATCTTCATAAGTCCAAAAGAGCTTTCAGTTCCAGATTATTTAATTACAAACATACTTGAACCAGCTGGCGTAAAGTACGAAATTGTTGAAAGTCTTGATGAAGTAATTGATCAGTTAGATATTCTTTACATGACCCGAGTTCAGAAAGAACGATTCTTTAACGAACAGGATTACATCCGCCTTAAAGACAGTTACATCCTTGACAAGGAAAGAATGAAGCTTGCAAGAAAAAATATGATTGTTTTACATCCGCTTCCTCGTGTAAATGAAATTACTCCAGACGTAGACGAAGATCCTCGAGCTGCCTATTTTAAGCAGGTAAAATATGGAATGTTTGCAAGAATGGCTTTGATTGCAAAACTTACTGGAGCTTTGAATTAATAGGAGTAAGAAATGTTAAACGTTAATACAATAAAAAATGGACTTGTAATTGATCATATTAGAGCCGGTTCAGGCTGGCAGATTTATCAGTGGCTTGGTCTTGATAAAGCAAGATTTACTTCCTGTTTGATTCAGAATGTTCCTTCGGAAAAATCTGGAAAAAAAGACATAATAAAAATTGATAATATTATTAATATCGATTATTCAGTACTGGGCTTTATTGATCCGGACATATGCGTAAATGTTGTTGAGAACGAAAAAATTGTTAAAAAAATTAACATGGAATTGCCTTCCAGAGTTCAGGGAGTTTTCAACTGCAAAAATCCACGTTGTATAACTCAAACTGAACATTACGTAAAACCAACATTTATTCTTGCCGACAAATCAAAAGGTCTTTACCGCTGCGAATACTGTGATACATTGTATATGGCAGGTTCGGGATATGGAGGAAATATAAAATGAGCTCTTCAACTTTAATCTATAATGCTAGATTATTGGATGAAAAATCAGATACTCCTGGAGCCGTTTTAATTTCTGATGGAAAAATTAGATCTGTATTTCACGGATATTTTACTTCGGCTGCTACCGTTGAATCTTTTGCAAAAGCAACGCTAAAAGAGGACGGCCACTCCGAAAATGAAAAAATATCTTTATATGATGCACACGGTCTGACTCTTACTCCTGCGTTTATTGATATGCATGTTCATTTAAGATATCCGGGACAAACTCAAAAAGAAGATTTAAATTCTGGCTTACATGCTGCAGCTGCCGGAGGTTTTGGAACAGTTGTTGCAATGCCGAATACAAATCCGGTTGTTTCTTCTGTAGAAACTGCAATGAAGATTGAACGTGAAGCCGCAGCTATTGGCCTGACACATCTTTTCCAGACAGTGAGCATTACAAAAGATTTTGACGGAAAAGATACTTCCCACCTTGATTCTCTCGAAAAAAAATATATTCCTGTAATTTCAGAAGATGGAAAAGACGTAATTGATTCTGCAGTCATGCTTGAAGGTATGGCTAAAGCAGGAATGAAAGGAATAGTTGTAAGCTGCCATTCAGAAGATTTACTTTTAAGCGAAAAATCAAAGCCTTTAAGAAAAGAAGCTCTGGAAATTATGAAGGAAGTAGGCCTTTCTGCCTGGGGCACAGATAATAATAGAACAGATTCTTCTGAAAAATCCAGTAATGGCGACAGCGAAATTCTAGAAAATGCCATTTCTAAAATTGATGCTAAACTTTCTCAGGCAAATAAAATTCTTGCAATGTCCGAAGATATTGCAACCGAAAGAAATATTACTCTTGCAGAACAAGCCCGCTGCCATGTTCATATAGCCCATGTCAGTACAAAAAAATCTTTAGACTCGGTAAGACGAGGAAAAGAGCTTGCAAAAAAAACAGGCACCTTTGAAGTTACCTGCGAAGTCACTCCTCATCATCTTGCCCTCTGCGGTACAAAAGAACCATTTATACGAGCTCTTGTAAATCCTCCATTAAGGAGCGAAGAAGACCGGCTTGCATTAATTCAGGGACTTTTTGATGGAACTGCTGATGTAATTTCTACCGACCATGCTCCACACACTCTGGAAGATAAAGCAAATGGTGCTCCAGGTTTTACTGGTGAAGAAACTGCTTTTGCGGTTGCTAACTCAGTTCTTGTAAAAGATTTTGGAATGAATCCATGTCTTTTAAGCAAGCTGATGTCTGCAAATCCGGCAAGAATTCTTGGACTAAATAAAGGACTCTTGCAGACAGGTTACGATGCAGACCTTACTTTAATTGACCCGGATGAACAATGGACTGTTAATAGCGAAGTTTTTTACAGCAAGGGAAAAGCAACTCCGTTTGAAGGAAAAACATTAACCGGCTGCGTAAAAGGATTATTTATAGACGGAAGACTTGTTTTGGAAAGATAAAAAGGTGTTTTATGAAAAAAATAATTTGTTTTTTTGGATTAATAATTTTCTTCTGCCTGTTTATTTCCTGTGTGAGTTCACCCAAAGAAGAAATTGCTTCTGAAGCAAATCTGACTAAATCAGAAAAAAGCTTTGTAACCTCTGTCATTAAAAATACTTACGGTGGCTATTCTGATATGAAAAAAGAAGGCTTCAATATTAAAATGGTGGACAAGTGTAAATCTGCAGAAGACGTTTTTAAGCTTTTTGATAAATATGTTCATGATTATCATTTCACATGTAAAATTTACAATGCTGTCTGGAAATTTATTCCACAAACAGACGAAAACTGTATAAGAAGTAAAGACGAACAAAATACCTATTTTGAAAAAACTACAAGTAATGCTTACTACATACGATTCAGTTCATGCTTAATCGATGATTCATATCCTTACGCAGCAGAATTTGTAAAAAGCGCAAATAAAGCAGCAGAATATGATTACATTATTCTTGATGCGCGGTCAAACAATGGTGGAGGAAATCTTCAGCAATACCATTTTTTTGACTCTCTTAAAAATATGAATTATTCAGGAACTGTAATTGTTTTGCAGGATAAATACAGTTTTTCCAGCGGAGAGGTTTGGGGAGCCGCAGGTTTTTATATTTCAGATCTTAATATAAAACTTATTGGAACTTATTCTGGTGGAATGCAGTCTTACGGAAATTGTGTGGAAAGAAAAGCTTCCGGCTGCTGGGCCTGGGTTCCAACAACAAAAATGAAAATTCCTGATGATGGAAAATGGAAAGGTGAAGGAATTGGTTACGAACCAGATATTTTTTCATACACTGAAAACATGAAAGAAACTCTGGAAAAAATTGGTATAGATTGTACAGGAATAGAATTCAGATAAGAAAATGTTAATTAATGAAGAATTTAAAAAATACGTAGAAAGAACTTCTAGAATCAGATCTCTATCTTCGCCATCTATTGGAGATTTTGATAACGCAGATGATTATGCTTTAAAGCTTCATAAAAATTTTGAAACAATAGGAAAACTTGCAAAAGAAAATCGTGAGTTTTTAAACAATTTTTTTTATCCATATCTGGATAAGACTTCAAAACTCGAAACAAGTGAAATTAATCAATTAGTATCTTTCAGTGATTCTCTTATAAATCCGGAAGCGGGAGAATGTCTGGATCTTCCGATAGTTTCTATAATTACAGATAAACTGGCTTCTCTGGCCAGTGAAGAAGGAAATATATATCAGGAAATTAAAGAGAAGGATGTTCAGATTGGCGTAATTTATGATTTGATGATCATTACAAAACGACTTACCAGTTATCCGGAAATTTCAGAGCATTATCGCGACTTGGGTTTTAAAATCAGTGAATTTTATTTTGATCTTCTTAAAAAAGAAAAATTCGAAAAAATTGAAGATGAAGAATGCCGCGAAATAATTGTTACAAATACACGCTTCAGTATAGCTTTTTACGAAGGAATTAAAAATAATCCTAATAAAAATAAAGAGCAAATAGAAAAACTATTGCATATGCTGGAACTTGCTGATGATCCATTTTATCAAAAATTAATTCCGAATTATGAATGGAGATATCACAAATATCGTGCACTTCAATATTTATCTATGTCAACAGACAAACAGAATGCAGCGGGTTTTTCAAAAGAGCAAATTTTATTAATTTATAAAAAGACTCAGGAACTATCTGATTTATTTATTTCAAACAAAGATTATTTTGCAGAAATTCTTCAGGGAGGTGAATCTGAGGCTTTTTGTGAATTTTTTTTAATCCATAATAAGTTTTTTGCCGGATTAATTGACAAAGAGGCTTATGAAAAAGCCTTAATTAATATTTATAATAAATGTGATAAAAAAGATTATAGAGCTGGGGCGGGCTATTTAAATCTTCATATTCCTCTTGAACTATTTTTGCTCATAGATAAAAAGCATTATTCAATGAAGGATCAAAATCTGATTCAAACTATTTACAAAAATCTTCTTTCTTATGCCTTTCATATGCCTAACGGAGAAAGTATTTCTTCTATGCTTGAATATTACTGTGATATTATTGATGAGTTTATTGAAGATCCAAGCGGTTATACCTGCGAACAGATGATGTTACAATATCTTGCAGCATTTCACCCGCCAACATATGTTCATTCAATAATGGTCGGTCTAATAACAGAATGTCTTTGCCGACATCTACTTAATCAAATGCCGGAGAAGCTTATTGGAGTTCTAGACTGTAAGTCCGTAGATAATATAAAAGAAAAATATGATGAAATATTAAATCTTGCATATCATTCTGCTTGCTGCCATGATTTTGGAAAAACAACAATTATTGATACTATTTTTGTTTACGGCAGACGGCTTCTTGATATGGAATTTGATTTGATTAAAACTCATCCAAAGACCGGCTACAATCTTCTAAAAAAATATGCCTCTACCCGACAGTATGCAGAGGTAGCTCTGGGACATCATAAATGGTATGACAATTCCCGCGGCTATCCTGAAGATTTTGATACTTCTAAAAGTTCTTTAAAACCAATTATAGATTTAGTTCTTTGTGCAGATTGTCTTGATGCAGCTACTGATACAGTTGGAAGAAGTTATAATTCGGGAAAAAAGCTTGATGATTTTATAAAAGAACTGAAAGAAGGAAGCGGAACAAGATATGCTCCATGGCTTTCAGAATTAATTAAAATCCCGGAAGTTTATTCAGACATCCAATACATTCTCACCAGCAGACGCAAGCAAACTTATAGAGAAACATTCTATCTTCTTCGCGATATGCAGGAAAGAGATATTTAAGACTTTTCAACTGTAGTAAATACAAAATAAAAGTGGTATTCTTGATTTATGAAAATCGTAATCATAAACGGAACAAATCATAAAGGCTCAACAGAACATATAGCACGAATTACAGCAGAAAAAATTGGAGGAGAAATTTCTGAATTTTTTCTTCCAAAAGATTTTGGCGAATTCTGCACAGGATGTACAAACTGCTTTAAAAAGGCAGAATATAAATGTCCACATTATGAAAAACTCAATCCTCTCACAAATGCCTTAGATGAAGCAGATGTTATTATTCTTGCAAGCCCAGTTTATGTTTACCATGTATCAGGAGCAATGAAAGCTTTTCTTGACCATTATGGCTACCGATGGATAGTTCATCGTCCTAACGAACGTATGTTTAAAAAACAGGCTGTATGTATTTCAACTGCCGCAGGAGCTGGAATGAAATCCTCAATAAAAGACATGTCAGACAGTCTGTTTTATTGGGGTGTTTCAACGCCATATAAAATTGGTTTAGCAGTTTCTGCAACAGCTTGGGATCAGATAAGCTCAAAGAAAAAAAATATTATAGAGAAAAAAACATCTTACATTGCAAAAAAAATCCAGCGAAAAAATGGAAAAGTTAAAACAGGAATAAAAACTAAAGCCTTTTTTTACCTTATGCGCACACTTCAAAAAAATGGCTGGAACGAAGCTGATGTAAAGTACTGGAATGAAAAGGGCTGGTTACAAAAAGCCCGTCCATGGAAATAGTTTTCAAAAAACACTATAGTCAAATGAAAATCAGGAATTGAGCTTTTGCTGATGTTTGAACAGGCTTTGCACTTTATAAAATTAGTTCAAACTAACATAGTTATATTAATTATGCTCCACGAAACGTAGGTAGTGTTTATACTCCAGTTATGTTAAAGTCAATTTTGTAAGAAAACCCATATTTACTTCATAACTGCATTAATGTGCACTACATGCAGTAAATTTAGCGTTATCCTGCGAGAACACTGTATAGAGGAAAATAATGATAGACAATTACATCACTGGAAGCATAATTAAAAAATTACGCGAAAGAAAAAAAATAACACAGGAAGAACTTGCCGAAAAAATTTTTGTAACAAGTAAAGCTGTAAGTAAATGGGAGACTGGCCAAGGATTTCCTGATATCAGTCTTGTTGAACCTTTAGCAAAAGCGCTGGATATTTCTGTAATAGAACTTTTATCTGGAGAACATATTCAAAATAAAAATCGGGTATCAAATATTTCAAAAGCAAAATTTTATGTTTGTCCAGTTTGCGGAAATGTTATTCAAACAATCGGCGAAGCATTAATAAGCTGCTGTGGAATAAAACTGCCACCTTTGGAACCAGAAAATATTAATGATAAAGAAATCGATATCTTATCTGATAATCAACATGCTATTCATTTTGATTTTGTGGAAGATGAATTTTATGTTTATCTGAATCATTCAATGACAAAGGAACATTTTATTTCATTTATTGCTGCGGTTTCTGATTCGGGAATTCAATTTAAAAAGCTTTATCCTGAACAGACTGCAGAAGCAAGATTCAAACGTGCTCATGTAAAAAAAATTTATGCATATTGTAATCATCACGGATTTTTTCAGTTAAATGTTGCTCCTTGAAGAAATATCGAATAAAATTATTGCATAAAAAAGAGTCGCAAATCCCTGCGCGACCGCTAACGCGGTGTTTAAGGAGTTGTGTGAAAAAAGTACCTCCCTGTACTTTTTTCTCTTGCAGTTTTTGCCGTCGGCAAAAGCTGCTTTTTTCGCGCTTCCTTGCGCGACCGCTAACGCGGTGTTTAAGGAGTAGATATGTCTGTTAAATATTTTTCTATTACGGAATTGGATAAAACTGACGGTGTAATAACTCTTTATACAAGTTCCGACACCACAGCCTGGAATTATGATGATAAAAAAGCTAGTGAAAATTATCTGGCATTAAGCGACCAGCTTGGAATTACGCCTAAAGATATGGTCAAATCAAAACAGACGCATACAGATATTGTTAAAATTGTAACCAGACAAAATGGCGGTGATGGAATTCTTCACCCTGTTGATGAAAGCCAGCCCTATGATGGCTTGATTACAAATGAAAAAAATCTTCTTTTGTGTACGGTGGAAGCAGACTGTGTTCCCGTGTATTTTTACGATCCTATAAAAAAAGTTATTGCAATGGTTCACAGCGGCTGGAAAGGAACTGTAAAAAAAATATCAGAAGTTACAATTCAAAAAATGAAAAGTAAGTTTGGATGTTTGAGCGAAAATATGCTTGTTGCAATTGGTCCTCATATTTGCAAAGAATGCTACGAAGTTGGGCAAGATGTTTTTGAAGAATTTTCCAAAAGTTTTTCCTCACAGGAATTACAAAAAATCTTCATCCCAAAAAATCAAGAAAAATTTCTTTTAAACCTTGAAGAAGCAATAAGAGTAACTTTGGAAGAGAATGGTGTGTTAGCATCGAATATTTTTTCAACAGGCATTTGCACCTTTCATTCTCAGCATAAAGGATTTAAATTTTGTTCGTACAGAAGAACAAAATCAAAAACAGAAAGAATGCTTACGGCTATAATGATAAAATAAAACTATGCTGCAAAACCAAGCACGCAATAACAAGTCTAAAGTCGAATTCCCGTAACTGAAATCCCAAACAAAATCTTGTAGAAAAATTACAAACCCTATAATATGAAAATACGAATATGATAAAATTTATTGAAGACGCCGACGAGCGCAGAAAGATTTCAAGACAGATTCTGGAAGCACTTCCCGAGTGGTTTGAGGTGGAAGAAAGCAGAGAAAAGTACATCCGTGAATCAGCGGAGCAGCCTTTCTGGGCTTCGATGAACGGAGATGAAAACCAGGGCTTTCTTTGCCTGAAAGAGACCGGCAAAGCGACAATGGAACTTGCCGTAATGGGAGTCCGAAAGGAATGCCACAGAAAAGGAATCGGAAGAAGACTTTTTGCGGCCGCCAAAGACTATGCTGCCAGAAAAGGATATGAGTTCATTCAGGTTAAGACCGTCCGCTCCGGAGTCTATGCCGATTACGATATTACAAATGCCTTTTATCAAAGTCTCGGTTTTAAGGAACTGGAAGTTTTCCCAAAATATTGGGACGAGGTAAATCCCTGCCAGATTTATGTGATGTCACTCAAAAGTGCAATCAACACGATTTCAACCCGTCACAGTTACCGTGGCGAATTTTTGCAGGAAAGCGTTCCGGAAGAAGATCTTTTGACAATCGCAAAAGCAGGCCTCGATGCGCCTTCAGGATGCAACAAGCAGACAACGGATTTAATCATAGTCAACGATTCTGATATGCTGAATAAAATCAAAGCACAACTTGCCCCGCCGGTCGCACAGACAGCGCCCGCCATGATTGTTGTCCTTACCCGAAGGATAAATGCATACAGGGACAAGTGTTTTGCTGTTCAGGATTATTCCGCCGCCATCGAAAACATGCTTCTCGCCATCGTCGAGCTGGGATATCAGAGCTGTTGGTACGAAGGGCACATTACAGACGATGATCGTATTTGCGACAAAATTGCCGCTGTTCTGAATGTTCCGGAAGAATACGATGTAGTCTGCATTCTTCCCGTTGGAAAAGCAAAAGACGACTTCCACGCACCCAGCAAAAAGCCTTTGAAAGAACGAGTCCGTTTCAACCGCTGGTCGCAATAGAAGCCATCGATGAATTACCGGGGGATGTCCGAGCACCCCAGATATGCACGGCCATTCTCAGGCTACCCCAGACATCCCCAGTCAACTCCCCCTACCCCTTCTTCTTCACCGGAAGACAAATCTCGCAGACGTAATCTGCAGCAGACGAATCGCCAGGAAGATAATTTTCAATATCGTAGTCGAGGATGCGCTCGTAGTCGGCAGAAGGAAGCCACTCCTTGTAAATCTTATCCCAGCCTTCGCTTATAGCCTCGCCCGCAGGACCAACACATTTGAAAACCGCCCAGGTATAAGCCGGAATGTGAATAATCTCAAAACCCTCGGGAAGCTTGCCTGCATTCACAGAACAATCTGCGGCCACCAGCCCTTCGATCTCACTTGCACGGCAGCCGATTCCATATTTGAAAACATCGCTCTTATCCGCAAGCCCGCCAGGCCCGCTACCCTGCGCACAAACTCCAAGATAACCCGGAATCTTCTTAGTGGCCTCATTAGAAAAATACTCGTCCCAGAAAGCCGGAATCTCCTGGTCGCTGGTCTCGGCATGAAAATCCTTAGCGTGAACTAACAAATCCACTGCATCCCATTTTTCGATTTTGTACTCCATAATCGTTCCTCCATCAATCGTGATTCGGACAGTGTAACGGTTCATAGATTTGAGCGGGCTACCCTTACGCACCTGCATGGGAGAAAATCCGTGGAAGCGGGAAAAAGCCTTGGTAAAGCTCTCGGGCGTTTCGTATCCATATTTCAATGCAAGGTCGATTATTTTGCTGCTGCCATCCGCAAGCTCAAGCCCGGCCAGAGTAAGGCGCCTGTTTCGAATATACTCCGCCGGCGTAATCCCAGTCATAATCGTAAAAGCATGATGAAAATGAAAAGCCGAAATGTTGACACTCCGAGCCACCTCTACAAGCCCAATCTCTTCCGTTAGATTTTTTTCCATAAATTCAATCGCGTCATTGATAACCTTAATCCACTCCATTTTTCCGTCCTTTCGATTAGAAGTATAAATCCGCCCGCCAAATATTTCCTGTCATTTCTTGCGAAGTTTTGTCTGATTTAAGGAGGGGGAAGTCTCCCCCTGCGCTCCAGCCTCCTCGGCTTCGCCTGCGGTGGCTTCCGCTACCCTCTCTGCGGGGGACACCCCCGCAACTCCCCCACGGAAAAAAAGTAAACCTAAAAATTGCATTCGCAATTTTCTTAACGGTTTGCTATCCATCACCGCCCGCCAGCGGGCTTACTCACCCCCGGTAAATTCCCCAACAGCGAATCTGATCCAGCTGCTCTGCCGTCAAAGTTCCGGCCTCGTATAATCTAAGATATTCCTGATCAACCGGGCTGTCAAAAACCAGAAGGTCATCCGTGTTGATTGTTACAGGCACTCCATTTTCTACAAGGATTTTTATGGGATGCTCGGCGTAGTTGTTAGCATATCCTAACTTAATATTACTGGTAGGACACACATTCAAAGTAATCTGTCTGTCGGCAAGCATCTTCATAACTTTCGGAGAATTAGCGGCATTTATTCCATGATGAACTTCATCAAGTCCAAGCGTTTCAATTGCAGCTTCAACATCTTCAGCAGAACCGCTTTCTCCAACATGCATGCGTTTTTTTATGTGATATTTCTCGGCAACCTTGTAAAGGGGAATATAATCAGAAAAAGGCTTGTAACCTTCACCGCAACAAACGTCAATGGATTTAAAATATCCGCTTGAAAAATACTTTTCTGCGTTTTCTACATCTGCCTCAACATCAGCATAAGAAGCAAATGCAAGCTCCGGCTCATAAATTGCATCGGGGCAATATTTTTCACGAAGCTTATCCCAATATTTTGCAAAGCTTTCTACGCCGCCAAAATCTTCAATATCAGTATCAGAAAAACTCGGTGCAAAGCGTGCAAGATGATTACGCTGGGCCTCGGCAAAACAGCCTTCCCGGCGAATATTCAAAGCATCATGCGCCCGACAATAATCTCTTATTGCGCCAACATACCAGTTCTGCATTCCCATAAGCCCGTCAAACTTTTCAGGCGGCGGAGGAAACTCGTGATTAAGTTTTTCCGAAAGCCACTGCCTTCTGCAACCCCGCCCAAGATGATTGTGCAAATCACTTTTTGGAATTGTAAGGAGGACATTTGTATCATGATTTTTTAGTGCCTTTATAAAATCTTCTGAATACTTATCTGACATGGGCTTTATATTCCTTTAATGCAAAATATTCCCTTCGATATAAGCCAAAATCAGCAATGTTTGTTTTATGATATTCTTCGTATCGGCCAAAAATATTCAGAGCCTCTTCCATCGTAAGCCACTTAAAAGTACAGCCAGCCTCTTTTTCTGCTTTGGTAAGATTTATACTGCCGGTGTCTTTTATAAGCTCGCAGACAAAATAATGATTGATATGGTTCCAGTCTAAAAAGAGTTCTTCAATTTCCAGATATTCTTCTTTTGCCCTAACCTGCATTCCGGTTTCTTCCAGAAGTTCACGCTCACAACACTGCTCATAAGTTTCGCCATCTTCAAGGCCACCACCGGGAATAATATACTTGTTATTATTTTCTTCATAACCTAAAAGAACCTTGCCCTCATGCACAACAATTCCACGGCAGGCATGTCGCAGGTGTTTTACAAACCCAAGAAAATCATCATTTTTTAATTCAAGCTTTTTCATTTTTTATTATCCCTATTTTTTTATATTATCTGATTCTTTAAGCCTTCCTGCAGCAAAACATTCCATATTCCTTTGGAACATTCAAAACCCCATTCACTACAAACTTCCCAAGCACCTCGCAGATTTCTTCCTTTGGAACAGAGCTCAATCTTGTCATGCTGGAAAGCGAATAAATATATTCAACCAGATCATCAATACTTGTCACTGCGAGAGAATCTTCATAGTTCAATCTCTGGATGTCAGAAAAAAACGGTTCAAGAATTTCTTCTCCGTTTTGAAGTGTAAAGTTTTTATTGGCATTATCTTCAACGCCATAAGTATTCAAAGCCTTGCAAAGAAATTCCATAATTCCGTGCTCGCCAAAAGTTGCGCAGTAAAAAGCACCACCCTTTTTCAAAACACGCTGAACTTCGGACAGTCCGCGATTAATATCCGGCACATGATAGAGCATCATATTTGCAATCACGACGTCAAAAGTTTCATCATCAAAAGGAATGCTCTGAATATCAATCACGCGGTATTCAAGGCCGGCGCAGTCTCCGAGGTTTGCTTTTGCATTTTCCAGCATACCCTCAGAAAAATCAGATAGAACAAGTCTGTCACAAGTCTTGATTAAATCCTCCTGCCCCTTCCACATATCGCCGGTTCCGCAGCCAAGTTCAAGAACCTTCATGCCCTGCGAGATTTTATAATTAGAAAATATCCAGTTGCCGAAGCCCATTTTATTTGTAGAATATTTTTGATGAATCGAAATGCGGGTATTCAAATTGCCAGCGTTGGCGTACTGTTCTTTTACATTTTTCTGATTATTAATTGTACTCATTTTTTAACTCCCACATACAATGCGTGTCCGCACATTTCGATTAATGATTTATCTTCCGCAGTGGAATCAATCAAGTCCAGGATTTTTGAAAAGACATTTTTGTTTTTGAATTTGAAAATCACATCTTCTTTTTCATAACCAAAACCACGGATAGAACGCAGCAGGATTTTTTCAAAACCATTTGCGTTAAAGAGATTTTCGATTTCTTCAGAAGCCGGATAGTAGCCTTCCTGAAAGCCTTTGTCAGAAAGATTTTTAAATTTGCCGGATGCAAAACATTCTTCCAGAGTATTGATATCAACCTGATCAGGACTCCAGCAGAATCTTTGAACAAGGGCGATACTTCCCGACAGATGTGGGATAAAGCTTGCAAAAACTTTTCCGCCCTTTTTAAGAACGTGGCAAACTTCGTTGATACATTTTTCACGTTCAATTTTTTCTGTAAAATGATAAAGAGGGCCAAAAAGCAAAACTACATCAAAAGACTGGTTCTTGTAGCAGCTCAGGTCTGTCGCATTCACCTGGTCGCAGGAAATCAGATTCTGAATATTATCTTCTTGCTTCTGTTTATTAGCCTGCGCTAACAAAGTTTCAGAAAGATCAGCAAGAGTTACCTTGTATCCTTTTTTAGCTAGTGGGAAAGAATAAACCCCGGCCCCGCCACCAAGGTCGAGGATTGAAACTCCTTCTGCAGATTCAGCCCCACCACTACGAACACAAATCAACCCCTCCACCAAAGACTCACTTCCATCCGTCCCATCAGCCCCCTGCACCGGCGGCAAATATTTCTCCAGAATCCTCATAGTCATTAAAAACTCAAGCTTGCCGCTGTTATCATTTCTGAGTCTGTTTTTTTCATCAAAATGGCTGTAGTAGTTTTTTACTTTTTCAAAATCTGTCATTTTTTAATCCCAACAAACCTTGCGTAATCACAAACTTCGTTTATCTCAATATTATACTAACAGATTTTCTTCTGTATTTTCAACTTTCCGTTGAGTCATTTCCAAAAATAAATTGTTAGGATTTTCTTCTGACATCTGCTAATATACAATTACCGCGCGGAATTAAAGACCGGCAACTTTCTGTCCTGTCACCCTGAACTTGTTTCAGGGTCTCATAAATCAAGCTTGCCGGAACACAAGGAGAAACAAAATGAAAAACTCAATTGGTTCAAACATCAAATACTACAGAAAGCAGCTGGGGCTCACACAAGAAGAACTTGCGGGCCAGCTCTTTGTAACTTCTCAGGCTGTGAGCAAATGGGAAAGCGACGCGGGCCTGCCGGATACTGCGCAGATTGTTCCGCTTGCAAAAGTACTCAATATTTCAACTGATGCGCTTTTTGGTCTTGAGCAGGGAAATTATGATGCAGTGACGGCCGCAAAGGTTCATGTAAAATTCCGCGAACTGCGCAGTCAGATTGACAAGAAAAAGGGAGCTCTGGAAGCCTGCGAATATCTTCTTTCTGAATGTGAGGCAAATCCCTTGAACTTTGAAATCTACATGAACTTTGTTCAGAGTGTTGCAAACTTAAGCCGCAATATCGATCCATTCGGCGAATACAAAAAAGGCATGAATGAAACTTACGACAAATATTTTGACGAAGCTTTGAAAAAATCTGTTCAGGTTATCCGCTACTGCAAAGAAGAAGATTTTGTTGAAAAAACTCACTTTGCCCTTTCCTGGATTTATATTCACTGCAAGGAATACGAAAAAGCCCGCGAGCATATTGCAAAACTTCCAAGCATAAAATCTAACATGCTCAAGGAAAGTATTCTTGCAAAGCTTGAAGGTTTTGAAAATGGCGTAGAGGCACAGCTTAAGGCCCAGCACAATAATTCTCAGCTCATGTGCCTGCCCTTCAACAAGGAGTTTGTGTATTCCGCAGAAACTTATTTCTGGAACAAGCCTGAACTGGCGGCCAGTTATTGCGAATGGGCTTTGAACATAATTTTTGCAATCTGCAAGGACAAAACAATGAAGCCATTCTGTCAGGGCTTTGTAAAAGATTTGTATGCCTTTAAGATTTGCGGTGAATTAAAGTCCGGACGTGCAGAAGATGTCAAAGTCGCCCGCGAAGATTTTGCCGCACTCAAAAAGCTGATTTATGATTATGTCGATTTCTGCGCAGCCGAGCTTGAGCGTAAAGACCTTCTGAATGCCTATGACGAAAAGGGCATTTTGAATATGAAGCTTTACACAAAAGAAGACGGTGACCGCCGCATAAAAGAACTTGAAGAAAAAATCAGGAACTGGTGCGGCGAGGAAGCGTTGAAGAAAATATTGTAAACCTCTGTCAACTGGGGCTTGTTTTACTCAAACCCCAGCTCCAGCTGATTATCCACCCAGGATTTTTGTTCCGCGATATGAAGCTTATCACCCGGCAGGCTGCCTCCAATAAGGAAGGGAGATGCCGGGTCGTGGAGCTTTTGATTTTTTGCAACCTGGGCTAAGTCATTGTTTGCATAGCAGTATTTGCAATAGTGACGGCAGGTGTCGTAAGCTCCGATATCTGCAGAAAGATAGCAGGCACATTCTTTTCGTGAGGGTTTGTAATTGGGTACCTTGAGCTTCTTACCGATTGCCCTTTCGTAGTCGCGAATAGTCATACAGCCGCCGCAGTCTGCACCATATGGTGCAAGAAAATCTCCTTCGCCACAGGGCTTTACAAGCATTCCGTGGTCAGCGGCAATTTTAATAATGGCTCGCCCCAGGAATAGTTTATCCTTCGGGCTAACTTCCCGCACCGTCGGAAAATTGCGCTTCACTTTTTCATACAAATCAATAAAGCTGATAACAACAATTTTTGTAAAACCTTCGAGCGCACTCGCCATTTTTTCAAAAGCCCGCAAGTGAAAATCAACAGTATATTTTGAATCAATAAAAATAGGATCGTAACGCCAGCCGCAAGCCTCGGCCCCAACCGCGCGCGACAAATATTTAAACGCTTCAATAACCTCAGACTTCTCCGGCACCCCGGGCTCAATATCCTTTCCATAGGGCGTAATCGTAACATACCAGAACTGACCAAAATCTTTTACGAGTTCAAGGTAAGGAAAAAAGGGCGCAGGATTTTTTGTACAAAAACCAATTGCATCCACCACCTGGGGATTAATTTCGTAGCGTGTGACAAGGCTCGGATTATAAGGATTTCTTACAAGTACATACCCTTCCCTGATTCTGTTTGCAAGCCACTCGGGGAAGAAAGCCGGAATGTCCGTGCGCTGACCGGTATTTAAAATCATAAATATCTATTTGAGAACCTTTTCTTACAACCTTTACTTCTCACACAAAAATCCTGCATAAGAAAACTTATAAAGCATTACCTTGTTGCCAAATATTTCAACCGGAGTCGCACTGGCTTTGCCTTCAAGAATTTCACGGGCACCCTGGAGAAGTTTTTCAAGCTGTTCGGGCTTTTGCGGGAAGTCTCCGTGCATAGGGTAAACTTCATCATATTTTCCATCCCAGGCCTTAAGATGTTCAAGACTTTTTACATACAAAGTCAAATCGCGGAATTTTCCAAACATAAAAATATTGCTGTTAGAAATGCTGTCACCGCTGACAAGGATGCGGTTCTTTTCATCAAGCAGAGCAATGCTTCCCGGAGTGTGTCCAGGAATATCAATTACAAAAAGACTTCTGCCACCAAGCTCAATCACATCACCTTCTTTGATAGGAATAAAACTGCCTGTGCCACCACGTTCCCTGTAATTTTCTTCTTCTGCAGGGCTCATGTAAATTGTGTCAAAAGAGCTGTTGCCCGAAATATGATCGGGGTCTGCATGAGTGTTGATGAGAACCAGCGGCAGGCTTGTGATACTTTGAACAAGTTCCTTTGCGTTCGGCGTATTCATTCCGGAGTCTATAACCGCCGCTTTTTCTTTGCCGCAGAATACATAAAATCTTACGCCGCCGTCTTCTATTCTGTAAGTGTCCTCAGTGATTTTGATAATTTGATTTTCCATGATTTTATATTAGCATGCAAAGTTCATTTTGATAATACTTTGATTCAAAGCCCGGTTTGCACGACACGACCGACGCATCCGGCATTTTTATTGACATATCAAGCCCACTGATTTATCATTAAATATATAGATATTTTTATCGAGAAGGATGGCTCCTATGGCAATTCCAAATTATGATAATGTTAGTGCGGCAAAACTCATTCATGCATTTGTTCCAATCAGCCGCCTGAACAAGGGTGAAGCCGGAAAAATAATTGACGAAGTTAAGGAAGATGGGGTGCGCGTTATTGTAAAAAATAATGTGCCTGAATGCGTAATGATTACTGTGGAAGAATATGATCGATTTGTGAACCTTGCTTCACACCCGATAAAAATTGAACAGACACTGGAAGAAGAAGCCAGACGCAAAGCCTTTATTCAGAAAATCAGACAGAATGTTACGCCACCGATTCCGGCAACAAGAAAGCTGGACCGCAAACTTGTTATGGATGAAATTGGCCCCTTAGACATTGATGAAGAAGCCGTCAAGAATTTGAGGAGGCTTGGATGATTTTAGCTGACACTAACATTATGATTGATTATTTTCATTCAAGAGAATCTGAACTTGCCAAAAAAATCGATACCATGCCGATTGCTCTTTGTGGAGTTGTCCGCACCGAAATATTACACGGCGCCCGCTCGGAAGAAGAGCTTGATGACTACCTTAAAGCGTTTAAAACTTTTGACAAGGTTCTCACCGACGACTACGACTGGGAAGGCACCGGCTTTATTCTGCAGACACTCCGTTCCAAAGGCTTGAACCTTCCTCTTTCCGATGCTCTCATAGCTTTTACTGCAATGAAATACGATATTCCTCTATGGACCCGCGATAATCATTTTAAGTTTATTCAGGGCTACTTTCCGGAACTTAAACTGTATAAGGAATGAAAGCAGGCGTTGCGGGCGGCGTTTGAGCCCGCAGAGGGGGGCATCCAGGCATAGCCTGTCTGCGCGCAATTTGTCGGAGAATCCTAAAACGACCCTGTTCGGCTCGTTTTTTAACGGATTTCCGATAAGAGCGGGGGGAGACTTCCCCCTCCTTAATCTTACTTCTTCACCTCAACCACGCGGATTGCAAAAGTATCGTCCGCAATACAGATTTCGCCAAGGGCCACAAGTTTTCCGGCGCGAAGGATTTGTGTCATTTCGCCGGCCCGCTGTTTTAAGATGATGTAGGAGCCCTGATGCAAGGCTGCAATTTCCTGTTTTGTAAGTGATGTGCTTCCAAGCTGAACCGAAAGATAGTCGGCCTCGTCATAAATAATTTCACCAAGCTGGGTGGTTTCTGCAATTTCAATGCCAAAGTTTTCGTCGATAGCAACTGTTTTTCCTGTATGGATTACACGATTTTCAAAAACAACATTGAGCCCCTCTGTTTCTTTTTTATCAAGAATCAAAATTGTGCCGGGTTCAAGAGAAACATTTTCCGGGCGGAAGCGGCCAAACTCAATAAAGACATTGTCGGGCTCTTCGCGCTTTTTGATGTTAGAAAGATTCTGAAACTTTATGCGGGAACCCCGGCTGCCATTTTCACCACCAGCGCCAGCCCCGTTGCCAGAACCATCGCTAAAATATCCCTTCATTAAAAGCTGTTCAAGCAGGACATCACTAAACTGAATATTGATGTAGCCTTCTGCCTTGCCAAGCTTTCCCTTAAGAGTCAAAAGCAAAAGCATGCGGTTTTCTTCCTGGCGGGAATTGTTTGCAGTTGCAGCCAGCCTTGCTTTTTCCAGCGGGCATTGTTTATCAAGACTAACAGTTCCTCCTGTCTGCTGCTCCACATTTTTGTAAATAACTTCAACAATCAGCCTTAAAAAATAATCGCGGAAAACAGTCAGATCAAAATCTGTAATCTGATCATGAGAAGCAGTATCCTGTTTCATCAAAGCCTTTGCAAGCTGAGGATCAACCTCAACTGTAAAGCCGCCGGTCTGCACATTTGTATAATCAAAATCATAAAAGAAACACTTCTGTGGAATAGAAGCAAGAAACTCCCTGTTGGTAAGCTGGTCAACCGACTCCCGCCAGAACTCACAGCGCTCATTCAAAATGGAAGTACATTCCCTGTTCAGCACCTGGCAAATATCCTCGCCCATCATCCAAAGCTCACGCTGCATATATTTAGGGTAGCGGTCCGGCTGACGAAAATTATAATCCTTAATATTCTTTCCGCTCACATCCTGACTAAAAGGTATTTCACCCTTCATCAGCGAATCCACTTCAATTCCAAAAACCTCGGCCAGTTTTGGCAGCACCGTAACATCAGGACAGCCTTCGCCGCGTTCCCATTTAGAAACCGCCTTGTCGCTCACATTACATTTTTCGGCCAGCTCTTTTTGAGTAAGCCCTTTTCGTGTGCGCAGGTCGTAAATTAAAATTCCAGTTTTTTCTGCGTTCATAGTAACCTCCTGTGGTGGTTTCGACAGGCTCAACCACCGCTTCTTACACCGGCCAGTGCTTTGTGATTTTATCTTAGCACAGAGGTACAGCTTTGTAACCCGACGGCTGGTTTATTGGAGTAGAATTTTGAGTAGAGTTTTAATCTATTCCAAGCTCTTTATAAATCTTTTCAATCACCGGCGACTTGTGATTTATATAGCCGTCGATATCGTGAGGAAAAAGCTTTGCTGCTTCAAGTTTTGTGCGGCTGTATTCTTCTACTGCCTGAGGATGAGTCCGCAAATAATCTCTGAATGCAAGATGTCGCTTGAGTTCCGGCGAATCCTCCGGGCACAGATACAAATGGTGTTCCCGTAAATGTTCCTTTCCGGAATAACCAAAAGCTTCGCGTCCGGGGATTCCAAGATTTCCTTCGTGATTGTAGCCTATGACCGCCAGTGCCTGGATTGCCGCCTGGACATCGCCCGCCCTTACCACAACATCAATATCAATAATTGGTTTTGCAGAAAGGCCCGGAACCGAAGTGCTTCCAACGTGTTCGATTGCCAGAACGAGAGACCTCTGTTCTGGTACCATTCCAAGCGCCGCCACCAGTTCCTTTTTAATATCCAAAAAATCCTGCTGCCACTTTTGGTCATAGGACAGAACTACAATGTTTCTAATTGCCATCTTAGGTTTTGTTGAAGTTTTCATTTTATCTCCTAAATATCCCACCCGCTGTATCTGTTTTTCTGATACTCGCGGGTAAACTTTGCAATCTGCATCATCTTTGCCTTACCCCATTCGTTTTCGGTGTGAAGCTGAAGATAAGTATTCCATCTCTCTTCACTCAGTGTGCCTTCTTCCAGCGCCTTCTTGACTGCACAGCCCGGCTCGCTTGTGTGTGAACAGTCGTTAAACTTGCACTGGTCAAAGAGGGCAACTACATCAGAAAAAGTTTCATCAATTCCTTCTTCCATATCCAGCACGCCAATTTCTCGCAGACCCGGAGTGTCCATAATCCAGACGCCGTTTTGCAGCCGGAAGAGCTGGCGGTAAGTTGTGGTGTGGCGGCCCTTTCCATCCTCGTTGCGAATTGCATTTACCTTCATCAAATCTGCGCCGTTCAAAGTATTGAGCAGGGTAGATTTGCCGACACCGGAAGAACCAACAATCGCAATTGTCTTATCCTTCTGAAGATATTGCTGCAGCCCTTCAAGCCCATAGCCCGTGAGCGAGCTGATTGCAATCACATCTGCCTTATCACACACAGCCTTTGTAATTTCCACCTTAAGTTCCACGTCGTCGCACAAATCTGCCTTGGATAAAATCACTACAGGCTTGGCACCGGTGTTGAACGTAATAGAAACATATCGCGCAATTCTGTTTTCGCTGTAATCCTGATTAAGTGAAGTCACAATAAAGACATAATCAAAATTAGAAACGATAGTCTCCTCTAACAGATTTTTCACATAGGCTTCTGAGTGGCCGCTGCGATTCGGTCGCTTAAAGACAGTTTTACGGGGAAGTACTTGGTCAATCAAAGCATCGCCGTATTCGTTGGTGAAGACTTTTACATAGTCTCCCACAACAGGCGGCTCGAGTCCAAGGTTGTAAAATTTTCCTTTGAGTTTGCCAGTTATTTCGGGAAGGGCAACTTCGCCATCCTCTGCACAAGGCAGCAGAGTATAAAGATTCTTCTGCACGCAGGATACGCGCGCAGTAATAATATTATTTGTTTTCAATTTGAATTTCCTGAATGCTAGAATTAATAAAGAGCACAGGCAGATTCTGAAACAAGTTCAGAATGACAGTTTCGGAAGCTCTTTATCCAATGCAGCTCCGCTTTCAGAACAAGAAAAGTGCCGGGGCAAATCCCCGGATTCTACGGCTTTGTGCCGCTTCTAGGCGTGAATAGCGGAGGTCGAATTGTTAGTCATTAAAATCATAAATCTTATCTCAACCTCCTTTTATATTAAATATATTTTATTCATAACAAAATACGGCAAGTTAGTCAATGATGTGGCAAACGACATTTTAAAAAGCAGCAAAATCAAATTGATATTCCGATTTGAAATTTTACAGGATTGTATCGATTATTATAATATTTTACGAGATTATCAGGTTTTATAGGACTTTCAGTAATTATTTTACATTGAATTATTATTATACGGGCAGCGAATTCGTAAAAATATGTATGGAGAAAATCACTCCCATCTTTCATAAAGCCATAACCAATGCCACCGCGGAATTCAAGCAGCCCCATAATCCCCATTGCAAATCCTGTTGAAAATCTAAAAAATGAATTATCACTTGATATAGACGGACTGAACTGCACATAGGTTCCTAGGGAACTTTCCGAACCGTTGCCTCCCAACGATAAAAAGAATAAATCTATTCCGACATCTGCAGCGAGAAATTCTGGACTACCGCTTGAAAGCGATAAAATCGGCCAGGGCATAAATCCCAAATGATCAAGAAAACTATCCTTATCGCTGGCAGAAAGATTATGTGTAAGCAAGAGTAACGGTAAAATAAATACAATCAGCTTCTTCATACTTCCTCCTGAAGCTTCACGTTAGCGTCGCTTCATGAATTTCAAGATAATCAGGAAAACTACCAGCAAAACCGGGAAGATTCCGCCGAAGAAAAGTCCCTGCTGCAAATTGTCACCGGCTTTCTGAGAAATCATACCAACTGCACTTGGGCCAATTGAGCCGCCCAAATCTCCCGCCATTGCCAGCAGAGCGAACATTGCAGTTCCTCCGGTCGGGATTTTTTTTGAAGAAATGCTCAATGTTCCCGGCCACATAATGCCTACAGAAAATCCGCAGAGCACGCAGCCCGCAAGCGCCACCACCGCATTATGCGACAGAGACGCCATGATATAACAGATAAGACAAAGCACGCCTGAGCCAATCATAAATTTTGTAAGCTCAACCTTCTCGCCAAACTTGCCGTAGAAGACACGGCAGATTCCCATAGTCACAGCAAAAAGACAAGGCCCCGCAAGGTCGCAGACAGTCTTGGACAAGCCGAGCCCTGACTCAACAAAGGCCGAAGCCCACTGAGCCATAGAAAGTTCGCTGGCCCCAGAACAAACCATAAGCACAACAGCCACCCAGAAAAGCGGCGACTTAAAAAGCTGCAGAATAGTCATACCTTTGCCCGAATCAACAAGCTTTTCAATCGGGCAGGTTGCGAAGTTATAAATGTTGTAAAGAGGAATCAGAGCCCAGAAGCAGGCAACGTACTTCCAGTTATCAATTCCAAAGGCTGTAAAAAGCAGACTGGAAATTACAGTAACGCCGAGCCAGCCCCAGCAGTAAAAACTGTGAAGCAGGCTCATAGTTTTTTCTTTGTTTTCAAAAGGACAGGCTTCTACTATCGGAGAGCATAGAACTTCTATCAGGCCGCTTCCAATTGCATAAAGCACAACGCTAATCATAATGCCCGCAAAGGCAGACGGTAGAAGCTCCGGCAAAAAAGCCAGGGCAACAAGACCAACCGCAGAAAAAATTTCCGATGCAACAATGCTTGTACGATAGCCGATTTTATCGACAAACTTGGCGCAGAAAATATCAACAATCAGCTGAGTAAAAAAGAAGGCCGTTGGAATAAGGGCAATCATGCCAAGCGGAATCTGATAATCATTATGAAGCTTTAAGAAAATCAGGGGTGCAAAGTTTGCGGCAATCGCCTGAGTGATGAAGCCTAAGTAGCAGGCGCGTAGAGTTTTTTTGTAGTTTGGTTTTGAAGTCGCAGACTTTCTTTTTTCTTCTGCCATGGTAATCAAATGTTCATCCTTTTTTTATTTCATTTCTTGAATTATTTTTGATAATTCATCGAAGATCTGTCCTGCCGTATATTCAGATGGCTTTTTTATTTTAAACCAGCCGTTTGCAAAAATCTTCTTTGCAATAATTTGTTGTATTTTGCAAGCTCCATTGCTCCACCATAATCATCCTTGCAGGCAATTACAAAATTATGAATTCCACTTCATCAAGGAGTAAAGCCGCGATTGCTTTGCTACCTTCGCAAATAGATTGCATTGCCAGCTTAATTCAAAAATTCGTTTCCAATAAATATCTAAATCTATAAATTTCATAAGCATACTTTATTGATATACTTTTTCATCTGACCACCAAGGAGCTCGGACTCTTGCATGTCTAACAGTTCACAGGCACTTACCCAGCGATAATCACAGGTTTCGCCTTCCTGAAGCTTTATGGAATCTTTTGCACAGTCAGTTACACAAAGGTAGCGGTAATGGATACTAGTTTTTCCTAAAGACCGGTCAAGCTCTTTCAGAGACTCAGCCACAATTCCAGTTTCTTCACGAAGTTCCCTTAGAGAACCTTCTAAAGCACTTTCTCCCTGCAAGACAGATCCGCCTGCTGTAGCTTCCCAGAAACCCGGCCAGGCTGGTTTGTTCGGATCCCGCTTCATCAAAAGATAAGTTCCGTCTGTGTGCTTTACAAGTATATGAACTACAATGTGATAAAGACCTTCCGGAATTTCATCTTCTTTTTCGCGGATTAAAGTTATTCCTTCGATTTTTTCAAAGTTAGAATTGTAAGCATCCCAAAGTTCCATATTTTTATGATAACACAGAGACTACAATTATTCCATTAAGTTTTTCTTTATAACTCTTTGGCTATGCATTAAAATATTTCTGGAGGTCTTTATGAAATACGGCGAATCAACTTTTGACATTATTTATCTTTTGTTTGCGATAATTTCCGGAATTGTGATTCTCGTCAAACGACGGAATACTATTGAAAATCTCTTGGGAAGTGCAGCTTTTATTCTTGGCATCGGTGATGCCTGCCATCTTGTACCGCGGATTCTCAACTATTTTATTGAAGCTGATTTTACAGCCTGGCTTGGACTTGGCAAGCTTGTTACGTCAATCACAATGACCTTCTTTTATCTGCTGATTTTTTTCCTGCACACAAAGCTCTTTACTTGGGAAGAAGGTAAGAAAAAAAAGATGATGATTTGTTTGTGGCTCCTAACTGTTTGCCGTATTTTAATTTGTCTCCTGCCGGGAAACAAGTGGTTCACAGGAGAAGGCTCTGTTCACTGGGGCTGCCTCAGAAACATTCCGTTTATTGCAATTGGATTTTTGATTGTGATTATCTACTTCAAGACCCGCGGGGAAAACCCACTCTTCAAAAGAATGTGGCTTTATGTTAGTCTCTCCTTCCTTTTCTACATCCCTGTAGCAATTTTTGCGCCCCTTCTCCCAATGCTTGGAATGCTCATGCTGCCAAAAACTGTGTGCTACATGCTGATGCTGGGAGTGTTTTTGAGAGCAGCAAAATCAAAAAAGGAATAATTTTTTAAGACAACCGCAGACCTCTTTCTCTATCTGATTCAGATACTTTATTCGCTCAATTGTATTTTGGACTTCCTGCTGACCAAGGGCGATTTCTTCAGGGCTTGCAGCTTCCTGCCCCAGGGCCCTTCTGATATTATATTCCAGCCACTCAAGCCAGCTGTAAGCAATTCCAAAAAGTTCATCGTAAGAACGAAAACCGTTGTCGTAGGCTTTGAAGTAACCTTCATAAAAAGCTGCAAGATTTTCTTTTTTGAAATTCTGATTTAGAGTTCCGCTCCACTGCAGGGCAAGATTGAGGCAGGAAGAAAGAGGGTTCCCATAATCAAGACACTCCAGGTCTATGATGTGAGGCTGACCCTTATACCACATCACATTTTTGGGATCCATATCGTCATCTGTGATTGCCTTCATTGCAGGAAGATTCTTGCGGGCCTGATTTAGGCTGGCTTGGGCACTTTGCAAAAGAGAAAGGTTTTCTGAAAGAAGAGTGGCAAGCTTTGAGCCCGGGTATTTTTCTTTTGCGGCTTTTATGTAAGACTCAAAATCAATGTTGCATTCTTCGGGAGCCTGAGCCTCCACATTCTGCGCATCTATTTTATGAATGCGGCCAAGGAGTTCCCCTGCAATAAAGCACTGTTCTTTTGAAATTGCATCCCAGTCTGTAATGCTTCCTTCCTGCCACTTAAAGATATAAAAAAAGTCTCCGTCAAGCTCAAGCATTTTTTTGCCGTCAAAAGAAATGGCCGGAACAAGAGGAAGTCCTTCTGCCTCCAAAAGACATTCAAGCTTTTCTGCACGCGCATAATTATTTGCCGCATCAGGTCTTTTCATAATTTCCCGGTTCAAGACTTTCACAGCAAAAGTGCCCGAGCCCGTCTCTGCCTTATACATTTTGTGCATAAGGCCGCCGGAGACAGGTAAAATGGGAAGAATAATTTCACCAAGAGAATATTGCTTAAATAATTTTTTGATGTTCGTTTCCATTACTTTTCTACTATAAATCACATTCTATCGTAAACATTTTAAGAGATAAACCGTTGCGTTCGAAGAAGCGCAGATTCGTACTGACTGTTTCCCTCTTCAAGTTCAGTATAAAGTCTTTCCAGAGCGTCAAAAGCTTCTTTTTTTGCTTGACTTATGGTAATCATTTTTCCCTTTTCTATAATTAAAAAATCTTCAAAAGCTCAGTTAGATTGTTTATAGTGTAGTCTGGTTCTTCTGATTTTGACAAGGGATTCTGAAGGGCACCAAAGCCCTGTTTAATCCAGACGTTCTTTCAATCCATCCAGCTGATTTGCAATTATTCCAAGCTCGTATTTTTTTGATAGCGTTTTGACTACTGTCGGTGCTTCGTCTGTTTGAGCCTGATCCAGGCAGCGTGCTTTCCAGACAGCGTCTTCATTTACAAGTGTGTAGCCTACATCAAAAAATAAAACTTTCACTCACCTGCCTCCGCTTCCTTGCAATTCTGAAGTATGCGTTTTAGATATTCTTCAAACTCTTTAATTTCGCTGGTGGAGAAACCCTTGTAGAAAAGTTTATTCTGCTGGTCAGAGGCTTCAGGAATTTTTGATTTGAAAATTTCATCTTTGCCGGTTCGGGAAATTAGCGTGGCGCGTTTGTCGTCCGGGCTTGGAGTGCGCTTAACATAGCCGTCTCGTTCCAGGCGGTCGATTATTCCTGTAAGGGTTGCTTTATCAAGGCTTGTTTTTTCTACCAGCTTTTTGATGGGAATATTGTCTTCATTCCATAAAGCAAAAATCACACGACCACGCGCCCCCGCTAAATCTTCCAAACCATTGCGGCTCAGAACATCATACCAGACTCGCTGGCTAACCTGATGTATTTGTGAAATAAGAGTTCCACCTTCCGTACGACCATTTTTCATCTGCCGTCTCCTAGGCCTTATTGTCAGTATTTTCCAGGTTTGCCGTATTTTCCGGGTTTACAGGATTTACCGGCTGGCCAAAATTATGAATTTTTCCGCCACCCCAGCAATGCATAAATTTAGTTGTAAACTTAAGGATTGTGTAATCCGGATCTGTAGGTCCCTTGTGATAATAAATAAACCAGCCTGTCTGCCAGAAATCTTCCTTTACTTTTTGATCGGTAACTTCTTCGATTGTACCGATTGCAGAAACACCTTTAAACTTTTTTGGAAGAACAAAATAAAGACAAACTTTATTATTTTCACGAAGCTGACGAACCTTTCGTGAAGAAGTGTTTGTCGTAAAATAGATTGTGAGCGTTTCTCCATCCACAGAAATTGCCTTGTCTTTAAGCTTTGGATATTTCTTAGGATTAGCAAGATTCAAAAGTGCTCGGATTTCCGGGAAGCCTTCAGTTTCTTCTTTTCCAAAGGTTGCAATCTGTGCACATTCTGAGGACTGGATTATTTTAACAACATCTCTAATATTCATATCATCACTCCTGATATATAGTTTGTATACAAACTATATTGCATAAAGACTGCTTTTGCAAGTGTTTTTAATCTTGAAATGGCAGAATCTGCAATTATACAAAATTTTTTTTTATTCCCGAGGACTGGCGAGGAAAATAGAATTACCATAAACCTTAACACTGGTTCGACAAGTAATTCCCGCTGGTATACAGGGCTGGGACTTTATCGCAGCTAACGCAAAGACTTCAATTTATGTTGCTGCCAATTCTAAGGCCACTGTAAAAAGTCAGGGCGAATACCGGACCCGTCTTGAAGAAAAAGATGATTTGCCTGCAGACGAAGCTGAAATCCTTTTTGGAGTCCGAACTATCAAAGAGCTGGACGCCAGCCGGCCTGTAAGCAACGGAATCTGTTCTCTCTGGAGCGGTCTTGACGATAAGCTTGCCAGAGGTCAGTACCAGGCACAGAATGTAAATATCGGAGTTTATGAAAATCTTTGGGAAAAGACAACAGAAGCCTTTACCAACGGCCTGGACATTGTAGGCTACAAGTACATGGAAGACCAGTACGAAAAAGACCATGAAATGTTTCCAGAACGTGTAATTCTTGGCTCAGAAAATTTCCCGAATCAGAAATGATTGACATTCTTGACGAACGGGGACAACTTGTTCTGGATGCAGAAATCAATATTATTGCAAATACAGAGGGAGTAGCAAGGCTTGCAGGCTTTGGCTCAGGAAATCCTATAACTGATGAAGATTATACAGATAACAAAACTGTTACATACAAAGGACACGCCTGTGCAGTTTTGCGTTCCGGTTATGAAAAAGGGCAGACAAAGCTTACAATCAAAGCCCAGGGATTTGATGATAAATCAATAATTCTGGAACGACTTAATTATCCTGCAAAAAATAATGCAGGCTATATTTTTTCCTCTACAGCTTTTTCTGCAGCCAGAGTAAATCATACCAGTTGTCAAACTTTTTTCCGACACCTTTCAGGCGGGCTACCTTTTCATAACCCATTTTTGTATGAAAATAAAAACTGTCCTTTGTCAAATATTTATCTTCAGTTTCTATATAAGCAACGCCTGCAAGAAGATTTACAATTCCCTGTTTTCGCAATCGCTCTTCAAGTTCTTTGTAAAGCAGGGAGCCAACACCCTGTCTGTGGAATTCTTTATCAACGTAAATTGAAGAAGTCGCCGTCCAGTCATAAGCCTCTCTTGAACTATAGGCACTTGCATAAGCATAGCCCACAATCTTGTCGCTTTTCAAACAGACAATGTATGGATATTTTTCCGTAATATGACGGATTCTTTCTTCAAACTCTTCAACTGTCGGAACCTTATATTCAAAAGAAACTGCGGTATTTTTCACGAAATGAGCATAAATTTCAACAAGTCTTTTTGCATCCGAAATTTTTGCTTCGCGGATTATTAAATTGCTATTCATTTTTTTCCTTATGATAACTGAAGTTTTGTCTTCCAGTATTTTTCTTCCATCATATCAATTTCAAGAAAATTACTAAAGCGGATAAAAGCATTTTCTATGACGTCGCGCATCTGATCATTTATTTCGACTCCCGGTTCCCACCACCAGTTTTTGATTTGCAGAGGATTTTTACCGCGATTGGGCTCGGGCTCAAAGCGGGCAACAAACTGATTTTTATAAAGCACAGGAAGAACATAATAACCAAACTTTCTTTTTGCAGCTGGAGTGTAAACTTCCCAGGAATAAGAAAAATCAAAAAGCTCTTCTATAAGGCCACGGTCCCAGATAAGATTGTCCAGCGGAGCTATGAATTGAGCGATATTTTTGCGGGCGGGTTTACCAAGCATGTCGGCATCTTCTGAGCGAATATAAAACTTTTCTTTTGAATCTTCTATTGCCAGTTCTAAAAGTTCGCCGGAAGCAACAAGCTCGCTGATTATTTGAGTCTGTAGTTTTTTATCAGAGACATAAAAGCCAAGCCAGGTTCCTCCGTTTTTATTCCAGACAAGGCCAACAGCACCTATCCGGCGCTTAAGATACCAGCGGGCAAAATCCATGTCGTTTTTAAAAGGGTCTGCCGCATTCAGGATTGACGGTGGGAAAAGTCTTTGAGCCAGATCATAAACCTTATGATTTTTCTGCTTACTGCTTATTCCAAGAACGCCAGAGTGATAAAGATAATCCAGAGCCGCGCTGGAAAGTTTTTTGTGTCCCCAGGGGCCGGAATCTACACTCTGACCTATCTTTATTTTACTTGCTGGCAGCGGGCCGTTTTTGCTGATATATTCTTTTATCTCACCAAGCAAATCCAGAGCCGCAAGCGATTTTCTCCAGGCCAAAATTCCCTTTAACTGCTCTACAGTTTTCTGCCTGATTCTTGCCATTGAAGGATAATCTTGTGTCGGGATAATGGAAATCATTTTGTCTGCAGCGTCGTAAAGGGAGCGATCTTTGTAAAGCAGGTTTTGTAAAACTTCCGAACGATAGTTAGTTATACGAGACTGTAAAACTAAATCTGCATTACGACCAACAACATCAAGCGGGTCAAACTGAACGCATCGGACTTTATTAAAATAATCCAGAACTCCTTCCGAGCCCTTACGTTTTTCTGCCCCATTCAACCCCTGATAATTTACGAGAAAATTTCTTGCTTCTTCTTTTGAAATTGTTTCCATTCCATTGTCCCTGGACTACTTTGCTGTCTCATTCTGATTTTTTAATTCTTTCCATTCACTACGGGTAATTGCATAGGCATAAGAAATTTCATTTTTTGGGTCAGGATATTCCTTCACCTTTTTCATACCGTTTGCAAGCGCCGTTGAATAAGAAGCTACATTTGTATATTTCATGTAAGAATAAATCGTGTTGTAATTTGTGTTTTCAAAAACCCAGTCACGGACTGCACGTGCTGCTTCTTTTGCAAAACCACGGCGCCAGTATTTTTTGTGAATGTGATAGCCGATTTCCGGGAGAAGCTCGCCGTCAATATTTTGCAGCGTAATTCCGCAGTCCCCGATAAACTCACCGGTTTCTTTCAGAACAACTGCCCAAAGTCCCCAGCCATACTTCTGATAATTTTCCAGATTCCATTCAATCCAGCGGCGGGTCCTTGCCTCGTCAAATGGGGCAGGATAGTGCTGCATGGTTTCTGCATCGGACATGATTTCATATAAAGCATCAAAATCATCCATTGTGTATTCGCGTAAAATTAATCTTTCTGTTTGCAGCTCCATCTGTTTCCTCTTTTTACACACTTTCATTTTTGTAACGCTCTGAAAAAGCTTTTATATATTTTAAAGTAAAGTGTTTTAAATCACAATTGGAATCTACCAGCGAGGCTTCTTCCTTGAGTCCTCTGATTTCAGCTGGATCTGCCGCTATCTCATTAATCAGATCCATGCTGCATGCATTCGGATAACGCTCTTTAAGATACTGCATATAAGTTTTGATGAATTTAAATGTCAGCCTTTTTGTCCTCTGCACTTCGGTTTTCCATATTTTGATAAGATCAATTGTCAAATAGCTGATACTACTTCCAAACATTTTCAAAAATATGGTAACATATTAAAGAATATATGAATATAAAAAATTTCCGTGGTGCCATGCATTTTTTTTCATCAGTGAATAGAAGGATAACAGTTTTATAAAAAGGAGCGTACTTATGATTAAAGCAGTAATTTTTGACATGTTTGAAACTCTCGTAACACTCTTCACGGGTAGAACATATTTTAGTGAGCATATTGCCGCTGACCTGAGCCAGCCAATCGAAGCCTTTCGTAAATGCTGGCACGAAACAGAAAAAGACCGCACTCTTGGAAAATATTCTATGGAAGAAGGTCTCGCTATAACTCTCAAAAAACTCGGCGCTTATTCTGATGCCAATGTCCAGATGATTTGCCGCAAAAGACGCGAAGCTCTTAGCGACACCTTCAACAATATTCCACCCGAGTCAATCTGGCTTCTTAAAACTCTACGCGAAAAAGATTTCAAAATCGGACTCATCACAAATACCTTTTCCGATGAACGCGACATGATTCTTTTATCTCCGCTTTATCCTCTCTTTGATTCTGCAATGATTTCCTATGAGCAGGGCCTTCTAAAACCAGACCCACAAATCTATCAAAGGGCTATGCAATCTCTGGGAGTCACTCCCAAAGAATGTCTTTACGTTGGCGACGGTGGTTCACATGAGCTTACCGGAGCACGTGACCTTGGTATAAATGCAATTCAGTGTACCTGGTTTCATAATAAAGCTTATGAACCTCATATTCCTTGCCCATTACTTGATGATTTCCCACATGCCGATACACAAGCCGATGTGTTAAAATTTTGCAACGAGTTATAAGAAATAATTAATAATTTTTTTATAAAAAATGCTCCTATTGACAAGTTAGCACCTACTAACTAAAATAATAATATGGTTAGTAAAAGCTAACTTATTATAGGAGCAAAAAAATGCCGTTAAATATGGTATCTGAAGGTGAATCTTTTCTAATCAAAAAAATCAACGGAAAAGAAGAAATTCGACGCTTTCTTGAAAATCTTGGATTTGTAGCTGGTGCACAGGTTTCTATTGTTTCACGAATCTGTGGAAATATAATTGTACAAGTAAAAGAAAGTCGTGTTGCCATCAGCCGTGAAATGGCACAGAAAATTATTGTCTGATTTTTTTTCCTCCATTGTTAGTCTCAACTAATTACAATTCATCTACAGTTTCAATTATGTACATTTTATAGGAGATATAGAATATGACCCTCAAAGAAACAAAAACTGGCCAGACAGTTACTGTTGTAAAACTGAATGGCGAAGGTGCGGTAAAACGCCGCATTATGGACATGGGAATCACTAAAGGCGTAGAAATTTACGTACGTAAGGTTGCACCTCTTGGAGACCCAGTAGAAGTTACAGTGCGAGGCTACGAGCTTTCAGTTCGTAAAGCCGATGCAGAAATGGTGGAGGTAAAGTAAAATGATTAAAATCGCTTTAGCCGGAAACCCTAATGCCGGTAAAACTACACTTTTTAATGCTCTTACAGGTTCAAATCAGTTTGTTGGAAACTGGCCTGGAGTAACTGTAGAAAAAAAAGAAGGTAAGCTTAAAGGTCACAATGGTGATGTTGTAATTATGGATTTACCTGGTATCTACTCTCTTTCTCCATATACACTTGAAGAAGTTGTTTCACGTGACTACCTTGTAAAGGAACGCCCTGATGCAATTTTGAATATTGTTGATGGAACTAACCTTGAGCGAAACCTCTATCTTACAACTCAGCTTGCAGAACTTGGCATTCCAATGGTAGTTGCAGTTAACATGATGGATGTTGTTAAAAAGAACGGAGACAAAATTCATATTGATGCAATGCAGGAAGAACTTGGCTGCCCGGTTGTAGAAATTTCTGCCCTAAAAGGAACAGGTTGTATTGAAGCTGCAGAAGTTGCTGTAAACAAGGCAAAAGATAAAAAACCAATGATGTATAAACACCGCTTTGAAGGCTGCGTAGAACATGCTCTTGCTCACATCGAAGAAGCAGTTGTTCATGACCTTCCGGAAGAACAGCATCGCTGGTATTCTGTAAAACTTTTTGAGCGTGATGAAAAAGTAATCAAAGCTCTTGGTGTTAGCTCTGACAAACTTTCACATATTGAAGCAGACATAAAATCTTGTGAAGCAGAGCTTGATGATGACTCCGAATCAATCATTACAGCTGAACGCTACAAGTATATTGAATCAATCATCAAAAAGTGCGTAACAAAGAAAAACCGCACAAAGCTCAGTGTTTCAGATAAGATTGACCGCGTAGTTACAAACCGCTGGCTTGCCCTTCCTATTTTTGCAGTAGTTATGTGGCTGGTTTACTATGTTTCTATGGTAACTGTTGGTGCCGCTGCTACAGACTGGGCAAACGACGGACTCTTTGGTGACGGATATCATCTCTTTGGAATTGGTACAGGGGCCTATGAAGAAGCTGCCGAGGAGTTTGGCGATTCAGCTGCAATTCTCGAAGCTGCAGAAGCAGGCGAAGTTACTTATGTAACAGTTGATGACGAAACAATGGAAGTTTCTGAACCAATCGAAATTACAGAAGATGCAATAGCAGAAGCTAATGCAATGGTTGAAAAGTATGGCGAAGAAGGTCCTGATCCTGCTGATTACGGCGTATGGGTACCAGGTATTCCAGCTCTCATTGAAAGCGGCCTTGATGCTATCGGCTGTGCAGACTGGCTCAAAGGTTTGATTCTTGACGGTATTGTTGCCGGTGTTGGTGCAGTTCTTGGCTTTGTTCCACAGATGCTGGTTCTCTTTATCTTCCTTGCCTTCCTTGAAGCTTGTGGTTACATGGCACGTATTGCCTTTATTCTTGACCGTATTTTCCGCCGCTTCGGACTTTCCGGAAAATCATTTATTCCGGTTCTTATTGGAACAGGTTGTGGTGTTCCTGGTATTATGGCTTGTCGTACAATCGAAAATGAACGCGACCGCCGTATGACAATCATGACAACAACCTTCATTCCTTGTGGTGCTAAGGTTCCATTTATTGGTCTTGTTGTTGGTGCTATTTTCGGTGGAAACGCATGGCTTGCTGCGGGTACTTACTTTATCGGTATGGCAGCAATTATTTGTTCTGGTATTATTCTTAAAAAGACAAAGCCTTTCATGGGTGAAGTTGCTCCATTTGTAATGGAACTTCCTGCATACCACTGGCCTACATTTGGAAACGTTATGCGTTCAATGTGGGAACGTGGCTGGTCATTCATCAAGAAGGCTGGAACAATCATTCTTCTTTCTACAATCGTTGTATGGTTTACATCATTCTTCGGTTGGGCAGATGATGGATTCAGAATGCTTTCAGAAGATGAACTTGATGCTTCTATTCTTGCAAAACTCGGAAACTGCATTGCATGGATTTTTGCTCCTGTAGGCTGGGGTAACTGGCAGGCCGCTGTTGCTTCTGTTACAGGTCTTGTTGCAAAGGAAAATATTGTTGGTACAATGGGTATTCTCTATGGTGGAGAAGAAACCTGGGCAAATCTTGCTGCAGCATTTACCCATCCGGCAGGACTTTCATTCCTTATTTTCAACCTTTTGTGTGCTCCTTGTTTTGCAGCAATCGGTGCTATCAAGCGTGAGATGAACAACAGAAAGTGGACCTGGGCTGCAATCGGCTGGGAATGTGGTTTTGCTTATGCAGTATCCTTTGTAGTTTACCAGCTTGGTTCTATGTTCAGCGGAAACGGCAATATCTTCGGCTTTATTCTTGCAATTGTAGTTATTGCAGTATTCGGCTGGGCTTTATTCCGCAAGGCAAAAATTGTAAAATAGATTATCGGGTCAAGCCCGATAATGACAAATGGTGTCATCCCCGGGCTTGACCCGGGGATCTATATATAAGGAGCCATAATTTATGGGAACATTTATAGTCAGTATTATTCTTCTCTTAGTCATTGCACTTGTAATCCGTTCTCTTATAAAAGCAAAACGCTCCGGCCGCCACCCCTCATGTGGCGGCAACTGCGGATCCTGTGGTCATGTCTGCAATGCAAGTTATAAACATGTAAATTCATTTTTGAAAGAACAAAAATCTTTACATAAAGAAAAATAAGTTTAATTTTAATACTTGTAGTAAATTATCTCATCTTGTATAATTTAATTGTGAGGTAAAAAAATGGTTATAAAAGAATCTGCAGAAATGTATCTTGAGACAATTTTAGTTCTTTCAAAGAAAGGTGCCGTACGCTCTATTGATATTGCCCGTGAAATGAATTTTTCCAGACCATCAGTTAGTGTTGCTCTCCATAATCTTGAAAAGGAACAATATATTTCTATTGAACCAGATCAGACCGTAAAACTGCTTCCAAAAGGTGCAGATATAGCAAAAACCATTTATGAGCGCCACACAGTTCTTTCAGAGTTCTTTGAACAGATTGGTGTAAAATCTTCTATTGCTTCTGAAGATGCCTGCAAAATAGAACATGATATAAGCCCTGAATCTTTTAAAGCAATTAAGAAGCTGGTAAAAAAGTTCAAAGAAGAAAACAAATAAATTTTTCAGAAGAAGTATTTTTTCCTTCTCCAATTCAAAACAAATCTATTTAAGATATCTTTCTTCGTAATCTTCAATCGGAATTGGTTTACTGTAATAGTATCCCTGAATTATTTCGCAGCCTAAATCACGCAAACGATCTACCTGATTTTTACTTTCTGCGCCTTCGGCAAGACAGACAAATCCAAGTTCTTTAGCCAGTGATATTATATGCCGCAAAACTATAATATCTTCATTCCGTTCATCAGTGCCAGAAACTGTATCCACAAAGCTTTTATCTATTTTGAGTGTATCAATAGGCATTTGTGTAAGAAGAGAAAGAGAAGAATAGCCTGTTCCAAAATCATCCATAGAAATTTTAAAGCCACGACTTCTAAGTTCTTCCAGCACACTGAGCATATGCTCCATATTGTCATAAGTTGCACTTTCTGTAAGTTCAAAATCAATCAGCTTGTGATCTACTTCATAATAATCAATAATGCTCACAAGATTTTCAATAAGATTTTCATTATATAAACGACTTCTCGAAAGATTTACAGAAATCGGATAAAGTGGACTGCCCTCTTTTTTCCATTTTGCAAAAGCTTCACAGACTTTTTTTAAAACTATATCATCTATTTTTGCAATTGAACCATCTTTTTCAAAAAATGGAATAAATCGATATGGCGGCAAAAATTCTTTATTTTTATAGTTCCAGCGTATTAATGCTTCGGCACCTTTAATCACATTTTTTGAAATATCAAACTTAGGCTGAAGATAAACTACAAATTCATCCTGTTCAATTGCAGTTTCTACATAAGCTTTTATATAATTTCCCCAGGAAAGATTTTCATGCATTTTATCGGTATAAATAACAATTTCAGTCTGCTTTTGATTTGTACATAGAGCCTGTGCCATTTTTGCAGCATCTGCTACACGATTCCCCGAAAGCATTGCACGTTGCATTGGAACAACACCACATTTATAATAAATTTTATAATTCGGATCTTCTTCCAAAACAGAAAGCTTTTCAAAAAAATTTTTGAGTTTATTTATCAGCTCATCCTCAGGCATATCTTTTATAAGCATTGCAAAATTATCGTTATGACAACGTCCGCTTGTATAAACAAAATCAGATTCATTCATTGCTTTTACAATGTTACTCAAAACCTTATTTGCAGCTATGTGTCCATATGCTTCGTTTATTACACGAAATTCTTTAATATCAAAATGTGCAAAAGCATAATCAGCAATTCCTTTATCAAAAGGAACTTCAAGAAAAGCCTCCAGATGATTCCAGTTATAATTACCGGTAATTAAATCTGTAAATGCTAATTTATAAAGTGTTTCTTTTTCAAACTTAGAATAATCATCATTAATAACATGAATTGCCTTATCGTTGTAAAGCTTCCATTCATATAAAAGTCTGTTCTTTTTATAACCATGAAAAACACTTATAACTTTTGCATCTTCTTTTATACTTAAATCACTGTATGGTCTATGGGCATTATCTTCCTTTGCAATTTCTGAAAAAAGATTTTTTATAAAATGAAAATTTATTTCTACATCGTCATCAATTTCTACAGAATAAAAAAAAGATTCATCAAGCAAAACAGTTTTCAGATTTTCCGGATATTTAACACGAGAATCATTTAATCTGTACTCAATTCCAATTACTTCCTTTTCAAGTCCTTTTATAAAAAAAACTCCAGGATAATCGTATGTTCCAAAAGCATTAGAATACTTTGCAATATTTTCTGGAACACAACCCAAATAAAATTTCTGAATCTCTTCTGAAGTTGCATCTACATAATAGAGAAGTCGTTTTGGTTTATATAACTGATTGAGTTTATTTATAAACATATTTTTATGATAACATAAATAATTCCGGTCGCCTAGTTTTAAATTTAAGATAAAAAGCTTCATATCAGAAAAACTAATTTACAATTTTAAATTTTGATTTTTATTTGAACTTAACAACTAAGAAATTCTCATTTATAATATTTTTATATGAAGCTTTATTATGCCATTATTTTTGCATTTTCTGTATTGCTGACAGGAATTTATGCAATAATCTGGAGAAAAAGATTTTCCGTTTTTCTTACATTAAATTTTGCATTCATTCCTATTGTAAATTTAGGCTATTATATAATAATCCTCTCTACTACAGTACCAGAAGCAATTATCGGTATAAAAATTTCATATCTGGGAATATTTCTTCATATTTTTATTATGTACACAATTTTTAATCTGTGTAATCTGAATATTAAAAAATCTATAAGACTTATTTTGTTTGGAATTTCTACCTTTTTCTTTATTTCCTCTCTTACAATTGGTTCATCATCTTTTTTCTATAAAGAAATTTCTGGAGAGATAATAGATAATCAATTAGTTTTGTATAAAAAATATGGATTAGTACATACACTATATTACATTCAAATATTCATTTATATGATAATTACAATCAGCGCAACTTTATATGCATTCTGTAAAAAAAATGATGTTTCTAGACATAACCTGCGCTATATGGTTGCCTGTGAATCCATATCTGTACTATCGTTTTTTGCAGGAAAATTATTAAAAGTTGATGTTGATTTAATTCCTTTATCATACGTTCTTGGTCAGGTCGTAATGCTTATGATTAGCCGAAGAATAATTCTCTATGATGTAACGGAAACTGCCATAGAAACAATTTCTGCAAATGGAAAAACAGGTTTTGCTTCCTTTGATGAAAAATTTCGTTATCTTGGAAGTAATCAGATTGCAAAAGAAATTTATCCGGAACTGGGAAAATTAAAGGTTGATAATTATGTTCCACAGAATTCAGAACTGAATAATGAAATTATAGAAAAAATACGCACCTACGTTGTTGATTCAAAAAAGAACACCTTTATAAAAAAATTTGGAAAGCAAATTTATCAGATTGATATCAGCAGACTTTTTGATGGTCGAAATAACCTTGGCTATATTCTTTACATGCAGGATGACACAAAAAACCGTAAATACATTTCTTTGCTTAATAAATTTAATGACAAATTAAAAACTGAAGTTTCGGAAAAAACAAGGCATATTATTGAAATGCATGATAACCTGATAATTGGAATGGCCACTATGGTAGAAAGCCGTGATAATTCAACAGGAGGTCATATCAAGCGCACAAGCAAAATAGTACAGTTCCTGATTGATGAAATTCAAAATGATTCTGGCGATAACAGCCTTAAACTTACTGAAAAATTCGGCAATAATTTAATAAAAGCAGCCCCTATGCACGACCTTGGAAAAATTGCAGTCGATGATGCAGTTTTGCGCAAGCCTGGACGTTTTACAGCTGAAGAATTTGAAAAAATGAAAATTCATGCTGCAGAAGGCGCCCGAATAGTTCACGAAATATTAAAAGATACAGATCAGGCATTCGGAATCCTTGCAGAAAATGTTGCTCACTATCATCATGAGCGCTGGGATGGTTCGGGCTATCCAGAAGGACTAAAAGGAGAAGAAATTCCTTTGGAAGCTCGCATTATGGCTATTGCAGATGTATATGATGCTCTTGTAAGTAAACGTGTTTATAAAGAAAGCATGAGTTTTGAAAAAGCAAACAATATCATGATGGAAAGTTTTGGAAAACATTTTGACAATAAGCTAAAAAAATATTATATTGCAGCGCGCCCAAAACTCGAAGAATATTATTCAAAACTATAATCAAACTTTTCTTAATTGGATTCAAAAACTATAATTATCCAAATAATAAATTTTGTGTTATAATTTTTTCAGATATTCTACAGAATATCAAAGAGGAAAAATGATAATTGCAATTTTCATTTCTTCTCAAAAGGCTATTTTAATTCCAAGACATTGCTTTAATTCAAAAGAAGAAGAAATAGAAGTTGAACAATTTATTAGAAACAATTTTTCAAAAAATATATAACTATTTTAATAAAGAGAAAATTCACAATGCAATTTGGAATGCCAACCTTAATCGAAAATAAATCTCTTAAAGAAAATATTGAACTGTGCAACCGGCTTGGATTGAACTTCATTGAGCTTAATATGAATTTTCCGGAATATCAGCTTGAAGAACTTGAAAAATCAGAGTTTTTGATTGAAGCTGCAGAGAATGCAAAAATTTATTATACAATTCATCTGGATGAAAACCTTAATATTGCTGATTTTAATTCTCTTGTTTCCAATGCTTATTTAGAAACTGTCCGACGAACAATTGAAGCAGCAAAAAAACTTATTTCTCTTCGCAATAAATATGGCGATGAAACTCAGCCGCTCACAATTAATATGCATATGCATCACGGAATTTTTATTACACTCCCAGATAAAAAAGTACAGATGTATGAACGCGATTTTAAAACATACATGAATGCCTTCGCAAAATTCCGGGATTTATGTGAAAAATGGATTGGAAATTCAGACATTAAAATTGTTATAGAAAACACAGACGGCTTTAAAGATTATGAAAAAAAATCCATTGAATTTCTGCTGGAAAAATCTTGTTTTGCTCTTACCTGGGATATAGGACATTCAAAAGCTGTCGGCGAAAAAGATGTTCCATTTATAATGCAGAATGTAAATCATCTTATTCATTTTCATATCCACGACGGAAGCGAAGTTCCTCCCAAAAATCATCTGGCACTGGGTGATGGAGAAATAAATTTACCGGAACGATTACAGCTTGCAAAAGAACGTAATGCCAGATGTGTTTTAGAAACAAAAACAATCGCAGCACTGGAAAAGTCCGTGGAATATTTACGAATTAATAATTTGCATTGACAAAAACTAAAAAAAAGGTTGTATTATATAAAATAATATAATTTAAAAATGTGAGGAAAAATGAAAAAAGACAAAAAATTCTCCGGATATTCTGGCTTTGTAAGCAATGATGAATCTCTTCTTATTACAATGAGCCGTAATACGGTTTATGTTAACAGCCTGATAACAAAAAAACTTCTTCTTAAAACTAAATCTGTAAAGAATATTGATATGGTTACAATTTCGCCAGATAATTCATTAATTGCGGCTAAAAGTACAATTGGAGAAATAGCACTTATCAATGCAAAAACCGGTGAAGAAATTTGCATGGACAGAATGGAAAAGTCACAAGGAGAACTGATGTATTTTACTTCTGACAGTTCACGCATAGTTGATCTTGACTGGAATGGAAAAGTAATGCTTTTTGATTGTGCTGCAAAAACACATTCAATTCTGGATGATTCTAAAATTTTAGAAAGATGTGCATATATTCAATATGATCCTTTCAGCAATAGAATTTACCGCTTTATGGCTGAACGTTTTGGAAACAGTCCTGGAATTGTTCAGGTTGCAATCCCGGACGAAAAATTTCTTGATAAAGAACATTTTAAATATACAACTGCACAAACTTTTACAACTCATCTTCCATCCTGTGTACCACATCATCCTTCTTTATGTAAAGAACATAACTTCTGGTATGATGTACGTGCAGATAAAATTATAGTTTGCGATAAGGATTTTAAAGAAATTGATTCTTTTAAAATTCCACCATCAAAATCTGTGACCGAATTCTTTTCTGATTTCTGGGTCTCTCCAAATGAAGAATATCTATTTATTAATTATGGAAAACAATGCGATCCAGAAACTTCAAATACAGAGTATGATAATATTCCGAGCCTTTCCATTTTATATGATATGAAAACTCTTAAACCTATAAAAGAATTTACATATGATTATGTTTCCGATTTTACAATGTATAATGATGATAAGAATTATATTATTGGAACCTGGCGTGGAACTTTTGTTGGTGAAGTAGATTCTACTGAATAAGAATATTTTCCGGCTTTCCGGTGAATATAATTCTCGCATTCAATTTAACATAGGCACAAATTTCTCTAAAATAATTATGCAGAATATATACTGCCGGACATTTTGAACCAAGCCCTTTTATATTTTTATAACCAATCCGTTTTGCAAGTCGCTCTGCCCTTCGTAAATGAAATCTGCTTGTAACAATTACAACTTTTGATTCCAGAACTTCCTGTAAAGGAATTTCAAATGTTTCAGAAATAAGCCTGCAACTAAATTCAAGATTTTGAATTGTATCTTGTGCTTTATCTTCAATCAAAATTCTATCTGAAGCTATTCCTTTTTTAATCAAATGATTTTTAATAGCAGGAGCTTCAGGATAAGGAAGCCATTTTAATGTTCCGCCTGTCACTACACAAACACATTCCTGATGAATTGTTAAATACTCTGCAGCTTTTTCCACCCTTGATAAAACGGAAGACGGTAAATTTCCATCTTTATCTATTCCACCGCCAAGTAAAATTACATAATCTGCTGACTCATCAATTCGATTAGTTTTTGGAGTAAGTATAAAAAATAAATTTAAAAGTGAAATGACAAATAACAAAGAAAACAAACTAACGATAGTTAGCTTAAACCAACGTTTCATTTTTTCAAAAATCCAGAATCCTTTTTTAATTTTATAAAAAGAAAGAAAAATCAGTACTAAACCAAAGAATATCCAGATGTGAGTAAAAGAAAAAAAATTATCCCAGAAGGTTCCAGGATTTATAAGAATCAAAATTGCATCATAAACGATGCATAAAATTCCAAGAACAATAAGAATAATTGGAAAAACATTTTTTCTTGAAATTTTTGAAAATAAATTTTTCATACAGTTTTTCCATCCCAGTCTTTGGAATGCTCTCTTTCGTATTTGATAGCAGCATTAAAATCTACTTCTGGAGAACAGTTCTGTTCAATATGTAATGCAGTTGTATGCAGGCGTTTAATGCATTCAGATTTATCTTTAAATCCCAATTTTGATTTTTCTATACTTTCATGCAAAATCCTGATAGATTCATCATAAATTTTTAGAGGAACAGGAAACGGATGTCCATCTTTTCCTCCATGCGCAAAACTAAATCTGGCAGGATCATTAAATCGGCTTGGTGTGCCATAAATTACTTCGCTTACCAAAGCAAGAGACTGTAAAGTTCTTGGTCCTAAACCAGGAGTAAGCATTAATTCTTCAAAATTTTCAGGTTGGCTTTCATAGGCCGCAGCTAGTACACCTCCCAAGCGTTTTAAATCTACATCCTGTTCAAGAACTTCATGATGAGAAGGCATAACTATCGAACGGCCCTTATTTTCTAATTCACCAAATAATTCTCCCTGTAAAAATAAAGTCTGACTGGCAGGTTTTCCTATTTGTATAATTTCTTTAATAACTCTGTCAGGATTTTCACGACTCATCTCTAGAATTGAAGATCGTGAATCCTCAGCTTTAGAATCTGTTAAATTTAAAATTTTGCCTTTATTGTCGCCTACTACAGCTGTATGAGGTTCTTCTATAAACGACCGAACGTTAGTTGAACACCAGTGATATCGCCTGGCTTTCTTTTCGGCAGTATTCATTCCCTGCTGAACAACGGCCCAATTTCCAGTTTTTGTTAAAATAAAATTATGCTGATATAACTGAAATCCATCCTGAACGGCATTATTATCTACTTTTGCAACAAGCTTACTTGTTCTAACAAGCTCATCTCCATTCAGATTTTCCTGATCAGCTATTTCAAGAAGCTCACCGGGAGTCATTCGTGAATATTTTCCACGTCCACCACAGATATAAATTCCAAGCTCTTTAGCACGTGGATTCAGCCCTCTTTTTAAGGCATACATTACACTTGTCGTAATTCCGGAACTATGCCAGTCCATTCCCATTACGGCTCCAAACGACTGGAACCATAAGGGATCACTTATCCTTGTTAGAACTTCATCTACACCAAAGTTATCTATAAGCGATTCTGTAATTAGAGTACCAAGCACCATCATTCTGTCTGCAAGCCATCTTGGAACAACACCAGTATGAAGAGGCAAATCTGCATGTCCAGAATTTCTAATACTTGGCAAAATACTGTTCTAAAAAACTATTTTCCTAATTCAATAGATTTTTTACAGGCAGCAGTAACTGCCTCAATTATTGAATTCCTAAAACCGTTGCTTTCTAAAGCTGCAACACCTTCTATTGTTGTTCCTGCAGGAGAACAAACCATATCTTTTAAAACCGCAGGATGTTTTCCACTTTCCAAAACCATTCCGCTTGAACCATAAACTGTCTGTGCGGCATAAGTATAAGCCTGATTTCTTGGCATTCCACAGCGAACAGCAGCATCTGCCATGGCTTCAATAAACATAAATACAAATGCAGGACCCGAACCGCTTACTGCAGTTACACAATCCATAAGCTTTTCCTGAACAACTTCTACCTTTCCGGCGCAATTCAAAATTTCCTTTACAGTTTCTACTTCGTCTTCTTTAATATTTTCGTAATAAGTAATTGCTGTCATTGCTTCGCCAATCTGAGCACAAACGTTTGGCATCATTCTTACAAAGCGGGCTTTTGGTGCAAACGCCTGAAGCTTTTCTATTTTTACGCCGGCAGCCATAGAAATAATTACGGACTTTTCAGAAATATTATCTGCAATTTCAGAAAAAACTTCTCCCAAAAACTGAGGCTTTACAGCAAGAAAAATGTAATCGGCTGAAAGAATTTCTTTATTTGAATTAACAACATTTGCACCTGTTTCCTGAGCAAATTTCTTTGCGGCTTCAAGATTCTTATCAGTAACAAAAATATTTTTTACATCATATTTTTTGCAAACTGAGCGCATAATAGCACCGCCCATTGCTCCTGTTCCAATACAACCGATTTTCATTTTTATGCCTCTTTCTTATTATAATTTCAGCCTGCTTTATGCAGGCTGAATAAGTTTAGAATTTAATTAATTTTACATCAAAACAAATATATGCGCCACCAGGAATTCCTGCCTGTGGAACACCATAAGAACCATAAGCAAGTTCAGGTGGAATTATTATTGTTCTTGTTTCATTCAACTTCATTTCCTGAACCATCTCATCAAAACCAGGAATCATCTGACCGCCTGCCGTAAGGAATTCTAAAGGTTCATGACCCTGAGGATTAAAACCTCTAGAATAGTCAAAAAGTGTTCCATTTACAAGATAACCCTGATATTCTACAGTTGCCTTTTTGCCTTTTCCGCAAACAGGACCTGTTCCCTCTTTAAGAATTTTATAATAGATTCCACTTGAACTTTTTTTGCAACCTTCAACAAGCTTAGCAAATTCTTTTTCTTTCTTTTCCTTATTGATTATTTTCTGTTCTGCAACAAGTTTATTAAAGCTTGACTGAGTTACTTTAAATGCTTCTGCATCTTTTCCCTGACGAACAATAGTAAGAGACTTAATTGTATCATTCTGAGCAACTTTATTTACAACTTCCTGACCGCTTACAACTTCTCCAAAAATAGTATGCTTATAGTTTAACCAGTCTGTTGGAACATGAGTAATAAAGAACTGACTTCCGTTTGTATCTTCACCAGAATTTGCCATAGCAAGCTTTCCAGGACGATCAAAAACTAATCCGTCTACAAATTCATCCGGAAATTTATAACCTGGACCACCAGTTCCGTTTCCTCTTGGATCTCCACCCTGAATCATAAAACTTGAAATTACACGATGGAATTTTAATCCGTTATAAAATGGCTTTCCGCCAGCTGCATCCAATGTACCTTCTGCTAGACCAACAAAATTTGAAACAGTCATAGGTGTCTTTTTATAAAAAAGCTCTAAAATTATTGTTCCCTTTTCTGTTTCGAGAACAGCAAAAAGACCTTCTTTTCCTTCAATAGCACTCATCTTTGGATTCCCCTTTAAATTATTATTTTTTGATTCAGCAAATAAATTTACCGAAAGAAATAAACAGCAGGCTAAAATTCCTGCGATTCTTTTAAAATACATTTTCAATTTTTTCCTCCGCATTAATAAAACTGCTTATAAAACCATTCGTAAACAGCATCCATTCTTGTTGTCATAGAATCTGTTATCTGATTTTTTATTCCAGGAAATTTTACACTGTCTAAATCTGTACAAAGATAAAGAAGCAGATCTTCTCCGCAATCTACGACAAGAATATAAATTTTCATTTTATCCGGATAGATTGCCTTAAATGGTCCTAAGCCCATAGTATCTGTAATACAGAATTCACAAAGCAGTGTATTTTCATTCTGATAATAAGTAAGCTTATAATGATTTACACCAAATGAAGCATCGTCCTGCATACAATAAGAAATTTGACCATCCGCATTTCCAGTATTCTGATCTTCAATTTTTTCATTGCTGTTTTCGGCTTTTACCATATAAGCTTTATCATACAAAACTCTAACCTTCTTTTTTGTTGTTGAATAATATGTCATTCCCTGCATTTTAGAAACAGAACGACAAACTCTGGAAACATCATCAATTGTTAAATCTGAATCCTTAGCATTACTATTATTCAGCAAATCAGTTTTTTTTGCATAATAAAGACCTTCAAAAGTAAACGGATAATTTTTTTTTGCCTTTTCTACCATTCCATCTTTAATAATTTTAGAATAGTCAGTTTCGGGAAGATATTTTAAAGTCATAGAACCATCATCACGGTACTCTGTGACTTTTCCGTTTGTAATTAATTCATTGTATAGATTAGAAGGCACTAAATTTTTTAACATATCAGACTGTGCATGAACAAAAGAAAAACCGGTAAGTAATAAACCAAAAATAAAAAAATTTTTATAATTTTTTTTCACAAAAGTCCTCCGCTTTACATAACATCCATTAAAACAAAAAATAATAATAGATGTTACGAAATTGAATCTGCCGGAAAATTTCAGCCGGCAGAATTCTTTTTCTACCCGATTCTAGCGGATTCCTTTATAAATAACTCTAACCTGCTTAAAAAGACCTTCGCCTTCACTCTTTGTTTCTACATCTGGAATATCATTTAAAGTTGTGTGAATAAGTCTTCTTTCAAAAGGATTCATTGGTTCAAGCAAGATTGAACGTTTTGTTGAACGAACCTTATCTGCTGTATTGTAAGCAAGACGAACTAAAGATTCTTCTCTGCGGATTCTATAGTTCTCTGTATCAAGAATTACACGTACTTCTTCATGTCCAAGACGGCCTGCGTAAATATTTGCAAGAAGCTGAAGAGCATCAAGATTCTTTCCTTTTCTTCCAATAAGAATTGAAGAATTTGGAGAATCCATTCTAATTCCAAGCTTTTTATCTTCTCTGTAAGAAACTTCTACTTTTACGCTGTAACCCATTTTTTCTACAATGTTAGAAATAAATTCTATCAGCTTCTGTTCGAATTCTCCCTGTGGAAGTGGATCAACTACAATTCGTGAATGATTTTCTTCAATATTTTTCTTTCCAAAGCTGCCTTCATCATCTAATGTGTGAATGCGGATTTTTACATATCCCTTAGAAAAAATTGATTTTTTCTGAGTTTCAAGAATTTCTACATCAAACTGATCTCTTTCAAGTCCAAGTTCGTTTGCTGCAAGTTCAATAGCTTCTTTTTCTGTTTTACCTTCAAATTCGTATGTCATTTTATACTCCTTAGCCTCTACGGCATTTCTTCTTAATTATTAATCATTAAACCTGTTCGGGCTGATTTTACTTTCTCTTTCCTTTAGGAGGAATTACCTTCTGTTGTGGCTGATTTGATGCCATTTCCTCTTTCTTTGCCTTCACCATTTTATTAATAATAATCTGCTGAATCATCTGGAAAAGATTACTTACTGTCCAGTAAAGAATAAGACCAGCCGGAGCACTATAGAAAATGAAGAAGAATATAAGCGGCATACCATAAGTCATAAACTTCATAGTCATCTTAGTCTGATTAGAACCAGTTGTCATACCACCGTTTTGTGTAAATTTACCATAAAGAAGCTGAGTAATTACATAAATTATTGGCAATAAACGAACTTCTTCTGTTCTAAGTAAAGGAATTGTAAATTTTAATGTAGCAATATGATCACCACGAGACAAATCAGGAATCCATCCCGGAATAAATTCTGCACCACGGAATTCAAAATAATTGTTGAACATATCAAACATTGCAAACAAAATCATCATTTGAATTATCATTGGAAGACATCCGCTTGCAGGATTGTATCCGGCCTGTTTATAAAGCTTTTGTGTTTCTATCTGGAGTTTCTGCTGATCATCTTTGTATTTAGCCTGAATTGCCTGAAGCTTTGGCTGCAATTCCTGCATTTTAAGAGTTCCCATAGACTGCTTTTTAGAAAGTGGGAATAATAAAACTCTAAGAATGAGTGTAAGAATAATAATTGCAACACCCCAGTTACGAACAACTTTATGAATCTGTTCAAGGAAAAATTTAAGAATTGATTCAAGCCATTTAAGCCAGTCATAAGTCTGCAAGCCTTCATTTAAACGATATCCGCTGAGTGACCATCCGTTTTTATCTGCAACATTATAACGCTTTAAATCTTCATCATTTCTTGGACCATAATAAATAAAATATGAATCCTGAATGTCGCTTCCTGTAAATGCTTTTCTTTCTATAAAGCTCTGTGCATTTGCATAATCATTTACTTCTACTTTTGAAGAATAATAATATGAATTTACAATTTCTGGTTTTGAAGGAATTACAATTTCTATAAAATATTTTCCTGCAATTCCTGTCCAGATTGCATTTTTATCATATTTATTGAACTGATTGGTTCCAACCATAATTTTTTTTGTCTTTTTGCCATTAAATGCAAGGAATGTACGATTTTCGTATTTGTCGCGTTTTGCATAATAATGCGGACCTATCTGAGGAGATGTACGGAGTGTATAAGATGTTCCGTCAAAATCTATTCCGCGGCCTTCGCTGTCATGGAAAAGAACCTCTAATTTGAAAACATATTCATCCGGCATAAAAGTATATTTTTTACCAACCATAACTTTTCTGCCATTAATCATCAGATTCTGTTTAAAAAGATAAGTGTAATCATCTATTTTTTCTACAGCAAAAATTTTGTCTGTAATAGAATTGTCTGCCTTTCCTAATGAAAGTGCACACGCACGGTTTGCTTTATTTACGTTATCTGCAAGCTGTACGCCATCATCAGTTTCCATATCATAATGCTTATTCAACTTAAAGCTTATAATATCTCCACCTTTATTTGTAAGAACAATTTCTGCAACATTTGTATTTACAGTAAAAGTCTGTTCTGTAAGAACTTCTTTTTCTTCAGCTGCTTCATCAGCATTTTCTGAATTTTCATCAAAAACACTGAATTCTGCAAGCTCTGTATTAACTGCAGATTCTTCTTTAGTTTCTTTGGTTTCCGCAATTTCTTTTCCAGAAGAAACTGGTGTCATTTTAAGTGATGGAAATATCATTGGTATAATAAGATAAGAACCAATTATAATCAGTGTTGAAATGATAATAAACCAGACTGTGTTTTTATTCAATTTTTTTCTCCTATTGGCTAAGGCACAGGGTCGTATCCGCCTTTACAATACGGATTGCATCTTAAAATTCGCTTTGCTGCCAGCAGACAACCTTTTACTGGACCATATTTTTTTATTGCTTCCACAGCATATGCAGAACAAGTGGGTGTAAACCTGCATGTATTTGGAAACAACGGAGAAATACAAATCTGGTAAATTCTAATTAAGAAACACAGAAATTTAATAATAAAATTCCTGATAGAGTTCCAAATGGAAAATTTATGAAATCCCTCATCAAGATTCATAATTCATTCCTCAATTAAACCTGCCTTCTGGCATAATAAACGAATTTGCTCACATCGCGAGTTGAACGAATCATTTCCAGGATAGATTAAAAACAACATATCATATCCAGTGTTCAGATGTGATTTAATTAAACGATAGACTTCCCGGCTGTATCTTTTTGATAAGTTCCTTTGAACAGCGTTACCGTATCCACGATTCAAAGGAAAACCAACACGGTTTATTCCAAGATTATTTTCTGCATAAAACAGCTTTGCTCCCGGAATACTTACTTTATTTCCGTTTTTAAACAGATATTTAAAATCGGCAGGATTTTTTATTCGCTCTTTACGATTAAATGATCCTGTCGTTAATAATTCTGTTGCCATCCCTAAAAATTAATACTTTTTATTTTCGTCAGCAACGCTAAGTTTTGCTCTTCCCTTAGCTCTTCTTCTTGCGAGAACTTTGCGTCCACCTTTTGTAGCCATTCTGGCACGGAATCCAAATTTTCGGTTTCTTTTTACTTTACTTGGTTGATATGTTCTTTTCATAGAACGTACTCCTTATATATTTATAATAATTTTCAAAATTTAAAAACCCGACATTCATTGCGCATAACAACAATGCGAGAAATATTAATGAAAGTGGCTATAAATATATCATTTATTTTCTGAATTGGTCAACATAGTTTGACGTATGTTTTCTAATTTAACAAGCAGCTCCGGTGGAAGCGGATTTTTCTTTGGTTTTACTCCATTTCCGCCAGAAGAAGCTTCTCCTGCTTTTTGAGGAAAAAGCTTTTCGATTTCTTTTTCTGTTTCTTCCATTTTTGCAAGCATTTCATCACGTGCTTTTTTTACAGAAGCATCATAAGCTTCGGTTTTTTCTCCATTTAAAGTAAATGATGAACCAGAAGTCCTGAAGGCAAGATTCTTTACCTTAAGCTCCGGAAGATACATATTTATTCCACGAAGAATAAATTTTTTATACATATTCAAATACTGAATCCATCCCGGATGATCTGTTTCTACAAGAAGAGTTCCGTTCTTTAAATCTACAACGCGAGTATTTCCTGCAAGCCTTTCTCCAATAGGCATTCGTTTTTCATTATTTTCGCTTTCATTCTTATAAGAATGAATTCCAAGAACAACTTTTTTCCAGATAGTAAATATGTTTTTTTCTTCTCCCAAAGAATTCGCGTTTACAGAAAATCCGCCAAAGCTTTTCATCATATCTTTGCTGGAAATTATTTTCGAAGAGTCCATTCTCCACCTCTTATATCATAAACTTTTGTAACATCATGCATGTACCGTTCATACGGCTCGCCGGGCAAAAATGTGCAGAAAAGCTGATCATATTCAGGAAGCATTGCCGTAAGTTTTGCGCGCTTATCAGGATCAAGTTCCAGCAATACATCATCCATTAATAAAACAGGTTTTAAACCTGTAACTCTTGTATAGCAGACTGCCTGAGCAACCCGGAGTAAAAGAGAAATTAATCGGCACTGCCCGGTAGAAGCCGTAGGAACAAAAAGATGATGATTCCTTACAAAATCTATTCTATCGCGGTGCGGACCTGTTATGGTTGTTTCCATGAATTTATCTTTATCGCGCCGCGCCATAAGCTGCTGTATAATTTCGTTTTCATCCGGAATAGCCGTTTCATCTTCTGAAGCCTTCCACGAAGAATGATAAGAAATTTTCAAATCATTAATTCCAGTTATTTCTTCATAGATTTTTCCAAAAACCTGATTAAACTGAAAAATTACCTTTTTTCTTCGTTCACAGACAATTCTTCCATATTTAGCCAGCTGAGAATCATAAGCATCAAGCATTTCGTATTCATGATTTTTTAAAAGCAGGTTGCGTGATTTTAAAACCTTTTTATAATTTCTTAAATCATCAAGATAACATGAATCAAATAACGAAAGTGACTGGTCAAAAAAGAATCTCCTTGCTTCAGGTTCTCCAGTTGCAAATCTTAAATCGTCATGACAAAAAAGAATGCAGGGAATTGTATTAATTATTTCTTTTCTATCCTGAACTTTCTTTCCGTTTTTTTCAATGCGCTTTTTATTATTATCAAAAATTATAGTAACTTTTTGAGTATCAGATTCCCGCTGAAATAAACAATTTAAACTAAAATTCTGCTCACCGTTTTTTATAATCTGGGCATCTACATGAGTTCTAAAGGAAATTCCATAGGAAGAATAATAAAGCGATTCAAGAATATTACTTTTACCCTGACCATTTTCTCCAACAAAAAACACTTCCTTTGAAGAAAGATCAATTGTATCGTTTTTAAGATTCCTGAAATTATAAAATGTCTGATACAAAAAAGGCAAAGTAATGCGCCCCCGCCAGACTGCAAATAACTATAAAGCTCTGCAATCTGGCTCGCAATAATTAGTTAGTTAATGGCATTACTACATGGATATAATCTTTTGCAGGTTCTCCACGAATAATTAAAGCCTTTGTAATATTTGCATCTTCGCCATCTTCTTTATTTGCAGAAAATTCAAAAACAATGTTTTCTGAATCTATAACCTTTAATGGTTCAGAAACATATACATAGTTCAAGGCAAGATTAATAGGCTCGCCGGCATAACGACAAGGAATTGTTTCTTCTGCTGTACCAGATTCTGTTTCTGGAGTAATAAGCTTTAATTCACCATCAGTAATTCTAAAGATGATTCTATTAACATTTTTTTCTGCCATAATTGTTGTACGTTTAAGGGCAGCTTCAAGATCTGCTTTATTAACCATAATTGACTGTTCAAGGTTTTCCGGAATAACTTTTTTATAATTAGGGAACTGACCGTCAATTAATACAGAAGAGAATTCAACATTTGCAAATTTTACAAATACAGATTTATCAACTACGGCAATCTGAATATTTCCTTCTTCCGGAGCATTTTTTAATACGCAGGAAAGAATTTTTGTAGGAATAATTGCAGGCTGGAAATCTGGAATATTAACAATATTTTTTGTTTCGCATGAAAGACGGCGTCCATCAGTTGCAACCATTGTAAGAATATCGCCTTCTTTTACAAAATATACACCAGTCATAAAATAGCGGTTATGATCTGAAGAAACAGCAAAAATAGTTTCTTTAATCATTTCTTTAAAATCTTTTGATGAAATATCAAAGAAAGGAACATTTTCGCTTGTTCCAATTTCTGGGAATTTATCACTTGTCTGACTCTTAAGCTTTGCAGTAAAGCGTTTAGAAATAGGCTTGATTGTAACTTCTATGTCTTCCTGAATGAATTCAATATCTCCGGAAGGAAGTGAAGACAAAATACTCATAAACTTATCGCAGTAAATTGTTGTTCTTCCCGGTTCCTGAATATCTACAGGAATTGTAGTTGTAAATTTTAAGGTAGAATCGGTTGCCTTAATAGTAAGCATATTGTTTTCTGCAATAATCAGAATATTAGAAAGTATTGAAATTGGACTTTTATTTGTTATGATTTCCTGTGCAATAGAAATCTCTTTTACCATTGAATCGCGATCAAATGTAAATTTCATAATTCACCAGCCTTTTTATTGAATTTTACTTCAATATAATTGTATAAGAATATAATCGATTTTTCAATAGAAGAATTCGCAATCTTCCACAAGAGTAAAATGCATTTTCAATTTAACAGTTAACAGGCTTTTATTTTTTGTATTCTTTTATTTCGCGCTTAAAAATCTGAATTTTAGAAGACATTGAAGGATCTGTTTTTATAAGACCTTCAATTTTTTCGTAAGAATGCATCATTGTTGAATGATCTTTTCCAAATTCCTGAGCAAGTTCTGTATATGTAATTTCTGTAAGCTCACGCGAAAGATATACTGCAATTTGCCTTGGAAGCGCAAATTTTTTGTCTCTTTTTTTGCCTTTTAAATCCGAAACAGAAATTTGATAGTTATCTGCAATTACTTTAACAATTGCATCAAGAGAAATATTGCTGTCTGCATTTGTGCTGATTAAATCCTGAAGTAATTTTTTTACAACTTCCAGAGAAGGCTCTTCGCCTATTAAATCCATATAACCTAAAACCTTTATAAGACCAGTTTCAAGTTCACGCACATTACTTTCTATTGATTTTGCAATATATTCAACAACTTCCAGCTTTAACTGCTTACCAAGAATATCAAGTTTTTTCTGAAGAATTGCCACTCTTGTTTCATAATTTGGAGGCTGAAGGTCTATAATCATTCCGCTTCCAATTCTGCTTACAAGACGTTCTGTCATTTCTTTTATTTCTCTAAGCTTACGGTCGCAGGTAAAAACCATCTGTGCCTTTTTTTGAGAAAGAGCTTCGAAGGTATAAAATAATTCTTCCTGAGTTGCTTCTTTTCCCTGCAAAAAATGAATATCATCCAGCAGAAGAACATCAAGATTTCTGTATTTATTTTTAAAAGCTGTTGTTGTTTTTTCTTTTGTAGAAAGAATAAATTCATTCGTAAAATTTTCAGCCGAAACATAGCAGATTTTTAATTTTTCGGGATTATTTTTATGAATATAATTTCCGATTGCCTGCATAAGGTGTGTTTTTCCAAGCCCAGAACCACCATAAAGCAAAAGCGGATTATATTTTTTTCCTGGTTCCTTTGCTGCAACTATAGAAGCATTATATGCAAAATTGCTGTTTTCGCCTGCAATAAAGGATTCAAAGGTAAATTTTTCGTCAAGCGTTGAATGCTTTCCTTTTTCCTTTACTTCCGGTTGAATTTTTGTAACAGAATTTTTTTCTGATTCTGTTCGTTCATCATTTCGCTTTTTTTCTACCGGCTCTACAACTGAATGCTCAACCGTTTTTCCAGCTTCATCAGAAATTATGCAATTTAATTTAATGTCAGCTTGTCCAGTAACTTCCCTCAATTTTTCCTGAACAATTTCAAAACTTTTATATTTTTCCATCATGTCTTTTAAAAATTGAGAAGAAACAGAAACAGTTATAGAATCCATAGTTTCTTCAACATATTTCATATTGAAGCGGAAAACAAATTCTTTTTCTTTATTCTGACTTTTATACTCGTTATGAAGCATTTCCATTGTATAGTTCCATGCTTCTTCATACATTTTTTCTGACATATTTTAGTATTATCACTCACTTAGAAAATTTCTTCAAGTCAAATTTATAAAAAAATCACTCATAGAAAATATAATTTTAAAATGAAATAAATTTGCGTTTTTCAGCGAGCGCACTCAAAACCCAGCAAGTATTATTTTAAACTCTGTCAAGTTTTAAACTCTTCCTACTTATTCCGAAATTTGATAAACTTAAAATATGAGTGATACAGAGAAATTTGATTATGTTGTAATTGGTGCAGGTCCTGCCGGGCTTGCTTCTGCTCAATATGCTGCACGCGGCGGACTTTCAACTCTTGTTATTGATGTTGCAGGAGCTGGCGGACAGGTTCTTCAAATTGCAGATTTAGAAAACTATCCTGGAGTATTTCCTGCAATCGATGGTACAAGCTTTACCATGAATATGCAAAAACAGGCTGAAGCTTTTGGTGCTAAAGTTGTTCAGGCACAGGTTATTTCTATAGACAAAATGGGAGAGAATTTTCTCGTTAAAACAAAAAAGGACTCGTTTGAATCAAAATGTCTTTGTATCGCAACAGGTGCAATTCACAGAAACCTCGAAGTTCCCGGAGAAAAGGAATTTACAGGAAGAGGAGTTTCTTACTGTGCAACCTGCGACGGACCATTTTTTAGAAATAAAAAAATAATTGTTGTTGGCGGCGGAGATTCTGCCTGCAGTGAAGCAATTTATCTTTCTACTCTTTCAAAAGATGTTACTATCATTCATCGCCGGGACAAATTCAGAGCTCAGCAGGCTGTAATAGATAAAATGCTTGCTTCCGGCGTAAAACCTGTTTACGATTCAGTAGTAAAATCTATTAATGGAAGTGCAAAAGTTGAATCTGTTACAATAGAAAATGTGAAAACCGGAGAAAAGTCAGAGCTTTCAACCGATGCTGTATTCATTTTTACCGGAATGCTTCCACAGACTTCTCTTGTAGAAATGCTTCCTAAAGATGAAGGCGGCTACATTATTACAGATGAAAATATGGAAACTTCCATTCCATGCCTTTTTGCAGCAGGCGATATAAGAAGCAAACCATTCCGTCAGGTTGTAACAGCTGTTTCTGACGGTGCTATTGCTGCACACATTGCCAGCGAAAGAATAAGAAATTAAAAAAGAATTATATCATGAAAAAGTTTTTTGGAATTATAACAGCAGGAATTATTTTTTTTGCATCTGGAAAAATCAGTTTATATTCCCAGCAAATAGACTTCTGGTCCGACTACCCCTCTGACCAGCTGGCAAAAATGATTACAGATCAGATGAGCGATTCTGAACTTCTTTCTCAAACCTTTATGTTTGGTTGGGCTGGAGCAGAACCTCCGGAGCTTTTATATCAATGGGTTTCCAGAGGACTTGGAAGTGTAAAAGTTTTCGGCTGGAATACAGATGATATCCATCTTGTTGCTAAATCCATAAAATCTCTTCAGGAAAGTGCTTCTACAAACAGATTCAAAATTCCTCTTTTTGTTGCAACAGATCAGGAAGGCGGAAGTATTAGACATGTAAAAGGTGATACTTCCATTACACCAGGAAACATGGCAATTGGTGCCGGAGGTTACCCCGCAGATGCCTGGTACAGTTCATATTATATCAATATGGAAATTAAAGCGCTTGGTATAAATATGAATTTTGCTCCGACTGTTGATTTATTTACAAATCACGATTCTACAATTATTGGAACACGTTCGTTTGGAGAAGACCCGGAAAAAGCAGGCATTCTTGGAGCAGCTTTTGCTTCCGGTTCAATGGCAGCAGGTGTAATTCCAACTGTAAAGCATTTTCCCGGACATGGAGACACAAATCTTGATTCTCACGGAAATCTTCCACAAATTGATATAGATTTTGAAACCTTCAAAAACCGTGAATTAATTCCATATCTTTATCTTATAAAAGAAAAAATTCCTGCAGTTATGTCAGGACATCTTGCTTTTCCACAGATTGAAAATTCGGGCGCACCAGCTTCGCTTTCTAAATATTTTCTTACAGATTTACTAAGAAATCAGCTTGGTTTTGATGGAATTATAATTACAGACGATATGATGATGGTTGGTGCAACGACTTATGCAGGTGCAATGTCTACTGCATTTAAAATGGCTTTGGAAGCTGGCAACGATATCATTCTTTCTTCAACAACTGCTAAATTAAATGAAGCTTTATGGACACGCAATCTGGAAAATATGTCAATTGATGAAGATTTTCACAATTGCGTAAAACAGGCTGCATACAGAGTTATTAAAGCAAAACTTGATTATTTCAAATCGGGAAATGCTGCTCCTATCTATCCGGATGAAGAGCTGGTAGATAAATTAATTCCAAATCGGGAAGGTGAAAAATTCTTTTTGGAGCAGGCCTGCCGTTCAATTACAATAGAAAAAAAAGGTTCTTCAATGCCTTTATCTAATGCAAGTGGAGAACGAATTTTACTGATGGGTTCTTTAAACAGTTTTTTTCAGGCTGCAAAACAAAGATACCCTGATGCAGGAGAATTCCGTTTTTCTTACGAAACTGGACCAAACGAAACTCAATGGGTTTTAGATAATCTTCCTCCTGTTGCAGCAGGTTACGATACAATTATCCTATGCGTTTCCAGCGAAAATCATGTAAAAATTGCACAATATTTTAGAAATTCAGGGAAAAAAGTTGTTATATTATGTACAATGAATCCAGATCTTGCAAAAGATTTGAATTGGGCTGATACTATTCTTTTAGGATATAGTTGGCGTTGTGATTATTCTTTAAAGGCTATGGTTTCTGCACTTGCTGGTGAATATGAACCTAAAGGAATAAGACCTTAAAAACTTTTTAATTGTGAAAACGGTTATTTATGCCGAAAATTAAGAGAGGTTGCAGAAAATGAAAACTATCGGAATAAAGCTTGCAGACGGTTCATTCTATCCAGTTCTTCAGGAAAACATGCCATCAGAAAAATCTTTAGATTTAACTACTGCTCATAATAATCAGACAAAAGTAATGGTCGATTTATACCGTTCGGAATTATGCACTATGGATGATGCTGAATATGTTGATTCTTTAGAAATTAACGGATTAATTGCACATCCAAACGGTGAACCGGATATTTCCTTTATAGTTTCCATTGATGATGAAAATAAACTTTCTGCAAAAATAGTTGATACAGAAACCGGATCTCAAAGTAAAACAACAATTTCTCTGGTTTCCAGAACTGCAGAGGAACGTATGATAACAGATGAATATGGAATTTCTGATTCTCCAAACACAGATGAATCTAAAAATGCTGCAAAAGCAGCAGGTGTTGCAGTTGCAGGTGCTGGTCTTTTAGCTGCAGCAGAAGCATTGAGAAAACAAAAAGAAGAAAACGACAAGGCAGATGTTACCTTTACTCCAGATGGAGCTGAAGACGAAATGTTTGCAACTAACGAAGATATTGCTTCTACAGACGATACAATCACTCAGGACGACATTTTTGCTTCAACCGAAGATACTGTTGCAGATGACACATTCGCTGCAAACAATGATGCAGCCGCAGATGACATGTTCGCTTCAACAGAAGATACAACTGGCAGCGACACAACAGAAGAATTTTCTGCAAACGATTTACCAGGCTTTGATGATCTTACAAATACTGCAGATAGCGCCGCCGCTGACGATGATATTCCAGCTCAGGATGACATTTTTGCTTCAACCGAAGATACTGTTGCAGATGACACAATCGTTGCAAACGACGATGCAACCACATATGACACATTTGCTGCAAACAATGATGCAGCCGCAGATGACATGTTCGCTTCAACAGAAGATACTGCAGTTTCAGATGACCTTTTTAATGCAGATACAACAATATCAGACGAAGCTTCTTCAGAAGAAAATTCTGATGAACCATTAATCAGCGATGACGATTTACCTAGCTTTGATGATATTTCTTTAGGAGATGATAAAGTGAATAAGGATGAAGACATTTTTGCCGATTTTGATGATTCACCGGCACCAGCTTCAGGACTAAGTTTTACAGGCCTTTACGATAAAGAAACAGAACTCGGTAATTCTTCTGATTATAGTGAAGAACAAAGAAAAAAGACAAAAGTTCCTGTTATAATCTGTATTATCTGCGCAATAATCTGTGTAATTGCAACAGCACTTATTTTATTTATTATTCCTTCAAAATATAATCTGATTACAAAAAAGAATTACACAGAAACAGAACAAATTGTAAAAGAAGAAGTTCCTCCTGTTATAGAAAAAGAAGAACCACCTGTTGTAGAGCCAAAAGTTGAACCGGTTCCTCAGGCAAAAGAAGACGAAATTGTAATTATAGAAAAAGCAGAAGAAGTAATTCCTGAGCCACCTGCTCCAGTTGTAGAAAAGCCTAAAAATATTTCTTACAAAATTAAATGGGGCGATACTCTCTGGGACATTGCCGATACTTACTATAAAAATCCTTGGCGTTACAAATATATTGCACGCTACAATGGAATAAAAAATCCTGATTATATTATTTCAGGAACAACAATTATTATTCCTGCTGAATAATTAAAATAGAGTGAAAATTGTGGAAAAATTTAAAAATTCGCTTAATATATGTTCTTTCCTTATAATTTTTACTCTTTTTATTCAGAGCTGTTCAGCAAAATCAGATTTACAAAAAAAATTCGGAATAGATTCAGATTATTTTGTAGGCTTAAGATTTCTTGAAGAAGGCAAAGAAAAAGAAGCCCGTCAGAAATTTATAAACTGTTCAAAAAAAGGAAGTCTCTACGCTGCAGAAAGAAGCGCTGAACAATTATGCTTTTTTGGCAGCATTCCCGAAAAAAACTCCGCAGCACAAAAATTATTAGCCTCTTACAAAGATAATCAGGAATTTTATTCCGAAGTTCTTTATATAGCATTAAATCAATTTTATCTTGCAAAAGAGTCAAATTTAGTTTTAACAAATTCAGAAAATTTAGATTTACAAAATGATGAAAACAAAAGCATAAAAATAAGAATGCAGGTTCTTAGCGAAAAGCAAATTGATTCTCTTGAAAAAGAAGTTTTTGAATGGTTTACTTCGCGCGCAATTTCTACGGAACATTATCAATTTTACCGCGATTCATATGATCATCCAGACTTTAACAGCACAGAAGAAATTTCTTATACTCCACAAGATTTTGCTCTGAACTATAGAATTGAGCTTTATAAAAGAAATTATACTTACACAGCTTCTAAAGCCGAAGAACTTTTTGGATATTTTGAAAATAATGAACTTCCTTTATTACCTCAGTTAATTTCAGATGCAGGAAAATCTTTTTTATACGGAAGTGTTGATTACATTCCAAACGCAAATTTCTTTGCAGAACAGGCACAAAAATATTCCGGAACAGAATGTGAATATTATTTCTGGTTTTATGCCGGAAGATTATTCAGCAATAATTCTCTTTATTATAATCAGGCAAAAACCTGTTTTGAAAAAGCCTTTAATTCCACAGACGACACATTTAAAAAAGACAATGCCCTCTGGTATTTAATTTCTGAATCTCTTAGTCATTCTGTAGATACAATTATAGAAAGCATTGGCATTTACAGCGAGCAATGGACCGATGCCGCATATTTTGATGATTTTTTTGAAAGTCTGGTTTCTTCTTTACTCACTGCCGGACGCTGGAATGATTTTTACAGAATCTATACAGAAATAGACGGCAAGGCAACAGATGAATCTGTTAGTGAATATGCTTACATTTATGCAAGACTTTTGGAAGAAGGACTTGCAACTCCTCCGGAAAATGTTTCTAAACAGGATATTTATAAACAGGCAATGACCCGCGCCTTAAATTCCGGAAGTTCCTGGTATTATAAACTGCTTGCAGCCTACAGCCTGAAATTGCAGGATGATGAATTAGAAAGTGTTCTTTTAAAACCATATAGCAGGAATGAAAAAAAAGAAGCTGATGATTCTGCAAAAAATTCTGCAAAACTTTTAATGGAAGGCTATGTAGCTTTCGGATTACCAGAATTAATTTATCCAGAATTTCAGCGCATTTCGTCTTCTAATAGTATTTCACTGGATTCACAGGTTTTATTTTATCTTTCTGACTTTTTAAAAAGATGTGCAGCTTCGGACGAAGTTTATTACCAGCAGTCATTGCGCATAGCTGCAAAAGCTGCAAACCTTAAAACAGAAAATTTTACCAGAGAAGAACTTCAGTTAGTTTATCCTCAGGATTATTATGATGAAATAGAAAAAAATTCAGCACTTTACGAATTAAATCCTTCAATCATGTATGCACTTACAAGAAGTGAAAGTTTTTTTGATCCAAAAATAAAAAGCTCTGCAGGCGCTGTTGGACTTTGCCAGCTTATGGAATTTACAGCCAGCGATATTGCAACCAGCCTTAAAGTTTCTGATTATTCACTTACAGATGCTTCTACAAATATAAAATTCGGAACCTATTATTTAAGCAGTTTAATCAGACGCTGCGACGGTTCAATTTTACAGGGCTTCTTTTCTTACAATGCAGGAATAACAAGAGTAAGAAGATGGCTTCAGACAACAACAGAAGCCTTTGGTAAAAAAAGCAATATGCCGCAGGATTTATTTTTAGAAACTCTTCCTTATACAGAAACTCGTGAATACGGAAGAAAACTGGTAGCTGCTTCTGCAATGTATGAATGGCTTTATAAAGACAATACAGCCTTTGCACAAATTATAGAAAATCTGCTATATTAAGCCTTATGAATAATCCTTTTGCAACGCTTTTGCCGGGCGCTCTTCATTTTTCGGCAATTCACACATCCCAGTTTGTTTTACTTTTGGGGATTATTATTTTTGCGGGTGCCTTTGGCGGATGGCTTTTTCAGAAATTAAAGATTCCTCAGGTAGTTGGTTATATTGTAATTGGAATAATAATCGGATCGTCCGGAATGCATATTCTTGAACCACAGGTTATTTCTGCACTTGATCCTGTCAGTACAGTCGCATTATCTTTTATTGGTTTTCTTGTTGGTGCAGAATTAAAATTCTCAACAATAAAAAAATATGGAAAGCAGTTTGTAAGCATTCTTCTTTTTGAAGCAATTACTCCTGCAATTATCGTCGGTTCACTTATTTCAATTGTAGTATATATAGTTACAAAAAATTTTGTTCACGCAGTTTCTTTAGGTTTAGTTCTTGGGGCAATCTGTTCAGCAACTGCACCTGCGGCAACAACTGATGTTCTTGTTGAATACAGAACAAAAGGACCTTTAACAACTACAGTGTATGGAATAGTTGCAATGGATGATGCTGTTGCCCTTATTCTTTATACAATTGCTTCTACAATTGTAAGACCATTAATCGGTGGAAATTCTCTTCCTTTTGGAATTCAGCTTTTAAATATAGCCCGTGATATTTTTGGTTCAATAGCTATTGGCGCAGCTTTTGGCTTTGTACTTATCCTTATTCTTCGTGGAGTTTTAAATTCTGATAGTCGTGCACTTTCTTTTTCTTTAGGCTGTCTCTTCCTTTGTACAGGAATTACTCAGATTTTTAATTTTGATAATATTCTTGCTGCAATGAGCATTGGTTTTGTAATTGTAAATTTTGCTCCGGCTAAAGTTAATAATATTTTTGCTCTTGTTGCAAAATATACACCTCCAATTTATGTTTTATTCTTTGTACTTGTTGGCGCAAAATTAAATATCTGGATAATTACCCCATTCTTAGGAATTATTGCAATTATTTATGTTTTGGGAAGAACCTTTGGAAAAGCAATTGGAGCAACTTTTGGAGCCTGGATTACAAAAGCACCAAAAAGCGTTCAGAAATATCTTCCATTCTGTCTCTTAAGTCAGGCTGGAGTTGCAATCGGACTTTCTATAGCAGCTGGAAATGATTTTGCAAATTCAATTGGACCGGAAATTCTTTTAATAATTACAGCAACTACCTTTATTGTTCAGCTTGTTGGACCTATTTTTGTAAAAATCGGCGTAACAAAAGCTGGCGAATGCGGCTTGAATATTACCATTGATGATATTAAAAAGAATTCTCGAGTTACAGACATAGTTATCCAAAATCAAAAAATCTGTAATTATGATTCTCCGGCAATTGTAAGCGAAAATGATACTCTCTTTTCTATTTTGAATAGTTTTTCGCGAAATCCTAATTTAAATTATGTAGTAAAAAATCCTACAGACGGAACTCTTGCAGGAATTATTTCGCTAAATCATTTAAAAGAAGTTATGCAGATTGGAGATTTTGCAGAATCTATGCTTGCTATGGACGTTATGGATAAACCTATTGCCGTTTGCAAACCTTCTACAACTCTTCCGGAGGCCTATGAGTTATTTGACAAATATGATGTAGATGCTCTTCCTATAGTAGATTCAGAAAATGAACCTGTCGGCATTCTGGAAAAAAATGCTGTTGATCATTTCTTACATATTCAACTTATCAATCTGCACAGAAAAGTTGATGAATTAGGATAATTTTAAAAGATTTTTGATTATTTTAATAGAATTTATAATAAAAATTCAGTAAGTTTAAAAAATCAGAAATTCGCGTAAATTTTTTCATTAATGCGCAAAAGTGCGTTGTGAATAGACAATTTCAGGGAGAATAAAATGGTAGACGAAGAATTACAGAAAAGAGTTTTAGAAGCTTTGGATATGTTCAGACCTATGCTTCAGGCAGATGGCGGCGACATGGAATTTGTCTGCATTGATGATATGTATAATGTTCATTTAAATCTTACAGGAGCTTGTGGCGGCTGTCCTATGGCAGTTATGACACTTAAAATGGGTGTTGAACGCTATCTTAAAGATGCTTGCCCGGAAATCAATGAAGTAATTCAGGATAATGCTCCAAATAACGCCGAAGGAACACAGTTTTAATGAAAATCGAAAATAATAAATTTGTCTCAATTCACTATACTTTAAAAGATGATGAAGGAAATCTTATAGATTCCAGTCGAGAGTCTGAACCTTTATCTTATGTTCATGGACGCGGTTATTTAATTCCCGGATTAGAAGCTCAACTGGAAGGAAAAACTGCCGGCGATAAATTTTCTACAATTATTGCGCCAAAAGACGGCTATGGAGAATATAATCCGCAGCTTGTAGTAGAAGTTACTCGCGATCAGTTTGATACAGACATGCAGCTTGAAATTGGAATGCAGTTTCAGGCTATGACTCAATCTGGACCAGCTATTGTTCACATTACAGAAATAAAAGACGACAAAATTAAAATAGATGCGAATCATGAATTAGCTGGTAAAAATTTGCATTTTGATGTAGAAGTTATGAATGTTCGCGATGCAACTGAAGAAGAACTAAATCCTCCTTCATGCTGCGGAGGCGGATGCGGTGGAAATTGTGGCGGTGGCTGCGGTGGCGACTGTGAAAGCAGTTGCGGAGAATGCGGCGACTGTAACAACAACTGCAGCGAATCTTAAAATAATTGAAAGCTTGATAAACTAAAATTTGCGGCGTTTATATATTTTTCTTAAATATTTAATATCTGTTCCACCTGAGCCGGATTCAGTTATTTCAAAATCTTCTTTATTAAAATCCGGGAAAAAAACATCTCCGTCTTCTATTATTGTTTGAATTTCCGTTATATACATTATATCTACAAAAGCAATTGCCGCTTTATAAATATTATAGCCACCGGCAAAAAAGATATTTTTATTATCTGCACTTTCCTGTACAATTTTTTCCGCCATTTGCACAGCTTCTTCTACAGAACATGCAGTATACAAACCTTCATCTTTAAATTTTTTTGAACAGGAAACAACAATTGTTGTTCTCCCAGGAAGCGCATGACCTATTTCTTCAAAGGTTTTTCGCCCCATAATTACTATATTTCCTGTTGTAAGTTCTTTAAATTGTTTTTGTTCTCCATCAATTTTCCAGGGAATCTGACCATTTTTTCCAATTACATTATTTAAAGAACGTGCGACTATTAAACCTGTCATATTTTTATTATGTCGGTTTTTATTTAAAATGGCAAATTTTGTTCTTTTTCCCTAATTAACTGATTGGCGCGAAAAATTATTCTTGTCTTAAATTTTTATTTTATTTATAATTTTAAATCATTATAAAGGGATAAAAAATGAAAATTGTAGTTTTAGCAGGCGGAATCAGTCCAGAAAGAGATGTTTCTCTATGTTCAGCAAGTCTTATTTCTAATGCACTTCTTTCTAAAGGACACGAAGTTGCTTTTGTAGATATATATATCGGAATTCCAGAAAATACAGAATTAAAAAGCATTTTTGTTTCTAAGAATTCGGGAAAAACTTTTTCTTATAAAATTCCAGAAAATGAACCTGATTTAGAAGCAATTATTGCAGCTAATGACGGTAGACGCGAGCTTATTGGTCCTGGAGTTCTAGAAATATGTAAAATGGCAGATGCAGTGTTCATTGGCGGACACGGAGGCATGAGCGAAAACGGAAGACTTCAGGCTGTGCTGGATTGTATAAATGTTCCGTATACTGGTTCAAATTATTTTGGAAGTGCTCTTGCAATGGACAAAAATATTAGCAAAACGCTTTTTGTTCAATATGGAATTCCAACTGCAGACTGGCTTCTTTTTGATCCTAAAAAAGATTCTGTTGAAAAAGTTAAAAAAGAAATTGGATTTCCTTGTGCAGTAAAACCAACCGGATGTGGTTCCAGCTGTGGAGTTTCGCTTGTTCATAACGATTCTGAATGGAAAGCAGCAATTGATTATTCTACAAAATACGAAGATATCTGTCTTATAGAAAAAATGGTTTCGGGCCGCGAATTTTCTATTGGTATTCTTGAAGGAAAAGCATTGCCGATTATAGAAATCCGTCCAAAACAGGGATTCTATGATTACAAAAATAAATATCAGGATAATGCCACAGAAGAAATTTGTCCGGCTCCCCTTTCTAAAGAAAAAACAGAAGAAGCTCAAAACCTTGCTTTAAAAGTTCATAATTTACTTAGGCTTGGAAATTATTCACGTGTAGATTTTATTCTTTCAGATAAAGACAATAAATTTTACTGTCTGGAAGCTAATAACCTTCCGGGAATGACACCTAACAGCCTTCTTCCTCAGGAAGCACGTGCAATTGGAATTTCTTATGAAGATCTTTGCGAAAGACTCGTTATGAATCTTTCTCCCTCACAAAAATAGACGCTTACAATAAAGCTGTTTTTATTAAATTAAAATTTTCCTCAATCGAAGCATTTTTTATATCAACAATTATATCTGCCAGAGCCTCATACTGCGCATAACGTTGAGTATATTTATTTGTAAGGATTTCATTAACCTGCTGCATAGACTTTGGATTTTCTGCAAGAATGTACGCAGGTGCATTTATAAACTGCCCGGGATTAATCATTTCTATTTTTGAACAGACTCTGGCTACAGAATATTCAATATCCAGTCTTAAAAAAACAAATTTCTGAAAAACCCGAAGCTTTGTTATTGCAGGAGGATTATCACAAATTCCACCGCCGGTAGAAACTACAATTTTTTTATCAATATTTTCGTTTATAATTTTATCACAGGCAGCTTCTTCGGCTTCCATAAAGGCAGCTGCACCATTTGTACGATAATAATCGCGCACAGACATTCCAACCATTTGAGCAATAACATCATCTGTATCAAAAAAATCAACCTTCAGCTCATTTGCAAGAGCTTTTCCATGAGTAGTTTTTCCACAATGTTTACAGCCCATAAGGACTATAGAATTATTTAAGCCTTCCATACTAAAAATTATATATTAATATTATTCAGTTGTAAATTGAGGAATTTCCCGTAACTTGTTGTATTTTGCATCATAATCATGACTGTTCGGTCGAATTCCAAGAATACGTTCATTTTCTGCCTGCAGCTGAAACTTTATCATCTGTTTAAAAGCATTCATCATAGGCTCCGGATCAACTGAATTTTCGCATAAGCCCTGAGCCTGCATTTCCTTTATTAAATAATAGCAGGATTCTACCGTAGAAATATACTCCGGGCGTGGTTCATGCTTAAATGTAAAAATAGAACGGTAATCGCCATAAAAAGAAAATCTTGGCAATTTTAATAAAAATTCATTATGTTCAATTAATTTTCTGGCACAAAACCAGGTAGAATCAAGAATAATTACAAGAAGAGTTTTTCCTTTAAGAACCTGCGAAAAGCCTTCTTTTTTAGCAGTCCAGGCGTCTTCCCCAGGATAAAGCAGAACAGGAAAATATTTTTCGTCTTTTAAAAGCGACCGAAGACGTTCGTTATGCTCAAATTCAAAGCCAACTAATATTTCTGAATCTTTAAGAGAAATATGAGCGATATGTCCTGTACCAGTTCTCTGCCGTTTTGCTTCTTTTTGATGCATTAATAAAACAAATTTTATTCCGCAATCAATTTCTTTAGTATAACTGCATAAACAGGCAGATTTTGGTTTAAAACATCTGTAACAACGCTCGCTCATATTTTTGCTCAGGTTGCTTTAGCAAACCTTACTTACATTCCAATAAAGAAAAGAGAGAAGAATACAAATACACTTCCAATAAGCATTGAAATATTGCCTATAAGATGCATAAATTTTACTTTTCTTAAACTGTAGAACACAATTCCGATTAAGTAGAATACTCCGGCAAGAATGAGCATTGTAAAACTCTGTGTAGACAAAGCATCATAAAGATTATTTGCTACAAATATTCCCGAAAAACCTGCAAGAATACATAAAATTATATTAAGCTTTTCATGCTTGCGACCGGCAATTGAATAAAAAAGAATTCCTATAAGAACAATACTCCAGACAATTCCAAACAAAATCCAGCCTTTAAGCCCTTCAATTTTTGTAATTGCATAAACTGAATATCCAAATCCAATAATAAGGAAAGTCCATACATGCGATAGTCTGTTGAAAACTGTTTTAGCAGTAATATTTGTAATTGAATGCTGCAGCAAAGAGAATAAATACATTAAAATCATTGCAGCACCAAACAAAGTATAGAAAACAGTTGTTATATTTACCCAGCTTTTTAAATTTCCAACAGCAATTGTATCAAGAACCGCAGTTCCTGCTATAAAAAGAGAAACTCCTATTCCCTGAACAATTGAACTTGAAATTTCTTCTGCCAAAGTTAAAGGACGAATTTTCTTTGAGTTTTCAATAATTTTTCGTTCAATTTCAATTTTTTTCTGAGCCCGTTTTTTTGCCTTTTCTGTTTTTGCATAATCTTCAGCAGCATATTTTGCCTTTAAACGCTCTGGATCTTCATCGTATTGAATATTAATTTCTCTAACAGCCTGTTCATAATCTTTTTTAAGCTGAACAAGTCGGCCATGTTTTTTTGCTTTAAGCGATTTTAGTGTTGATTTTCTAACTGCCTTTGCAGCAATATCATCTTGTCTGGACATAAAAACCTCTCATTTTTTAATAATATCTATTAACATAATGACATTTTTTGTCAATTTTGTCGAGATAAATTCTATTGAATTCTATGAAATATGCCTTGTAGAAATTTCGTAAAGAAGAATTCCGGCTGCCACAGAAACATTAAGGCTGTCTATTTTTCCGCAGGTTGGAATAGAAACAATCTGATCACATTGTTTTTTTAAAAGACTGGCAATTCCTGTTCCTTCGCTTCCCATTACAATTACAGTCTTTTCTGAAAACTCTATTTTTTTGCAGGATTCTCCACCAGCATCTGCACCATAAACCCAGAATCCTTTTTCTTTTAATTTTTCTACAGCATTACAAAGATTATTTACAATAGCAACCGGTACCCATGCACTTGAACCTGCACTTGCCCTTGCAATAACTTCATTTTCTGCAATATCACTTGCAGCCTTATGCTCTGGAATAATTACAAGAGAAATTCCAAACTGATCGCAGCTTCTTATTATTGCACCCACATTGTGAGGATCTGTTACCCTATCTAAAATTACAACTGTAACACGTTTTGTTGAATCAAAAGTTTTGCACCAGGCATCAAAATCAACAATATTCTGACCTGCCTGATTTTTTCCAGAAGAAGCATTTTCTTTAATTTCCAGAACAATTCCTCGGTGATCCCTCAAAGCTTCATTAAGAGAAGAAACCAGCTTATCAAGTTTTTCATCCTGAACTTTTTCACAGAAAATTCCTGCTTCTTTTGCTTCTTCAAGAATTTTTTTAATACGTGGTCCAGGTTTGCTAAAATAAATAGAAAATCCGCCTGCAGCATTCTTTTCTGAAGAAGCATTTACAGAGCGGATTTTTTCCTGTATGGAATGAAAACCTGTAATAATCATTTAGCGTCCACAGCACTGCTTGTATTTCTTACCACTTCCGCATGGACAAGGATCATTTCTTCCAACCTTTGCGCCAACACGTTTTACTGTAGTAGGAATTACATTTCCAGCAACATATTTCCAGTCACCGTTAATATTTTTGAATAAAGAAATTTCATGATGAACATCGTGCATCTGATGCAATGTATAATCTGCTTCAAATTCTACAATCTGTTCGTCGTCTTTTTCGCCCTTTTCTGTACGAAGGATTCTTAATCCGTTCCACTGAGATTCACGACTCCAGTCTTCTGTTGCCTTTCTGTCAATTTCGGCAATTCCATCACCTTCTTCACAAGAGCTGATAATGAAATCAATTTCATGTTTTACATAAGAAGTGTAGCGTGCGCGCATACAAGCTTCTGCAGTTGGAGCTTTAATTGTTCCACGAATAATCGGTTCACAGCATTCGCCATATTTTTTCCCTGAACCGCAAGGACATAAATCGTTATTTGTACTCATGTTTATACTATATCAAAATAAATATCATTTGAAAAGTTGTTATAAAAATTGTCTTACAGCTTTGAGCGTTCCCGTCGCAAGCGCCGGTCGCTATGTCCGCACTTCGCTAACGCTCAAAGTCCTCACTCGCCCCTGGCTCGCTCCGGTCTTCGCCTGGCGGCGGTGCTCCCAGCGCTAACGCTTATTTACACAAAAAAATAAATCATTATAATTCCTAATATGAATTTTACCATCGAAGATTTTGCAAAAAATTTAAATCAAAATAAATTCTATTTACTAATAGGAAAAAACGGCTCAGGTAAAGAAAAATTCCTTTCCGAACTCGAAGCTTATTTTTCAAAAGATTGTGAAACTGTTTCTTTAGAAAAAGCAGCCAGCCTTATTCAGCACGAACGCGAAAATGATGAAAGTGAATTTACAGAAAATGGTGTTGATATAGGCCGCACCGGAAGAATTTACATTCTTCAGGGAATTTATCCTAACCTGAAAAAAGATTTTTTTTCTTCGAGCGAAAAAGCATTAATAATTTCAGGAATAGATAACAAAGAAAAAATTTTAAAAGAAGCATCATTACTGGAAGAAGCTTCAGCTGTAAAGCTATGTGGCGTACAAAAAATTCTGGATCGTGGTTTAAAATATATGTCCACAGGAGAAATCCGCAGAATGATGCTTGCAAGAGCTTTATATGCAAATAAAAAATATCTGATTGTTTCTAATCCTTTTGACGGACTTGACGTTGAAAGCCGCCAGATAATCATAAAATTTTTTGAAAATCTTAATTCCTCTTCATTTCCACATTTAATATTTTGTGCAGAACGCTATCAGGAAATTCCTTCTACAATCACAAATGTTATTGAATTTACAAACGGCGAAGTTTCCTTTTGTGGAACAAAATTTGAATATGAAAAAATACTTTCAGAAAAAAAATCTACTCAATCAGAATCACAAAAAAACAAAGACAAAGAATTTTTAAATGAAATTTCAGCTGAAGCAGCAAATTCCGCTCCTCAACCAATATCATCTTCAGCTGCAAATTCAACTGCAGGCACAAATTCAGAAAACGGAACAATCTCTCCCGAAGCTTCTGATATTCTTGTAAAAATGAATAATGTAAATGTTGGCTGGGGCGACAATCATGTTTTGCGAAATCTTTCATGGCAGCTTTTAAAAGGCGAACATTACCTTATTAAAGGACCAAACGGAAGCGGAAAAACAACATTTCTTGAATTAATTACCGGAGACAACAAACAGGTTTATTCAAACGACATTAATATTTTTGGAATTAAACGCGGAAGCGGCGAGACAATCTGGGATATAAAAAAACATCTTGGAATTGTTTCTTACCGGATTCATGTTGAATACAGAATGATTGGTGGAATTTCTTTACAAGATGTTGTTATAAGCGGCTTTTATGATTCAATAGGCTTATATGAAAAAGCAACCGAAACTCAAATTTCAACAGCCAGGAAATGGCTTTCTTTTGGAAATTTTGAAGGACGAGAAAATGAATCATTTAGAAATTTAAGCTATGGAGAACAGAGAGCCGTTTTAATTTTGCGAGCCGTTGTTAAAAATCCGCTTATTTTAATTTTAGATGAACCTTGTCATGGTCTGGATGAAGCTCATCGGGAAAAAATTCTTTCGTTAATGAATCATATCGGCAATTCAGGAAAAACAACAATGCTTCATGTTACACATGATGAAACGGAATTTCTTGAATGCGAAAAGCATATTCTTCAATTATGCCCGAATGAAGATCCAATGTATAAAATAATTGAATTATAAACAGAATCTGTTTTTTTCTGTCTTTTGAAAAATATAATTCCTTCCGATAATTATTTTATGAAAAAAATACTTTTTATAAATGGTCTTATATTTTTTATTTTTTCATTTTCTCCATTATTTGCAAAAGGAAAACAAGATATAGAAGAAATTCCTAATGAAAATGTGGAATTTGCTATAAAACCAGACGAAGAAATTATCGAAAAACCTTTAGAACCTCAATATAAATTAAAAATTCCGGAAGGTAATCCTGTAGAAGTAAAAGAAAGCTGGGGCTATGTAATGGCTGGCCGCGAAAGCGAATTTAATTCGTCTATGCCGGTTACCGATGTATGCTATTTTTCTGCAGAAATTAATTCCTACGGTGAATTAACAAGTATTCCTACCCGTTCAAAATTAAAGGTTGGAAACGCAAGATGTCATCTTGTAGTTGTATGCGACAGCAGAACTTTAACTCATTTTATTCTTGATCCAGATTTTGGAATAAGATCAAAACTTTTAAAAGATATTGTAAAAGCCGGACAAGCTTACGACGGAGTTCAAATAGACTTTGAACTTGTTCCCGCAAGAGACAAAAAGAATTTCATAAATTTCATTTCTGATTTGCGTTATATGCTCGGCGAAAAAAAATGGTTCAGTGTTTGTGTGCCTGCCCGCTTTAGATTGCTTTCTGACGATATTTACCCTTATGCCGAAATTGCAAAATACTGCGATAGAGTTTTTGTAATGGCTTATGATGAACACTGGTCAGGAAGTGCTCCAGGTGCAATTGCCTCGATTGATTTTTGTAAAAAAGTTGCAGAATATGCACAAAATTCCATTCCAGAAAAAAAATTAATAATGGGGCTTCCATTTTACGGCAGAACATGGGCAAACGAAACTACGGCTGGAGCATGGTATTTTAGCGGCGCCAACAGAATTATGACGGAACATTCTGTAACAGATGTTACCTACGAAGATGAAATTCCAACTTTTAAATATACAGCTCAGATAGAAGTAACCGGATTTTTTAATGACGCTTATTCTGATGTAAAACTTGCAAGATTATATGAAGGAATGGGCATTAAAAAAATCGGCTTCTGGAGAATTGGTCAGGAAGACCCTGAATTCTGGAACTGGCTGGTAATAAAAAAATAACCTTATTATGAAAGAGCTTTAGCATTTCCCTGTTTCAGAGATTATCTCTATAGAAAAAATACTTTTGATTGTTTATAGTTTAATACATGTATGATTTTTTAACACCAGACGATATTGCAGAATGTATAATGGTTTTGCTTTCCAGAAATAAAATTTTCGCTGGAAAAAAAATTCATGCTTCATTCATTGTAAATATGGTCGCCGGCTGCTTTACAAATAATAAAAAATCACATAAATATAAAACTCTATTTAATTCAATTTACAAGGAATACAAATATTTTCCTTCATGTGCACTCTCTTCTGACTATAAAATTTTTTATACAGAATATTGCGGACATGCAAAAGAGTTAGCAGAATCTGTTGTTACTCAACAAATTGCTTCTCTGGAAGACAACACAGAATATTTGATTGTAACAGCAGGTGGAGATGGAACTTCCCTTGAAGTTCAGACTGCACTTTATAAAACGGCAATTTCGTCGCCACAAAAAAAAGATGCAATATTAAATAAAATAACAGTTCTCCGACTTCCTTTAGGAACAGGCAACGATGGAACAGACGGACACTCTATAGAAGAACTGCTTGATCTTTTAAAAGGTCCTTTAATTTTTTCTAATGAACGTGCATTAAAAATTTATCCTCAGAATAACGTAACCAGTGAAAATCTTTTTGCAGCAAAAAAAAATCCATATAAATATTGCGATAAAGATTTTCTTCCGCCATGGTATGCTTTTAATATTGCCAGCATTGGTCTGGATGCCTATGTTGTTTACATGACAAACAGAATTAAAAATAAATTACCAGGAAACTTTTATCATTTTTGCGTTCCTTTAAGTGGACTTATCTATAACAAAGATTTTCCAATTGGTAATGCAAAAGTTTCTTTATTTAAAAATTCAAATGATTCAACGCCAGAAGAAATTCTGGAAGCTCCAATTACCTTACTTGCCTTTGGTGTTTCAGGATACAGAGTTTATGGAGGCGGACATAAAATTCTACCAAATTTTCATAATCTTTGTTTTGCACCAAAGGTTTCTTTGCCATGCCTGATTTTAAATAACAAAAAATTTGAAGATGGTTCCTTTGAATCAACTAAAATTGCAACTCTTCACTCTGCAGAAAAAATTATTATAGAATATGATAAGCCTGTCCTGCTTCAATGCGATGGAGAAGTTGCTCTTCTTTGTAAAGAGCACTTCCCGTTAGTTATGGAAAAAACAGATCCTTGTCTTCGCACATTAAAAAAAGCATAATTTTAATTAATTATCTTTTCCAGTAATTTGGCATAAAGAAAATTATCATTGTATAAAGCTCAAGACGGCCTGCGAGCATTGCAAAACAATACCACCATTTTACAAAGTTAGGAAGAAAAGCAAAATTCTCTGAAGGACCAAGAAGATTAAAGCCAGGTCCAACATTTCCAACCATAGAAAGAGCACCTGTTATAGATGACCATAAATCAAGATTACCGAGACAGCCTATAAATGTTGTAACGCCAACCAAAAGCATATAAACGGTCATAAATGCCGCAACATTAAAAACTACAGATTTGCTTCCAACTCTGTTATTTAAACGTACAGAAAAAACTCCATGCGGATGAAGCATTCTGTTAGTTTCGTTATTAACCTGTTTTCCAAGAATTACCCAGCGAATTACTTTAATTCCTCCACCTGTAGAACCGGAACAGCCTCCAATAAAATATGTAATGAACAGAATAAATTGAGCTGCACTTGGCCAGTTCATAAAATCGGCTGTTCCAAAACCTGTTGTAGAAATCATAGAAATTACCTGAAAGGAACCGTATCTCAGCTGCTGTCCAAAATTGTGATAAACAGGTCTTAAAGAAATTGTTATAGAAATTATAAAAACAAGTAAAATCCCAATATAAGCTTTTAGCTCTGAATTATCAGAAATATCTTTAAACTTTCTTGCAATTATATAAAAGAAAAGACTGAAGTTTATGCCCGAAAGAAACATAAAAATCATACAGATAACATCAATTGCAACAGAATTATAAGTTCCAATTGAAGAATTTTTTGAAGAAAAACCGCCTGTTCCTAAAGTAGAAAATGAATGGGATAAAGCATCAACAAAATCCATTCCTGCAAGTTTTAAAGCAAGAGTTTCTGCAAGCGTAAAACCAATATAAATTCCCCACAAAACTTTTGCAGTTGTTGTAATTCTTGCAGTCACCTTTCCTTTTTCAGGTCCAGTAGTTTCTGCTTTAATAAGCTGAAATCCGCCTACTCCCAAAAGCGGAAGAAGTGCAACTGTAAGAGTTACAATTCCCATTCCTCCAATCCAGTGAGTAAGACAACGAAACATATTTATTGAACGCGGACAAGCCTCTATATTTACAAGAACTGTTGAGCCTGTTGTAGAAAATCCACTTACACTTTCAAACAAAGCATCTGTAAAAGAATTAAAACAACCGCTGAAATAAAGCGGAATTGTTCCCATAAGGCTAACTATAATCCAGCAAACAGCCACAATTAAAAAAGTCTGTCGAATTTTCAGATTGAATTTCATTTTTCTTGTAGGAATATTTACTGCAAGTACAAAAATGAAACTTACAATCATTGGAATTATAAATGGATAATAAACTGAAGATTCTCCATAAACAAATGCAACTGTTAATGGAATTGCAAAAAGCGCACCAACTATTGAAAGAATAATTGAACTGATTTTTAAAAGTGTAATAAAAAACATTAATCGTTTCCTGCAAAGAAAGACAAAACCTTTTTATTATGTTCTGCGACTGTAATTAATACTATATGATCTCCACTCATCAATTTAGTATTTCCATTTACTATTTGATAAGTTCCTGTATTATCACGATTCATCAATACAAGAAAATTTCCGGGGTTAGAAATTTCTTTTAATGTTTTACCATTTGCTTTTGAAGAAGAAGTTACTTCGCATTCAACAATTTCCAGCTGACCATTTGTAATTGTATGAATTTCTTTTACTGCTTTTCCACGCAAATGACTCATAATAGAATCTACAACAGCATCTCGCAATGCAACCGGAACATCTACTCCAAGTTTTTGAGCAATCTGTCCAAAGGCAGCACTTGTTACAAGACTTACACTCTGCTTTACTCCAAGAGATTCCATATAAGCTGCAAGCACCATATTCATTTCATGATTATGTGTTGCACAAATTACTAAATCAAAATTTGTAATTCCTTCTTCACGTAAAAAACCTTCGTCTGTAGCATCAGCATTAAGAACTCTGGCATTCGGAAATTTTTCGGATGCTGCAACTGCAAGCTCGCTGTCGCTGTCTATAATTACAAAATCAAGATTTTTCTTAGAAATTGCATTAGAAAAGAATTTTGCAAATCCAGAAAGCTTTTGAGTTCCCATCAGACGTTCTGCAACTATTGTCCCAATTCTTCCGGCACCAACTAGAGCTACTTTCTTTAACTGTTTTTGTTCTGCTCCGCAAAGAGTAATTAACTGAGAAAGATTTTCTTTAGAAACAAGAACTCCCAGAGTTGTTCCATTTTCAATTTTTGTATTTCCGGAAGGAAGTGAAGTTTGAGAATCTTTTTCTATATAGGCTACAAGAAAGTTTAAATCTGTTTTGGAACGAATATCTTTTAAGAATATTCCGTCCAAAGCACTGCCTTCGCCAATTGTAATTCGGGCAATTTCCAGATCTGAATTATCAAAAGTTAATACATTTCCTACAGCACCATTTTCTACTGACTGCACAATTGCATCTGCCGCTTCAACATCCGGATGAATCATATAATTAATTCCATAAAGCGGACGTCTTTTTCCAGAAAAATCATTTTTATGTTTTTGTTCTGCTGCAGCAGTATTTACATAATATGCATAATTTCTTACACGGGCAATTTTTAAAACATCCGGATAAACAGCATCTACAAGAGAGCAGGTTATCATATTAACTTCATCCGATGAAGTTACACAAACAAGTGCATCAGCTCTTGCAATTCCTACTTCTTCCAGAGTCTCCAGATTATTTCCGTCTGCGCACATTACTGTACAGTCCAGAATATTAGAAGCATGACGAATTGTATCTTCGTTATTATCAATAATTGTGATTTGATTTTTTTCGTTTATAAGAAGTTTTGCAAGCTGGACTCCTGTGAATCCAGCTCCAACAATAATAATTCTCATATTACCTTAATGTTCCGTTCTTCTTCATATACTGGAATACAGAAGAATCTCCCAGCCAGTGTCCGCAGCCGGCAAAAATAAAGGTTGTTCCACCCTGTGCAAGATAATTAGCAATATCTTCTGCCCAGTCTTTATTTCTGTTATCCCAAAGCATTTCGTTGTATTCCTTGTAATATGCAGGAGCATCTGCCGGAATATCTGATTTTAAAAGCTTTGTCATTTTTTTCATATTGTCTGTAACATAAGCTTCATACAAATCTAAAGTAGTCTGCACTGTAGTTTCATTTGTTTTTTCATCGAGCATAACTTTAATTGAATCTTTTGCCATTGCAATCTGAGTATCATAATCGCCAAATGTCAAAACATTAATCTGAGTTTCTACTGTATCCAATCCTTCCCAGGTTTTTCCATTCTGGCTTAAAGCAGCAATAAATGTATTATCAAGACCGTATTCAGCAGAAAGTCCTGTATTTAAATAAGGTAATAAACCTAATGCGTTTGTAATCTGCCATGGTTCAAGAACAATAACTAAAGACAGGTTCTCTCCAAAAACAGATTTAAGAAATTCATTTTCTTCATCTGTAAGATAATCTGTAATTATTTTTCCATCTTTATTTGGAGCATTCAAAACAGATCCATAAGCTGCAAAATCTGCATAAGACTGTGTAGACATTTCTCCTGCATGACGATCTGCATTTGCAAAAGCATTCTGAACTTCTTCAGAAAGAGGGAAAATTCTTTCATCGCCTAAATGAAATGTTCCCTGAATATAAACTGTACTTGGATTTCCCTGAGCATCAACTCCATCAATTCTCCAGAAAGCACGGCTGGAAGTTTTTGTAAGCTTTGCCTTTGTGGAACTTCCGTTTGAAGCACAAGATGCAAATGCTAAAGAAATAACAAATACACTAAGTAAAATTTTAAAAAATTTTTTCATCCATTTCTCCTATAAGCCTCCATTCCATATAATTCAGGCAGGCTCAATTTTTTAAACACTATTAAAAGTCTATCTTGTTTACTTGTAAATTTCAATAAGACAAAATTTATTTTGATTTTTCTCATTTATGAAATATCATATAATCTCGAGGAAAAAAATTATGGAAAAAATGCCTGAAATTATAAAAACTGAACGCGGTTCGTTCTGGAAAAATACCTATAAAACATTTGAAGCTCTGGTTTATGTTCCTGTCACAAAGCTTAATGATAATGAGCTGAATTATGGATTTATTGCACCTTATATTCTGGTTTTTAATGAAAAAAATTTAAATTATGAAGAAGCAGCTAATTTTGCACGCAAAAATAAACTTGAACAGCTTGCTGCTGATTTTGCGACCAGCGTTGTTTTTATCTTTCCTGTAAACAATTCCTGGGATTCTGCAAGCTCTGAAATTTTTTCAGAAATAATTTCTAACTCAAAAATTCATCAATATCATAAAGATGGAGTAGTTATTGCAAATAATGTTTTTCGCCATAGCATAGACGGTTATTATATACGCGGTGCAATTTTCAGAACTCTGCTTTGCGGTTATGGAAAAGGTGCTGATTATATTGCACGTAACTGTATGCATCATTTTGAAGGTGATGGTTTATGGGGACGTTCAGATTTAGCACCGGCAACCTGTATTTTAAATAAACTTTCTGTTATGCCGGATGTAAAACAGGATGATATCCCGGTAATTTCTTATAATAATTCAAAAGAAATAAATGAATATTTAAAAAATTCATGCAGATATTTTATTTCACGCGAAAAACCAGATTTAATTTCTGACTATTATAACTTTGCAAAACAATTCCGCAGAATGACAGGACCTCTTGTAATTGATCCGGATTTAGAAAAAGACGGGCTTATTGTTGAACCTTCTGTTGCAGAGGTAAAAACATCGGCAGATAATTGCGGAGATGATAAAGGAACTATTAGTCATAAAATCGGATATTTTGCTTTTTATAACAAAAATTTGTTTTCAAATAATAATAAAGTTCCTCTTGTACTTGGATTCCATGGAGGAGGAGACAGCTGCTTCTTTTTTGCAACTATGGCAGGCTGGGCAAAAATAGCTCATCGTCATAATTTTTTATTAGTTACTGTAGAAAATCATTTAAACAGTACCGCAACAGAAATGATTGAACTTGTTGAAATTCTTAAGAAAAAATACAACATTGATTCAGACAGAATTTATGCAACAGGATTTTCTATGGGTGGCTGCAAAACCTGGGATTTAATTCAGGAATATCCTGAATTACTTGCTGCCGCAGCCCCTATGGATGCAACCTTTGACGTTGGCTGCAATGTTTACGGAAATCCTGTAGAAAAAGACGGCGGCATTAATGTTTCCATTCCTGTTCCGATTTTTTACGCAGGAGGCGAAATAACTCCTTTACCTGAGCTTCCTTGTCAGGCTCAAAAATGTCTGGACAGAATGGCCTATGTACTTAAGCTGAATAATGCAGAAGCTGCAGATTATTATGATAAAAATATAAAACTGGAAGAAAAAGATACCTGGAAAAATAAAATCTGGGGAATAGATGGAGATGAAGTAGAAACTTCTTATGATGAAACTCGAGATGCAACACTTACAATGCAAAAATTCCGCAGTAAAGACGGTAGAATCTTAAGTATTTTTGCCAGCATAAGCGGGCAGGGACACGACTGCAGGGAACATACTTGTGAACATGCCTGGCAATTTATGAGTCAATTTTCGCGTAGTTAATTATTTGATTCCTGCTTAGGACTTGGTCTGAAAATATAATAAAGCAGTATTCCTATAAAAACTCCGAATGTGTTCATTAATAAATCATCTACATCTGTGCAGCGTTCATAAAAAAATAATTGAGAAATTTCTATGAACAACGAAAATCCAAAACCTGCTAAAAGGATTTTCCAGAGTTTATTTAATTCTTTAAAACACACAGGCCATACAATTCCTACAGGAATGAACATGCAGATATTTCCAATTATGTTCATATAACGGCCGGCATATATATCATATAAGTGAATAAATGGAATAAGATTAACACGCAGGGGAATAATTTTTACTCTATTAAATTTTAAAGTTCCAATGTGACCATTTATGTGATGCAATGGAAAATATACAATTCTGGCAATTACAATTATGCATAAATAAACTAAAAGAAGCTTAAATTCACGCGCAATCATTTTTTTAGCAGAAAGCTTTTCTTTTGATTTTTTATTTTTTATCCAGAAAAAACTTCTTGTAATAATCCAGAGAATAGTTATAAAAATGAATGCCTGAAAGAATGAAATCTCAAACATGCTTTTCTCCTGCTTTTTTATTTGCAAGCCACAAAAGAAATGAAAACAACCAGGTAATTAACAGAATAAGAGGCATTACTATCCACATACTTTGAAGACCAGCTTTTAAAAATCCATACCAGTCATACGTATGAGAAACTTTTCCATTTTCAAGATGAAGCAGAATATTTGTAATATAAAATACAGCATATATAAGCATAGGAATAATTCCGGTTAATGTCTGTAAAAAAGAAATCTGTTCATTCTGCACAGCATTTTTGCCTGACTGCAAAATTTCTTCATCAGCTTTTGAATTTTCTCCATATCCAAATTCAAAAAATATAAAAGAAATAATACACAAAACAGGTGTAAAAAAATGCATGAAGAAATTTGAATTCATAAAATAAGAAAAGTAAGATTCTCCGCCCGGCGCAAGAAAAAATACAGTAACCATCATTGTAAGAGTAACGCCAGTTGTTGCAGCAAGCTTTAAAATTAAAATTATTTTAGGGAATCTGGAAATTTTTCCTTTAGAAATTTTAAGCGCAAAAATTATGTAGATGAATGAAATTATTCCGGCAAATACATTTGAATCAACTGTGAAATATTTAAAAGCATGAAAATTTGTGGAAGTAAGAATTTTTACATCACCCATAAATTCAAATCCAACAATTGTAGAAATTGTTGCAAATAATGTAAAAATTACAATCAAAAGATTAAATATAAATGCAGCTTTTTGTTGTTTAATTCCCCTCATTCATCACCTCGAATTTATTATAACATAAATGAAAAATTCTTTCTTGCAGGATTCTCTTTATAATCTGTAAATTTATCATTTTTTATATTATACTGAAATCGGATATTACTATGAATGAAAAAAATTTTAAGCGCGGCCTTGTTCTGGAAGGCGGTGCCATGCGCGGAATGTTTACAGCCGGAGTCTTAGATGTCTTTATGGAAAATCAAATTTCCTTTGACGGAGCAATTGGTGTTTCTGCAGGAGCAACTTTTGGCTGCAACTTTAAATCTCGTCAGATAGGCCGCGCAATTCGTTACAATAAAAGATTTGCACATAACTGGCGTTATTGTTCTATTCGTTCGCTTATTCTTACCGGCGATCTTTATGGAGCAGATTTTTGTTATAATCAGCTTCCTAACAAGCTTGATATTTATGATTTGGAAACATATCGTTCAAATCCTATGGAATTTTATTGCGTTGCTTCTGATTGTGTTACCGGAAAACCAGTTTATAAAAAACTCGAAACTTGTGATGAAAAAGATCTTGTATGGATGCGTGCAAGTGCTTCTATGCCTCTTGTAAGTCGTGTTGTAGAGGTTGATGGTTATAAGCTTCTTGATGGCGGAATGACAGACTCAATTCCATTAAAATATTTTGAAAGCATTGGCTACAATAAAAATGTTGTAATTCTAACCCAGCCAAGAAATTTCACAAAAAAGAATTCTTCTCTTATAGGCTTGATGAAAATCTTTCTTAGAAAATATCCGGAAATTGTAAAAGCAATGAGCAGACGCTCAGAAGTTTATAATAAAGAAACACAGGAAATTTTTAAAAAAGCAGATTCTGGAGAAATATTTTTAATCTGTCCTGAACAATCTCTTGGAATAAGCCGTACAGAACATAATCCAGATGAACTTCAGCGAGTTTATGATGAAGGCCGCAGAATAGCATTATTAAAGCTTGAAGAAATAAAAAAATTTTTAAATTCATAAAATTCATAACAGGAAAAAATTATGAAAAAATTTGTTGCACCACATTTTACATCTCTTGCACAAGCTCTTGTTTCGTTATTCGGAAATTCAGTTGCCATAACAAACACAGACAGGCTTTCAGGCGGCGATATAAACAAAGCCTATGGACTTACATTAAATACCGGACATCATATTTTTATGAAAGCAAATTCAAAAGCTAATGCAGATTTTTTTATAACAGAAGCAGCCGGACTTTCTGCAATAGCTTCTACAAAAACAATTAAAACACCAGAAATTCTTTGTTCCGGAACCGATAATGGAGAAGATGCCGGCTATAGTTTTTTATTATTAAAATTTATAGAAAGTGCAAAACCGGAAAAGAATTACTGGCAGACTTTTGCCCGCGAGCTTGCAGCCCTTCATAAGGCAGATACAAGTTCTATTTTAAACGAAAACAAATTCGGTTTTTTTCAGAATAATTTTATTGGAGCGCGAAATCAGGATAATACACCGTGCAAAAGCTGGATTTCTTTTTTTCGTGATTATCGTCTGGCTCCTCAGTTTAAATCTGCAGATAATTATTTTACAGATACAGACCGCGCAAATATTACAAAACTGCTTGATCATCTGGATAATTTTTTAATTGAACCAGAAAAACCAAGCCTTCTTCATGGTGACCTTTGGAGCGGAAATGTTATATGCGGACCTGAAGGAAAAGCCATGCTTATAGATCCTGCAGTTTATATTGGCCATGCAGAAGCAGATCTTGCAATGACAGAACTCTTTGGCGGTTTTCCTAAAGAATTTTATGATGCTTATAAAAATGAAAATCCTCTGGAACCAGGCTATGAAAATCGTCGTGACCTTTATAATTTGTATCAGCTTTTAAATCATCTGAATCTTTTTGGTCCGACTTATTTAAGCCCGGTTCTGAGTATTATTGATGAATATACAGGTTACTAAAATTTTACAATTTTTGGTGCAGCAGTAAAACTGGAAAGAGTTGCTGTTGCATTTTTAAAATATAAAACTTCTGTATTATCATCTGTAGCAGAATACATTCCCTTAAGATCTGGATATGCATTAAGCATTGCTTCTTTTGGTTCAATTCTGTCATCGCGAACTAATTCACCAGCAAGTCTGCACCATTGACCAGAAGCGCCGTCAAAACAGCAAAGTTCAACCTTTGGATTTTTTTGAATCTGTTTGGAAACATCTTTTACTTTTCCAGTCTGAATGTAAAGCTTATCCTCAAAAATATTTATTGTTCCAAAAGGTCTTACACGCGGATGATTATCTGAATCAACAGTTGCAAGATAGTAAGTTCCACATTTTTTAATAAATTCATAAATTTCTTTCATATGTTTCTCCTATTCCCGTGTTAATTACTGCAATCGAACATGAAAGCACTTTTGCAGTTTTGCCAACGGAAAAATCAAAGATATCAAAAAATTACAAAAATGTAATTTTTCATTACCTTTATTGTTTTAATTATTGATTGCACATATATTCAGCAATCGAAAAACATTATATACTTGCATTAAGAAAAATGCAAAAAACATTAAATATACTATAATTTATGCGAACACACTCTCAAGGAGAATCATATGAAAAAAATTTTTTTCTTTTTATTTGCAGCAGTTATGACTGCATGCTTTATTAGCTGTATAAATGAATATGAATATACTATTGAAACAACATATGGTCCAATAACCTATATTGGAACAAAAAAACCAAATGAAACAAGAGCTGTTGGAGATATTGTTTTTACTGACGGAAGTGCTACACCGTATAGCGCTACTTTAACCCTTACTGATGATCAAAAAAATGCAGCTGTAGCTGTTATTTATAAGGTTGTTGGTACAGACAGTTACGGGGTTGGACTTGTACATGCTTCTGATTTGGCCTGGTGTACAGAAACTGCAAATGGATATGCAAAAATTGAGACTATAGCCTGCACAAATACAGGAACTACTTTTTCTGGAGATACCGACGGAAGTAACAATTTTACACAAATAGGCACCGCATTGGGTCAAAATGATGATACAGGAACAGCCGATAAATATCCTGCATTTTATTTTGCAAAAAACTATAAAGACGCTACTGGCAGCCATGTAAGCGGAACAATTTACCAAAACAATTGGTATTTACCTTCCGTTTCTGAATTATATGATGTTTTCAGCGTTAAAAGTTCTATTAATCCTGCTATTACATTATGCGGAGGAAATTCATTAGGTGATTGTTCTTATTGGTCATCATCTCAAGATAACAGTTCAAATAATACAGCCTGGACCATCCAATTTCAAAATGGAGGAATAAATTCCTCTTCTAAAGCTTCAACTGAAAAGCATACCCGCTGCATCCATAAATTCTAAACCGTGCGCGGGTATGTAGTGCCGAGCAGCGGTTGTTGAAACAACCGCTGTGAGCCGACCGCAGGCGGCTTATATTGCCGCCGAGGACGGTGAGGGTTACCGAAGCACGAAACACCCGCCCTGCTGCCTCTGGCAGCAGGAAGCACCCATAAAAATATTCAACTTTCTAAAAGCTTTTTTTTAATCATTCCATAATATATAAGTTTTGCCGGTCTGAATAATTTCAAAATTATCGCAAGTATCTATTGCAATTTCTATGTATGGATATTCTTCACATTTTCTAAACAAAATACCATCATCGAGTGTCATTCCATAAAAAGATGAAATGCAGGTAAATGAAATACATAAATAAGGTTCTTCATCATCATCTGAACTACCATAAAAATAGCCGCCATAACCGTCTATAAAATCCGAATAAGATTTAACTTCCAGAAATTTTGCAATTTTTCCGTCGACAATTGAATAATAGAAAAATTCAAAATGGAAAATCACATCGTTTTCATAAACTTTTTTTCGCATTCGGATTAAAGGTCCCGGAAGATCGAGTTCTGTATTTTCATATGAAAAAATTCTTAATTCATCGTTTTCGGTTATTTCAAAATCTTTTGTGTATTCTGAAGGAATTTCTGCCTCATAAATTTTATTTGTCTTTGGACTTGTATACGTAATTTTTGATTTATCTGAACTTAAATTAAGAGAATCTCCCGTAATAATTGAACCAAATTCTGTAACAAGCATATGATTTACAGGATGCATCTGGCGCATATCCTGAACCATATCCCAATATTCATTAAAAAGATAATTACCAAAAAGTTCTCTATTACATTTGCAAATTCCAGCCTGAACAAGCTTTAATTTGTTCAGTAACATACTTCTTAGATGTTCTGCACATTTTGCATCATCCCAATCATTATCTTTCATATATTTAAATTGTTGACTGGAATAAAGATCATAATAAGAATTTCCGTCTAAAATGTCGTATAAATGCGGAGAATTAAAAGGAATATTATATTCGTAATTTATGAAATCCTCTGCTGTAAAATAAATTTTACCTGTTAAAGTAAAATTTTCATAGGCTTGGTCATATGTTCTTTCATAAATATTGTGTTCATAATTTTTTAGATAACCACCAAAAACCCAGCCAAATTCAGGTTCTGAAGTTTCCCATAAAAATCTTGGAATAAGAATTTCTACCCACGCGCTTTTTATATTATCAACTGTAACTTCCGGACCAAGACAAGTTATTGTTACTCTAAAATTATCAGGAAGAAGACAAATTTTTTCTGCTTTCAAAGAAGGACTTTTTCTAACCCTTAAACCTTCTTTTGAATCAACTGCCATCCAGTTAACCAAATCATAATCCTGGTATTCAATATTTGAATCGTAAAATCGTTCAAGTTCTTTTGGAATTGTTTCGATTTTTTTGCGATTCAAATTTGTTCTTGTGATTTTTAAAAGATCTTTTATGGTTTTTATATATTCCTCGGAATAAATTACTGATTCTTTTGTTATTCGACTTACTGGTTCATCCTGCAAAATTGTATAATCGCCGGTTCTTTGGGCGAAAATATTGCAGGTTGAAAAAATTCCCAGAACACAAATCAAAGTTTTTTTTAAATTCATTTTCATACAGTCTCCAATTAAATTATTTTTTTATTTATTTACATGCAGTTTTGCTTCCCAGAATTCACATGGATAAAGATTATAGTCTATTTCGTTATTCTCCCATTCATGCCATCGGACACTATATGTTTTTTTAGGAAAAATTACATAAGGCTGTATTCCCACTTCATCTTCATCAAAGAGATCTGTTTTTAAAAGTTCGCAGGCATAATAATACGGTTTTTCGGTCCTGCTTGTTTCATAAAAATTAAATAAGGTTGCCCTGTAATAAATTTTTTTGTCTATTTGAATTTTTTCTGTAGCAACTAAAACTGTCGGTTCTTCATAGCCTGTATCATAGTCCATAGATAAAAATACAGAAAAATCTGTAACTGGTGTTTCTTCGGAAAATAAAGTAAATTTTGGGAATTCTGATGAATTAATTAAATAAACATTTCTGCCCTTAATATATAAAAATTCATCTTTCACATATCTTTTGTTAACCCAATCAGTTTCATGAAGAATTCGCCATTTAAAATATGCCATGTAGCAGATATATTCTGAATTTGATTTGTCATCAAAATCAACTTCAATAAAATTTGGTGTCATGTATCTTCCCAAAACATAACCTTCGCCTTTTGAACAGGAAATTTTAAACCACCATGCATATGTACCTTTTACAAGTTCTTCTGATTCTTTGAAGTATTCTTCAATGTGTACAATATCTCCTGCATTAAGCTTAAATAAAACATTTCCACCTGGAAAATCATCATGTACTGTTACATTATTTTTTGTGATTATATAATCCGGATAAGTTTCCGCATATCTGTTGGCAATATAATTATCACAGAAAAGCTCTTCCGCAAATAAAATTCCTGAAGAAATTAACAGAATCAAACTAAAAATAAACTTTTTCATTTTTATACCCATGGCCTTGCAAATGCACATAAAAATAAAATTATTAACATGCATTTTATTGGATTTTCTATACAAATATATCTTTGTATAGTTTTATTGTTCAAATATGTGACAATCATTTTTTCCCACGTTACCTGTCCAAAAATCATAAAAATGATTATTAAACAAATCAACAGAAACATCGCCGCTACAAAAAATTCCTTGTCTGTAAAATAACCACATGCGGCGCAAAAAGGAAACATTAAAACAAAAAATCCTAAAATATTTATTAAATACATTGGAAAGAACCACATATTAGAAATTTCAAAATCTACATCTGATGAATGTTTCCGAGTCCACAAAATTCCAATTATTGAATTGATTAATAAATAAGTTCCTAAAAGAATATAATAAACTATGATAAAATCAATACCAAAAATAGGATCTATATTCAAATACAATATCATTCTATACATAATAGCTAAAATAAAAACGAGAAAATCAATTATTAAATAAAGACAGAATAAAACAGATTTTAGTTTTTTATTCATTTTTCCTCTCTGTCTTTTTTATAATAAATAAAAACAAAAAATTAATCATCTTCTAAATCACCCGCCAAAACCAGTTATTAAAATTGCAGAAATATTTTTTGTACGGTATAATCTTTTATTATGCCAATTACAAAATATCTAGAAAAAAACGCAGAGCTTTATGCTAATGACTGTGCCCTTGTTGAATTAAATCCTGAAGTTAGGGATACAAGAAGAATTACCTGGAAAGAATTTGACTTAACTCAACCTGAACCAAATTTGCCTTACCGCCGCGAAATCAGCTGGCGAATTTTTAATGAAAAGGCAAACCGCTGTGCTCATTATCTTTTGGAGCGCGGAGTTCGTCGTGGAGATAAAGTTGGAATTTTAATGATGAACTGTCTTGAATGGCTTCCAATTTATTTTGGAATTTTAAAGACAGGTGCTTTAGCTGTTCCATTAAATTTCCGTTATGCTTCAGATGAAATTGATTATTGTCTGAACCTTGCAGATATTTCTGTTTTATTTTTTGGACCTGAATTTATTGGCCGTCTTGAAGCTATTTCAGAAAAAATTATGCAGCGCCGGCTTTTAATTTACGTTGGAGAAGGAATTCCTCCAAGCTTTTCAGAAAGCTATTTTATGTCTGCAATGAATTATTCATCTGAAAATTTAAATATAGATATTACAGATGATGATGAAGCTGCTATTTATTTCAGCTCGGGAACAACTGGTTTTCCAAAAGCTATTTTACATAAACACCGTGCATTAATGCATTCTGCTGCTGTTGAACAAAATCATCATGGCCAGACAAAGGACGATGTTTTCCTTTGCATTCCACCTCTCTATCATACTGGTGCAAAAATGCACTGGTTTGGTTCATTAATTTCCGGAGGCAAGGCTGTTTTGCTTCGCGGTACAAAACCAGAAACTGTTTTAAAAGCTGTTTCTGATGAACGCTGTACTATAGTCTGGCTGCTGGTTCCATGGGCTCAGGATATTCTTGATAGCCTTGACCGAGGAGATCTTAAAATTTCTGATTTCCATCTTGAACAGTGGCGTCTTATGCATATTGGTGCTCAGCCTGTTCCAAAAAAACTTATTGAAGACTGGAAAAAATATTTTCCTCACCACGATTACGATACAAACTACGGACTTTCAGAAAGTATTGGCCCTGGTTGTGTTCATCTTGGCGTTGGAAATGATCATAAAATTGGTGCAATTGGAATTCCTGGTTATGGCTGGAAGGTTAAGATTGTAGATGAACATAGAAAAGAAGTTCCTCAGGGAGATGTAGGAGAGCTTGCTGTTTTTGGTCCTGGAGTAATGGTTTGCTATTATAAGAATCCGGAAGCAACTGCAGAAGTTATGGATAAAGAAGGCTGGCTCTACACTGGCGATATGGCAATGATGGATCCTGATGGCTTTATTTATCTTGTTGACCGCAAAAAAGACGTAATAATTACAGGTGGAGAAAATCTTTATCCTGTTCAGATAGAAGACTTTCTTCATAAAATGGAAGCTGTAAAAGATGTTGCAGTTATTGGACTTGCAGATAAACGTTTAGGAGAAATTGCAGCTGCAATCATTGAAGTAAAGCAAGGCTATACCTGCACAGAAGAGGATGTAAATAATTTCTGTATGGAACTTCCAAAATATAAGCGTCCACGCAAAATTATTTTTGCTCCTGTTCCTCGTAATCCAACAGGAAAAATTGAAAAACCTAAATTACGCGAAATGTATCGTACAGAAGATCCTTTTAAAGTAATGCAATAATAATTTAAGCTTTTTTGCTTCGGAAAAAGTGATCAAATCATAACTACCCATCTTTTTAATTTACAAAAGGTGGTAAAAAAACCGAATGTCCTAACTAACATTCGGTTTTTTTTATGTTCTTTAGAATTTTTATTAAACTAATTAACGTTAGTTACCGATAATTATAATATGAGTAAGAAGAATATCTCGCAGGAGAAAATCATTCAAGCATTTATTTCTTCTGCATTTGAAAAAAGTGCCGGTGCGACCTCATTATCCGATATTTCAGAAATTCTGGAAATAAAGAAGGCCTCACTTTACAATCATTTTGAAAGTAGAGATTCTATGTATGAAGCTACTTTGGAATTCTGTTCTCAGGAAATTGCAAAAGCAGGTCTTTTGCAGGAGAATTCTCTTGAACAGATAAAATCTCCAAAATGTACTCTTTCTTCATTTTTCAAAAAACAGATTACACACTTTTTTGAAATTTATGAAAATGAACCTCTTTTCCAGATGTATGTTTTTGTTCATTCAGAACAATATTTTAATTTGAATGCACTCAACACCGTGCAAAAAGAAGTTGAAAAACTTTGTGATGAAGTAAAGACTGTTTTAAAAGCATTTGCTGACTGCAAAAAAATAAAAAGTAAAACAGAAAAAGAACTTCGTGAACTTTCTTCAGGAATTTGCAACATTATTTTACAGCAAAGAGATCTGTCTATTGCCGCAAGAAAAGAAACTGTAAGACAGAATCCGGAAAGTGGTGTTGGCAGCTTGTTTGCATTACCTGCGGACGAAGCTTCTATTAATCGCACATTAAAAATGCTCGACTTCTATTTAAAAGATTTATAGATTTCAAGTATTTCTTTTGTATATAACTTTTTATCATTTTTAACTTTTCCTACTTGGGCAGGCTTACAGAATTCAGGGTTGTTCTGTAGGCCTGTTTCTTTTTGAGCTTCATATACATTTAAGACTTTTTCAACTTTTAAACCTGTATTCGCATTTTTTCTTGCCTCAATTAATACAAGATTTGCCTCCTTTCCTTCCTGTGGCTGAATTAATTGAAGACGTTTTGGAACAAGATTACATTTTTCCATAATTGAAAATATTTCGCTCAAACGAAAAGGCCTGTGAATCATAAAAAATTTTCCATGTGTTGCTAACAATTGCTCAGCTGTATTAATAACGTCTTCCAGCGTACAGAAAATTTCATGTCTTGCAATTGCCTTTGCATCGGACGGGTTATTTTTTCCATGTCCGGCAATCATATACGGCGGATTACAGGTTATACAGGAAAAACTGTGTTTCTTAAAAATATGTTCGCCAGTTTTATTATTAACTATCGTTCGTAAGTCTGTATTTATTATCGAAATTTTATTTTCAAGTTCATTCAGCTTTACACTTTCTTGTGCAAGCATTGCCGCTTCTTTTTGAATTTCCACACCGGTTATTTTTTTTACTTTTCTGGAACCGGCCAGTAAAAGAGGAATAATTCCATTTCCTGTACAAAGATCTAATATATTTTCTTCATTCTTCAATTCGCAAATAGCAAAATTTGCAAGAAGTATTGCATCTATTCCAAACATAAATCCCTTAGGATTTTGAAGAATTTTATAACCATTTAATAATGTATCTGTTTGAATCAATTCGTTCATTAATTAAATATATCAGATTTATTTTTACAACGGCAATAAGTGCTGCTGCCACAAATTTCTTATAAGGCGAACATGTCGCCGCAGGCTGAATTTCTTAATTTGTACAGCTCTTCGCACGCTACTTTATTCAATTTCTTTTAATAATTCAATCTAAATTCTTCTTATTGTAATTATTCTTTTTTTATAGTAAAATTGTAAAAATATATTTATGTGTTTTGAGGATTCAGTGATGGATGAATTAAAAAACGAAATCAAAAAAACAATAATTTCTGCCTTACAGTTGGAAGACATTAAACCAGAAAATATTGTTGATTCAGAACCTCTTTTTGGCGAAGGCTTAGGACTTGATTCCATTGACGCTCTGGAACTTGGTGTAGCTCTAAAGAAAAAATTTGGAATTAAATTTTCGGCTGAAAGCTCAGAAAATAAAAAACACTTTGCTTCGGTAAATGCACTGGCTGATTACATTTCCAGTGAAAAAAATAAATAGGAGATATTATATGTCTAAAGACGAAATTTTCGAAAAGCTCAAGAATATTCTTGTTTCAGAGTTTGAACTGGACGAAGGTGACGTAACTCCAGATGCACTTCTTGGAGATGATTTGGATTTGGATTCCATCGATTCAATCGACTTGATTGTAAAAATGAAGGAATTTATGCCTGCAGATAAAGGAAATGTTGACCCTTCAATTTTCAAAACTGTAAAAACAGTACAGGATGTTGTAGACGCACTTGTTCCTTACATGGCATAACCAAAATACAATAATATGAAGAAGTTCCTGAAGGCTCTTTTTTATATAGTTGCAGCTATTTATCCGGTAATTGTTTTTTCGTTACTGGTAATTTTTAAGGTAGATACAAGAATTCTTTCCTTATGTATAGTTGCCTTAGCAGCTGCATTTTTTTTAAGTGCCACAGGAAAACAAAAGACTGGTAAGAAAAGTGCCTTGGACTGGAAACCTTTACTCAGTTCCATGATTTTTCTTTTTGCCGGTCTTTTTTGTTTTATAACAGGAAAAGTTTTTTTCCTAAAAATTTATTCAGTTGTTATAAATATAACTTTGCTCTTCATTTTTGGAAGCACTCTTTTTATGCCGCCCAATATTATCTTTAGATTTGCAACTTTGAGCGACAAATCAATAAAAGGGTCTTCCTATGAACAACAGGTTTATAAATACTGCAGAAACGTAACTATAATATGGTGTAGTTTTTTTATTTTAAATGGAACTGCAGCATTTTTTACTACTTTTGCAGACAAAATATTTGGAATTTCACAGGAAAGGTCCAATAGAATTTGGGGAATTTATAATGGTGGTATTTCTTATATTCTTATGGGAACACTTTTTATTGTTGAATTCATTATTCGAAAATTCGTGGACAAAAAAATGATCAAAGCATATCCTATTTCAAAATTTAATGCTGATTCAAGAAAAGACAATTACATTCTATGTTTTGAAGATACCTGGTCAAAAAAAATATATAAAACCTGGAAAGATTTTTTAATAGATACAGCAAAAATCAGACAATTTGTTGAAAATAAAAATGCTGATGAATATATTTTGCATAGCGAAGATTACTGGTATTTTTTATGTACTTTTGTAGCTTTGCTTCAGTGTAAAAAAGCTGTTTACCTTACACAAAATATTTCAGAAAGCTTTATGGCTGATGTCCGCAAGCCGGATATGATATTTTTAACTGATCAGAAAATAAACGGTATTCAAAATGATTATATTCCGCAAATTATTGAAAATACTGATGATCCTCAGGCTTCAGTTTATCGAACTACACCAGAAATCAATGCAGAACAAACCAGAATTTTTCTCTTTACTTCAGGAAGCACAGGAAAACCAAAAGCTGTTCCGCAAAGAATGAAAGAGTTTGAAGAAGATAATGCCTTTATTATTTCTAAATGGGCACGCGAAATAACAAGCCGTAAATTAATTACAACAGTAAGTCAGCATCATATTTATGGCTTTTTATTTGGAATTTCACTTCCGTTTACTCTTGGAACTCCTTTCCGCAGAAACAGAATTGAATTTCCGGAAGAATTTGAAAAGCTTAATGATGAAAAATATATTTTAATCGCTACACCGGCCTTCTTAAAACGCACTGTTGAAGTTGAAGACAAACTTGATATGAAGGATATCTGGATTTTTTCAAGTGGCGGTGCTGTAAGTCCGGAGCTTGCAGTTTCTTGTGGAAAACTTTTTAATTTTTATCCTCTGGAAGTATATGGTTCAACAGAAACCTCCGGAATTGCTTATAGACAGCAGAATAAAGACGGCCTGATCTGGACTCCTTTTGATAACGCAAAAATATGGTTAGGAGATGACGGCTGTCTTAGAATTATTTCTCCATATATAAAAAATCCGGAAGGCTTTGCTACAGCTGATCTTGCAGAAATACAGGAAGACGGCCGCTTTATTTTAAAAGGCCGTTCAGATTCAATTGTAAAAATTGAAGAAAAACGAATTTCCATGACCGAGATTGAAAATCGACTTTTAGAAAGCGGTCTTGTAGAAGATGTAAAAGTTGTTGCATTAAGTAATGATGTACGTCAGTATCTTGCTGCTGCTGTAGTTTTGAATGCAAAAGGAAAAGAACAATTTAAAGAAACAGAAAAATATTTAATTAACAGATATTTTCATGACTATCTTATGAAGTTTTTTGAAAATGTAGTCATACCTAAAAAATGGAGATTTATGGAAAAGCTTCCTGTTGATGTACAGGGCAAAAAACATAAACTTGAAATTGAAGCATTATTTAATGAATAAAGAGGTTTTTATGTCAGAATTTAATAATCATGATATTAAAGATGAAACAATCGTTTCCAAAGAAGAAAATTCAATTATTCTTGAATTTACTATTCCAGGAACAAGCGACTTCTTCGATGGTCATTTTCCTGAATACAAATTGCTTCCTGCAGTTGCTCAGTTTGAAATTATAACCAGATTTTCTAGAAAATATTTTGGAACACAACGTTATGTACCAAATATTAAAAGAATAAAATTTTCTGCTCCTATAAGACCAGAATCAAAAATTCACCTTGAGTTAACTTACAAAAAAGATAAAAATTTAATATCATTTACTATGACAGACGCAGAAATTAAAGAAAAAACTTATTCTTCTGGAAATTTCAATGTGCTTATGGAAAGTTAATAAACTGGAGTAAAGATGAACTTTGGATTTGTAATTCCTGTTTATAATCATGGATCAACTCTTGATGCAGTTATAAAGAATCTTCTTCCTTATAATTTTCCAATCATTGTAGTTGATGATGGAAATGATGAAAAAAATAAAATTTTCATTCAGGAAGCTGCAAATCGTTATCCTTTAGTTACTCTTATTACACATAAAAAAAACCGCGGAAAAGGAAAAGCTATGAAAAGCGGCATTCGGGCTGCTTATAAAATGGGAATTACACATATTCTTCAGCTTGATTCTGATGGTCAGCATGATACATTAAGTATTCCTCGATTTATTGAACTTTCTGAACAAAATCCAGATGCTGTTATTTGCGGTATTCCGGAATACGATGAATCTGCTCCTATAGAACGCGTTGATGGAAGAAAATATGCAAACGGTTATATTCATGTAGTTACCTTCTCTAAAGAAATTATTGATGGAATGATTGGCTTTAGAATATATCCTGTTAAACCTTTTGTAAAAATTATAAATCATCATATTATCAGTAACCGCATGGCTTATGATATAGATATTCTTGTTCACTTCTGCTGGAAAGGAATCAGAATTATTTCCGAACCTGTAAAAATATTTTATCCTGCAGATGGGATTTCAAATTATAATTACGTCAAAGATACAATTAGAATTTCTGTTATGTATACTCGACTTAGTGCTATTTTATTGTTTACATTTCCTATTGTACTTATAAGAAATTATATAAAAGGCAGAAAAATAAATGGAAATAAATAGCAATACTAATGTTTCTGAACAGCACTGGTCGGAAGAAAAAGAAGTAATTTCTTCAAATAAACCCTTAAAATATCTTCTACATCTGCTAAAATATTTTCCACGTTTTTTTGTTCATTCATTAATTTTCCCAGTCGGATTTTTTTATTATATTTTTTCTAAACATGCGCGAATAGTTTGCAGTATATATCAAAAACAATTACAGGAATTTACAGATAATAAAATTCCTAAAAAGATTTCTCCTTACAAACAGATAGTTTCTTTTTGTCTTTGCGTTCTGGAAAAAATGGAAGGCTGGCTTGGAAAATTTAATTACAAAGAACTTAATACCTTTGAAGATGATTTGAAGACTCTACAATCTCAACTGGAAGAAGGAAAAGGTGCTGTTTTATTAGGTTCACATCTTGGAAATATTGAACTCATGAGAAGCCTTTCTTCCTTTGGAGAAAATGGAGTTTCAAAAGATTATTCCATTATTACAATTATGGAACTTAAAGCCACGTCGCAGTTTAACCAGACCTTAAAAGAAATAAATCCAAATGTAAATTTCCAGGTTATTTCACCTTCTGATTTTGGACCAGAAACAATTATTCAGCTGGAAGAACAGATTGAAAAAGGCGGTCTTGTTGTAATTGCCGGTGATAGAACAAGCCCAAATGCAAGAAATAGAAATATTAAAAAATTTTTTTTAGGAAAAGAAGCATCTTTTCCTTATGGAACTTTTTTAATTCCTGCATTATTAAAAGCTCCTGTTTATCATGTATACGGAATGCGTACTAAAACTGCTACATTAAAATCTGTTTATAATTTATATGTTGAAAAATCAAATATTTCTTTTGATAATCTTCAAAGAGCAGAGAGAGAAACTAGAATTGATGAATTGTGTCAGGAATTTGTTTCTAAGCTAGAAAAATATTGCAAACTGTATCCTTATCAGTGGTATAATTTTTTTAACTTTTGGGATGATTCAGTAAACCAATAGGAGACTTTATGAAAAAAATTTATTCACATATTTTTGCATTTTTCCTGATTTTAGTTTCTTCACATTTTTTTCTTTTCTCTCAAAACTCAAACTCTTCAAAAATAAATTTAGAAGATATTTGTAATTCTCTTGCATCTAATCAAAATACAACAGGAAATTTCATTCAGACAAAACATATACTAACGAACGGTCGTAAGCTTGTTTCTTCAGGTAATTTCATAATCTGCAATTATGGAATTATGTGGAAAACACTTAAGCCATTTCCCTCTACCTTAATTCTAACAGAAGAAAAAATGATTCAAATTTCTGCAAACGGAACAAAATCTGTAATGAACGGAAATGACAATCAAATATTCTCTAATATTTCAGAAACTCTGAGTTCTGTTTTTTCAGGAAATGTTACAAAGTTAGAAAAGAATTTTCTTTGTGATTTTAAAATAACAAATATTGAAAACAGCAATAGCAATTATATCTGGTCCGTAATTCTTACACCAAAAGATTCAACAATTGCTTCTGTAATAAAAACTCTTGAGCTTTACGGCCAGTATAATTCTTCAAAAGATAAAAATGCTATTCTTGATTCATTAAAAATGACTGAAGCTTCAAATAATACTATTACATACGAATTTTCAAATCAACAATATCCTAAGGAACTTTCTTCTGATGATAAACAAATCTTTTTCTCTGAATAATCATTTAAAAAATATATCACAAAAAAAATTACTCGCCATATGGATATTTTACCATGCAGCAATTATTCTCTTCTTTTTATTTTCATTAATCTTTTTTAAGGATAAAATTCATATTGATTCTGATTTATTTAATCTTGTTCCAAAAAATTTTTCTATTGAATCAGTAAAAAAAGCGGATGATAAAATGATGTCTGTAACTTCGCAGAATTTTTTCATTCTTGTAGAAAATGAAAATTTTGAAAATGCTAAGCAGGATGCTATAAAAGTTTATAACGATTTAAAAGAAAGTGATAATTTTGATTCTATTTCGCTTTTCAATGATACTTCTTCTATTTCTGAAATAACAGATTTTCTTTACAAATATCGATACAATCTCATAGACGAAAAAACAATTGATACAAGCATTAATCAGTCTGGAGCTATTGATTTTTCTTTAAATTCACTTTCAACAGCCTACAGCGGCTTCACAATGCTTCCTCTTGATAATCTTGAATCTGATCCTTTTTTACTTACAGAATATAATCTTCAGAATTATCTTAAAGCTTTACAGAACGCTGGAACGGCAATGTCTGTTACAGATGGTGTTCTTTCCTCTAAATACGAAGGAAAATACTATGTAATGATTCGAGGTGTTTTAAGCAAAAAAGGTGCCGTTCTAGCTTCTAAAAACAGCGCTGTTGCAGAAATTTATAATGTATGCAATAAAGTTTCCGGCTCAGAAAAATCAGAAACAAAATCTGATTTTATTTTTTCTGGAACACCTTTCCATAGCTACGAAAGTTCAAATTCTGCTTCAAAAGAAATTTCTATCATAGCAACAATTTCTATGCTTGTTGTTATTCTTCTTTTGATTTTTATATTCCGTTCTCCAAAACCTCTGTTTTATTCTGTTGCTTCAATTTTAGTTTCAATAGGTATTGCATTCCTTGCTACTCTTGCAACATTCCATAATATGCATGTTATTACTCTCATTTTTGGGACTTCTCTAATCGGTTCATGTATAGATTATAGCCTTCACTTTTTTACACATTGGGCCGGAAATTCAAAATTGAAAACAAGCCTGGAAATTCGAAATCACATTTTTTCCGGTCTTATAATGGCAATTCTTTCTACAGGAATTTGTTTTGCAATTCTTCTTTTTGCTCCATTTACAATTCTAAAACAAATGTCATTATTTTGTCTTTCAGGACTTATAAGTTCATTTTTAACAACAATTGCTGTTTTCCCGTTTATAAAGCTTCCAAAGCAGGAAAAAAGAAAACCTGTTCGATTTATAAATCAATTTACAAAATTAAGTTCTGTATTTGAAAAAAAATGGATTGGCCGATCTGTAATTATTCTTTTATTTTCTTTTTCCATTTTGTCAATTTTAGTTTTTCATAAAAATGTAAAAATACAAAATAATTTATTATCCCTTTACGATATGAAAGGCAAACTTTTGAATGATGAGATTACTGCTTCAAAGATAATTCAATATACACCAGGCGGCTGGTATATTATTAGCGGAAATACAGAAGAAGAAGCTTTAGAAAATGAAGAAAAATTACGTAAAGATTTTGAACATCTTACAGAAAATAAAGTCGGTTATGTAAGTACAACTAGTTTTATTCCATCAAAGAAAATACAGCAAAAATCTTATGACGCATGTTTAAATTTAATTACTTTGTCGGAATCTCAATTTATTAATTTAGGATTTACTGAAGAAGAAGCAGAAAAATATGCTGATTTACTAAAAAATGATTATGAAAAATCTAATAATCAATTTGTTTCTTTTTCTGAAAAAAATATTCCTGATTATATTAATTCTGCAATTTCTTCTGTATGGCTTGGAGAAATTGAAGGAAAATATTATACAGTACTTCTTCCTTCAAAGGTCACTGATTATACTACCTATCGTTCGTTAGTTGAAAACAATGAAAATGCTTTCTTTGTAAGTAAATCTCAGGACATAAGCCACGACCTGGATAAACTTACACTTATTGTTTTTAAATTCTTTTTAATTGCTTCTGTATTGATGTTTATTATGCTCAAGCTCTTTTATAGCTGGAAGCAGTCTTTTAAAATTATTTCTGTTCCTTTTTTAATTATTCTTGTAATAACTGCTTTTTATGCAATTTTTAAAATCAATATTGAATTCTTTTCTATCACCGGATTAATTTTAGTTTTTGGTCTTGGACTTGATTATATTATTTACATGATTGAAAATGAAAAGAGAAATAATTCCCAACAATTAGATCAGAAAGAAAACACTCTTGAACCTTTTGCAACTTTAATTTCTTTTTTAACAACAATAATTTCTTTTGGAGCTCTTGCTTTAAGTTCTTTTAAACCTGTTCATTATATAGGTCTTTCTATTTTTATTGGATTAGTTACGGCCTATTTAAGTTCATTTTTTTATGGACGAGTAAAATCAAATTCTAAAAATGAATCTGCAGATAATATAAACGCATAAACCGGAGTGCAAAATGAAAATAAATAAAATCCTTAAATTTATATTTCTTTCTATTTTCACAATTTTTATTTTTTCTTGCGCATCAAAACCTCAAAATGATTTTCCAGTTACTTGTAAAAATTTAAAACCTGTTTACATTACAGATTCAAAAAAAATATTTCTACTTCATCCAGCATATAATTCAAGCATAGTTGATTCACTTCAATTATTGCAGGGTAATTTTGACAAACAGACTTTTTCTTTACTCATATATTCACAAATAGATTCAAAAGCAATAAGTCTTTCTTTATTCAATGATTTTGGAACCGACATGGGAAATGTTTCCTTTAATGAAAATAATGTAATTTTTGATTCTGCTTTCTTTCCTGCTTCTTTACCAGGCGAATATATAATTGCAGATATTCAAAATGCATATTATGACATAAATGCTCTTTCTCAAAATTATAAAAATTCAAAATTAATTTTTTATTCTGAAATAAATGAAAAAGACAATTCAGAAAAAAGATTTATTTATGATGGCTCAAAATTAATTGAAGAAATTCAAATTTCTAAAAAAGGAATTATAATTATAAATTACTTAAGAAATTATAAATATGAACTTATAAATGAAAATTAAACAATGTCGTAAATGTCATTGTTTGATTCACGCATTTTTTTGCTTCGCAAAATAAGTGCTCAAATTAAAATTTTATATTATCTATTAAAATTATATTCAATTAATTCCGGATGATATTCAAAATGCATATTATCATAAATTATCCATTTTCCACCCCAGATAAATCCGTTCTCTTCAAATACTTCAATTACCTTCTGCGGAGGAATCCATCTTTCTTTTAAAGGAACTAACATCCAGTCGTTAGGATATTTATCTTTTGCCCAGCTCCAGAAAATTTGTTTTCTTCCTAAATTTTTTGGGAGCACATCTATAGCCAGCCCAAGACTATGAAATGATTTTCTGTTTGTTCCGTCAATAATTCTCCATAAATATCCATCTGCAGATTTTATCTGATAAAGAAAATCTCTAACTTCTGAATCTATTAAAGATAACTCTCTGATTTTTTGATCTATTATTTCAAGAGGTTTTTTTATTCTTTCATGAATATTTGTTTTTACACCTAAAAAAGAAATTCGCTTTATGTGAGTTTCCAAGCTTCTTCTGGAATTTGATTCATAAATAAAATCAAAAAGAAACATTGGAGTTCCTGAGCCATTTTCACGATTCTCTTTTGAACTGAATTCTCTTATAACTTCCTTTTCTTCATCTGTGTATTTTTCTGGATCTGCAAGTTCTTTTGAATAAGAATATAAAAGAGACCAGTAATTATCTTTATTTACCAATTCTGCTTCTGGAAGAAAGCTTCCGTTTGCCCAATAAAATTCTTCACTTCTACCTTCTCCATCTTTATCATCTGGCGAATCAGGAACTTTTACTGTAATTATCCAGTCTTCATTTTGAATATCATATTTTTTTGAAAATGTTAAATCTGGATATGCTTTTTCAAAAAATTTCAAATAACCAATTCCAATATATGGATTTGCTATTGTTGATTCATATTTTTCTAAATTTGCAGTTTGCCCAGATAATAAAGAAATCAATCCAGAGAATAAACACAATGTCAAAAATATTTTTTTAAGCTTCATAATTTCCTTTTATTACAAGACACAAATTTTTTTTAATTTTTCAATATCTTCTGCTATATAATCTGCTCCATGTTCTTTTAATTCAGAATAATTACCATACCCAAAAAGAATTCCGCAGCTTTGAATATTATTTTTTTTCGCACCAATGATGTCATGTTTTCTATCTCCAATCATTAGAATTGTATTTAATTCTAAATGACTGTCTGTTTTATTTTCTATACATTTTATAGCATATCTAATCACTTCATCTTTATTTCCGCGACTTTCATCCGCATTACTTCCACAAATTTTTTCAAAATATTTATCAAGATTAAAATGCTCTAATATTTTTATAGAAAAAATTTCCGGCTTAGATGTTGCAACATATAATTTTTTCCCATATTTTTTTAAGCCTTCTAAAAGCTCAGGAATCCCATCATAAACTGAATTTTCATAAATTCCTTTCTGCTGATAATATTCACGATATTTTTTTATAGCAATATCAGCCTTCTCTTTATTAAAACCACATAAGTTTGTAAAAGTATCAAAAAGCGGAGGACCAATAAATGTAGAAAGAATAGAATCATCAGGAATTTTTTCATTCATTTCTTTAAATGCATATTTAAAAGAATTTTTAATTCCAGGCATTGAATCAGTTAATGTTCCATCTAAATCAAATAATAAATATTTAAACTTTTCCAATCGTAATTCCTTAAACTAAAAAAAATTCGGAAATAAAAACAACAAGACAACAGGCACAAGCTACAGGAAAAAGCCCGGCACCAATTATTGCCAGAATTATTCCAACCGCAAATGCAATCAGACCGGAAAGCGGACTTTGTGTTGCTTCTATGATTGCCGGAAATGTCATTACTGAAAGTGTTACATATGGTACATAGTATAAAAATGACTTAATAAATTTATTCTTTATCGGTTTTTTTATTAGTGTTAAAGGAAGTGTTCTAATTAAATATGAAACAGCAAATGCAACAAAAATAGAAATATAAATGTACATATTTTTCTTAGACTTTAAATTCATTTAAGAATTACAAATCTTTTTCATCCTCCTTTGCTTTGTTATCTAATGAACGTTCGTTAGTTTCATAATCATCTTTCACAGGCTTAATTACTGCAACGATAGAAGAAATTAAAACTGTTAATATAATAGTTCTTGTTCCTATAGAAATATTTTTAATGTAAGGCAAAACAGAAGCTGCATAGCTAACTAAAAAACTAAGAATGACTGTTATAAGTAAAACAACATTCTTTTTTGCAGGCGGAATAATTATTGCAATAAACATTCCATAAAGAGCTACAGAAAGCGCACTTACAATTCTTACAGGAAGAATATTGCCCACTACAATTCCACAGGAAGTTCCAATACTCCATAATAATCCTGCAACTATATAAGCACCATTATTATATGCAAGTTGAATTTTTCCTTTTCGTGCAATTGAAATTCCAAATAATTCATCTGTAATCTGAAAACCTAAAATAAATCTGTATATAAAAGGTGTTTTTTCATCAAATTTTTGAGATAGTGCACAACTCATTAATAGATAACGTGCATTAATAATAAGAGTAATAAATGCAATTTCAAACCAGGCAGCCCCTGACTCAATACAATCAAATAAGGCTTTTTCTCCAGCAGAAGCCATATTTAGCAAACTTGCTATAAATCCCTGAAAAGGATTTAATCCGGCTTTTCTGGCAAGTATTCCTAAAGAAAATGAAACAGCAAAATATCCAAGTCCTATAGGAATTCCATCTCTAATTCCCTCTAAAAAAACTCTTGATTTTGAACCAATACAATTATTTTTCACTTTTGTGTACCTATTTTTTGCTTCGAAAAAAAATGCTCAAAAAAATAGCGGACTGTTTTTTTCAGTCCGCTAATTGTATCAGTTTTTTATTTATTTGCCAAATCCTTTAACTCTTCTATCAGTTTTGGTAACTCTGTATCCATCTTATCTTTAGAGAACTGACAAGTTCCAACTTTCTCATGTCCTCCACCGCCGTATTTTAACATAAGACTTCCAACATTAACTTTACAGGTTTTATTCAGAATACTGTAACCTACTGCAGCAGAACAGCCTTCTCCACCTTTACCGCTTACTATCCATGCAGAAATATTCTGTTCAGGATACATACTGTAAATCATAAATCGATTTCCAGTGTAAATAGGATCAACACCTCGCAAATCCGATATGATTAAATTTCCTTCGGTTATAGTGTGAGTCTTTACCATATCCTTAAATTTTTCTGTCTGCTCTTTATAAACCTCAATTCTTTCACGAACATCAGGCATGGCAAGAATTTCATCTGTAGATTTATCGCGACATGCAACCATAAGTTTTTCCATTAATGCATAATTTGGAACAGTAAATTCACGCCAGCGTCCAAGTCCGGTTCTAGGATCCATCAAGAAACCTACAAGTATCCAACCCTGAGGATTTTGAATTTCATCAATTGTGAGATTTCCTGAATCGACTTTATCTACAGCAACCATTAAATCATCAAAGTTAGGGAATTTTTCTTTACCACCATAGTATTCATAAATGATTCTTGCACAAGATGGAGTTATACGACTTTCTCCTTTGTATTTTCCCTTAAGTTCATTTCTCTCAAATTCACTTGAATGATGATCAAACCAAAGTCCGCATCCAGGAACAAAAGGAACATTAGCCAGACAATCATTCTCGTTAATTGGAATTAAACCATCCTGCAAATCTTTTGGATGAGCAAACATCCAACTGTCAATAATTCCAGCTTCAAGCAATAATGCTCCGCAGGCAAGTCCATCAAAATCTGATCTAGTTACTAATCTCATTTTTACATACCTCAAAAGTGTTCGTTTTAAGTTTCTATTTAAATGATAACAGAAAAACTCATTTTTTCAAGGAAAAAAAATCCGAGAATACTATTATTCTATTAAAATTAATTAAATTCCCAGAAGTCTGGCTGCATTTTCGCCAAGAACAGCTTTTCGTTCTTGTTCATTTAAATCAAGCATGTTAAACCGCGAAAGTTCATCTGCATGATCCCACATTGGGAAATCTGAACCAAACAAAATTTTTTCATATCCATGCTTTTTAATCATCATGTTAGCCTTTTCTAACGGAAGCTTCCACAATGTACTTGAAGTATCAAAATAAACATTTTTTCCAACAAGATATTCGCAGGCTTTATCCCACTCTGTATATCCACCAAAATGAGCAGCAATAACAGTAAGATCAGGATGTTTTGCTAATACATTCGAAATTCTTTTTGGACCTGAAAAATCATAACGTGAATCGCCGGCATGAAAAATAACTGGTAGTTTTAAATTTGAACATATTTCATAAATTGGATCCATTTCGCTGCAATCGGCCTGAAACTTTTGAAAGTCACAATGAAACTTTACACCGCGTAAACCTATCTCTTTTATTCTATTTAATTCAGCTTCAAAATTTTCATAAGCAGGATGCATTGTTCCATAACCAATAAATTCTGAATGTTCAAGAACCTGCGAATGAATAAAATTATTTACAGGTTCTACTTGAGAAGGAGTAGAAGCAGCTGAATGAACAACATATTTATCTACACCAATTTTTGCTCCACTTTTCAACAGCTCTTCTACAAGACCATTATAAACCATTGGTGCATTATAAAAATCTCCGATAGCTTTTGCTGCTTTTGCAGCAATCTTGCATGGATAAATATGTGTATGAAAATCAATAATCATTTATTTACTACCTACCGTTAGTTAGTCTTTTATTATTTAGTTCAACTGACTTTTTCTAATTCGTCTATCTTATTCTGAATTTTTGATTTAACAAGTTTAGAAATTTCTGCTGTTGTTAATCCTTCCAATTCTTCCGGCATAATAGGTTTTAAATAATGAACTTGAATGGGTTTTGTTGTTTTATACCCTTTATCAAAAATTCTATATGAATCAACCAAAACTACAGGTAAAATAGGACATTTTGCTTTCTGCGGACTTTTAAAACATCCAGAATGAAATGATGACAGCTTGTTTGTTTCTGTTTCATAATCTCCTTCCGGAAAAATCATATAGTTTTCTTTTTTAATTAAATCTTCTGTAATTTCTTTAAAACTAGTCAGAATAGAATGCATATCTGAATGAATTAATCTGCGAGATTTAATGAGATATGTTACTTCCCGTATGAATGGTCTATGACATGCTTTGTCATTTAGAATAACACCTATTTTACGTGGAAAAGAATACCAGATTGCAAGCGGATCAAATTTTTCCTGATGATTTGAACAAAGATAAACTCCATCGTTTTCTGGAATATTTTCCAGCCCGTAAGCATTTATCTTTATATTGCAGGTATCAATTAACATCTTAATTAATTTTAAACAATAAGAGTAACGTTCATCTGAAGAATATTTTTTCTGATGATTTGCCATATAAATCATCTTTGGATAGAAGCGCATAATATTCCAGAAATTTTTTGAAACAGCCTTAATTATTATTGAAGTACTCTTTGTCATTTTCTTACACTAATAAAACAAAGTATAATATCATTTTTTTAATTTTTATTCAAATACGCTTCAAACTCAGGGTACTCTTTAACAAACTGTTCTGCAGCTTCTTCATAATCAGCCCAGGTAGAAGAAAACAATCTTGTCATTCCAGGAATATATATCAAGTCTGGAACGTTGACAAATCTATAATTTATATTTTTTTCTTCAAACCAGTTTTTAATTTTTGGTATACAATTTTCAAGTACATAAGCCAAAAATGTTGAGCAGATAAAATTGTTTTCTACATAAAGATATTCGCTTTGCTTTTTTTTGCTTTGTGTAGTTTTTGGATATTTTAAATTTCCAAACTGTTTCTTTTCTTTTGCTGTAAAAAATTTTCGATTAATTATAAAAAATCCTATCTGAAAATTCAAAAAGACATTGTATCTTACTTCAGGACTTTCGTAATATACTTTTACAAATTCACGAATATATTCATACTCTTCCTCTGTAACTTTCATCGCATATACAACCTGAGTCGATTTTTTTGGATTTCCATGCTTCATGTATTTGTTTTCTTTTGGACGCACACAAGATTCTCTTGCAAGCTGATATTTTCCACCTGAAGTTAATCCATAAAAATTATCATCTAGTGTAAAATTTATTGCTGAATGACTGTAATCATCTTCTTTATTTATCAACGTTGCCTTAATTCCGCCTTTTAGAATATTTGCAATATAAAATGGATTTAAATAGGCAGGATTATAAAGTCGTATAAATATGTACTTATATGGCTGTTGATTTGAAGTAATTTGTTCAGGCTGTAATTTGTTCTGCTCTAAATCGTCTGTAAATGAATCTATTTTTGTTTGAGAATAAAGAGGTTCTGATTCTTTGAAATCTAAATCATCAAAATAAAGTTCTTCTTCTATAAGTATTGAAGATTGATTTTTTTCTAGTGTATTTTGTGTGTTTTCTATTTTTGTTGATTTACATCCTGATATAGGAAGTATCAACAAAAATAGAAAAAATATTTTTAAATAATGCTTGAAATTCACCTTATAAACCCATGCCGTTAATCGTCTTATTATCTATAAAAAAAATTATACATAAATTTCGAGTTTTTTACCTGTAGGCTGATATTGATAATATCTTACACCAGCAGCATTCATAAGTCTTTTAGATGCTTCTACAGAAGGTGTTCCATCATATTTATTATCTGCATAGATAACTGTTTTTATTCCAGCCTGTATTATAGCCTTTGCACATTCGTTGCATGGAAAAAGCGTAACATATATTCTGCTGCCTTCCAGTGAACCATTTTTATAATTTAATATGGCATTTAATTCACTATGTGTTACATAAGCATATTTTGTTTCTAAAGTGTCGCCTTCTCTTGCCCATGGAAATTCATCATCTGAACAGCCTCTTGGAAGTCCATTATAACCCATAGAGAGAATTTTGTTATCTTCACTAACAATACAGGCACCAACCTGCGAATTTGGATCTTTTGAACGCATTCCTGCAAGTCTGGCAACTCCCATAAAGTATTCATCCCAGGAAATATAATCTGCACGTTTGAAAATTTTTTCTGCCATATAACACTCCATTTTTAAATAATTTATCATAATTATAAGTTAAAAACAATAAAAATATGGTTTAACTTAATGAATAATTCCTAAAACTGTCAATTTTAAAGTACGAACGTTCATTAGAAATATAAAATTGCTAACAAACGTTCGTACTTTAAAAAAAATTACTACTAATTGGTAGGATAAAATGAAAACCAGCCTATTTATTTCTTTTATTATGTTCCACGTGAAACAAAATGTGGATAAGTTGTTTAAAATGTGGATAAGTGCTTTTTTAAATGATCTATCAGTCAGAATATAATCTTTTCCCCCTAGACATATAATTATAATAATAAATATTTTATATGATTTCATATTATTATGTTTGAATGATTAAAAGAAAAATATCTATAGAATAAACCGGATCCCTGGTTATATAAAAAAAGGGTTATATGAACAATTTATATATTTTTTACAGATTTATATAATTATAAAATATATATTAAGAAATAAACTATTAAAAAGAATAATTAACTATCGGAATGTTTCACATGAAACATATAAGCATATATAATAAGCCAGAATTAATATAAATAAATTAATATTTTCAATAATAATAATTTTAGATTTATTTCGTTATATTTAATTAAATATTGTTTAATTTGTCTCAATTAAATATTTATAAAACTACAGTCTTCTATATTCTGTTTTTTGAACTATGAATATTATTTATATATATTATAAATCATTTATTCCATAAATAAATGTAAACATAATTTTATAAAGGATTTCTTTTCGAATTAAAAAGCTGATTTCTCTTTCATAAATTGTTAAATATATTTAAACAAAATACATATTTGTTATACATATTATATGTTTCACATGAAACATTAAATTAAGTGAATAACAATTTTCGATTATCTTATTATATTTATAAATTATTAAGTTTATTGTTTACATTAAAAAACATAATTTTTATTATATAAAATTTTTTTATTCTAATAAGATTATTTTTATATAATAGCTAGAAAATATTCATAAAATAATTATCATTGTAAGTAAAAAGATATATATAAATTAATGATTTAAAAAAACATATAAAATATAAATAACTCATGCTATTCATATTCGGAAGATTAAAATGCATTTTACTTATAAAAGTTTCACATGAAACAAAATGTGGATAACTTGTTTAAATTGTGGAAAAATAAAAAAATAAATTTATAAATAATGTGGATAAGTTGTTTAAAATGTGCAAAAGCATTTAAAAAAAATAAAGGCCAACTTTTTATAGTTGACCTTGCCTGATGATGATATATTTTCCCCAGATCTTCTTCACCCTTTTTTTATATTATCTATTAAAAAATTTATTTTGTCAATAAAAAATTGAATTTTTTAAAGAACGAACGTTCGTTAATTAAAATTTTTGTTTTTCTAACACTATATATAGCGTATAATTAATTATTTATTTTTTAAAACACTATTTTAGTTTAAAAATTATTCATTTTCCTGTTCTTTAAAATAAAAAAACCGCTCTTTAAAGAGCGGTTTTTTATAAAGATTTATTTTTTATTATTTATTTGGTTGAATCATCTTCATCAGCCTGAACCTTGTCCAGTCCAACAATGAAGTCTGGCTCAGTAACACGAACTACGTTTACACCGCTGGCTCCTGTTCCCTGCTCCTTAATATCTGTTGCTCTAAAGCGCAGTGTCTTTCCCTGGCTTGTCATGCAGACAACTTCATCTTTATCTTTAACATTGATAGCCCCGATAATTTCACCCTTAGATTCTGTGTTTCCAAAGATTCTCTGTCCGCCTGTTCCACGGCCATGTACAGAATAGAGGTCGAAAGAAATTCTCTTTCCTACACCCTTCTCTGTAAGCAAAATCATATTTGCATCTTTTTCAACTTTTACGGCTGCAGCAATCTCATCGCCCTCAGAAAGCTTCATTCCCTTAATACCGCAGCTTGCACGTCCCATGAGACGAACTGAATCTTCGGTAATGCGTAGCGCCTTTCCACGGCGGGAAATCAACATAACTTCACAGTCACCTGTTGTTGGAATTGCGCTGATCAACTTGTCGTTATCATTAAGCTTGATTCCGATGATACCGCGTGTCTTTGCATTCTGGAATTCTGTAGAGCGAACCTTCTTTACAACACCTTGAGCAGTAGTCATGAAGAGGAAGAGGTCGTCTGAGAATTCTTTGAGTGAAACTACTGTTGTAATTTCTTCATCAGGACCTACCTGAAGGAGTCCCTTGATATGAGCACCACGAGCAGCCTTTTCACTTTCCGGAATCTCATGAATCTTCATCCAGTAAGCACGACCTAAGTTAGTTATGAATAACAAGATTTCCTTTGTAGAACCAATGAAGAGCTGATTTACATAGTCATCATCAAGAAGGTTTGTTCCGTTACTTCCGGTTCCTCCCCTACTCTGCTTCTTATACTTATCAGCTGGAACACGCTTGATATAACCCATGCGGGAAATCATAACAACCATGTCCTCATCTTTAATCATATCTTCAACATTAATCTGTTCAACTTCGCTGGCAACAATTTCTGTACGGCGGTCATCACCATACTTTTCTGCAAGACCACGAGTTTCATCCTTAATAAGATTAAGAATCTTATTGTGGTCTGCAAGAAGGCTTTCCAAGTAATCAATGAGAGCCTGGAGCTCTTTAATCTCTTTCTGAAGATCTTCAATGAGCAAATGTGTGAGGCGCTTAAGCTGCATATCAACAATTGCCTGTGCCTGCTCATCATCAAAATTAAAGCGCTTTTCAAGCTTGAGTTTTGCATCCTCTGTATTTTCAGAAGACTTAATAATCTGGATAACTTCATCAATGTTATTGATTGCAGTGATGAGAGCTTCCAAGATATGCATTCTGTGTTTTGCAACCTTGAGGTCGTAGATTGTACGACGTGTAATAACTTCGTCTCGGTGATCTACGAAATGCTGAATCAGCTGTTTAAGTGTAAGAACTTCCGGCTTAAGATATGTTGGTGGCAATGTAAGCATGCCTGGTTCATCATAACGAGGAGCACCCTCTTTAATCTGAGGAACAAGGGCAAGATTTATTACACCAAAGTTAGACTGCAAATCAGTCTTTGCAAAAAGCTGGTTCAGAACAATCTTTGTGATAGCACCTTTTTTAAGATCCACTACAAGGCGCATACCTGAACGGTCAGAAGATTCATCGTTTGCATTAACTACACCGTCAATCTGCTTATCGCGGACAAGCTCTTTGATACGGCGAATAATGTTTGTTGTATTTACGCCATAAGGAACTTCTGTGAATACTATAGATTCCTTTCCGCGTTTATCTGTTTCAATTGTGAACTTAGAACGGATAACGATTTTACCGCGTCCTGTTGTATAGGCCTTTTTGATTCCTGCTGTACCGTAGATAATACCGCCAGTTGGGAAATCCGGACCTTTGATATAGTGCATCAGTTCTTCAATACTGATTTCTTTATTGTCGATATAAGCACAGATTGCGTCGGCTACTTCACGAAGGTTGTGGGTAGGCATATTTGTTGCCATACCAACGGCAATACCTGTTGTACCGTTACAAAGAAGGAATGGGAACTTTGAAGGAAGAACTGCAGGCTCGTCGCAGGTATCATCAAAGTTGCGGATCATGTCTACAGTATTTTTGTTAATATCGCTGGTCATCTCTTCGGTGATCTTTGACATCTTGGCTTCAGTGTATCGGTAAGCAGCAGGAGGGTCACCGGCAATTGTACCAAAGTTTCCCTGTGGAGTTACTGTTGTATAACGCTGAGCAAAATCCTGTCCAAGACGAACAAGAGCATCATATACAGAAGCATCTCCATGTGGATGGTAGTGTCCCAAAACTTCACCAACAATGGTAGCACATTTTTTTGTTTTTCCACCGCTTGCAAGATGAAGGGTATCCATGGCGTACATAATACGTCTGTGAACAGGCTTAAGACCATCACGAACATCAGGCAGGGCGCGCTGTACAATTACAGACATTGAATAGTCAATATATGCCTGCTTAACTTCATCTTCAATTGGAATTTTAATGAGAGAGCCACCTTCGGCAGTTTTGATTTCTTCCATTTTGTCTTTCCTATATTTTGGTTAAACTTAATAATCATATTTTATATAATAATTAAGAAAAGTTCTTAAACCAAAATTTACTTATATATAATTATTCTATTATATCAAATTTTTTGATTTTAGTCTTTAACTTATGTAAACTAATCATTGTTAGTTATTAAAATTTGGTATCTCTATATATTATTATATAAATTTATATAAATTTAGTAGTAATAATAATAAGGTGCAGGATAATGTGGAAAAGGTAAAAAAGTCTTTATAACATAATAAAATATTTTGTTTATAATTATTGATTTTTAATTCACTTTAAATCAACATTTCCACATTTTTTTTTAAATAATAAATTCTATCCACTTTAAAACCTGTTTATACACAGATAATGCACTATTTATCTTCTTTAAATCCATATAATTCAGTGTTATAATTTTATTATGAATTATAAAATAACAGGAAAAGAAAATATTTTATTTAATAATAATGCATTTTATTGTATTGGAACAGGACGAATGGGTCTTGCACTTCAGAAGCAATATTTTGAACAGTTAAAATATGTTCAGGAAAAAATTGGTTTTGAACATATTCGTGGTCACGGCTTGTTTCATAATGATATGGCAATTTATCGTGAATTTCAGCCAGGTGTACCAGAATTTGGGCCACATGCCTGGGAAGGACGTGACGAAAAAAAAGTTCAAGTAGAATATAATTGGACTTATCTAGATATGGTAATGGATTCATATCTTGAGTTAAAAATAAAACCATTTATCGAATTAGGTTTTATGCCAAAGCAACTTGCAAGCGGCGATAATTCAATTTTCTATTGGAAAGGAAATACTACTCCACCAAATAATTATGAACGCTGGTCAAATCTTATTCAGGCAACTCTACTTCATTTAATTGATCGTTATGGAAAAGATGAAGTTGTTACCTGGCCTGTGGAAGTATGGAATGAACCAAATCTTCCAGGCTTTTGGAAAGATGCAGACATGGAAGAATATTTTAAGTTATATGATATTTCTTCCAGAGCAGTAAAAAAAGTTGATAAAAGATTTAAGGTAGGTGGTCCGGCAGTTTGTGGTGGAACAGATAAAGAATGGATAAAAGCATTTTTGGAATTTGTTCGCAAAAATAAATGTCCGCTTGATTTTATTTCAAGACATCATTATACAACAGAAATGCCAGTCTGGGATGGACACTACGGATATCCAAAACTTCATCCTAAAGAAAAATGTTTTGAGCAGCTTGATTCAACTAGAGGAATAGTTGATTCTTTCAAAGAATTTAAAGGAATGGATATTAATGTAACAGAATTTAATACTTCTTATATTTCAAATGCACCTGTGCATGATACAAATTTAAATGCAGCTTATATTGCTTTAATGCTTTCTACATTTGGAGATAATCATAAGTCTTATTCTTACTGGACATTTGGTGATATTTTTGAAGAAGCTGGAGTTCCTTATACACCTTTCCATGGAGGCTTTGGACTTGTAGCAAATGGTGTTATTCCAAAACCTACATTCTGGACTTTTGCATTTTATAAAAAGCTGACACATGATTATAAAAAATGTGTTTTGAAAACAAAAAATTGTGTTATTGTTAAACAAACTAACGGTAGTTATTCTGGAATTCTCTGGAATGTTGATACAGAAATGTCTGGAAAAGAAATTCAAATAAATTTAACATTTCCTTTAGAAAATAAATCATCTGGAAAAAGTTCTGACTTTAAAACAGAAGATGCAAAACTTCCGAATGTTTTAATTACACAACTTGTTGATGAAGAAGTATGTAATCCTTTAAAAGTTTGGCATGAACTTGGAGAACATGCAAATCCAGATAAAGAAGAAATAGAACTTTTAAGAACATGTGCGCAGCCATTTGTTCAGACAAAAAGATGTGGAAATAAAATAAATTTTATTCTTAAAGAAAATGCTGTTCTTTATTTTGAAATAAAACCTGCAGAAATTAAAAGTGACCGCGGATATACTTATGGAAGGTTAAAATAAAAATGCAGATTAAAAAAACAACATCTGAAGATATTGAAGAATTAATGAATCTTCGGCTTGAAATGCTAAAGGTTGTAAATAAGCTGGATAGCGAAATTCAATTTGAAAAAACACTTATAGATTATTCGCGTGAATATTTTTTGCATGGAGATCAGACAACAGTTTTTGCAATTGAAGGTAACAAAATTGCAGGGTGTGCTTCTATAAGTTATATAAATATTATGCCAACATTTTCTCATCCTAGTGGAAAACGAGCTCATCTTATGAATGTGTACACCCGTTCAGAATTCCGAAGAAAAGGAGTTGGAAAAATGATGGTTGAATTTTTAATAGAAGAAGCAAAATCAAAGGGTGTAACAGAAATAAGTCTGGATGCAACAGAAATGGGACATCCGCTTTATAAAGCAATTGGTTTTACAGAAAACACAGAAGGAATGAATTTAGTATTATGATAAAAAGATCTTTTTTAATTATCTTTTTAGGTTTTATTATTTTTGGATTAATTTCTTGCCGTTCAACACAGCTTTCTCTTGAAAATTTGAAAGAAGTTAAAGAAGGAAAATTTACATGTTATTTTGATAATTTGTATCATGATTTTATTATTGATCTTCCTGATAATTATGATTCAACAAGAAAAACGCCTCTTATAGTATTACTTCATGGTTATGGAAATTCTGCAGAAGCTTTTAGAAATGCTACTGAATTTCATGAAGCAGCAAATCCACGCGGATATGCGGTTGTGTATGTAACAGGAGCAAAAAATAAAAAAGATAAAACAAGTTCTGTTGGATGGAATTCCGGAATTTCAAAAGATGGAAATAAAGATGTAGAATTTCTTGTTGCTCTTGTAAATTATCTTCAGGAAGAATATGGATTTGATAAATCAAGAATATATTCTGCAGGTTTTAGTAATGGCGGTTTTATGAATCATAGACTTGCTATGGAAGCGGAAGAAACCTTCAGGGCATGTGTTAGCGTAGCAGGCAAAATGCCGGTTGAATTATGGAATCTTCGTAACGAAAAAAATAATATAAGCTTTATGCAGGTAAGCGGAGAAAAAGATGATGGAGTTCCAAAAAACAGCAATGGAACAGCAAAATACGCAAGAGATCCTGCAATAGAAGATGTTATGGAATACTGGGCTACTTCTAACAATCTTGATGAAAGTGAAATTATAAAAATAGCAAACGGTTCAATATTAACAAAATGGAGCTCAAAAAAAAATGAGTCTGTAAATCAGGTATGGCATTTACTTGTAAAAGACGGTTATCATTCATGGCCAACTAAAGAATTAAATGGAATAGAAATTAATGAAATAATTTTAGATTTTTTTGATGAAATAAAATAATTAGTTTATTTATTCCGCTTCTTCCGAAGAAGAAAAACTATAAAGTTCTATATTACCATCCTGGAAATTTGAAAAACATAAATATGAACCATCGCTGCTTATATCAAGCCCAGTTGGCTGATTTCCTCCTTCAAAAGAATCAACAACTGACATTGATTCAATATCGATTACATATATTTTTCCGTTTTCTGGACTACGTAAAGTATAATCAGCTGGATTATTTTTTCCCCGGCATGAAACAAAAAGCCATCGGTCTTCAAGAAGAGCGATAGTATTCGGGTTATTATGAACTTTAACTTTACGCAAAATTTCCAGAGTATTTAAATCAATTTCATAAATTCTGGCATAATACATATCGCTGACATAAGCTTTATTTCCGGAAGATGGAGCAACAATATGGCGCATTGCAGATTTTTCAATAGAAGTTTCTGCAAGCTTTTCTCCATCTTCAATATTAAATTTCTGAATTTTTCCGCCATCAAAGCAAAGTACAACAATACTTTTTCCTTCATCCGTAAATAAAAGCCCGCGTGGACTGGCAGAAGTTTTAATTTTATTAATAACTTCACCAGTTTCATAATCAATAACAGAAACATTATTACTTATCCAGTTAGAGACACATAACAAGTTTTCTTTTTCATTATAAACTATAAATTTACTCCACTCCCCTTCTGTTGGAATTGTTCGTAAAAGTTCAAAAGAAGGATAAGAAAATTCATAAAGATTTCCTGTTGTCATTTGTGAAACAAGAAAAGTATTTTTTGAAGAAATAAACAAACCTTCTGCAAAACCAAGCTGCTCAGAAGAAGGAGGAGAAATACGCTTTGTAATTTTTTTATCTTCAAGACTGAATAAATCAAAACCGTTATCATTTAAAAGAGGAAGAGCAATATAAGAAGAATCGGGACTGAACAAAACCTGTTTTGGCTGCTTTCCGCATTCATAAGCTCCAATTTTTGTTAATAAAGGCTTATTAACTGTTTGACCTGAAACTGAGAAATGAATAAACAAAATAATAAAACTTATAAAATATTTTTTCATTTATAATTCAACTTTAGAAATAGAAAATTCATCATTTCTTTTTGCAGATCTAAAATGAGAAATAATTGTTCTGTAGGTTCCTAAAAAAGCAAATAAAAGACCAAGTCCAAAATTTGGAAGAAGTTCTTTTATAACTTGTATATCGCTGAATAAATATGGAGTCATAATCAGAAAAGTACTAAAAGAAATTTCCGGCTGAAGTTTGTGTACGCTAATAAATAAGCCCATATATTGTGCAAAAAAGAAAGCAAGCAAAATTGTAATAATATTCAAAACAATTCCAAAACGAGACAGTTTTCCTTTTGCAATTTCATAACCTTTAAAAGCGCAGAATGCAATTGCATAACCTGCAATGGAAGCAACAAAACCAACAGAGCCAATTATAATCCATAAGATAGAACCAATAAATGCTCCAACAAGACTGGCAGCAAAACCCTGCACATAATTACTTTTTCTGTTTAAATCTTCTTCATATTTTGTCATGAGTTTTTTTCCACACTCTTCGCAAAGCAAAGTATAGACAGAATTATTTGTGTAATAAGAAAGATTCTGAGTATTATTGCAATATTCACAAATGCACGAGGCTTCTATGTTTTTTAATTTTTCTGCATAGTCCAAAAGAAAAGCTTCTAAATCTGAGTTTTCAGATTCTTTAAAAATAGCGAAAATTTTATTTTTATCGAAACTGTAATCTTTAATTTCATCTTTTTCTTTTAAAGAATCAAAAAATTCAAAGAGAACAGATTTTCTGGAATTATCTTCCAGAGAAATAGAAATAAGAAGTTCATTTTCAGAATCATTTTTATCTTCTACGCTAAAATAAAAATCATCAATTTTGCCAATATAATTAAGTCCGATTTTTTTAAAATTCATGGCTTCAATTTTTTTCTGGTTAAGCTCGTTCAATTTAAACCTGCCTTTTTAATAATGTTATTTTATAATACCTTGAAAATTTAAAATCTGTCAATTTTTAGAAATTTTTTTATGGAGGCATTTTTGCTTGCGCAAAAAACGAGCTATCCAAAGTTCCGGCTTTCGCCTTCAGCCGTTTTTCAAACGGCCGCCTTCGGCGCTTTTCCTATCTCTTGCCTGATTAATTATCTTTATATTTTTTTCCTATTCTTGTAGATATAATTTCAATAATTCTTGAATTTGAGGTTTATAATATATATTGAGATTTTTCTTTTTGCAGTTTGATTGCATTGAAAAATTGAAAAAAAATACAGGAGTTTTTTCATGATTTATTATGTAAATGCGAAGGCAAAAACAAATGGAAATGGAACAAAAGCTTTGCCATTTAAAACAATTAATCAGGCAGCAGCAATTGCACAGGCAGGCGATGAAGTACTTGTAGCACCTGGAATTTATAGAGAACAGGTAGTACCTAAGTTTGGTGGAACTGGTGATGCAAAGGAGCAACGCATTACATATAAATCAGAAAAATCTCTTGGCGCTGTAATTAGTGGTTCAGAAATTATAAAGGGCTGGAAAAAATTTAAAGGAGATGTATGGATAGCTAAGGTAAATAACGGGATATTTGGTGATTACAATCCTTATACCTCTTATGTTTGTGGAGACTGGTATTTTGCGCAAACTATCCGTCATACAGGCTGCGTTATTTTGAACGACAGAATGATGTATGAGACTGCAAGCCTTGAAGAATGTCTTGCCGGCAAAGCAGATCCATGTGCCTGGAACCAGAAGGAATCAGAATACAAATGGTTCTGTGAACAGGAAGGAGAAGCTCCTGCTCTTCAATATAATGATGATGGAAGCTGCACAAAAGAATATATCGTAAATGCACAGGCTAAAGAAATAAAACGCGGCAGCTTTACAGTTTTTTATTGTAACTTTAAAGGACTTGATCCAAATAAAGAGAATGTAGAAATTCTTGTTCGGCGTAACTGCTTTATGCCGGATCAGAACGGACTCAACTACATCACCGTGAGCGGCTTTAAAATCTGTAACGGAGCAACAACCTGGGCTCCTCCGGCTGCTTACCAGGACGGACTCATTGGCCCACACTGGAGTAAGGGCTGGATTTTTGAAGACCTTGAAGTCTGCAACAGCCGCTGCTGCGGAATCTCTCTTGGTAAATACCGCGACGAAGAAAATGACATGTACTTTTATACAAAGCATCTCAAGAGCCCTACACAGATGGAACGTGATGCTGTTTGTCGTGGCCAGTATCACGGCTGGACAAAGGAAAATATCGGATCTCATATTGTGCGGCGCTGTCATGTTCATCACTGCGAGCAGACAGGTATTGTAGGCCGTATGGGCGGAGTTTTCTCTACAATTGAAGACTGCCATATTCACCATATCTGTAATTCTCAGCAGCTTGGTGGTGCCGAAACTGCGGGAATTAAACTCCACGCTGCAATTGATGTAGTAATCCGACGCAACCACATTCATGACTGTATTATGGGCGTATGGCTCGACTGGGAAGCTCAGGGAGCTCGTATAACTCAAAATCTTATGTACAATAATCAGAGACCGGAAGGCCGTGAAGCTGCAAAAGGTGCAATGTTCAGTACTGACGTGTTTATAGAAGTTGGACATGGACCTACAACAATTGATAACAATCTTTTACTTTCAAAGGTTTCCATTACAATTCCAAGTGAAGGTATTGCTGTTGTTCACAATTTGATACATGGTTCCTTCAGTCTTATAAATTCCGGTGTAGACAGCATTGTAAATGGTCAGAGAGAACCTCGTTATACTCCTTACCATATTCGTCACCGTACAGAAGTTGCAGGCTTTATGACAATCCTTCATGGAGATGATAGAATATATAACAATATATTTGTTCAGCAAAATGATGTAAAAGACAAAGCAAAAACTGCAGCGGATGCAGATTACGAAGTTGTCGGTACTTCTCCGTTTGATATTTTTCCAACTTATGATGAATGGATTAAAAACTTTATGATGGATACTGAACCTGATATGGGACCTCTTGCACAATATCATTTTGGTCATTTGCCAGTCTGGCTTGGCGGAAACGTTTATCTTAATGGTGCAACAGTCTGCAGGCATGAAAAAGACAAGCTTGTTATTGCCGGAAAATCTAAAGCAAAAATAAGTCTTAAATCAGGTATGTTAAAAAATAATCTCAAAGAGCTTTTGGGTGATTACACTACCGGCGTAATTACAACCAGCCTTCTTGGTAATGCTTTTGAGCCTGAACAACGTTTTGAAAACCGAGATGGCCGTGATATTATTTTTAATGAAGATTTTTTTGGAAACCATCGTGGAATACATGTGGTTCCGGGACCTTTTGCAGATTTAAAGGATGAAATTGAATTATTGTAACGGGCAAGAGATTGAAGCTGCGCCGAAGGCGGACTCTGAACTAAGCGAACTAACGTTAGTTAGTAAGCGAAGGAAGAGGCTGGAGCGATAGCGGAACTGCGTAAAGCTCGTTATAAAAAAAGGCTGTCCTCACATGGACAGCCTTTTTTTATATGCCTCCAGAAAAATATGAAGCTATTTTTCTTCTGTATCTGTTAATACCTGTTTTACAGGAACCATAACAGTTGTATCGTAGCAGGCAAACATATCATCAATTTTTGAAGGAATGCCTTTGCGGGTAAGAATGCTTACAAGCGGAACAATTACAAGAGAAGCAAGCATTGTGTAAACGCCAGAATGAAGTGATGTTTTAAAAATTGCACTAAAGATTCCTGAAACTGGAATTATCTTCATAGAAACAAAAAGTTGGATTATCATCATTACAGAACCAAAGCAGAAAGAAACAGCAACAGCAGGTTTTGTAACTTTTTTCCAGTAAAGTCCATAAAGGAATGGAGCAAGGAATGAACCAGATAAAGCTCCCCAGGAAATTCCCATAAGCTGTGCAATGAAAGTTACTTTTGATTTAGCCTGAATTATTGCAATTACGGCCGAAATAATAATAAAGATTGCAACAAAAATTCTAAGTACAAAAAGGTTTTGCTTATCAGTCTTTTCTTTTTTCTTGAAGGAATTAATAAAGTCCAGAGTAAGTGTTGAACTCGAAGTTAATACAAGCGAAGAAAGAGTAGACATTGAAGCAGATAAAACAAGAATTAAAACTACAGCAATTAATACATCACCAAGACCAGAAAGCATTGTTGGAACAATACTGTCAAAATCGTTGAAGCCTGCAGGAGGATTTTTTATAAAAAGACGTCCAAAGCCGCCAAGGAAGTAACAGCCTCCGGCAATAATTACTGCAAAGAATGTAGAAATTACTGTTCCAATTTTGATAGATTCCTCATTTTTAATTGCGTAGAATTTTCCAACCATTTGTGGTAATCCCCAGGTTCCTAATGAAGTAAGCAAAACAACAATTAAAAGGAAAAATGGCTCTGGTCCAAAGAATGAGGTGAATGCGCCTTTCATTACAGGAGATTCAATTTCTGACATAAGTGAAAGAGACTGCATGAATCCACCGTTTTTAGCAAGTACAGCTCCAATAACAGCAACAATTCCAATAAGCATAATTATTCCCTGAATGAAATCGTTTACTGCAGTTGCCATGTATCCGCCAACAATTACATAAATAGCTGTAAGAACAGCCATTGCAATTACACAAACTGAATAATCAACATTGAAGGCCATTTTAAAAAGTCTAGAAAGTCCGTTGAACAAAGATGCTGTATATGGAATAAGGAAAAGGAATGTTATTGCAGAAGCAGCAACTTTTAAACCTTTTGATTCAAATCTCTGTCCAAAGAAATCTGGCATTGTTTTTGAATTCAAATGTTGTGTCATGATTCTTGTTCTTCGACCTAAAATTGCCCATGGTAAAAGAGAACCAATAAAAGCGTTTCCAAGACCAATCCAGGTTGAAGCAACACCAAATTTCCATCCGAACTGTCCGGCATATCCTACAAAAATTACTGCAGAAAAGTAAGAAGTTCCATACGCAAATGCAGTAAGCCAGGGACCTACAGTTCGTCCACCTAAAACATAACCATTTACATTTTTACTAACTGAACGGCATTTAATGCCAACGAAAATAAAAATTGCAAAGAAAAGAATAAGTAAAAATAATTTAATAAACATAATAAGAAATTATAATAGACAATAGTTTTATACGCAACGATAAGAATAAAAAAATTTAAATTAAAAACTGACTTTTAATCCGGCAGAAAAAATCATTCCCTGTGGAGATTTTTCTGTTGTTAAACTTCCGAAAGGTAGTTTTATAGATATAAAAGGACCTGCATTAATTTTTGAAGAAACTTCATACAGCCAGTCTGCTTCTATAGTTGCATAAAGCCAGTGGAGATTTTTCCAGAACCATTTATTTATTAATGTTATGTCTTCTCCGGCTGATCCAGAAAATCCTTCATCGTCGTTATGAACTCCTGCTGCAAGAAATGCAAATCTAATCATAGTAGCAAAACCAAGCGAAAAATGAAATTTACTTTTTGGAATTTTCAGCGTAAAAGCAAAAGGAAGATTTAGATAAAAATTTAATGTTGTGCTTGTACGGTTTTCAATTTCGGCAGGTAATGCGCGTTCTTCAAATAAAAGATGATTCATCATAAAAAAAGTAAGCGAAGGCTGAAAAGAAAACATTGTATAATTTGGAATTGTTGCTCCAAATGAAAGTTCAAAATTAATAGGAGACGGGGCACTGTTTAAACTTGACTGTTCCGGATTTAAATATAATCCGGCATCCATGCAAGCAAATAAATCAAAAGGACGATTTGTGTTATCAGTCTTATCAGACAGATTTTCAATAATATCTGTAGACGAGTTATTATTTTGTTCATCATCGCTAACAGGAATTTGTGCCTGTAAAAAAATCATAAATGAGAATAAAAAAAATATAAAAAGAAATATTTTTTTAGACTTCAATAATTTCTCCTTTTTTGGCATAAATATTTTTGACTGCTTCAATTTTTTTAAAAAAATATTCATGCTTTTATCGCCGCAAATTTTATCTCCTGTTAAAATTTAATTTTACTATAAAGCGATTTTTCCAGATCAACCTGTAAAAATCCGCTTCTTCCAGTTTTATAAAATGAAGTTTCTTCCCATGCAGCATATAATGTTAAATTTGAAATAACAATATCTGAATAAACAAAGCCTGCCGGAAGTTTTGGCAGCCGAATAGCAATTGGTTTACCTTCTCTTAGAATGTGTTTACCCGGTAATGCGCCTTCTAGAAAAAGAGTTCCATCCTCAAAAAGGACGCAGCTCCAGCTTGGAGCAATAATTGCTTTTGCATTTAATTCTTCTTTTGTCGAATTTAAAATTTCATTTTTATAAATTCGTGGAGAAGTTCCATCAGCATTTTTTATTTCCAGCGAAAATGGAACTTCATCAAAAAAACCTTTACATAATGCTTTAATTCTTTCTGGAGCATTTTTATAATCAAGTAAGATTTTTGCAGATTTAAATTCTTCCATGTTTGAAGGTTGAATAGTTATTTTATCTTTTGCTTGTGATGGAGAAAGAGAAAGAAGAGGAACATTTGGTTTCCATGAAAGATAAGAAAATTCTGTTTTAGTATCGTTAATAGTTTTTATGCTGCAAAGCCAGTTTAATCCATCCCATACAAAATCTGTAACTTCTGAATTTTTATTATCTACAAGGTTTGTCGTATTCACAAGCGGATAAGAAATTTTAGCTTTTGAGTCAAATTGAATTAAAAACAGATGATTTGCTCCATCATTTTTATATTGTACATCTGAAATTGTATCATTGAAGAATGCACTTTTGTAAACAGAAAAAATAGGAGTGTTATTTAAAAAAACAAGATTTCCTGCAGTTCGATTATCAAAAACATTAGAATCCTGTGAAAGATATTTTTGGTTTCCTTCAAAACAAATTATTCCAAGACGATTTACAACAGCATAACCTAAAGTATTTCCATTCTGATCTTCTGTAGCATTTGCTGCGCTTGAAATTCTGATTGTTTCAGTCCATGGAGTTTGTGGTCTTAAAGGAGCATTCTGCGGTTTATCAATTTCTGAAAAACCTGAATTTGAAAAATAATACCAGATATGATTTCCTTTTTTTGTTTCCATTTCTGGAATTTGAGAAAAATCATTCTGTTTTTTCTTTCCACAACTAATTAATGCAGTAAGAGAAAGAGTAAGTACAATCAGCTTAAGTAAAAAAAATTTTTTCATAGTTCATCTTTAAATATCGGCAGATAAACAATTTCTGCTGATATATTTTTTTTACTTTTCCATTCAAAAATTATTCCATAATGCGGATTTGAATTAATGTGGGCAGAAAAATAATTGTTTTGCGAAATAAAAGCGTTGTTTGAGTCAGAAATAAATAATTCCTTTTGATTTTTCAAAAGAGTGACATTTTTTGTCCGGTAAATAAATTGATTTTCCGGAATATATGAAGAAATTAAATATGCCTGAATTTTATCTTTTATAATATCGTCTTCCAGGTTTAAAGAAATTGAACCGGTTGCATTTAAATAGCTTTCTTTGAAATTTCCCTGAATAATATTTTCAAGAATTCTGGATTTATTGCAGAACCAGGGATTATAAAAAATTTCTTCTGAAGATTTTGATTTTGTATCTATAGTCTTTTGCGCTTTATTCCAGTTAAAATTTTCTACAGGAAAATTACATTTTTCTGCTTCGAAAAAAATTTCTGCAAGAAAGCCTTCCTGCCAGCTTAAAAAAATCTTATTTTCATTTTTATTAGAAGGAAGAATTTTTCCAGCTGGTTTAAAATATTGATTTTCGATTTTGCTTGAATTATGTGAAATAAAAGTTACAGGATAAGCAAGAATTGCAGCAGGTGAATTTTTATCTGTATTAATTACTAACGAACGATTGTTAGTATAATATTCTGTAGTATAATTTTTTGTATGAACTTTTATTAACCATCGTGATAGTTCCGGATAAGAAGGGTTGGGAAGGGGAGAGGAGGATTCAAAATTTTCTGGTGGCCATTCTGGCAAATAAATTTCATAATTATCTTCCTCTGCAAGAACTTCATTAAGATTACATGAATTTAAAAATATTAAAGACACGAAGATAGCTGCAGAAAAATTTAAGAAAGAATTTATAAACTTTTGAAGTGTTGATTTCATACATATAATATGAACCAAAACTTTTAATTTCGGAAAAAAAATTTATGAATTTTTAAAAAATTTTCGTAATTCTTTTGAAAGTAATTTTGCCATTTTCATATGAGTTTTTGCGCTTGGATGCCAGTCTGTTCCAATTCCATCTGTTGCTTCATCTTGTACCGGGAATTTAAATGCCTTTATTTTTACAGAAGGAAAATCTTTTTTGAAAGAATCAACAGCTTCGCTGATTGTATTACAAAGCTCCTGACCCATTACACCAAGGGTACAAAGAATTTTTGCTTTTGGAGAGCGCAGGTGAATTAATTCAATTAACGAACGATAGTTAGCTAAAAATTCTAATCTTCTGTCTTCATATTTTTGAACAAAGCTTGTGTCATTTGTTCCAATATTTATTACAACAATATCAGGTGAAAATTTTTTGGAATCCCATAATTCAGGTTCAATTTTTAATCGAAGCGAAACACTTTTGTCTGTATAAAGCCAGAGAGAATTAATTAACCAGTCTGTTTTTGGAAGATTATTATCAACAGGTTCTACCCAGTTAGATATAGTTCCAATTCCACTCCAGCAGCAATTTTGAATTTCTGCATTAAGCATTTTTGCTGTAAGGAATGCATAGGTCTTATCGGCGCGTTCCTGTTTTGTAGTAAAGGTTTGTCCTTCTCCACCTTCAATTCCATATCCGCAGGTTATACTGTCTCCAATGAATTCTATTTTTCCAAAAAAATCATTTTTGTCTGTATTTCCTGGTCGAATTATTTTTCCTTCTATTTTTAATTCTTTTAATCCGGAATATCCAAAGGCAGCTTCGCTTAATTTTAAAACACGAATTGTAACGGTTTCTTCTTTTTCTGATTCAAATAAAGTAATTTCATTTTCGGGTTTTGTAAGAATTATTCTTTTATCAGGTTCATCTTTTAGACTACTCCAGCTCGTGTTGTTTCCTTTGCTGATAAAAATCCCGATTATAGCTTTGGTGTTTTCATCCCAACTTTTTGAATCGCTTATAATTTTTGCAACAGCTTTTTTACCTTTTAAAACAAAACAAAAACCACTTGCTGAATAAGAAAAAAATCTTACACCTTGAAGATTTTCTTTTAAAGACTGAAGATTTTTTTGAATATCTAAATATCTTCCGTACCAGATAATATTTTTTTGTCTGAAGTTTTCAATATGCATATTTGGCCTTTTAGTTTTTATTTTTAGAAATTTAATCTGAATACTTTTGAGTTTCTCTGCGGAGTCCAGATTTTTTTTCTTTCTTCAGGAATTGATTCTATTTTATCTTCTGTAAATCCAAGTTTTTCAAACCAGTCAGAAGCTTGTGTTGTCATAATAAATACGGATTTGATTTTTTCTTTTTTTGCTTTTGAAATAAGATGCTCTATTATTTTTGGGCCAATTCCCATGTGAGAAAAATTTTCATCTACGGCAACTGCAGAAATTTCTGCCTGCTTTTTGTCATAAAAATGCAGACAGGCGCAGGCATGTACTCCGCCATCCAGCTCGTAAACAATGAAGTCCTGCATAGATTCTTCAAGCTGTTTTTCTGATCTTGGAAGAAGTTTTCCGTTTTGAATAAAAGGATTCATAATAGATAAAATTGCTGGAATGTCTGTTCTTTCCATATTTCTGATTTTTCCGTAATCGTTAGAATAAATCATTGTTCCGGAACCTAAATCACTAAAGATTTCGCAAGGAAGAACTCCATCAATTTCGCCATTTAAAATATGAACTCTTGTTACTCCGTTATTACAGGCAGTTTTTGCCAGTGCAAGTATTTTTTCAACAGTTTCGTTTTTATGAATATTTTTCTTAAGGAAAATTTCTACTTCCTCAAGATTCATTGCAGGAACTTCTCCAGAATCCGAAAGTGCAAAATTTTCTGGAATAAAATATCTGCTGCTGTCTATTCCGCCATCTTTCATTACAAAAAATAATTTATCTGCTTTTAGGTTTATAGCAACTTGTTGAGATAATTCAGCAGAAGAAATATTGTATGGATGTCCGGTGCTGTTCCAGCCAATGCAAGGAAAAATAGGTATAAAACCATGTTCCAGAACAGTCTGGATTGCATTTACTTCCAGTTTTTCAATTTCGCCTGCAGTTCCAAAATCATAACCTTCAAGAATACCTTTTGCTCTTGAGCGAACCCAATTTCCAATAACTGCAGTAATATTATTTGCAGCAAGACTTGTCATTACAATATTAGAAACATCAAAAGCAGCCATTTTTATAAGTGGCATAGCTTCCTGATTTGTTACACGAATATTGTCTTTATAATTCCATTGAATTTTTGCGTCCTGCAAAACCTGATCAATTCTTTGTTTTGCTCCAGGAATAATTACAACCTTTAAGCCAGCTTTATGTAAAAGTGCAATATCTCTTATATGAGAAGAAAATAGAGGAGAATTAATTATCTTATCATCGAGATAAATTACAACGAGTGCATTCTTAAATTTTTGAAGATATCTTATTACATCTCGAATATTTTGTGCTTTCTGAACAGAAGAATTATCCATAAAAAAATTATATCATCCTGTAGAAACTGGAGCAAGCATGCAGTGAGGTATGCACGCTGACGTGCGGTTTTGAAAGACGGCACCCGTCCCCGCGCTATGATAAACTGCGAATGCTTGCAAAAAAGCAGTTTACTAGTTATTTTATTACCGAGGAAATTATGTTAGATAATTGTAATATTGATAATGAATGCTGTAACGGACAATCTTTTCCAAAACCGGTTTTTTGTTCAGCTATAGTAAGTAATTGCAGTGCTGTAAAATCTGCTGTTCCAGAAAACAGTGTTTATAATTTAAAGGTAATCATTGAAAAATCATCAAAGAAAGAAATTTGTGAGCCTGCTGCTGGACAATTTTATATGCTTCATGCAGTTCGTTCAGATGTACTTCTTGGCCGGCCTATAAGTATTTTTCATTCAGAAAAAAAATCAGATGGAAATATTGAATTAACATTTTTAATTCTTGTAAAAGGAAGCGGAACAAAAGAATTATGTTCGTTACGAAATGGTGATAAAATAAATTTACTTGGACCATGCGGGAACAAATTTCCTTTTCCATCAGCTGTAGAAAAAAAAGTATGTCTTGTAGGTGGCGGAATTGGCGTAGCTCCTGTTGCGGGCTTTGCTGAAACACTAACTAACGTTAGTTATGATTTTTATGCTTCTTTTAAAAGCTGTTCTTATGGTTTAGAAAACATAAAACCAAAAAAACTTGTTATTACAACCGATGACGGAAGTGCCGGTATTCACGGAATGTTGCCTGCGGCTTTAACAGAAGAAACATTAAAATCAGAAAAATATGATGTTGTTTATGCCTGCGGTCCAATACCTATGCTGTCTTATGTTCAGAAAATTTGTAAAGCAGCCGGTGTTAAATGTTATTTGAGCATGGAAGCAAGAATGGCATGTGGTGTTGGAGTTTGTCTTGGATGTGTAATTGATACAACAGAAGGAAAAAAACGCTGCTGTAAAGAAGGTCCTGTATTTGATGGTGCTATTCTTGATTTTGAAAAAATTACAAGATTCAATAAACCAGATAGTTTAGTTGGTGGTATAAAAGTTCAGCCTAGACGCGAGCCTCTTTCTGTAAACGAAGAACCAGATTTACGTGTTAAAATTTCCAGCCGTCTTCAGCCGGGAAAAGATGTTATTTTCCAGAATCCAGTAATAGGAAGTTCTGGAACTTTTGGATTTGGCTCTGAATATTCTTCTGTGTTTGATGTTAATTTACTTGGTGGAATTTCTTCTAAAGGGCTTACACTTGAGCCTCGCGAAGGAAATGATGGAATTCGTTTACACGAAACTCCAAGCGGATTAATGAACAGTATTGGTTTGCAGAATCCTGGAATTCCACATTTTATTGAATATGAATTGCCTGTTATGCTTTCTTTAAAACCTGTTGCAATTGCCAATCTTTCAGGCTCTTCTCTAGAAACTTATGTTGAAGGTGCAAAGCTTCTTGAAAAAACAGATGTTCCTGTAATTGAATTGAATATTTCTTGTCCAAATGTTTCTGCAGGCGGAGCTGCTTTTGGAATGACTTGTGTTGGTGCAGAGCAGGCTGTAAGGGCTGTTCGCCAGGTAACTAAAAAACCATTAATTGTCAAATTAACGCCACAATCGCATGAACTGGAAAAAGTTGCTCTTGCATGTATAAAAGCCGGTGCAGATGGAATTAGTTTGAATAATTCCTTCCAGGGAATTGCTGTAGATATTGAAAGAGGTGTTCCGGTTTTTGAAAAAGTAAAAGCAGGTTTTGGCGGACCTGCAGTTCGTCCAATTGCTGTAAGACTTGTTTATGAAGTTGTTCAGGCAATTAATACTTTACCGGAAAATGAAAGAGTCCCTGTAATTGCAATTGGTGGAATTGCTGCCTGGCAGGATGCTGTAGAATTTATTATGGCCGGTGCAACGGCTCTTCAGGTAGGAACAGCGACTTTTGCTAACCCTTATGCAATGATTGAGATTATTGATGGATTAAAAGCATTTATGAAGCGAAAAGGTTATAAGACGATTGAAGAAATGCGTGGTTTAATTCAGCCAAGGGGATTTTAAGGGGAAGGTTACTTCCCCTTAGGCGAGAGGGTAGCCCGCAACGAAGTGCGGGCGCAGGGAGAGACTTCTCCCTCATTCCCATCTTTTTTTATTCATAAATTTTTGCAACAAAGTCACGTTTAACTTTCTGACTAGGAGTCATTTCCAGAGGTTCTTTTAGAAGACTGATTTTTGTAATCTGTTCATAGCTTTGTAAACGTTTATTAACTTTACTAACAATTGCATGAACAGCTTTTACAATTTCTTCTTGAACAGAATCTGTTTTTCGCTCCAGTCCAAGGCTCTTATATAAATCATCAGAAACATATATTAATGCTTCAATTTCTTCTGAGGTAGAATCTCCTTTAGGATGATAACCACGTACAGTAACCTGCTGAATATCATAATAAAGCTGGAAAGAGTCTTCTACTTCTTCCGGATAAACATTCTTTCCACCGCTTGTAACAATTAAATTTTTTGCACGGCCGCAAAGCATAATGTAGTGATCTTTATCCATCCAGCCAAGATCGCCTGTTTTTAAGAAGCCATCTTCTGTAAACATTTCGGCAGTTTCTTTTGGCATGTTATAATAGCCCTTCATAACCATTGGACCTTTTACACAGATTTCGCCAATTTTTTGTCCGCCGCGGATATTTTCTGCCACATCAGAAAATTCTTTGTTTTCAATAATCTTAATTTCTTCGTAAGGAGAAAAATCCCGGCCTACAGATTGAATTTTAAATTTTTCAACAGGATTTAATGCAATGATTGGCGAAGTTTCTGTAAGTCCGTAACCCTGAATAAAATCAATTCCCATTTCCTGATACTGGCGGAAAACTGATTTTGCAAGAGGTCCTCCACCACAAATAGCAACACGAAGTGTACTTATATTTGCCTGTTCCAGAACTTTTCCAAACAGTGAACGGCCGATATTTAAGCCGAAAAATTTTTTTGAAACAAATGAAATGCCACGCAAAAGAGAAATTATGCCATAAACAGCTGCGCCTTTTGAACGAATTCCTTTATTAATTCCGGAAAGAAGTTTGTTATACAAAAGAGGAACTCCAAGCATTATGGAAATTTTTCCCTCGCGGAGTTCTTTCATTAAGCGGGTAACAGCAAGGCTCTTTCCAAAAACAATTTCGGCACCAACCTGGAGCGGACAAATAAATGCTGCCTGCATTGTGTATGCATGGTGAATTGGTAAAAGCGCATAAAAAACATCGGTTGGTAAAATTAAAAGATTTGTCTGTGCAATGTATCCATCAGAAATAATGTTTTTATGTGTAAGCATTACTCCTTTAGGATTTCCTGTTGTACCAGAAGTAAACATTATAAGTGCAAGATCGTCTTCAGTAGGTTTTTCATTTTGATTTTCCGGAGTTACAGGAGAAGCCGAAAGATTTAAAACAAATTTTTCTGGAACTGTCGGATTAAGTGAATAAACAATAAGATTCGGGAAATTTTCTTTTACGTAAGGAATTTTTCCATCATCAAGAAAAGCAAATTTTGGAGTTGAAGCTTTTATAATGTTTCCTGTTTCTGTATCGTGCAAAGAATCTGCAATAGGAATTACAACTCCGCTTGCAACTAAAATGGCCAGATAGGTAATTGCCCATTCAGGAGAGTTTTTTCCTGCAACAGCAACATGATCTCCTTTTTTTAAACCGCTTGAAACAAGAAAGTTTGCAAGCTTAAGAACTTTTTCATACATTTGGGAATATGTAAGAGTTCTTTTTGAACCGTCAGGGCCATCAAAATCTGTAAGACAAGGTCGTTCACCAAATCTTAAATTTTGAATTTCAAGAAGTTCCGGGAAGGTTGGCCATTCTCCTTTAAACATTTTTCCCCTGAATTCTTCCAGATTAGCCCATGGTAAAGGTCTTTTATGTGACATTTTTTGCTCCAAATAATGAATATAACTAAACTCTTTAAAATTGATTATACCACGCTTTGGAGTTATCCGCAAAAATTATTTCATAATAATCATGAGTGCAATCACAGCGGAAAGAATAAACAGCATATAAATAAGAGCAAGTGCATTAAGAATCATAGGAAATGAAATTATAATAAAAGCCCATACTAATGTAAGGAATCCCAGAGAAAGAGAAACCAATCCACAGCCTTTTGAACGGAATTTATTTTTTTTAAAGGCTTCTTCGGATTTTACAGAGGAAGCTTCGTTCAGTTTATCAAGAAATTTTGAAGACAAAAAATAAATTCCAACTGCAATAAAAATTAATGACATTACAAAACTAATACAAATAATCAGCATTTTTTAATTTTATACATAATAAGCGGCTTTGTAAAATACACATCTTAAAAATCGTTGTAAAATTTTTGTATAAATAGTAAAATGTGGATAAATTTTTTGCGCGTTTTTTGGGGGATTGCAATGGAAGAAATTCTTGAATTACTTCGACAGAATGCTCGTCTTTCTACAAAAGATATAGCTTCTATGACAAAAAAATCTGAAACAGAAGTTCAGACAATTATTAAAAAGCTCGAAGAAGATGGTATTATTTTAAAATACGCCGCCATTGTAAACCCAGAGAAAGATAAAGTCGCGAAGGACAAAGTAACCGCAGAAATTCAAATTCAGGTTCAGCCACAGCGTGAACACGGTTTTGATGCAATTGCAGACAGAATTTACCGTTTTCCACAGGTAAAATCGCTTTATTTAATGAGCGGTGGCTATGACTTAAAGGTCCTCATAGAAGGAAATAATCTTAAAGAAGTTGCACTCTTTGTAAGTGAAAAACTTTCAACTCTTGAAGGTGTTCGTTCAACTAAGACAAATTTTGTTTTAAAAACATACAAAGAAAATGATATTGTTTATGTAGAAGACGAACGCGACAGAAGAGAAGGCGTACAGGCATAATGAATACAAGAACAGATAAATTCAGTTCAAAAATGATGGAAATTCCACCTTCTGGAATTCGTAAATTTTTTGAACTTTGTATAGGACATGATGATATTATTTCGCTTGGTGTTGGTGAACCAGATTTTCCAACTCCATGGGTGGTTCGTGAAGAAGCTTTTTATCATTTGGAAAAGGGACATACCTCTTATACTTCAAACTGGGGATTAATAGAGCTTCGTCAGGAAATTACAAAATATCTGGAACGTTACAATCTTTTTTACGATCCGGCTACAGAAATTTTACCGACAGTAGGTGCATCGCAGGGCTTAGACTTAGCTTTACGTGCTATTTTAAATCCTGGCGATGAACTGATTGTTTGTGAACCATGTTATGTAAGCTATCAGCCGCTTGCAGATTTGTGTGATGCAAAAGTAATTCATCTTGATACAAGTAAAACAGGACTTTATCCGACTGCTGAATCTATAGAAGCTGTGTGTACTTCAAAAACAAAAGCAGTAATGTTCTGTTCTCCAAGTAATCCAACTGGAAGAATTATTCCTGCAGAAGAGCTTGCAAAAATTTCTGAAGTTGTAAAAAAACATCAGATCTGGTGTTTAAGTGACGAAATTTACTGTGAACTTTTATACGATGGACACAAACATGTTTCTATTGGTTCTTTTCCTGGAATGAAAGATTATACTATCGTATTTAATGGTTTTTCAAAATCTTTTGCTATGACAGGATGGCGAATTGGTTATATGGCAGCTCCTCACGATTTACTGGTTCAGTGCTGTAAACTCCATGGTTATAATGCAATTTGTCCGCCGATATTCAGTCAGTATGCCGCAGCTGAAGGCTTACGAAACGGCTGGGATGAAGTTGAAAAGATGCGAATTTCTTATCAGCAGAGAAGAAATTTAATGTACAAAGCTTTTATAGAAATGGGGCTTCCGTGTACAGAACCGGAAGGAGCTTTTTATATGTTCCCTGATATTCGTCCAACAGGAATGACAAGTGAAGCATTTGCAACAGAGCTTATTCAAAAATACAGTGTGGCTGTTGTTCCTGGAAATGTATTTGGCGATGCCGGTGAAGGCTTTATAAGATGTTGTTATGCAACTTCGGTTGAAAAAATAAAAATTGCTCTTGAACGAATTTCATTGATGGTTAAAGAAAAAATGGGAAACCGCTAAAGGTTTTCAATAGGATTTGTCCATGGTAATAGGTATATTAATTGGTGTAATTGCTGCTGCTCTTTTAATAATTATTTTAATGACAGTTAGCCGGTTAAAGAAAAAAGAAGGAGAACCAGGTTCCGACAAAGAACGTAAGGATCGTCTTCAAAGAAAAGGTAAAAGTGCAATTATTAAAGAAGCAGAAAAGAAACTTATGCATGATCCACATAATGTGAATGCATTGGAATCTTTAGGAGATGTATATTACACAGATAAAAACTGGGAAAAAACATGGCAAATTTATAAAACCCTTTATGATATTTCAACAGTTCATGTAGAAATTGATATTGCTAAGGCTGCACTTCGTATGGGAGTTGCAGCTTATAACATGGAAAAGCTTGAAGATGCAACAACTTCTTTAATAACATCCTTAAAAAAGAATCCTGATAGTTTTGAGTGTAATTATTATTTGGGACAGACTTTTTTAAAAACAAATGTAATGGATAAAGCAATTTATTGCTTTAAAAAAGCCAGAGCTCTTGAACCTGAAAATTCAGAAATTTATATTTTACTTGGAGGTGCTTTATATAAGGCTCAGAAATATAAAGATTCACTTCCATTTTTAAAACGTGCACTTGATGAACATCCAGATAATAAAGAACTTCTTTTCCAGATGGCTGTTGCAATGACAGAAGTTGGAATGGGAGACAAAGCCTTAAAAGTATTTATGCATTTAAGGCCAGATCCACAGTTTGGAGCACAGGCTTGTCTTGAAGCAGGAAAAATGCATGAGCGTGTAAAGAAATTTGCAGATGCCATTAAAGATTATGAAATTGCGTTAAAACTTCCTTCTGTTGAAGAGCAGCTTATGCTTCAGATTAAATATCGATTAGGAAATGCATATATTGCAATGAACAATATAGCTCAGGGACTTACATTCTTAAAACAGATTCAAATGGCAAAAAGTGGTTATAAAGATGTGGATATCCTTGTAGCAAGATATTCAGAATTAAATCAGAACAAGAATCTGCAGATTTATCTTATGTCTGGTACAAGTGACTTTGTTGCTCTCTGCAGAAACTTTATTTCAATTTATCATAAAGATGCCTTTGTAAAGGTTGAAGATGTTCAGGTTGCTTCTGAATGTGTAGAAATAGTCTGTAATGTAGAAAATCCAAGATGGGAAGCAAAACAACTTTTCCGTTTTTACCGGACTCAAAATGTTATTGGCGATATAAACATAAGAGAGTTTCATTCAAAGGTGCGCGATACAAAATGCGATGCAGGATATTGTGTAACAATGGGAAGTTTTACAGAAAGCGCTCATAAATATATAGACGGCCGTCCAATAGATTTAATAGAAAAAGATCAGCTTACAAAAATCCTTAAAAGGATTACAAACCGGTAAGATAAAATATGAATATTTGTCTTTTTGATGAATTTGAAATAAACAAACCACTGTCTGTAAAAGACGAACGAGCACAGCATATTTTAAAAATTCTGCATAAAAAAGAAAACGATGAATTTTTTGCAGGAATTATAAATAAAAAATCCGGAACAGCAAAAATCACAAAAATTACAGAAAAAGAAATTTTTTTTACTTTTGAACCTTCAGAGGCGGATGATCCCAGACCACTTTTTCCATTAATAATGATTATTGGTTTTCCACGTCCAATTCAGTTAAAAAGACTTTTGCGCGATATTGCAGCTCTTGGAGTTTGTGAGGTTCATCTTACTGGAACTGAGCTTGGAGAAAAATCTTATATGGAATCGAATCTTTCAAAAAAAGAAAATGTTTTTGAAATGCTTTTAGACGGAACAATTCAGTCTGGAGCGACAAAAGTTCCTGAGATTTTTATTCATAAAAATTTGAGAGAATGTATAAATATTATTAACGAACGTTCGTTAATAAATAGAAAATTTGCTCTGGATAATAAATCACCAGAATGCAGTTTAAACGGGGCTTTGAAAAAATATATAACTTCAGAAAAAGCATTTGCAGATAATGAGTATGTAACTGCAGCAATTGGAAGTGAGCGTGGCTGGACAGATAATGAAAGAAAAATTCTTTCAGATAATGGATATATTCTTTGCGGAATGGGAAACAGAATTATGCGAACAGAAACTGCAGCAACAGTTTCTGCTTCAATAATATTAAATTACATAGGAGCTTTAAAATGACAAATGAGCGCATCAAAGAAATACTTTTGGATATAGAAGCATGTGATATAGATTTTACGGTAATTCAAACAGGAAAAGAAAGCAAAAGAGTAAATGGATTTTACAAGCCCGATACACATGAAATCTATCTGCACAGTTTAAATTTTAAATCTGAAAATTCCATGCTATATACAGCAGTTCACGAATATACTCATCATTTAATGACAATAGAAAAGCAGAAAATAGATCCAGCTTATGGTTCTGCCTGTCGTGTACATACTCAGGAATTCTGGGCAAAATTTGGTGATTTAATAAATATAGCAGAGAAAAAAGGATATTATTCAATTGGATGGGAAAACAACAGCGAATTAAAAGAGCTTACGCAAGATATTAAGATAAACTATCTGGAAAAAAATGGCGAATTAATGAAGGAATTTGGTCAAAAGCTGGCGCGTGCATTTGATTTGTGTAAAGAAGCAGATATACGTTATGATGATTATATTGATAGAGTTTTGTGTCTTCCAAGAAATTCTGCAAAAGATATACGGAAAGTAGGTGCAAGTGATGTAAACCCTGCAATTGGTTTTGAAAATATGAAAGTAGTTGCTTCTATTAAAAAACCAGATGAAAGAGCAAGTGTTCAGCAGGATTTTCTTGAAGGTGGAAAAAGTCCGGCAACAGTGCGTGAGCTTATGAAGCAGAAAGCAGCAGCAGGACGAACTAATGATAATGATCCAAAAACAAAACTTGAAAAAGAAAAGCAGAGATTGGAAAAATCTATTGCTCAGCTTACACAGCGTCTTGAATATGTGGAGGAAAGTCTTGCAAATCTCTAAAAGAAATATTTATTTATCAGTTGGAATAATTTTTTTTACATTTTTTATTAATTTTCATATTTTTGCACAATCCATGGAAATGCTTCAAATGCCGGAAATGCCTGCCATGCCATCTATGCCGTCCATGCAATCAATTTCTTCCGGAAACTTTTATACACCAACTGTTCCGGCAGCACCTGTTTCGCCTGTAAAACCAAATTCTGTAAATTCAAATATAACTGATGAAAAAAATAATGAAACTGTAATTACAAACGGAAATAATACAGCAAATATAAATAGTACACTGCAAGCAGATCCATCAAAAATTTTAACGGCATCTGATATTCTGGGATTATATGATTCCGGATTATTTTCTGATTTATCTTCATTAGATACAAGCGCAGCTGTGCAGAATTATGCAACAACTTCTCAAACAAATTTATTATTGCAGCAGATGCTTAATAGCTTAAATGATTTAAAAACTCAGCAAAACAATGCAGATGCCTATCATAAAACAGAAATGGAAGTAAAGCAGTCAGATGCGCAGACTTTTAAATCTCGAGAGCCAAAAATTTTAAGATTTAAAATAAATGGTTATGATATATTATCTTCGCTAACAGCATATTTTATAAGCGAGCAGGAAGCAGATGGAACCTTTCTTCTTACAGCCGACAGAAAATATTATGTTGATCAGCTTCCACGAACAGAAACATTTTATATACTTTTTAGATCTGCAAGTACAACAGGCAGCAGTCTGACTTACAATGTTCAGCCAACATTAACTCAGGACTATAAAAATGAAAATTCCTTTATTTATAGAATGACGCAAGCTGGTAATCTCACTGCAGAGAAAACAGGAAATCTTGTAGTTTTACATTATGCAGATAAAAATCTCACGATTGATTTGTTACTGGATTTAGATAATAAATAATAATTTATGAAGAAGGTCAATGACTAACTAACGGTCGTATGTATGAATAAAACAGAATTGTATAAGGCATTTGAGAATTGCGGAATTGCTGGAGAAATTGCACATAGTTTTGAAGCAAAAATGGAAGATTATATAAAAGAAATAATTCTCTATAATTCAGCCTATAATTTAACTAATACAAGTGATCATGATGAGTTAATGACAAGACATATTCTGGATTCAATTTCTGCGTTTAAAAAAATTAAAGAACTGGTTGAAAAAAAATATACCGGCGCTGAACAAAATAATTACTTATATATTGCAGATATTGGCAGTGGCGGAGGACTTCCGGGAATTCCGCTTGCAACTGCATTTATGCTTTCTGAGTCAAAAATAAAATTTGAACTTGTAGAACGAATGGAAAAAAGATGTTCTTTTCTTGAAAACTGCATTGCAATTCTTGGTTTAAAAAATGTACAGGTAATAAACAGTGAAGCTGAACGAATAGAACCAGAAAAATACGATTTAATAACATTCAGGGCATTTCGTCCTTTAGATAAAAAAATGACTAAAACCTTATTAAAAATTGTAAAATCAGAGGGATTTCTTTGTGCATATAAAGCAAGGCTTGAAAGCATTAAAGAAGAAATGGAACAGATAAAAAATCTTGTTCCAGATTATAAAATTGAAAATCTTAATGTTCCGGGTCTTGAAGATTCTGAACGTAATTTAGTAATTATTCAAAAATAATTTTTCCTTATAATCTGGTTTCATGTATAGAAAATCGATTCTGGAAAAATTTTGTGAGGTTTTTTATGGAATTAAAGCTTGATAATTTTTTAGGTAAAAAAAATAACAGATCCAGTGCACAGGTTGTAATTCAGGATGTTGTAAAGATTAAAAAGGGAGAAAGAGTTTTAATTGTTGCAAATCCAGCAACTTCAGAAATTGCACAAGATTTATTTTCTGCAGCTTGTGAAGAAGGAGCGCAGTCAACGTTAATTTTTCAGAGTGATAAAACCAGCTTTGATAATGCTAATCCGGAAGTTCTTTCTGCAATTGCTACACAACCGAATGTTTTCTTTTCTATTTCAAATATAAAGCTTGGAAAAGATCCGCAGGGAAATGCTAAGCCGTATAAAACAGAAAATGGTGAAGAATTTACACATATATTTGATTATCTTGTTGAAGGAAAAAAAGTAATGCGTGCTGTCTGGACGCCGGGAATTACACCAGATATGATGGAACGCACAGCTGCTATTGATTATAAAGAACTTCAGGAAAGATGCAGAAAGTTAAATGAATTTTTTAAGGATTCAGTTAGTGTAAGAGTAACTTCTCCAGGAGGAACAGATGTAATAGTTCCAATAAACGGAAGAAATCTACTTTTTGATGATGGAGATTTTTCAAAGCCAGGAACCGGTGGAAACATTCCGGCAGGAGAAGTATTTATAAGTCCGGTTGTTGGAGGAAGTAATTTAAAAGATTCAAACGGAACGATTATTGAACAACAGTGCGATGGCTGCGAAGGAACAATTGTTTTTGATGGTTCTATGACATTTTCAGATGGTGATTCAATTTTAGAAACTCCGATTACATGTAAGGTTCATGCCGGATATGTTACAGAAATTTCTGGTGGAAGTGAAGCAAAGAGACTTTTAAAAACAATTACAGAAGCAGAAAACCGTTCAATTGCTTATGAAAAGGAAGGAAAGCTTGGAGAAGGGCAGGGCTGCATATATAAAAAGAATGCGCGAAATATTGGTGAACTTGGAATTGGATTAAATCCTGCTGCAAAAATTACTGGAAATATGCTTGAAGATGAAAAAGCTTTTCATACCTGCCATTTTGCAATTGGCGAAAATTATGATAATGATGCACCTAGCTTAATTCATCTTGATGGAATTGTAAAAGAGCCTACAATAATTCTGACTTATTCAAATGGTTCTACAAAAACAATTTTGCAAGATGGAGCCTTGCAAATATAAAAAAAAGGCTGCCCGTTTTTGAGCAGCCTTTTAATATGATTAGTAATTCTGAGCTTCAATCTGGAAATAGCTCTGTGGATGTGCACAAACAGGACATACATTTGGAGCTTCTTTTCCAACAACAATATGACCGCAGTTTCTGCACTGCCAGATTGCATCACCATCGCTTGAGAAAACAAGCTTATCTTCTACATTTTTAAGAAGCTTTCTATAGCGCTCTTCGTGATGTTTTTCAATTGCTGCAACACCTTCAAATTGTTTTGCAATAGCTTCAAAGCCTTCTTCTCTTGCAACTTTTGCAAATTCAGCATACATGTCTGTCCATTCATAATTTTCGCCGTCTGCAGCTGCCTTTAAGTTTTCTGCTGTAGTTCCTATTCCGCCATTCAACAATTTGAACCACATTTTTGCATGTTCTTTTTCATTGTCTGCTGTTTCTAAAAAAATTGCTGCAATCTGTTCATATCCGTCTTTTTTTGCTTTGCTTGCGAAATATGTATATTTATTTCGTGCCATAGATTCGCCGGCAAAAGCAGTCTGTAAATTCTTTTCTGTCTGTGTTCCTTTAAGATCCATAAGTTGCTCCTATAAATTTTATATATGCAGAAAGCATTTACAAAATGTCAATCTGCTTCAATTAAATATAATATGATTTTTAAAATGTGTATAGCAAAAAATTTTTACATTGAAAAATCTTTTCCAAGATAAATTTCACGGGCTATTTCACTGGAAAGAATTTCTTCTTTAGAACCTTGAGTCATAATTTGACCCTGATTAATTATAATTGCTCTGTCTGTTATTTCCAGAGTGTCGCGAACGTTATGATCTGTAATTAAAATTCCAATTCCCCGATTTGCAAGAAGCCGAATCATGTTTTTAATATCTGCAACTGCTATAGGATCAATTCCGGCAAATGGTTCATCCAGTAAAAGGAATTTTGGTTCAGTTGCAAGAGATCGGGCAATTTCGGTTCTTCTTCGTTCTCCACCAGATAGAGAAAATGCTTTTTGCTTTCTAATTCGGCCAATAGAAAATTCATCGATTAAAGATTCCAGTCTTTCTTTTTTTTGTTCCATAGTCAAATCTTTGCGGGTTTCAAGAATAGACCAGATATTTTCTTCTACAGTAAATTTTCTAAAAACAGAAGGTTCCTGCGGAAGATAAGTTATTCCTTTTCTGGCTCGTTTGTACATTGGAAGACCTGTGATTCTTTCATCATTCAAATAAATATCGCCGTCTGTTGGCTTGTAAAAACCTACAACCATGTAAAATGTTGTTGTCTTTCCAGCTCCATTTGGTCCTAAAAGTCCAAGAACTTCTCCTGTTGTCATAGAAAAATCTACACCCTGAACAACTTTTTTATGGCCAAAATTTTTATATAAACTAACAGCCTTTAATGTAGGAGAGCCTGAATGTGATAAATCATTATTTTGAAAATCTTCATTTTCCATCATTTACTATTCTCCATCTGCATTTTTTTCGGCAGATTCTTCGGGTTCTTTTGAATCAATTACTTTTCCCTGAACATTACCATCCAGAGTAATTTCCTGAGTATCCATGTCAAAAGTAATATGCTGAGCCCTAAAGGTATCATCATTCTGACAAACCTGAGCATTTCCGGAAAGTTCAAGAATTTGTTCTTTTTTATAATAAATAGCATATGAACCACTGCAAATATTTTCTTTTTGAGTTAATGTAATCTGCATCTGAATAATTGCAATATCAGTTTCCTGATTATAATTTAAAATTTGAGACTTTACTTTTACGTCGTTATCATTATCAGTCAGGTCAACATTTCCGCTTAAATTAACAATTTTAGTTTCTCTATCATATTCCATTTTATCGCAGGAAAAATCCATATTTGTTTCGTAATTTTTTCCTTTTATATTTCCCTGCGCAATTATATTTTTATAATCATCACCAGAAAGCTCTATTTGGTCGGCATAAATTTCTATTGAAGAAGTTTTTATAAAAGCGTTTCCAGAAAGAATTGTAGAAGTATCCTTGCTGCCAGCTTTTCCAGACATTGAACTTGCATAAAAAGTTATTGTTTCTGAATAAGAAGCAGAAATCGAAAAAAATAGAGTAAGAAAAGTTATTGATATTTTTTTAAATACTCTTGTCATTCCTCACCGTCGTTTTCAGAAACATCATTAATTTCTTCACTGGCTTCTTCGCTGTTGTCAGAATTATTTGAAGTTTCAATAGTTCCAACAACATTTCCTTCAAAAGAAAAATTCTTGCTTATTCCACTGGAAGAAAAACCTGTTCCTCTAATTGTTGAATCTTCTGTCTGAACCTGAACAAATCCGCTTTTACTGCTTACAAGTTGTTCTGTCTTTGCATTCCATTTTAACATTTCTGCAGAAAATTTTACATCATCAGTATGGCTTGTTAAAGAAATATTTTCAAACAGTTCATAAATTTCTTCGGAAGTATCGGCAAAAAGAATTCCACAGTTTCCTTCTGTAGAAATTTCATCTTCATCATATGCAAGAAAAGAAACATCTTTTGCATAAGTTTCGTTAGAGTTTTTATATTGTTCAAGTTTTTTTGCAGAAATCTGATAGGTAATTTTGTTGTCTTCAAAACTGCTTATAGAAGTTCCTTCAAAAATAAATTCAGGAACAGTTTCTTCTACATTTACATTTTCAACATATTTTAAAGAACAGGAAAAAAATAAAGGAATTAATATAAATACCTGAGCTTTGGTGAAAAATTTGGTTTTATTAATAAATATTTTTTTCACAATCTGTCTTCTTATAAACAATTAAAAATCCTGTTTAATTTTTTCAAGATCCTTGCCTTTATCTTTTTCGCGGATTTCAACACGACGAATTTTTCCACTTATAGTTTTAGGCAATTCTTCGACAAATTCATAAATACGTGGAATTTTGTACATTGCGGTGTTTTCTTTTGCGAATGTAGAAATTTCAACTTCCATTTCTTTTTTATCTTTATTCTGATATGCAGGAACAAGCACAATAGTTGCTTTTACAACCTGGCCTCGTTTTGGATCTTCAACGCCGGTAACAGCACATTCCATAACTGCAGGATGCTTTTGTAAAACAGATTCAACTTCAAACGGACTAATTCTGTAACCGGAAGATTTAATAATGTCGTCTTTGCGGCCAACAAACCAGATATATCCGTCATCATCGCGGTAAACATTGTCACCTGTATGATAGAATCCGCCGTCAAAAGCTTCTGCTGTAAGAGAAATGTCTTTATGGTAGCCTGTAAGCAAACCAAAAGGATGGCCCTGATCTACACGAATGCAAAGTTCACCTACTTCGCCGTTTGGAACAGGCTTGTCATTAGGATTCAAAATTTCAACATCGTAAGCAGGACTTGGACGTCCCATTGAACCAGGTTTTACAGGAGAATCCATAAAGTTTCCGCAGATAACCGCAGACTCAGACTGACCATAACCTTCATAAATACGCTTACCTGTCTGTTCAAGCCATTTGTCATAAACTTCATCATTTAAAGCTTCGCCGGCAGTACTAAAACGAACACATTTGCTTAAGTCATATTTAGAAAGATCCTGGCGAACAAGGAAGCGGTAAACAGTAGGTGGTGCACAGAAGGTTGTAAGACCATATTTAGAAATTAAAGTAAGCATTTTATCTGGCTTAAGCATGTTCATATCGTAAACAAACTGTGCTGTACCACAAATCCACTGACCGTAAATTTTTCCCCAGCTTGCTTTTGCCCAGCCGGTTTCTGCAATAGTAAGATGAAGACCATCATCAACAACGCAGTGCCAGTATTTTGCAGTAATAATATGACCTATCGGGTAAGTAAAATCGTGTAAAACCATTTTAGGATAGCCCGAAGTTCCAGAAGTAAAGTACATGAGCATAGGATCATTGTTGTGAGTAGCAGCTTCTCCAACAGGGCGAGGGAATTCAGGATCTATTTTTTCATATTCTGAATGAAAATTAATCCAGCCGGTACGGTCAGGACCAACAGTAACAAGATATTTTACAGTTGGAGATTTTACCATAGCCTTTTCTATTTCTTCCTGAACGTGCGGATTATCGTAAGAGATAATCATTTTTACGTCGGCTGCATTTGTTCGGTATTCAATATCTGTTTTTAAAAGCTGATCAGAAGCGGCAATAGCAACAGCGCCAATTCTATGAAGTGCCGGTAAAAGAAACCACCATTCATAACGACGGCGGAGCATGAGCATAACCATATCTCCCTTTTTAATTCCTTTTTGAGCCAGCCAGTAAGCAGCGCGTTTAGATTCACGGGAAATATCTGCAAAAGTAAAAATTTTTGCTTCAGTCGAATTATCATCAATCCATACAAGGGCACGTTTATTTGGTTCTTCGCGGGCATATCGGTCAACAATATCATAGGCAAAGTTAAAATTTTCTGGAGCTGTAAGATGGCAATTAGCCTTTAAATCTTCATAAGATGTAAATTCTCTATAGTCTTTTATAAATTCAGAAGCCAAATTCATAGGACACCCCTTAAAAAAAGTATCTCTATTATGACAGACTGAATAATTTTGTCAATTGAGATAGATGTTAAAATATACTAAAAAAATTAAGTATTTATAAAGGCGTTCCCCACGCTACTTCGTAACGCGTGGGTCGGGCGTTACGCGTTTCGCTGCCGCTCACCCTCCTCACACTGGTGGTTAAAAAACCACCAGTGCTCCGGTGGGCTGCTTCGCAGACGCTTCATGCCCTAACGCAGTTTTTACAGAAATCACTTATACTTGAAATAAGATATTTTTTTCTATAATCTGTATTTTATCTATTTAACACATCTTTACGTATCAGAAAACGCAAACTTTGGAGGAAAAATGGATTCTTCTTATTACAATATTGAAAAATACAAAACAGATAATATTCGTGCAGTAGATGCAAAATACGAAGCACAGAAAATAGCATTTGCTCCACTTGCTTTTCAGGCAATTAAAGCAATGATAAATCTTGGAATTCTTCAGGCCATTTCAGATAGTGGAGAAAAAGGAATTACAAGAGCAGAACTTGCAGAAAAATGTAAGGTTTCTGAATATGGTGCCGGAGTTTTATGCGAAATGGCGCTTGGAATGAATGTTATAAAATTAACAAAAGATTCAAATTCAGATCCAAAGACAGAAAAATATCTTCTGGGAAAAATAGGCTGGATGCTTTTAGAAGATGATTTAACCCGCGTAAATTTCTGGTTTACAAATGACATCTGTTACGAAGGTGCATGGAAGCTTGAAGATTCTGTAAAAAACGGCAAGCCGGAAGGTTTAAAAGTCTTTGGCGATAAATGGACTACAGTGTACGAAGCTCTTTCTACTTTACCGGAACAGCCAAAAAAATCATGGTTTGAATTTGATCATTTTTATTCAGACATAGCCTTTCCGGAAGCTTTACCAATTGTGTTCGAAAAAAAACCAAAGCATATATTAGACATTGGCGGAAACACAGGAAAATGGTCTCTTACCTGTTGCCGTTATAATCCAGATGTAAAAATGACAATCTGCGATCTTCCGGGCCAGGCAAATGTGGCAAAGAAAAATGCAGCAGAAGCCGGTTTTGCAGACAGAATAGATTTTTCTATGGGAAACGTTCTGGAAGAATCCACAAAACTTCCTGCAAATCCGGATGCAGTATGGATGAGCCAGTTTTTAGATTGCTTCAGTTTGCATCAGATAACGAAAATTTTACGTAAAGTTTACGAAGCTGCTACACCAGAAACAAATGTCTGGGTTTTAGAGCCACTTTGGGATAAACAGAAATTCGAAGCAAGTACATATTCACTTATGGGAACTTCTTTATATTTTACCTGCATAGCAAATGGAAATTCAAAAATGTATCGCTATCAGGAACTTGTAGACGCAATACAGGAAGCAGGTTTTAAATTAGATTGTGCGCATCATAATTTAGGTAGTAATGCATATTCTCTTTTGTGTTTTAAAAAGAATCAATAATCCAAAAAGGATTTTAATATGAAAGAAATATACTTGTCATATATAACTCAATGGGCACCTGGTCTTGGAGAAGATTCGGAACTTTGGGAAGAATGGGCCAATGATGTTATAGAAATTTCTCAGACAAAAGAAGCACCAAAGCTTGAATATACCGATCCGCTTTTTAGAAGGCGACTTTCGCAAATTACAAAAATGACGGTTCATGTAATTCATAATCTTTTAGAAAAGTCACATATCGATAAAGAAACAAAAATTGTATTTGTTTCAACTCGTGGAGAAATTGAGCGTGAATTTACTATTAATAGGGGACTAATAGAAGAAAACATGATTCTACCGGCAGGTTTTTCTCTTTCTGTTTTTAATACACCGGTTTCTTCAGCAACACTTGCTTTTGGATTAAAGGGAGGGTATTCAGTTATTTATCCATCAAAGGGAAATTTTGCAAATGCTTTTAAAACAGCCGTTGCACCAATTTTAGCAGGAACAGAAGAAAATATTATTTTTGTTTATGCAGATGAGCTTGTTCCGGAATTGTATGCAGAAAAACGGCCAGAAAATAATTTCCCTTTTGCATTTGCCTGTGTAATCAGTAATAAAAAAAATGATGGAATCTGTATAGATGATATTTCATCTATTCCTTTTTCATCTTTTGATTTTTTAAAATTTCTGCTAAAATAATACATATATGTATCTAAGTAGACGTGCCAAAATTTCCATGCGCGCCCGCTTGCCGCGGAGGCTTTAAAGGAGGCATAGATAAAAAGCAGCCTAAAATATCGTCTGCTTTTTATCTTGACAAGTTTGCGTTGCAAACTTGCTTATTAACTGTCGCTTCTCATTTCATTGCGAAGCGACTTAAAAACTCAATCGGTTGTTGAAACAACCTTCTTGACTTTTTATGGGAGAATGATATGTCAGAAATGACGCAAGAAGAAATCTACGAAAAATATAATCATTCAGATTTACCAAAAATAAAAAATTTTATTACATATCCTTACTATTGCATTTCAAAAATTCTTGCAATTATATTTTTTGGAGTAGGAGCCGTTGTGCTTGCTATTTTTGTTTTTCCATTTATAAGAATTTTTTCAATTTTCAGTAAAAAAGAATTCGGAATAATTGCAAGAGAATATGTTTCTCATACATTTAGAATTTTTCTGGGGTCTCTGCATATAACAAGAGTTTCTATTCGTAAGGTGGAACAACCACAGGAATTCAGAAATATTCACAGCAAAATAATAATTGCAAATCATCCTTCATTACTTGATTTTGTATATATAATGTCTTTAGTACCAAATTCAACCTGTATTGTACGTGGCGGGCTTACAAAAACACCATTACGCGGTGTAATAAAGCAGGCTTATATTACAAACACAACAGATTTTAATGATGTATTAGTTGAATGTAAAAGACTTACCGATGAAGGCTGTAATGTTATAATCTTCCCAGAAGGAACAAGAACTCCGCGTCATGGACAGAATAATTATAAAAAAGGTGCGGCAAGAATTGCACTTTTCTGTGGCTGTGATGTTCAGCCAATTTTTATTGGTGGAAGCGATAAATATGGTCTTGGAAAACACGATCCTTTATGGTCATATAATCATGTAGAAAAATATGTTTATGATTTTAAACTTCTTCCAACAATCCCGGTAAAAGAATTTCTTGAAGTTCCGGAATCAATCGGGGCAAAACGCCTTACTCAAAAAATGGAAGAAGTTTTAAAATCTGCCGGCGATGAATATAAAAAATCCTATACCGGAAAAACTCTGAGCAATTATTAAGGAATATGAATAATTTCTCTAGGTTTACTTCCGTTTGCCGGGCCTACAATTCCACGCTCTTCCATTTCTTCTACAAGACGGGCAGCGCGGTTATATCCAATTTTTAATCTTCGTTGAATATAACTTGCACTTGCTTCTCCTCGTTGAACAACAATTTCAAGCGCCTGATCATAAAGAGGATCATCATCATCCATAGGTTCACCAAATAAATCGCGTGCCTGATCTTCATCATCTTCTACAAAAATCTGGTCATCTATGTAATCTGGTTCACCATATTCTTTAACTGCATTTACTACGTCTTCAACTTCCTGGTCAGTAACGAAAGTTCCCTGAATTCGGATTGGAGCAGGATCAACAGCAGAAGCATAAAGCATATCTCCACGGCCAAGAAGTTTTTCGGCACCAACAGTATCAATAATAATATTTGAGTCTGTTCGGCTGGCAACCATAAACGCAATTCGGGTCGGAATGTTAGCCTTAATTAAACCTGTGATTACATTTACAGAAGGACGCTGTGTTGCAAGTACAAGATGAATTCCAACTGCACGGCTCATTGCGGTAAGGCGTGCAACAATTGTTTCAAGCTCTTTTCCGCTTGTTGCCATAAGATCTGCAAATTCATCAATAATAACAACAATATAAGGAAGTTTTTCTGTACAGATATTCTGTTCTTTGATTTTCTGATTATAATTTGAAATATCACGAACGCCCATTCCATCGAGTAAAGCATAACGGCGTTCCATTTCGCAAAGACAATACTGCAAAGCCTGAAGAGCCTTTTTAGGTTCTGTAATTACAGGAGTCAAAAGATGTGGAATATTATTATAAAGCTTTAGTTCAACAACCTTTGGATCTACAAGAATTAATTTTACATCGTGATAAGAACGCTTATACAAAATAGAAAGAATAAGTGAATTTACACAAACTGATTTTCCTGAACCAGTTGCTCCGGCTATGAGCATATGAGGAGTTTTTACCAGATCAATAAGTTGAGCTTTTCCAAGAATATCTTTTCCAAGAACAACAGGAACAGACATTTTTTTCCATTCTGGCAAATCCATTTCAATAATTTCGCGGAAGCCAACAACAGAACGATGTTTATTAGGAACTTCTATTCCAACTGCCTGTTTACCAGGAATTGGGGCAACTATACGCACAGACTGCGCAGCAAGACTAAGGGCTATGTTATCTTGTAATGCAACTATTTTGCTAAGCTTTACACCAGGAGCGGGTAAAATTTCAAACATAGTTACAACAGGACCTTTTTTAATACCTGTAATTTCTGCTTCTATATTAAATTCGCCAAGAGTCTTTTTAAGATTCATAGCAGATTGTTTTGTAGCTTCATCAATAATCCAATACTGATCATCTTTGTAAGCAATAAGCAAATCAGAAGGAATTACATAAGGACCTTTCTTTTCTGCACGATGACCGATTTTTGGCGGATTAGCAGCAATTTCTTTACCTTTTGGAGTATTTTCTGCCTGCTGAGCATTAAAGAAATCTGTTAATTCATCTTTTGTAAGATTTGTTGCACTTGCAGGTTTTTCATTTGAAGATTGTTTTTCTGGAATATGATTTTCTTTTCTAATATCATTTTCCATTTGAGAAAAAACATTTGAAGCGGCTGTGCCTAAATTTATATTTTCATTTTCAACAGCTGCTTCTTCGGAATTATCTGCTTCTTCTGAATCGTCAGTCTCGCTTAAATCTTCAGACTGAATCTCTTCGTTTTCTTCCTGCTCAAGTTCTTCCTGTTCAAGCTGTTGTTTACTGTTGAAAGAATTTATAGCTGGTTCTTCAATATCAAAATCTGGGAAAGGAAGAGTTTCATCTTCAACATATTCATCCTCTGAATCATCTTCTTCCGTTGATTTGAGTTGAATTTTTGAAGGATATTTTGGTTTATTCTCAATAGTTTCTTTATGAGAATCTTCTTCAGCTTCTCCTTCTGAACCATCATGAATTGTAATTCCATGCGGATAATTAGGATTAGTTACAACCTTATCATTAAACTTTCTTTCATAGTTTTTTTTTGTATTTACAGGTTCGGGATTTTCTTCTTCGGTCTCATCAGAAAATTCTACATCAAAAGCTTCGTCTTCCTGTAAATTTTTTGAATCTTCAGAAGTGGAATTATTTTCATTATTGAAATCATCATCAAAATTTTCTTCTTCAAAATCAGATTTTATTCCGTTGCTTAATTCGTCTTCAATTTCATCAATAATTGGATCAAGCAAATCCTCATCATCTGAATTTGAATTATTTTCCGGTTCTTCAACAAAAGCTGGAGAAGTTTCTTCTTTTAATTCAAATTCTTCTTTTGGTGGAAATTCCAGAGCAGGATCATTTTCATCAAAAGAATCATCGTATTCCGGCGGAAGTTTTTCTGGTGCAGGAGGAAGATTTTTCCATTCCAGAGCATTTTCATCCTGATGATTTTCTTCGTCCTGCATTGTAAGAGCCGCAAATTCTTCCTGAGTAATTACACTTGTAGAATTTTCTGCATTTGGTTCAGTTTGCTCAGATTTTTCTGCCTGCTCAGATATTTCCGCATTATTTTTTTCTTCATTTTCTATTTTATCTTCAACTTCATTTGCATAAACTATTTCGGCTTCTTCTACGTCATTTACAGAATCTTCTTCGGCTGTGTAATCCTGAACTTCTACATTATTTAAAACATCATCAAAAACTTTTGATTTTGAAGAATTAATGTCTACAAAATCATAATCGTTATTATCATTGATAGAACCAATTACAGTTTCTGAATTATTGCTATCCTGATTTTCTGATACGGCATCGTAATCATTATAAATTTCTATATTTTTTGTTGTCTGATTTTGCTGAGCAAATTTTTTATTTAATTTTTGCGAAAAAGGCATTTTATTAAGCTTATCAGCCAGAATACCGGTTCCCAGATATTCAATAATAATAAGCATAGCGCCTGTAATAAGTGTTACGGCAATTTTAACAGTTGCAAAAGGAGTATTTCTGGAAGCCAGAATAAGTCTGCAGATTTTTTCTGTTATTACACAAGTAAAAAAAGGAATAAGTGCAGTTAATAGGCGTAAAGTCTTACGTGCTGTCCATTTGGAAGCAAAGCAGGAAAGTCCTGCAACTAGGAGAAAAATTGGTATTAAAACGCTTGAAAATCCATAGACTGTATAAAGAATATTTCCTATGGTGTAAAAAAAGTTATTATGTCCTGGTCCAGAAATTCCAAAATCAAGCGGCACTAAAAGCAGACTAATTGAAAATAATGCTGCAAGAATAAGAAGTAAAATTCCGGTAAACAAAGTGGATTTATTAGACGCTTTCATACATGCATTATCGGCATTAAAAAAGTCTAGTTAAGATATTTTTCTAAAATTTTATTCTTATAAATCTTGCAAAATTTATTAATGCCCGGCTGCCTTCGTCACATAAAACGGCTATAAATACGCCAAGAATTCCAAGCTTAAATACAAAAACACATAGAGCTGCAATTCCTACAACGCTGAAAGTTCCAAGAATTTGTGTAAAAAGCATCCATTTTGTGTCGCCATAACCACGAATTCCGCTTCCAAGAATTATGTTTCCAGATTTACCAAAAAGGTTTATAGCAACAAGAATTACAAAAGTAACGGACATTTCAATTATTTCTGCATCTTTTGTGAACAGGCTGAGTGTAAGGCGCGGGAAAATTGAAACAAAAATAAGGGCTGCCGCAGAAACAAGAAATGCCCATCTTATAGCAGTTTTTACAATATTCCGGTAAAGCTTGTGGTCTTTTGCACCTGTAGCTTCGCCGGTTAAAGTTAATGTTCCGTTCCCCAGTGCTCCAATTATTACAACAATAAGAATTTCCAATGTAAATACCATAGTATAAATTCCGGCAGCCTGTTCGTTGATTTTGTTTAAAATCTTAATGATTAAAAGGTTTCCTAAATTCCAAAGAAGGTCTTCGCAGGCTGTAGGAACGCCTAATTTAATAGAGTGAAAATATTGCGAAATATCTGCGTGAATAATTGTTTTAAGTCCTGGACTTGTAAAGAATTTTTTTCGTCTTGTGATTGTTATATATAAGAGGTATAAGGCACCTGCATATTCAGCAATTGTTGTTCCAAGAGCAGCACCGGCAATTTCCATTTTTGGAAAACCAAATTTACCAAAAATTAACAGATAGTCCAGAATAATATTTAATCCAGAACGAATAATTCCGTAAGTTACAAGAGGTTTTGTATAATTTGAAGTTTGAAAAACAACACTATAAGAAGCAAAAAGTCCAAGAATCAAAAAAACAGGAGCATAGATTCTTGTATATTTTACGCATAAACCCATTACATTTTCCGAAACTCCCATAAGTCTAAAAACTAAAGGACTGCAAAATGTCCAGAAAAAGAATAGAAGGATTGGAGCCACATTATGAAATTTAATCAGAGAAGCAGCATAAGATTTTGCTTTGTCTATATTTTTTTCTCCGACAGACTGACTGATAAGTATTGAAGAACCCATTGAAAGAGAAAAGATAAAAGACATTGTGGTCCAAACAGGAGCTGTTGCATTACCTACAGCACTCATGTAAAGATTGCTCATTCGTCCAAGAAAAACTCTGTCTATAACCATCTGAATTTGAGAAATCAGATTGCTCAGCATAATAGGGACAAATATTTTTAAAAGTTTATTTTTATATTCCGTTTTAAAAAGCATTTTTTACTCTCTCATAATGTAAGATAGTTGTGAAGAGTATATAAAGTTCATGTTTACTAGTCAATTGTGTGCAGGAATTACTGTGCAGGAATCACTGCAATCTGAAATTCATCTTCATAAATAATTTTTCCAGGAACCTCTGTTGTTTCTGATATATATAGTTTTACACTATATTTTTCGCACATGTTGCGGTAAAAAGTAAGCTGATTCCAGATATCCTGACCTTGTGGAGTGTCTTTAAACCAGGTAATTGCATGGTTCGGATTTCCGTCTTTATAAAAGGGAGGAACAGGCAGAACTTTTTCAAAATATTCACGCTGCTTCCAGTATTCGGCAGTTTCTTCTTCTGTGAGAGTTTTTGAATCTACAAGCTTGCCGACTGTTGTAAAGATTCCTCTTGGCTGTTTTGTAAGCCATGCAATGTCTGAAGTGTGAACGCGGAAATATTTCATATTACAAAACCTTGTGGTATGTTTTTGCCTTAAAAGTCTCGCTGCCGTCCAGCTTTGAGTATTCTGTATCTTCGTAATAAGTCATTCCGAGTTTTTCCATAACACGACGGGAACCATTATTGTCTACTGCAAAAGTTCCGGCTATTACATGAACATCATATTTGCTCTTAGCATATTCTATTATGCGTGAAATAGCTTCCAGTGTATAACCATTATGCCAGTGGTCATAAGCAATGTTATAACCAACGCTCCACACATTAATATCGTCATGATAATAAAGGCCGCCACTGCCAATGAGTTCGCCAGTTGATTTTAGAACAAAACCGTAATCAAGTTTTTTTTCATCTTCATATAAAGATTCAATCCATTCGCGGCCATCATCTGCAGATTTATACAAAGGGTAAATCATAAATTTATTTACGCGTGGATCGCCTGTCCATTTAAAAGCTGCTTCCAGATCATCAACTGTGAGTGGGCGTAAAATGAGTCGTTCTGTTTCTAAAACTGGTGGTAATGTTTTTGCCATGTCATATTTCCTTTTCAGAAAGTTTATTTGATTTTTTCATATAAGACAATAAAGAGATTCTTTAATTTATGAATATATTAAAGACTTGCTTATTTTATTCTTTGCTCTTAAAATCAAATTAGCGAGGTTCAAAATGCCAGTAGTAAGCGAATTTGAAGGAATTGAAATCTGTTTTTATTTTGATGATCATATGCCACCTCATTTTCATGCTAAATATGGTGACTCAGAAGCTCTTGTAGATATCAACAATTCCTGTGTATTAAAAGGAGCTTTACCTTCAAACAAATTGAAACTTGTACTTGCCTGGAGCGAACTTCATAAAGATGAACTTAAATCAAACTGGGAAAAAGCTAAGAATAAACAGCTTCCCCAGAAAATAACACCTTTGAAATAGGAGGCCAACTATGGAAGTTGTACAGGTAATTCCTCAGGACAATTATAAAATTATTGTATATTTTGTTGATGGTGCTGTAAAAAAATATGATGTTTCTCATCTTGTTGGAGAAGGTGTTTTTGAATGTTTGAAGGATATGTCTTTTTATAAAAATAACTGTACAGTGCTTAATGGAACTTTAGCATGGACTTTAGATGGCACTTATGACAAATCAAATTGTATAGATATTGATCCGTATGTAATTTATGAAAAAGGGGAAAAGATTTCTGATCCTCTTTTGGATATTGCTTAGGATTTACAACTTCTCTATAATCTGCTCAAATTGATTTTTTAACTGTTTTTTTATTTCTATTTTATTTTTAGAAGAATCACGTATAAAAAGATCTGCAGGTGTAATTTTCAATGCTTCTGCAATTCGAATTATCATATCAAAAGAAGGTTTAGCTTTTCCAGATTCTATTCCACCAATAGTACCTGTTCCACAATCACATATAATTGCAAGTTGTGTTTGTGAAACATCATTTTTCTCGCGATAATATTTCATATTCATTCTGAAATCTTCTAAATAATCTTTCATCAATATAACTATAATCGAGAAAAACTCAATAATATTACATTGACATCGAGAATTGAGGAGTTTATAATCGATATATTCGAGTATTTTTAAGTTTTTCTATACTTCTTCGAGAAAATGGGCAATTTCAATGGGTAAAATGGCAATCGGATATGGAAGCGAATATCAGCTATTACGTTTTTTGGGACACCATCGTAATTTTTTAGACAATGAAATATTGAAATCATTATGTAAACAAAATGAAACTTTAATATGGTTTGACTATCCAACAGATATAAAACGTCATTCATTAGATGGTGAACTAAAAGGAATTGAATGTTTTGAAAAAGATTCTGAAACTAAGGAACATATTGATTTTATAAAATCCGAATGGAAAAAATTTTGGCCTACAAAAGGTAACTGTCAAAATTGGGACGGAATTTTCAAGATTAAAGATGAATGGTATTTTGTTGAAGCAAAAGCACGTAGAAAAGAATTGTCTTCTATTTGTAATGCGTCAAAAGAAAATAGTCTTCAAATTATAAAACAATCATTTTCTGAAACAATAAAAAAATATTCGTCATCATTTTCAGTAGATTTTTGGATAAGTAAAGAAAATAAAGCATATCAACTTTCAAATAGATTAGCATTTCTTGTATTTTGTGAAAAAATTGGAATTAAAGCACATCTTGTTTATATAAACTTCATAAATGGATTTAATAAACCAGGAACTCATGGACATAAAAATATTTCATCTAAAGAAGATTGGGAAAGAATCTGGGATGAAGAATATAAGTTGCTTGGAATAAAAGCTGAAAACTTAAAAGAGGATTTATTTCACATCTATATTGATTGTGAAAAATAATATTTTCAAAAGATTGGAGGTCTTTATGAAAAAAATAATTTTAGCGATAAGTATATTTTTACTTATTTTTGGGGTTTGTATAGCACAAGCATCAACTAAGCCAAGTGATTATACAATTCAAGATTTGTATGTTTACCATGGCAATATTAACGACATAGGAAAAAAAGATTATTATTCTTATAGTTTTACTAAAACTCCTGTATTTGCAGATGAATCAGAAAATTTTTATGATGCATTATTAGAAGGTAAAATAGTTCCATTGGAACGTTTTCAAAAAACATTTTCAATACCTATTACTGTTCAATATGAAAAAGAAAAAGTTTTTCTTTTAGGCGAAGGATATTATGGTGAAAAATATAATATTCCAGAAGAGTATAAAAAATATAATGAAGAAATTGAAAATACAGTAAAAAACAGCAGAATATCTTATGTTGAAGATAACAGTCCAGAATTCTTAAAAGAATATAAAGGAGATGACAAACCATTAGGAACTATTATAAATTGTGAAACATTTGCTGTCATAACTGCAAAAAGTATAAATACAATCGATGCTTTTCCATTTAGTTTTAAGGATACTATAACAGATTCCAATGGAAAAAAGAAAAAAAAGAATCGTACAATTTTAATTCTTACTGTAAGTAAACCAAAATTTAGTATTTCGGATGAAGGTACAGTAATAGAAGTTTTATTACCACAAAAAGAAAATTTTGAAACTCCTTTTGGAACAATGGAACTTTTTAAATCAGAAATCAATCTTAAAACAACAATCCCTTCATCAATTAGTGTTGGAACAACAACATCTATTTGGGATGCTAAAGACTATGAATACAATCAAGTCACATCTATAAAAAATGAAACTGAACTAAAATCATTATATCAAACAAGAAAAGGTTATGAAATAAAAAACAATATATGTGCAAAAATTTGCGGTTATCATATAACTGAAAAAGATGGAGAATTTTATATCGGAAAAATCCATCTTATTTGTGATGATAAAGCTTGGACAAAAATACATTCAGAAGTAACAAAAAAGGAAATTATAGAAAATCTTTTAATAGATCTAAGATTTATTGATAATAAAATAGTATTTGTTATAGCACCAAAATTGTAATTTTATTAAGGTAAAAAAAGCACTGTCAATTGGCAGTGCTTTTTTTTATATATTGAAATAAATACAATGTGATATATTATATTTGGAAATTTTGATAGGCTAAACTACCTTACGTTCATTAGTCTAGATATCCAGATTAGCGTAGCTGGAATTTTCTTCGATGAACTTGCGGCGAGGTTCTACTTCTTCACCCATACATACAGAGAAAATTCTATCAGCTGCCATTGCATCCGGAATTGTTACTACACGCATCTTTCTGTGAGCAGGATCCATTGTTGTTTCCCAAAGTTGTTTTCCGTCCATTTCACCAAGACCTTTGTAACGCTGAACATCTGCCTTATCTCGCTGATCGCCGAGAGCTTCAAGAGCAGCATCTCGTTCTGCATCGCTGTAACAGTAAACCGGTTCCTTCTTTCCAAGCTGAACTCGGAAAAGAGGAGGCATAGCAAGATAAACATAACCCTGCTCAATAATCTGTGGCATGTAGCGGAAGAAGAAGGTCAGAAGCAATGTGCGGATATGCGAACCGTCGACATCGGCATCGGCCATGATGATGATTTTATGATAACGGAGTTTTTCGATATTGAAGTCTTTTCCAAAGCCTGCACCAAGGGAAGCAATTACCGGTTCAAGCTTATCGTTGTTCATTACCTTTTCAGGACGAACTTTTTCTACGTTGAGCATTTTTCCCCAAAGCGGAAGAATTGCCTGAGTCTTAGGGTCGCGGCCTTTCTTTGCAGAACCACCGGCAGAGTCTCCTTCGACTATGTATACTTCGCAGAGCTCAGGATTTTTCATTGAACAGTCAGACAATTTTTCTGGAAGACCAAAGCCATCGCTCATTGTCTTCTTTCGCATATTGTCTTTTGCCTTGCGGGCTGCAATACGAGCTTTGGCTTCATCAATTGCCTTTTTAAGAATTGCTTCGAGTGTCGCAGGATTCTGCTCAAAATAAATTGTGAGCTTTTCTTTTACAATCTGATCAACTATTGTGCGGACTTCTGTGTTTCCAAGCTTTTCCTTTGTCTGACCTTCAAACTCAGGCTCCGGAACCTTCATGGAAATTACAGCTGTAAGACCGCTGCTCAAATCTTCGTAGGTAAGCTTTTCATCTTTATCAAGATTTTTCTTGAGCTTATCGTTGCCTTCAAAGAACTTATTCAAAACAAAACGAACTGCTGAACGGAAACCTTCGAGGTGAGTACCACCATCACGGGTATTAATGTCATTAACGAACGTTCGTACGTTTTCAGAATATCCTGAATTGTAATGCATTGAGATTTCTGTAATGACATCATCTTTTTCTTCTTTGATGTAAATCGGGTCAGCCGGAACTACAGCTTTTCCTTCGTCAATTTCTTTTACAAATTCATTGATACCGCCTTCGAACTTAAGAACTTCTTCTTTTGGATTTTCAAGACGTTCATCACGGAATACGATTACAACGCCTGAATTCAAGAAAGCAAGCTCGCGAAGACGATCGCGAAGAACATCAAAATCATAAGTTGTTGTTTCTGTGAAAATTGTTTTATCAGCCTTCCAGCGGATTGTTGTACCATGCTCGTTTTCAGGAATATCACCAATAACTTCTACTTTTGTTTTTGGAACACCACGTTCATATTTCTGCTGATAAATATGTCCGTCGCGTTTAACAGTTGCTTCCATCCAGTCAGACAAAGCGTTTACGCAGGATACACCAACACCATGTAAACCGCCGGAAACTTTATAAGAACCCTTGTCAAATTTACCGCCGGCATGAAGACGTGTAAGTACAAGCTCAAGGGCAGAAATCTTTTCTGTAGGGTGAATATCAACCGGAATACCACGTCCATTATCAACTACGCGTACAATGTCATCACGTTCAAGTGCAACTGTAATTGTATCACAGTAGCCTGCCATTGCTTCATCGATTGAGTTATCTACTGTTTCATAAACAAGGTGATGAAGTCCACGTGGACCTGTTGAACCAATATACATACCAGGTCGTTTACGAACTGCTTCGAGTCCTTTCAAAACCTGGATATTACTTGCACCGTATTCTGCTGACATTGTTTTCCTCTTAAACTTGGTGTTAGCCGCCGAACCTGAAAGTTCGGAATTCTTTTTATAATATAAGTAATTAATTTTAACTGAAAATGACATAAAATTCAATGATTCGAAAATTTACTACGGGTTTTACTTGGCGCATGGGCTTTTTTTTGCTAAATTCAATTTTATGAACGTTAATCTGATTTTAGCAATTGTTGCAGGACTTTTGCTCGTTATAGGTTTTTTAGGAACCTTTATCCCAGTATTGCCGGGAGCTCCATTAGGCTGGCTTGGGCTTTTAGCCGCTTTTTTTTCTGAATATTGTAAAATTTCAATTGCCGGATTAATAATCACTGGAATTTTTGCGGTGGCAGTTTCTGTTTTAGATAATATTTTTCCTATTTTGATGACTAAAAAATTCGGAGGAAGCAAAACGGCCGTTACTGGTTCTACAATCGGATTAATAATTGGTTTTTTTGTTGGTCCTGTTGGAATTATTCTTGGGCCGTTTGCAGGAGCTTTAATTGGTGAATTAATTCACAGAAAAGGTGAAACAGAAGGTGTTTTTAAAGCCGGATTAGGTGCTTTTGTTGGTTTTTTGACAGGTACCGGACTAAAAATAATCTGCGTTTTAGGATTTATCTGGTATTACATAGTAAGTTTTATAAAATAAAGTGCTGTAAATACGTTGAATTTAACTATTTTAATGACCTTTAAATACATCGAATCAAGGCATATTCACGATTAAAGCCTTGATTTTGCCGTTTTGAGGGATTGTAATAAATCCTAAATAAAAAAAAACGGAACTTTTTATACAGTTCCGCTTTCAAATTATAAAAAAATAGAATGCTTAAGATTTTATTCGATAATGAATTTATCTTTTCCGGCTCCACATTCTGGGCACTTGTAATCTGCGGGAACATCTTTCCAAGCAGTTCCTGGTGCAACATTATTTTTTGCGTCACCTTCATCCTTGTCGTAAACGTGACCACAATTGTCACATTGCATTCTTTCCATTAGATCACCTCTCAGAGTTTTTTTATACTCTATTATTATAACATCAATTTTTTTATATACAAGTAAAAAATTTTAATAATTATGCCCGATTCTCCTAAAACACCACGTTAGTGGTTGCGCAAGGAAGCGTAATATCGCAGATTTTGACATCGGCAAAATCTGCAGCTTAAAAAAGTACAGGGAAGTACTTTTTTCAGAATCGTCCTATTTTCAAAATCATTTATATATAATAATATGCTTTTAATGAATTTATATTTTTCAAAACCTGGTGTAATGAGTTGTGCAGGGTATAATATAGAAGAACTTTGGAATAGCGTTCTGACTGGAAATCAAAAAAACATAAAAAAAGTTAAAGCATGTGATAATGAAGAATATTTTGCAGCACGAATTCCAGATACAGATTTAAAACCATCTTCTGCACGCTACGATATGAAAATTATGCGCATTGAAGAAGCAGCTCTTATGCAGATTTCGGAAGAAATTCAAACAGTAAAAAATAAATATGGACCAGAAAGAGTTGCAGTTTGTGTTGGTTCGTGTGATAACGGAACTGAATTTTCTGTTGCAGGTCATAGAAAATATTTTGAATCAGGAAAATTTCCGGAAAATTATAATCTGGAAATTCAGGGTGCAGATTACGTTTCAACTTTTATTGCAGAAAAATTTGGACTTAGAGGTCCTGTTAATACATTTTCTACAGCCTGTTCCTCAAGCGCTGGCGCAATAATTAAAGCTGCAGAAATGCTTTATGCAGATATTGCGGATGCAGCCGTTGTCGGAGGAATAGACATAGCTTCAGATACAACACTTATTGGATTCAGCTCTCTGGAAGCCGTTTCCAGCGAGCTTACAAATCCCTTCAGCAAAAACCGTCATGGAATTACACTTGGCGATGGTGCAGCATTTTTTGTTTTAACAAAAGAAAAACTTTTTGGAGAAACTCCAAAGCTTTTAGGCTGGGGCGAAAGTGCAGATGCTTATCACGCAACATCTCCAGATCCAAGCGGCGCGGGCGCAAAAAAAGCAATTATGCGCGCATTAGAAAACTCCAGAGTTTCAAAAAAAGATGTAGGATACATAAATCTTCACGGAACAGGAACAAAATTTAATGACAGCATGGAAGCAAAAGCAGTTTCAGAAGTATTTCAAGATGTAAAGGTTCCGGCTTCTACAACAAAACCTGTAACAGGCCATACACTTGGAGCTGCCGCTGCCCTTGAACTTTCTATTTGCTGGAAAGCACTTATTCAGAATAAAATTGATCTTGAGAACTATAAAAAAAATCAGGAAAAATATACAATAAAATTGCCTTTACAGGTGTGGGATGGAGAATACGATACAGAAATTCCACAATTAAATATAATAGATAAAAATAAAAAAGCATTTGAGGCTTATGAATCAGCAGATTATGAATTAAAAGTTTGTCTTTCTAATTCATTTGCTTTTGGCGGTGCAAATGCAAGTTTAGTAATTGGATGGTAAAAAAAATGAAAGAAATTCAACAGCACATTGAACACGATGAACTTATCAACTATCTTCCTCACAAAGGAAAAATGTTTCTGCTTTCCCGCGTAACAGCTCATGATATAGAAAAACATACGATTACAAGCGAATATGACATTACAGAAAACTGTATTTTTTACGAGAAAGAATTTGATGGAGTTCCTAGCTGGGTTGGTTTTGAATTTATGGCTCAGGGAATTTCTGCATTAACAGGAATTACAAACACAATTAAAGGTCGCAGTCCGCTTCCCGGATTTATTCTTTCTGTAATGGAATTTAAGTCAGAGATTGGATTCTTAAAAAACAATACAACAATTCAAATGAAAATTGCTGAAGATTTCCGCGATGAACAGAATCATGTTTACCGTTATTTGTGTGAGCTTTATGCAAAAAAAGGTGATGAAAAGCCGGTCGTAACATCAAAAATTTCTGTTATGGAAACAGAAGATGCACATGCACTTTTTGGAGATTAATTAATAGAATGGAATATTTATGTCCGTCACAAATTCTGGAAACTAAAGAAAATTTCCAGTATGGAAAAGTAGAAAAAGTCACATATTTTTCGAAAACCTGCGGTATGGAACGTGCCTTTAATATACTTTATCCGGTACATTACGATGCAAACAAAAAATATCCGGTTTTTTACATGATTCACGGAATTTTCGGCGATGAAAATTCATTTACAAATGATGAAAACCTTCATATCAAAGAATTATTCGGAAATTTTGCGCTTGAAGACAATTCAAAAGAAATGTTTGTTGTTTTTCCAAATATGTTTGCAACAAAAGACAATTCAATTAAACCGGATTTTACAGAAGAAGCCGTAAACTGCTATGATAATTTTATAAACGAGCTTACTGCAGATTTAATGCCTTATGTAGAAAATCACTTTAATGTAAAAACAGGTCGCGAAAATACATATATCTGCGGATTTTCTCTTGGCGGACGCGAAACTCTGTTTATTACAATAAGCAAACCGGAACTTGCAGATTATGTTTGCGCAATAGCACCGGCTCCAGGACTTATCCCAACAACCGATATAAAAATGAAGCATAAAGGTCAGCTTTCCGAAGCCGACATAAAATATTCCGAACCGCTTCCTAAAGTTCTTATTGTCTGCTGCGGAACAAATGACAGCGTTGTAGGAAAATATCCGCTCAGCTATCACAAGCTTCTGGAGCAAAACGGAACGGAACATCTTTGGTACGAAGTTCCTGGTGCCGATCACGATCTTAAGGCAATTCAAAGCGGAGTATATAATTTTTTAAACTTAATATTTAAATAGGGTGTGCCCCCGCATAAATGCGGGGTCGGGCTTTACGCACTTCGCCGACTAACCGCGGCTCATCCCGCTTGCGCGGGACTAAAGGTGCTCCAATCCCTCACACGCAGGAGAAAATATGAAAAAAAACGCATTAAATCCTTATTTACCTTCCTGGGAATATATTCCGGATGGCGAACCTCACGTTTTTGGAGATCGTGTTTATGTTTACGGTTCACATGATCTTGCTGACGGCTGTGTATTTTGTCTTGGAGATTACGTATGCTATTCAGCTCCTGTAAAAGATTTAAGCGACTGGCGTTTTGAAGGAATTATTTATAAAAAAGAAGATGATCCGGCAAATAACGGAAGAATGGTTTTATATGCACCGGATGTATGTGCCGGTCCGGATGGCCGCTATTATTTGTATTATGTTTACGACAAGGTAGGCTTTGTTTCAGTTGCAGTCTGCGACACTCCTGCAGGAAAATATAAATTCTACGGTTATGTTCATTATAAAGATGGAACTCGTCTTGGAGACAGAAAAGGCGATATGCCTCAGTTCGATCCTGCAGTTATTACAGAAGGCAATAAAACATATCTTTATACAGCATTTTGCGGGAACAACATGAAAGACAGAATTGGTGCCATGGCAACAGTTCTTGGAAAAGATATGCTTACTATAGAAGAAGAACCAAAAGTAATTGTTCCCGGAGATTGTTATGCTTTTGAAAAAGAAAAGGCATTAAAGCTTGCAGAAGAACAGAAAAAATCAGCAGAATGTCCGTATGAACTATCTTCTGTAGAAAACTGGGAAGGATTTAAAGACCATGCATTTTTTGAAGCTTCTTCAATAAGAAAAATAGGCGACACCTATTATTTTGTTTATTCATCACAGGTTATGCATGAGCTTTGCTATGCAACAAGTAAAAATCCTGCTGGTAATTTTAAATATGGCGGAGTAATTGTAAGCAACTGCGATATTGGAATAGATTCTTATAAGCCTTCAGATATGCCGGCTGCTTACGGCGCAAACAATCATGGTGGAATAGAATTTATAAACGGCGAATATTATATATTCTATCATCGTCATACAAACGGAACCTGGTTCAGCCGCCAGGGATGCGCAGAAAAAATTAAAGTTCTTGAAGACGGAACAATTCCTCAGGTAGAAATTACTTCCTGCGGATTAAACGGCGGCCCTCTTCCTGCAAAAGGCGAATACGGTGCTTATCTTGCATGTAATTTGTTTACAGATAAGCCTTCCATGTATGTTGCTCCGGATTATCCAAAGGTTACACAGGATGGACGTGACCAGGCAAATGGAATTCCTTATGGAGGAATAGAAAAAGCAGAAGATTCTTCATTTATAGCAGGAATCTGTAAAAATACAACAATTGGTTTTAAATATTTTGAATTTAAGAACGTTCATAAAATAACTATAAAAACGCGCGGCTATATTTATGGAAGCTTTGAAGTAATGAACAAATGGAACGGCGAAGTTCTTGGAAAAATTGAATTAACAGACAGTTCAAATTTCTGGGAAGAGCATTCTGCTTCCATAGATTTTAAAGACGGTGTAAATGCCTTGTATTTAAAATTTACAGGCAGTGGAACCGGCCAGCTAAAGTCAATTTCATTTAATTAATTTGCAGGCCTGCTTACATAATTGAATTCGGAATTGTAGATGCAATAATTGTCTGTGCGGAATTATCTGGCAGATATTTGTTAGTTTCAAATTTTCCTGTCTGGCTTTTCTGATACTGCTTAGGTGTACAATTCATAAATTCCTTAAAAGTCCGCGAAAAATACTGGATATTATTAAAGCCGTTTTCAGTTGCAATTTCTGTAATATTTTTGTTAGTGTAAATAAGATCCAGACACGCTTTTTCAACCCGGAATTTATTTATATATTCAATAATGCTTAGCCCGGTTTTTTCTTTGAACAGCCTGCAGAAATGACTTTTACTGTAATCTACAGACTCAAGGATATCATCAAGGCTTATATTTTCCGGATAATGATTTTTTATGTATTCAATGGCAACATCAATTGCAAAAATACTGTGATCGTTTGATTCTTCAAAAGGAGTAATCAGCGCATATTGATTTGTCTGTAAGAGATAAGAAATTATTTCCATTATAAGAGATTTGATATGGAAATTACATGCAAAGGAATTTTGTTTTTTAAATTCAACATATTTTTTTATTTTATTACAAAGTTCCTCAGATAAATTAATAAAACGATGAATACGTACACGTTCAAAAGTTTTTCTGCAAATATCTTTTTTGTCGCCAATCAGAGAAATGTCAAAACAGAATGCATAATAATGATAATCAGAGCCTTCCCTGTTTGTAACATAATGAACGGTATCTGGTTCAAGAAAAAGAATGTCGCCCTTATGAACAATATGACAGGTGTCTTCAATGTAAAAATCGGCTTCGCCGTCATCAAGCCAGAAAATTTCGTATTCAACGTGATGATGAGGCTTGGAAAGGTAAATTTTCTGAGAAAAAACCCCTACAGGAAACTCAAATTCATGTTTTTTTGTATTTTCATTGGTCATTTGCTTGTATTATATCATAAAAATAGCAATTTTGTATAAATTTTATGCAAATATAAATGTTTATTTCTTTTAAAACTGAACTTATTATTATGTTAAACGTTTTACAAAAAAACTAGTTTATTAGTGGTTTTCTCTTATTTTGAATAATGGGAAAGTGAGTTAAAATTGTAAAAAAATAAAGTCATAAAAAGGAGGACTTTTATGAAAAAAGTAATGTTAGCACTAGCAGCTACAGCTGTTCTAGCATTAAGTTTAGTAGGATGTGGTGGAAATTCCGGATCTTCTACTGGTAAAGGCAAGGGAGACAAATTAAACATCTCTATCTTTACAATTCAGCAGAGAGAATTGCCAACTGCTGATAACAAAACCTACAAATGGATTGAAGAGAATTTTGGAGTAACATTCTCTTGGGATATTCTTGTAGGCGACAAAGACCAGAAAATCGGTTTGCTTATTTCTTCTGGAGACCTTCCAGATCTCGTAGAAGTAGACTCAGAGAAGTTCCAGGGTGCCGGATGTCTCCGCGACCTTAAGCCACTTTTGGAAAAATACACTCCAAACCTGATGAAGCATTATTCTTCAGCTTGGAAGAAGATGATTGATGCAGACTCTGAAAAAGATGCTAACGGAAACATCGTAAAAGAGCACATCTACTCACTTCCTAACTACGGTGTATATGATGGAACTCCATCTGATACATATTACAACCAGAACGGCTGGTGGATTCAGAAAGCAGTTCTTAAGGAATTCGGCTATCCAGAAGTAAAGACAATTGATCAGTACTTCGACCTTATTGAAGCTTACTATAAGAAATATCCAACAATCGACGGAATGCCAACAATTCCATTCAATATCATTACAGCTGACTGGGAAGCATTTGACCTTTGGAACCCACCTAACTTCCTGGCAGGATATCCAAACGATGGAAACGGACACGTTACTCTCGAAAACGGTAAATATGTTTATACAGACAACTTTTCAGATGCAAATGCTAAGAGATGGTTCAAGCTTGCTAACGGATATTTCCAGCGCGGCTTGATCGATCCTGCATCATTCACAGATAACCGTGACCAGTATTATGCTAAGATTTCACAGGGTCGTGTACTTGGATTCTTCATCCAGGGATGGCAGTTCATGGGTGATAACGCAGAAAACGCACTCTGGGCAGCTGGAAAAGATGAAAGAACATATGCTCCACTTCCTGTAACATTTGATGAATCAATTAAACCTTGGTACCGCGACCAGTCTCTTCCTAACCTCCAGAGAGGTTATGGTATCACTGTAAAGTGTCCAGAAGACAAGGCAATCAAGATTCTTCAGTTCATGGATAAGATGATTGAAGAAGAAAACCAGAAAATTCTCTACTGGGGATTCGAAGGTGAAGATTACCTCATCGATACAGATGGTTCAAAGACTGGTGAAAAGGGTGCTGCATACCGTACACAGGCTATGCGCGACCAGCAGAAAGATCCTGATTACAACCAGAATCACTATGCTCTTCTCTGGAGAGAAGAAGCTCCAAAGCTTGAAGGAAAACTCCCTAGCGGATATACACGTTCTATGGACGACCTTGATTGGGAATACGCTTTGAGCCAGAAGCAGGTTGACCTTGATCTCTGGGCAGCTTATGGTGTAGGTTCATATGCTGAATTCGTAGGTGCAGGTTGTGAAAGACCTAACGCTGGATGGTATCCAATGTGGCAGTGTAACCCATCTGCAGAAAATGGTGGATTTGAAGAAGAAGCAGCAGTTGCTATGAACGGCTTCGAAACAATCCAGAGAAAATACCTCCCACAGATGATCATGGGAAAACCAGCTGACTTCGACAAGACTTGGGATGAATACGTTGCTTTGATGAAGCCACTTACAGATGTATACAACAAGTTCATGCAGCAGCAGCTTGATCACCGTGTAGAAGCATTTGGTGGTTTCCAGGACTAATTAGGATTTGACAATTTTTGTTAAGTCTTAATAGTTGACGGGAAAATACATATATGTGTTCTCCCGTCTAAAAAAGTCCACGTTTTCGTGGACTTTTTTTATATCATTTTTAATGGGTGTTTTTTATGAAATCTAAAAAAGATTCAGGTTCTGCAAAGGATTTGGCTAAAACAGAACTTATTAATATTAATAGAAAACGCAAATGGAAGATTTTAGGAAAGCAGAAAATGCTTATTCTTATGTCTCTTCCTTTTGTTCTTTACATTATTCTGTTCAGATATATTCCTCTTTGGGGATGGACAATGGCTTTTCAGGATTATAAGCCATATAAGACTTTTTCAGATCAGACCTGGGTCGGTGTAAAATGGTTTGTTCAACTTTTTACAGAAAAAGAATTTCTTTTATCATTACGAAATACTGTAGGCATGAGCCTTATAAGTACAGCATTAGGTTATATAACTGCAATTTTGCTTGCTGTATTTATGAACGAAGTACGCTATATAGGTATTAAAAGATTCGTTCAGACAGTTTCTTATCTTCCACACTTTCTTTCATGGGTAATTGTAACAGGACTTGTTGCTAACGTACTTGTTGGAGATAAAACTGGTATATTAAATAGTATATTATTAGGTTTAAAAATTATAGATGAACCAATTCAATTCCTGGCTAAGCCAAATTACTTCTGGCATATCATTGGTTGGACTTATGTATGGAAGGAAGTTGGTTGGAACACAATCGTATATCTTGGAGCAATGACCGCCATTGACCCATGTCTATATGAAGCTGCACAGATCGATGGTTGTGGACGTCTCCGCAAAATCTGGCACATTACATTACCAGGAATTAAACCTACAATAATTATTATGATGATTATGTCTGCCGGACATATTCTTGATGTTGGCTTTGAAATGCCATATTTATTACAAAATGGTTTGGTTCAGGATGTAGCAGAAATTATTGATATTTATGTATTAAAATACGGATTTAAGCTTTCTCGCTACGGACTTGCAACTGCCGCAGGTATTTTCAAAAATGCAGTTAACATACTTCTTCTTCTCCTGGCTAACTCAATAGCTAAGAAGAGCGGTGAGGAGCGATTGATATGATAAAGAATAATGATCCTTTAGCATTAAAAAGACGTACAACAATTGGTAATATAATTTTTGATGCAATTATTTATATAACTCTTGCTTTTGTAGTTGTAGTAACTGTTTATCCATTCTGGAATACAATTGCTATCTCATTAAATGAAGGACTTGATGCATTAAAAGGTGGAATCAAATTATTCCCTAGACAGTTTACATGGCGAAATTATCAGAACCTTTTTAAAACCGATAGAATTGTTCATGCAGGTTTAATTTCTGTAACGAGAACAGTTTTGCAAACAGTTTTGAGTGTATTCTGTACAACAACTTTGGCTTATGCATTAAGTAGAAAAGAATTTGTGCTTAAAAAGCCATTAACAACACTTCTGGTTATTTCTATGTATGTAAATGCCGGTCTTATTCCGGGATATATGCTTATCAAAAAGCTTCACCTTCTTGGAAAGTATGCTGTTTACATTGTTCCTTGTCTTGTAGATGTATTCAACTTCATTCTTGTAAGAACTTACATCAACGGTCTGCCAGACAGCTTTGTTGAATCAGCACGTATTGACGGTGCAAATGAGTTCAGAATCTTTGTTCAGATTATCTGGCCTCTTATTGTTCCTTCAATTGCTATGGTTTCGTTATTTACTGCAGTAAACGCATGGAACAGCTGGTTTGATACATATTTGTATTGTTCAGATAAGCCTAAACTTCATTCTTTACAGTATGTATTGATGTCTATTCTTCAGGCGAGTCAGAACCAAAGTGCAAATGCGGCTGATGCAAACTCTATGGCAGTTGCAGCGGCTTCTGGTTCTTCAAGAGCATCTGTAACACCAATCAGTACTCGTTCGGCAATTACAGTTATTGCTACATTACCAATTCTCGTAGTATATCCATTAGTTCAGAAATACTTCGTTGTTGGTATGACAATTGGTGGTGTTAAGGAATAATACTTAAACAATGGCATTTTGCCATTGTTTAAGCTGCGCATTTTTGCTTCGCAAAAAGTACTTAGTGCAAAAATTTAAAATTATTTAACTGCGTCAAAAATACTCCTCCTCTGACGCAGTTTTTTTTTACAAAAATGGAGATAATTTATGCTAAGAGAAGTTAAAGTAGAAGAAGGATTTTTAAAAGGCATTCAGGCTGCAGATCCTCGAATTACAGTTTTTAAAGGAATTCCTTTTGCGGAGCCTCCTGTTAATAATTTACGCTGGACAGCTCCTCAGCCTGCAAAAAAATGGAAAGGCGTAAGAAAGTGTTATGAATTTTCTGCTGTACCAATTCAGCCAGCTGCAATTCCTAATCCTCCAGATGAAGATTTATACGGGAAAGAATGGTGTGTAGATACTGAACTTCCTATGAGCGAAGACTGTCTTTATTTAAATGTATGGACTCCGGCAAAAAATGCAGATGAAAAACTGCCTGTATACTTCTGGATTTTTGGAGGAGGCTGGCAAAATGGAAATTCTGCAGAAATGGAATTTGACGGGGAACGTATTGCAAGACGCGGAATTGTAGTAGTAACAATTAATTATAGAGTTAATCTTTTTGGATTTATAGGGCATAAGGAAATTACTAAAGAACATCCAGAAGCTCCTGCAAATTTCGGGTTATTGGATCAGCAGTTTGCCTTAAAATGGGTTTATAAAAATATAAATGCATTTGGCGGAGATTGCGAAAACATTACAATTGGCGGACAATCTGCTGGAGGAGGAAGTGTGCTCTTTCAGCTATGTAATTCAGAAAGCAGAAAATATTTTAAGCGTGCGGTTATAGAAAGCGGACTTTTTTATAATCCATATAGAAAGATGTTTCCAAAATATACTGTTGAAGACGCAGAAAATATTGGAAAGGAATTTTTTGAATTCTGTGGTGTAAAAACCTTAAAAGAAGCAAGAAAACTTTCTTCAGATTTTCTCTGGAAAAAATGGTCTGAGTGGGGAGGCTATGGAAAATCTATTCAAATGTTTCTTCCTGTTTATGAAAATCTTTTTATAAAAGGTGATATCTATGATATGCTGGAAAAAGAAAATCTGGAGCTTCCTCCAATTTTTTGTGGTTATACTACAGATGAATTTCTGGATTCTGCAACACCTGAAAATAAAGAAACACTTCAGAATACTATAAAACTTGGAATTGAAAGACTTCTGGAAATTGAAGAAAAAAAGGGGTTAAAAAACATAAATTATGTTTATAAATTTGATGTTCCTATTCCTGGATGGGATAATCCTGGAAAATTCCATTCTGTAGATTTATGGTTTTTCTTTGAAACTCTTGCTAAATGCTGGCGTCCTTTTACAGGTGTTCATTATGATATGGCAAGAAAAATGTGTAACTATATGTGCAATTTTATTAAAACAGGAAATCCTAATGATGATGGATCTAAATCTGGTCTTGCAAAATCTTCCGGAATAAAATATATTCCTCATAAAGAAGAATTCATTTTACGCCAGAAGGAAGAAGAAGAAATACTTCCTGAATGGAAGCCCTGTACTAAAAAAGATCCAAATTGCATGATATTTACAACAGATTGCAGGCTGGAAAAATTATAATATAAAGAAAAACTCCTCCATAAGCTAACATTGCCTTGGAGTCTATTGGGAGGCTAAAAAATGTCAACTAAAGAAATTCCTTACAAAATTTATCTTGAAGAATCAGAAATGCCAAAGGCCTGGTATAATGTTCGCGCAGATATGAAAAAAAAGCCGGCACCTCTTTTGAATCCTCAGACACATAAGCCATGTACTGCAGAAGAACTTGAAAAGGTTTTTTGTAAAGAGCTGGTTGCACAAGAGCTAAATGAAACAGATGCATTTATTGAAATTCCGGAAGAAATCAGAAACTTCTACAAAATGTATCGCCCGGCACCACTTGTTCGTGCTTACTGTCTTGAAAAAAAGCTTGGAACACCGGCACATATTTATTATAAATTTGAAGGAAACAATACATCAGGAAGTCATAAATTAAATTCTGCAATTGCTCAGGCTTATTATGCAAAAAAACAGGGGCTTAAGGGCGTAACAACCGAAACTGGTGCAGGACAATGGGGAACAGCTCTTTCTATGGCAAGTTCATATTTTGGACTTGACTGCATTGTTTATATGGTAAAATGTTCATATGAGCAAAAGCCATTCCGCCGCGAGGTAATCCGTACTTATGGAGCTAATGTAACACCTTCTCCTTCTATGGATACAGAAGTGGGAAGACGAATTAATGCTGAGTTCCCGGGAACTACCGGTTCACTTGGATGCGCAATTTCAGAAGCTGTTGAACATGCAACTACTCACGAAGGCTATCGTTATGTGCTTGGTTCTGTTTTGAATCAGGTATTGCTGCATCAAAGTGTTATTGGCCTTGAAACAAAAGCAGCCTTAGATAAATATGGAGTTAAGGCAGATATTATTATTGGTTGTGCAGGTGGCGGAAGTAATCTTGGAGGATTAATTTCTCCATTTGCAGGCGAAATGCTCCGTGGAGAAGCTGATTATAAAATAATAGCTGTTGAACCTGCAAGCTGTCCAAGTTTAACACGTGGTGTTTATGCTTATGATTACTGCGATACCGGAAAGGTTTGTCCTTTGCAGAAAATGTATACATTAGGAAGCGGTTTTATGCCTTCTGCAAGTCATGCAGGTGGATTGCGCTATCATGGAATGAGCAGCATTGTAAGTGAACTTTATGATCAGGGATTGATGGAAGCTCGTTCTGTTGAACAGACTTCTGTTTTTCAGGCTGCAGAAGATTTTGCCCGCATAGAAGGTATTTTGCCAGCGCCAGAAAGCAGCCATGCAATCCGCGTTGCAATTGATGAAGCTATGAAGTGTAAAGAAACCGGCGAAGAAAAGAATATTGTTTTTGGATTAACAGGAACAGGCTATTTTGACATGTACGCTTACCAGGCTTTTAATGATGGAAAAATGGGAGATTATATTCCAACAGATGAAGAAATCAAAAAAGCAACAGATATGATTCCACGATTTCCTGGAAATGAATTTTAATTATTCAAAATAAATTTCCAAACATCAATTATTATATTAAGGGATAATGTATTCCGCAGATTTTTGCGGAATACATTTTTTTTGGGCAATTTCTTGCAAAGGTGGATTTTTAATAAAATTAATGTTATCTTTGCAAATATGATAACAAAAAACGAATATCCTGTTTTAGAATTTGATGACGATTTAGACGCAGTAGTTTCTCCATTCAAATGGAATCTGGAACCTTTTTCTTCAGATAAAATGATTATTACTTTTTTTCCCGAAGTTATGAACGAATTAAAGGAAAATAATCAGCTGGAGCTGGAACGTTTAATTGAAGGAGAAAATCCTGTTGAGGTTTACCGTTTTAAAGATCAGCCGGATATTCTGATTACTCTTGGTTATGTTGGATGTCCTGCTTGTGCGGGCAATCTTGAGTTTTTTGCTGCCTGCGGAGTCAAAAAAGTTATATTCTGTGGTGGTGGTGGTGTACTCGATAAAAATATTAAAGTAGGAACTTTGCTTGTTGTGGAAGGTGCAATTCGCGATGAAGGCTTTTCTTATCGATATATAAAACCATCACGCTATATTTATACAGATAAAAATATTACAAAGAAAATTTCTGATTATCTTGAAGAACATAAAATTTCTTATCTTACTGGAATAACCTGGACAACAGATGCAATGTTCCGCGAAACAAAGGCACTAGTTGAACAGCGAAAAGCAGAAGGTGCAAAGATTGTAGAAATGGAGCAGGCTGGATGTATAGCAGTTGCACAGTTCCGTAATTTTGATTATGGTGCAATCATTTACGGAGGCGATGATGTTTCTCAGGAAGAATGGAATACCCGTTCATGGAATAAACGTAAAGGAATAAGATATAATCTGGTTACGCTTTGTAAAGAACTTGTAAGTTACATTTAGGCCCTGTATTATTTTTCAATTTTTGCTTTTAAATATTCATATATTTCTGTACTGCCCCATTGCCTTGCGTATTCCATGGCATCACAGTGTTTAATTTTACCAATGTAATATTTTGCTGTAATGTCTATGCCGTGGTCTATAAGGAATTTTGCAACTTCAAAGTGATTATTTGGAATAGCTGCAAACAAAGGATTTCCTTCCGGGGTGCTTACATCAAAAGTTGCACCATTATCGTATAAAAGTTTTACAATATCTAAATATCCATTTGAAGCAGCGCATGTAACTGGAGGTATATCTAATGTACCTGCTCTCTTGTTAATATCAATACCACAACTTATTAAATATTTGGCCATATCATAAATTCCAAATAGAGCAGCATCATGAAGAAAAGTACCAAATGGAGTTTCATAATTCAATAATTCTTTATTATGTTCAAGTAATTGTTTTACAGTTACTAAATCATTCTTTTTTACGGCCTTACGCATTGCTATCAATATTTCTTTATCCATTGAAATTTTCTCCAGTGTACAATGTATTATTTAATTGAAAAAACTCTATAGCCATTGCATTTTGTGGTATATCTGCTCGCGCTTAAAATAGTAGAACATTTTATCAATCAAATATTTTCCATTTACATTTATAAGTTCAAATTTATAGCATTCAGCGGAAATTTCTTCAGTTGGCTCAATAAAGACAAGAGCCTTGGATTCTCTCTTCATTGTAAAATAGACTGTTGCCGATTCATTCAGATAATAATAATTGCCTGGTTTTGCAATGCTGTTTCTATACCATTTGCTCAGGAATACTTCTGTGCAGAAAGGTGTAATTACTTTTTTATACTGCTCAAGAAATTCATCAAAACAATTTTCATCAAAAAATATATTGTTTTTTTCATTTTCGGCTTCTTTATCAAATTGTGCTTCAATCATCAGATTCAGTTTTTTGAGCAGGTCCAAAATCTCATTTACAATCGTATTCATATAACCCAGGTATTTTTCGGCAGTATCTTTTGGAACAATTGAAAGTTCTTTTTTTTTCGTTTCAGTTTTTACCGGTTCTTCTTCATCAAACGTAATGACCATATGAGAGCCTGCAGTTTTTTCCATAACACGCTGAATAATCATCTTTTTATCTTCTTCAGAGATTTTTTCTCCGGCAGGTACAAGCCATTCCTGCATGGAACCTTTATGGCAATAAAACTCGCCCATGCCCATTTCGCCCTGAATCCTTACAATGCGGCCGTCGATTTCAACATCAATAAAAGTATTTGTTCCTGTAATTTTTATCATAGATTTCTCCTTATTTTACAGACGCATTTTTCAAAGAATTAATTCCCTGAATAAATTTTTTAATGGAATCTTCATCTTTGCTAAAATGATTCAAAAAATCAAATCAGCATCTTTAATGTGCAATCGTAAAAAATCATTATTTTCACTAAAGCCGCCAATAGTGTCTTCCGGCCTGCCGCTTTCAGAGCTCACAACTTCAAAATCATAATTCTCTCCTTAGGGCGCATCCGCCGCAAGCGTCGGTCAGGCTTTCCGCCGTTCCGCGCTAACCGCGCTCCAGCCGCTTCCTTCACTCACTAACTACCGTTAGTTCGTTCAGTCCAGTGGCCGCCTTCGGCGCGGCTACAATCCTTTGCGCAGTCTTATATTTCTTCAAACAAAAAACCATTGAGATTGTTATCCTCTATAATTTTTACAAATTCTTCAGTCACAAAATAATCACGAACAGTCAAACCGTTCGGAAGCGTTACCTGGAAAACCGGCGGATAATCAAAATCTTCAAAACAATATTTATTTACGCCCAAAATGTCATTTTCAAAATATTTGAAATCTGTTTTTGATTTATCCAGTTTGTCCAAAACAATCAGATTATTAAAAAGAATAAAATCATCGTTTATATGAATGAACTGAGCTTTTATCTTCGAGACATTTTTCAAAACCGTTTCACATTTACTGCTTATAAAATAACCCCTGCAGTCATAACATTCGCAAATGTCACCGGCCGGATTTTTTGTTTCTTTATCGTATACAAATTTAACCTCAGGAGAAACCGACAATTCCACACCTTTATTAAAAACTTTCACCAACGAATTATCAATCTTCTCGTCTTGTAAATAACAGCCTTTGTAATTATCAATATCACTTTTTAACATATAAATTTTCATAAATGTCACATTTCCTTAATTAAAACTTTCTTCATCAATTTCCTTATAAGTATTTAAGAGATTTTCCAAAAAATCAATATCAGTTAATCGGCCGTGCTCAAAAATTTCCGAATCAATTTTCGACGCACAGATTTCCTTATACAACAAAATAACCTGCACCAAAGCGTCCCCATCCGTATAACTGCATTCAAAAACAAAATCATCGTTCTGGATTTTTTCTTTAATTTCACCAACAACAAAATACCGTGTAAACAGTTAATATACTGCTATAAATGATAAAATTAAAAATCATTATGCAGAACATTATGATTTCTTTAACACTTACATTTTTCTTACGTAAGTTTTTTATTGTGCGGATGATTTTAAATAATGATACGAAAAATATGATGACGGTAATTCCGAATAGTAGCGGAATTATACGAAAAAAACAGAATACAATAAAACTCAAGAACATCAAAAAAACGGCAAGGATTTCTTTTAAACAGGATTTTTCCGGCAGAAACTTTTTAAGACTTAAAATAATTCCGACCAGCGACATTAAAAATATAACAGGAGAACCAAATTCAAAAAGAACAATTACTGCGTTATCCCAAAATCTCGGAGACCATTTTTCATGATCTTCAATCATTCGAAGTTGTATATATTCAGGAAGCGGAAAAACAATTTCTGTAAGCACCCAACCAATAATCATCAGAAAAAACAGAATTTCAGAAATTAAAAAGAGTTTTACATGTAGTGTAGTTTTTTTACTTTTTTCCATATTTTTTTTACAGTTATTATACCACAAGTTTTTGATTTTATCCTACAGAAGTGAACTTGATGCAATCATTAAAATAATGATGACTGTTCCGGCTGTTCGGGCTGTAATGAGTTTTTTTTCCATTCGGTACAATAAAACAATTTGTAGATAAGTTTTATTCCAAGGAATTTGAGCTTTAATGCGCCTGTGTTTCCTTTTCGCTATCCCAAACTTTTTTTTATTCTTATAAAAAGTTTACATTATTACTTATTGATAGTAAACAGAGAAAAAGAAATTATATTTCTAATATTCCCAGCCGAGTCTTCTGGATGCTTCTAAACGTTTAAGGAACGACTGGCAGGCTTCGTCCTCATTTTCAAATTCACGCAGTCCCATTTTGACCCAACGCTCATCGGTTGCAAATACATACCACTTACCATTTTCTTCGTAAATGCAAAGACCATTTGACCTTGGATTATCTTTATCAAAAAATACTCCAATATCATTTTGTGTGACTAAGCCTTTTACTTCGTTTAGTGTCATCTTAAAAATCCCATCCTTTAAAATTTATTGCCCTTTTCCAGTATTTTGGAAGCTTTTCGTATGGCACAATATCTGTGTCATTCAAATCCCATTCTGTATACCAGTCCGAATATTTTTCATTTTCGGAATACAAGTCCAGTTTATAATTATAATATAGTTTTTCAGAAGTTATGTATTTTTCTCCTGCTTCATCGTATTCATAAATGTAATAAATAATTAATCCGCGGGTTGTATTGTAGCTTGAGTATAAAAGTCTATCAATTTCATTACATTTTACATAGGTGCGGCATATTTCATTCCAGTATGGTGGATTTAATTCAAAGCGGTCAGTGCGCTGATTCCATAAATATGCATCATAATATGGCTGAGAACCATTCATTGTGTAGCCGGCAAAAATCAGGATATCATCAAAGCCGTCAAAGTTTAAATCTACAAGGTCAAAATGTTTTTTTTCTATTCCCAAATCAGCTGGCTCAAAACGTTCAGCAAGCCCAAACATTCCGTGTGGATTTTCGCCGTAAACATATTCAAGATGGTGAATTCTTTTTCCTTCGCCCCAGTCATAAGAAACTTCAATGTGCATGATTTTGTCTTTTATCGGTTTATCATAATCTGAATCAAGGCATGTAATTTTAGGAATAGAATCATAACCAGAACCTAAAAGCGAAAGTATTTTTTTTATTCCCAATCTGCTGATTTTTACAGGCGGATTGATTTCCGAGGTCTCTGAGTTTTCAATAACTTTCCAGTCATTTAATTTATCATCCCAGCTGTTTTCTGTCCAATTTGATTCTATTTTGTAAAGACATGGTTCATCTTCAAATTCCTTGAAAAAGAAAATATCATGGTGAATATAATTGCCACCTCCCCAGTGAAAATGAAGTTCAAAGCCATCTTTGTTTTCCTTAATATCATTTTCATCAAAATCATAATTTTTTAGTTCTTCAATAGTCGGAAGCTCAAGCATCCATCTTCCACCATTGCGGGAAATTTCAAGACAATTTCTTACAGTTGATTTTTTCAGGTGAACAACATTCCATTTTTCATTGAAAAAAGAATAATTTGGTTCAGCGTAAAATGTTGTACACAAAAAAAGTATAAAAAAAATTGTAAATAGTTTTTTCATTCAAATCTTAGTTTTTATTATAGCCTTGCGGAAATATTGATATGTGTAATAATTTCATCTTTTACAGTTACCGAAATGATAAATCTTTCGTCTGAATCGTAGAAAATTACAAAGCCTTTATCCGTATCTTTATCTGCTAAAGGAAAATCCTCAAGAATTTTGGTTTTTGATTCGCCAATATATTTTGCTAAATACCACTCTTCAATTTTTTCTGCTATATCAACAGATCGAATAAGAATATTTTTTCCTTTTTCCAGGTAAATTATAATTGACCAGAAATCTCCTTCCGGTCCTACAGAGTATTTGTTTTTCCATCCCTTTTCTTTTGCAAGCCCATCTGTATTAAAAGGCCCATTTACATAATATTTTGGATTTTTTTTGTAATCCTTATAACTTTTCTCAATTCCTTCAAAAGCAAAATCATAAATAGAACCTTTTTTAGTAGAAGTTTCTTTGGAATATGCTTTAAAGAACAATACAAAAATAATAAGAGCAATAAATAAACTTTTTTTCATATAATATTTTCCTTTTTAATTTTTTATAATCTAAAAAAATCTGAATAAATAATTTCCAAAATAAAGATTTTTTTCTATTGCAATAAAATATACAATAAAAAGAACTAAAGAAATTACAAGTACAATCCTTGCCAAAGCCTTTAACTTTGGATGTCTGCAACGGCCGTCTTTGTAAATTGAATTTTCATCAGTAGGAAAAAGCATTGTTACAAAATTAAACAGCGGAAGAAAAGCAAATAATCCCATTAAGCCTGCATCATGTGCGCGGCGTACAGAAACTGAAACTTCTGGTAAAAAAGTAATAACATGAAAAATTGCAAAAAGTGCAAATAAAATCATTAGAAGAAATTCATGAAAACTAACTGCACAGAAGAAAGTGGCGAGAACAAGAAGTAATTTTATGCCATTTGTAAAAAGGAAAAACCACCAGTATTCTGAGCGGCTGGCAGTTCCTTCAAAATAAAAATTTTTGTAAAAGCACTGGCTTATTGATTTACCAAAAGTCATTTTAACGGGTGAGGCTTCATTTTCGCCAGTTATTTTAGATTCAGCTGGTTGCAAAGATACCTTTTCCTGAAGCTCTTTGTAGATTTTTCCTGTTGAATAAATAAATATAATTGAAGCAGCAAAAAAGAATGCATTACTTAAAAAATTAAAAACATGATAAGGCAGATAAGTTGGATTTTCAGAGGTAGAAAAATATTCTATAGTTTGAGGTAAATTCCAGATAGAAGAAAAGAAATCATTCATCGGAACAAAATTAAAATTATCAAGCTTACTCATTATGAAATAATCTATTGAACCTGGTAAATAGAAAAGAGATTTCATAAACTCGATAAATAATAAAAAGACAGCAACATATATACAAATTGCAAAAATAAAAAAAGCAACATAAAAAAATTTTTTCACAAATTTTATATTGGCCCGTTCATTGTTAATGCGTTTAATAAAATATAAAATCAGTCCGCCAAATGCTGCTCTAATCAAAGTTCCATAAGTAATATCGAGAATAAAAACAGGATACAAAAGTATTTTTATATCTTTAACAGCTAAACCAGAAAATAATATAGCAGCAAAAAAAGTAAATGCAGATGTAAAAAATAAATAGGCAGAAGTAGAAATTTTTTTATTCATAAATATTCTCCACAATTATTAAATTAAATTTATATACAATAAATTATATAGAAAAATTTACACAATTGTAAGGGTGGAGATTTATATAAAATTATCAAAAATAAGACAGTATTCTTTAAACTTCTGAAGGATAATTAAAAAGCCATGCAATAAAACAAAATCCGAACATCATTGCACCTGCAATTAAATTTCCTGTGATAATGAATTGTACTAATCCAAAAAGTGCAGAAGTTTCTGCTAATCCAAGCATCATTGTATAAAGTGCAAATTTTGTAGAGAGTTCATCTGCATTCTTAGTTCCTATGAAAGCCTTAAGAATTTTATTTTCAGAAAAGTTATCTTGAAAGATTTTTTTTGAAAAAATTATACTGGTAAAACAAGTTATAATTCCAATAAACATAAATAAAAGATTAATCATTTCTAAAGAATTGTTGATTTCTTTAATATTCATATATGCAATATATGCATAAACCAATTTACTAAGAGGAAAACCAAACCAAAGCAGTTTAAAAAATTTTTTATTCATAATGACTCCTTAGAAATATATAATAATTATAAAGCATAATTTTAGTAATGTAATCAATATTTCCTGCATATTTACCATTCTTTAAATTCAATGTAAAATTAAAGTCTCACTTAAAAATTTTTAAATAAGGTAAAGAAATGAAACAACTTATGCTAGGAAATGCCGCTGCAGCACGCGGATTTTTTGAAGGTGGATGTGAATTTATCTCCAGTTATCCTGGAACTCCAAGTACAGAAATTACAGAAGAAGCTGCTCGTTTTAAGGAAATTTATTGTGAATGGGCTCCAAATGAAAAGGTAGCTCTTGAGTCAGCTTTTGGTGCCTGTCTTGCCGGTCGCCGTGCATTCTGTGGTATGAAGCATGTTGGTTTAAACGTGGCAGCCGATCCTCTTTATACAATGAGTTATACAGGTGTTAATGCCGGTCTTGTTATTGGTGTTGCTGATGATCCTGGAATGCATTCTTCTCAGAACGAACAGGACAGCCGCCATCATGCCATCGCTTCAAAGGTTCCTATGCTTGAGCCTAGCGATGCTGATGAGGCCCGTCGCTTTGCAGCAATGGCTTTTGAAATCAGTGAAAAATTTGATACTCCGGTTTTGTACAAAATGTGTACCCGCGTTGCTCACAGTCAGAGCATTACAGAAACTATTGAGCGCACAGTGCCTGAACATAAAGCATACGAAAAGACAATTTCTAAATATGTAATGGCTCCTGCAAACGCAATTAAGCGTCATCCTTTTGTTGAGCAGAGAATGAAGGAGCTGGAGAAGTGGAGTGAGACAAGTGGTGTTAATAGAATAGAAAAGTCTACGGCGGTGGTTTCGATACGCCCTGCGGGCTACTCAACCACCGTGCAGTCTGATAAAGTTGGAATCGTCACTTCATCTACAAGCTATCAGTATGTAAAGGAAGTTCTCGGCGATTCAGTAAATATCTTGAAGCTGGGAATGGTAAATCCTCTCCCTGCTGATATGATCCGCAAGTTTGCAGATGGTCTTGAAAAGCTGATTGTTGTTGAAGAGCTTGATCCTGTTATTGAAGCTTTTGTACGCGGACTCGGCCTTAAGTGCGAGATTCACGGAAAGGATATGTTCCCTATCTGCGGCGAGTTCAGCCAGAATCTTGTGGCAGCCGCTTTTGGAAAGGAAGTTCCGGCTGGTAAAAAACTTGACGGAGTTCAGATTCCGGTTCGCCCTCCAATCATGTGTGCAGGTTGTCCTCACCGCGGAATGTTCTATGCCCTTAATAAATTGAAAGTAACTGTATTTGGTGATATCGGCTGTTATACTTTGGGCTCGGTTGCACCGCTCAGCGCTATGGACGTAACTCTTTGTATGGGTGCTTCCTTCAGCGGACTTCACGGCTGGAACAAGGCTGGCGGAGCAGATAATGAAAAGAAATCAGTTGCCGTAATCGGCGACTCAACCTTCATGCATTCGGGAATGACAGGTCTTGCAACAATTGCCTACAATCAGTCTAACTCAACTGTAATTGTTCTTGATAACTCAATCACTGGTATGACTGGCCATCAGCAGAATCCTACAACCGGAAAGAACCTTTACGGAGACCCTGCCGGCCGTGTAGACCTGGAAGCTCTTGCACGAGCTATGGGAATTAACAGAGTTCGTGTAGTTGATCCTTACAATATTGCAGAATGTGAAGCTGCTGTTCGCGAGGAGCTTGAAGTTGCAGAGCCAAGCCTGATTATCAGCCGCAGACCGTGTGCACTTCTTAAAGAAGTAAAACATAATCCTCCGCTGGTTGTGGACCAGGATAAATGTAAGAGCTGCAAGATGTGTATGAAGATTGGCTGTCCTGCAATTGCAATGAAGAATGGCAAGGCAAAGATTGATGCAACACTCTGCGTAGGCTGTGGAGTTTGCAGTCAGATGTGTAAATTCGGCGCATTGTAAATCTTCAGATGACGGAAAATAACGAGTTTCTGACTTCACAGATAATTACATATATTGGTAATAAGCGAAGTCTGATTGGAAATATAGAAAAAGAAATTCTAGAAATCTCAAAAGCCATAGGTAAAAAAAAGCTTGTTTGTGCCGATTTATTTTCCGGTTCCGGAATTGTTGCACGAATGCTTAAACAGTATTCTAAGCGTCTTATAGTAAATGATTTGGAAAATTATTCTCGTGTTTTGAACGAATGTTACCTAACTAACGTTAGTGAGTTTCCGGCAGAACAATATAATTCTCTTCTTTTGCAAATAGAAGAAGCATGCGCCAGAAGAAAAATAAATGGTATAATTACAAAAAACTATGCTCCAAAGGATGACAATAATATTAAGCCAGGTGAGCGTGTTTTTTATACTCACGAGAATGCAGTTTTAATAGACACTTATAGAAGCCTAACAGAACGTCTGGTCCCACCAAAAATGCAGAGTTTTTTTCTTGCGCCATTAATTACTGAAGCTTCTGTACATGTAAATACCAGCGGGGTTTTTAAAGGCTTTTACAAAGATCGGACTACCGGAATAGGCTGTTTTGGTGGTAAAGGAAAAAATGCACTTCCAAGAATTCAGGGAAAGGTAGTTTTAAAAAAACCTGTTTTTAGTAATTTTAATTCCGATGTAGAAATTTTTCAGCAGGACGCAGTAACTCTTGCACAAAGTGGTGCACTTAAAGAACTGGATGTTGCCTATCTGGATCCGCCGTATAATCAGCATCCTTATGGTTCAAATTATTTTATGTTGAATCTTATTTTAAAAAATAAACTTGATGTAGAAATTAGCCGTGTAAGTGGAATAACTCAGGGATGGAATCATTCTGATTTTAATAAGCGTGCACGTGTAATGGATTCTATGGAAAAAATAATTTGCGAACTGGATTCAAAATATATAATTGTTTCGTATAATTCGGAAGGCTTTATAAATTTTGAGGATATGTCGCAAATGTTAAAAAAATATGGTAAACTTAAAACCGTGGAAATTGCCTATAACACTTTCCGCGGCAGCCGTAACTTACAGAACAGAGATATTCATGTAAAGGAATATCTTTTTGTGCTGAAGAAGGAGAACTGAAATGGTAAAAAATATAATGATTGTTGGTGTTGGCGGACAGGGTGCTTTGCTTGCTTCTAAAACTTTGGGACAGGTTCTGCTTGATGCCGGCTTTGATGTAAAGGTAAGTGAAGTTCATGGAATGAGTCAGCGTGGTGGTTCGGTAGTAACTTATGTACGTTATGGCGACAAGGTATATTCTCCAATTGTAGATAAAGGTGAAGCAGATTTTATTGTATCTTTTGAGCTTCTTGAAGCAGCACGTTATACAGAATATCTTAAGGCAGATGGTCAGATAGTTGTAAATACTCAAAAAATTGACCCGATGCCTGTAATTACCGGCGCTGCAGAATATCCTGAAAATCTTATTGAAACAATGAAAAACTCCGGACTTAAGGTTGATGCACTGGATTGTCTTTCTCTTGCCGAGCAGGCCGGAACTGCAAAATCAGTAAACATTGTTTTAATGGGACGTCTTTCTAAATATATGGATTTTCCTGTTGAAGCCTGGATGTCTGCAATTGAAAAGCTTGTAAAGCCTCAGTTTTTGGAAATGAATAAAAAAGCATTTTTGCTTGGTCGCGGGGAATAAATCTAATTACCCGGAATTTTTAATAAAGTTCAGAATTTTTTCCCGTAAGAAAAATTTGTGCCGCAAGAATAATTTTTGCGGCACAATAAATTTGGCACAAAAAAAAATGTATAACAATACGACAGATTTACTACTTGCTATATTTTAAATTTTTTTTTATACTGAATTTAAGTTGACAAAATATTTAAAAATGTCATTCATTCTTAGGTAGGAGAAAAAGTTATGGTATTCGATGAAAACTATACTATTCCAAAAATGCTCAAAGATTCTGCAGAAAAATGGCCGGAAATTCCAGCGCAGATGAAAAGAGTAGAAGGCGGAGAATTTGAACCTATTCTTTACAGAGAAATGTTTCAGAGAGGTTTGGATTTTGGTGCTGCTCTTATAAGTATTGGAGTAAAAAGGGAAGATAAAATTGGTTTAATTGCTGATAACCGCGCAGAATGGTTCCATGCAGATTTAGGAATTATGGCAATTGGAGCTATTGATGTTCCTCGTGGCTGCGATGCTACATTAAATGATCTGGAAAAAATCCTTTCCATAACTGAAGCAAAAATTGTTATTGCTGAAAATAATTCTCAGGTTAATAAAATTGTTACCTTAAAGGATAAGCTTCCTTGCGTAAAACAGATTATTTGTTTTGATAACAGCATTAAAGAAGAAGTTTCTAAAGCAGCAGAAGATAAAGGTATAGAAATTATTTTCTTTGATGAATTAATGAAAATTGGTGGAAAATGGAGAATTGAACACGCAGGCGAAGTAGAAGCTGAACTTGAAAAAGGAAAGGGAGAGGATCTTGCGACAATCATTTTTACCTCAGGTACAACCGGAACACCAAAAGGCGTAATGCTTACTCATCATAACTTCCTTGCACAGCTTGATGAAATTCCGGAGCGAATTTTTATTAATCCTGGCGATAAGGCTCTTTCTGTTCTTCCTGTATGGCATGTATTTGAACGAGAAGTAGAATATGTAATTACAATTCAGGGTGGTTGTCTGTGTTATTCAAAGCCAATTGGTTCAATTCTTCTTGCAGATTTTAAAAAGCTTAATCCACATCTTCTTCCTGCTGTTCCACGTGTATTCGAAGCAGTTTATGACGGCGTTACTAAGAAAATGCGTAAAACTGGTGGAATTGTACTTGGAATGTTCAATTTCTTTGTTAATATTGCAAAGGCTCAAAAGGCTATGAGCCGAAAAATGTTTAATCAGAATGCATGTTATACACGTTATTATACAGTATTCTGGTGGATTTTATTCTTAATTCCATGGTGCCTTTTATGGCCGCTTTATGGACTTGGAAATCTTTTAGTATTCAGAAAAATTAAAGCAATGCTTGGAACAAACTTCCGTGCAGGAATTGCCGGCGGCGGTGCATATCCTAAATATATTGATGAATTCTTCTGGGCAATTGGTGTAGAAATTGTAGAAGGATATGGACTTACAGAAACGGCTCCAATCGTAGCTGTTCGTCCTATTGCGGCTCCTGTTTTCCGTACAATTGGTTCTGCAATCAGAGGAATTCAGGTTAGAATTGTAGATCCTAATGATGGATTTGTTCTTGGGCGCGGAAAAGAAGGTGTTCTTCAGGTTAAAGGACCAACTGTAATGAAAGGTTATTACAAGCGTCCAGATTTGACTGCAAAAGTAATAAATGAAGAAGGCTGGCTAGATACAGGCGATCTTGCAATGATGACAATTCATAATGAACTTTGTATTAAAGGACGTATTAAGGATACAATCGTTTTGCGTGGTGGAGAAAATCTTGAACCACTTCCAATTGAAACAAAGCTTTCTGAATCAAAATTCATTAAGCAGGCAGTAGTTGTTGGTCAGGATATGCGTTATCTTGCAGCACTTATTCTTGTTGATGAAGATGAAGTAAAAACTTATGCAGCTGATAATGGTATTCAGTATGATACATACGAAAATCTTCTTGCTTCGGAAATTATTCAGAAATTGTATGAAAACGAAATTGCAAACCTTATAAGTTCTAAGAATGGCTTTAAAATGTTTGAAAGAATTGCAAAATTCACTCTTATTACAAAAGCATTTGAAGTTGGCGTAGAACTTTCTGCTAAACAGGAAATTATGCGTTTTAGAATTAACGAGCTTTATAAGAATGAAATTGCAAAAATGTTTGAAGAGTAAAAGCTTTGGGTGGTTGCTGTAAAACAAATAATACTTTTGCGGCGCCACCTGAAAAAATTGCATAAAGCGGTGGGAAAAAATAATTTTACTTTTTTCAATTTATGGATTAAAATAAATATACAATGACAGAGTTAGATGAATATCTGGAAATTGATAGAAAAAAGATTAGAAATGCAATTAAACTTCAACTTCCAATAGAAATCTTATCATATATTTTACCTCGAAACATGGAAGTGTATATCCAGAAGGTGACAGATGCTTTTTTGGAAGAATGTCATCAGGAACACTTAAAGGAATATATAAATTTCTGTCTTAGTGAACTTCTTATAAATGCAAAAAAAGCAAATACAAAACGAGTTTATTTCCACGAAAAAAATCTTAACATATTTGATCCAAAAGAATATGAAGAAGGAATGCAAAGCTTTAAGGAAGAAACCTTAGAGAATATAAATTATTATCTAGAGCTGCAAAGAAAGGCCGGGCTTTATGTAAAGCTTGCAATGCGCCTTACAGATGATAATGTAATTATTGAGATAAAAAATAATTCCAAATTAACACCATTTGAAAATGAAAGAATTCAGGACAAAATTCGTCTTGCTCATCAATACAAATCAATGGAAGAGGTTGTTACAAACGTAATTGATCAGCAGGAGGGTGCCGGACTGGGAATAATAATTATTATTCTTATGTTAAAAAGAATTGGACTTACAAAAGATAATTATCAGGTTTTTTCTAATGATGAAGAAACAATAACCAGAATTCTTTTACCCTGTAATAAGACAATTTTTGCCGGCGTAGAAATGATTTCTTATGAATTCATCAGCATGCAGGAAAAAATTCCTGTAATTCAGTCTCATGCAGAAAAAGCAATGAAGATTGTAAGCAAAGCTTCTGATGGAAAAGAAAAAATAGATAGAGATGAGCTTATAAAGATTGTCGCAAGAGATTTACCGCTTACTCTGCTTACATTTAAATATAGTTTTCAAAAAGACAAAACCTGCTTAAAAATAGAAGATGCTCTTTCTTTACTCAGTGATGAAGAATTAAAGTTTATTTATTCAGAAAGCAATCCTTCTTGTGCATATATAGATTCAACAGATGAAATAGAAAGTCTTCTTTTGCATTCAGAAAGAACAGCTTTTTTTGCCTATAATTTGTTTAAGAATAATAACGGACTTCATAAATATATTGATGCAGATGTTATGTATACTCTTGGACTTTTTTCTGCTCTTGGATTTTTCCTTCTGGAAACAGCTACAGAAGAACAGAAAAAATATATTAATGAACTTGCTGCACAGTATGATAACTTAATGGAAAAGATTGTAAGTATGTTTACAAACGGCTATGCCAGCACCTTTATTAAACGAGTTTATACAAAGCGTTTTGGTTTAGCTGATGATATTTCCTGCTTAATTTCTTCATGGAATAGTATTGAAAAGATTCAGGAAGAAAACAAATTCAGTGCAAAAGTTTTATATCTTGCCGAAATGATGCAGTACTATGATGAAAAATCTGTTGATTTCTATCAGATAGATAAAGCTCTTTTAACAGATTTTAAGATTTCTGATGAAAAGCAGTTTAATTATCTTATAAAGTTAATGAAAGAAGCTCATTCAAATTATTATGATGATATTGAGTAATTTTTGAATAAAACTTGTGGCTGAAAAACGCAATTAAAATAATAAATAAGCCTTAAAGAATTAATAAGCTTAATTACTAATCTGTTCAATCCATTTTTGCATTAATATTCCAAATGCAACACCAACATTAAGGGAAGCCTTTAATCCTTTCATTGGAATGGAAACCCGGCCGTAATCTGCGCGGTGAAGAGCTTCAGGGCTAACGCCTAATTCTTCTGAACCGATAATGCAAATTCCTTTTTGAGGAAATTCAAATTCGTTAATTTCTGTTCCACCGGTTTCCAGAGCAAAAACAGGTAACTCAGATGGAAGTTCGTTAAGAGCACATTGTTGCCAGCCCATAGTTTCTATACAGCCCATACCGGAACGAATTGCCCTCGGTTGATCAGGATCTATACAATGAGGCGAAATATAAACTTTTTCAGCACCCATTGCTTCTGCTGTTCTAAAAATTGAACCAATATTAAATGGAGAACGGATATCTTCTGCATAAACACAAACGCCAGGGAAAAATTCGCGTTGACGAACAATTCCGTTTTCATCTGTTGGAGAAGCATGCGGAGCAATTACAAGATCCCATTCTGCAGGAAATGTTCCGATAATTGCAAGAAGATGATTCCTGGCACAGTTGCAGGTTCTTAATTCATCAAAGTCGGAAGCAGAAATAAGCTTTTCCAGCTCGGCTTTTGCGGAATCCATAAGCTTTGGATCTTTTATAAGAATTTTTACAAGCTGTTTAATATAATCTGAACGGGAAATTGTTGTAAAATTATATTCAGTTCCTTTTTCTGCAATTCCAAGAATATCGCGTTCCAACGCACCAAAGGTAAGTGCAAGTTTGCGACGTTTTTGTCCGCCTTCAAGTTGAAAAAGTTTTCCAGGTTCTATCATATGTGTAAAAGTGCAGGCTTGTGTATTCTAAAAGGCTAATTTAATAAAATCAAATAAATCGTCTGTGCTCATGCTTCTTGGCAGAGTATTGATTGTATTTATCTTACTGATGTCTTCTACAGCAAGCGAAAGCTGTTCTACGGTTAATTGAAGGTCTTTTAAGCGAGTTGGAAGACTGTATTTAGCAATTTTTTGTCTTACATATTCTGTAAGCATTTTTGCTGCTTCTTCACCTTTTATATCTTCTGGAGCGGCTCTAAGCATGTGAGCAAGAATTTCAAGTTTTGCTACTTTAAATTTGGCTGCATCCTCTAAAACATAAGGAAGAAGAATAGAAGAAACTAAAGAGCGTCCTTTGTGATATCTTGAATAAATACTTAAAGAAATTAAAGATGAAAGTCCTATAGAAGAAGAAGCTGCTGCAAGAGAAATAAGACATCCGGCCTGTACCAAAAGAACTTCTTCTGGAGTTGTAATTTCCAGGGAAGGAGAACCGTCTAATGCATAAGAAAGGATTTCCAGACCTTTCTCTACAAACATATCACTAAAAATATTTGCTTTTTGAGAAAGATATGCTTCTGTTGCAAGTGCAATCAGCTCAATAGAAAGTGTTGCTTTTTGATTATCTGTAAGTGTAAGCATAAGGTTTGGATCCATAAGAAGAAGCTTACAAATAGAATTTTGAACATGTAAAATTGAAATCTGATGATTTCTTGAATCGGTTACAGGAATTTCCTGTGTAAATACAAAGGCAGATCGGAAGGTTGTTGGAACGCAAATGCATGGAATAGGATTTGTAGAAGGCAAAGAACCATCTACAAAAGTATATAAATTATGCGCTTCGTTAAAATATGCGGCTACAGCGCGTCCTACATTAATAGCTTTTTCGCCACCGACAGCTATAACACCATGGATATGTCCTTCCTGCGATAATTTCAGTGCGCGTTCTATGGTTTTTGTAGCAGCACCATCGCTTAATTCAGAAAAAACAAAGCAGTCAATTTTGTGATCCATTAATGATTGTGTAATTTTATCTGAAAGTTTTGCTTCGTTTAACAATGGATCCATAATTATAATGAATCTGGTTCCCCATTCTTTTACCTGCTGGCCAAGTCTGCTGATAGTATATGGGCCAAGAAGAATGTTAGGGCTAATTCTAAATGTAAAATCAGACATTTTTTACTCCGGTTTTGATTTGATATTAAAAAAAAAGACGGAATTTATGTAATTCCGTCTTTTCCAAGCAGGTTCAAGAATAATTAAAGTCCAATAGCAGTAAGAAATTTATCTGCAGCTGACTTTATTACAGAATCACTAAGGTAGTTAGGGTCTTTAATCTTCTCTTTGATTTCTGCAATCTTGTCTGCACGAACATCAGGAGTTTCTTTAGCAACCTGATCCATGTAGTAAATTTCTGCCATTTCTTTTGCTTCTGCAGAAACACTGATTGAATCTGCTTCTCGAGAAACTTTTGAAGTATTCTCTGTTTTGCGCAGATTCTGGAGGTTGTTTACCTGTGTTACATTGTTTACACTATTAATCATCATAACTTCCTACCCCTCTACCTATATATTATCGGTAGATTCTTCAGATTTCTTAATATTTTTTACACCAGAAATAAAAACTGCAAACTCTCCTTTTATGGATTGTCTTGAAGAATAATCATCAAAAAGCTCTTTAGCAGTGCCACTTGTGATTTCTTCATGCAGTTTTGTCATTTCACGCCCCACAACAATGCGGCGTTCACCTTCAATATCGGCAATATCTGAAAGAAGTTTAGTAATTCTAAACGGACTTTCGTAAATAATTACCGCATCACCGGTTTCTAAAAGTTCTTTAACTCGTGAACGACGTTTTCCTGGCTTTGGGGAAAGGAAACCTTCAAAAATAAGGGTTTTTCCTCCAGAACCAGCAACACTTACCAGCGTTGCAAAGGCTGCTGGACCAGGAATTGGAATAACTTCAAATCCAGCTTCGCGCACAATATCTACAAGTACAGCGCCAGGATCGCTTATTCCCGGAGTTCCGGCATCGCTTGCATAGGCAATATCGTTTCCTTCTTTTAATAAGGAAACAATTTTTTCGCCGGCAAATTTTTCGTTTTGAGCCCTGCAGGAAATAAGAGGCTTTTTAATCTCAAAATGATTCAAAAGCATCAAGGTATGGCGTGTATCTTCGGCAGCAATGTAATCTACATTCCTTAATGTTTCTACTGCACGAAAAGTTATATCACCCAAATTTCCTATTGGAGTGCCAACAACGAATAGTTTGCTCACATATACATTATATAATAGAAAAAAAAACCTTACAAGAAGTATTTTCCTGTAAGGTTACTTAAACAATATCGTAAACGATATTATTTCTTTTTCTGCTCACTTGGCTTTGATTTTGCGCCTGCAACTGCTGCAGCCATTTTTTCAAGAGCTTTAGACATATCATTAACCATAAGAATTGGCTGACCAGTAGCATCAAGAGTATCTCGCCAGAGAGAACCTTCCGGATCAACAGCATTGCGGTGAGCAGTGACTGCTTTAATTGGCAAATGTACGAATTTATCATGAACAAGACCAATTACACACTTAGTTTTTCCTGCCATTGCAGCATGAACAGCATTATTACCAAGACGTTCACAGTAAATAGAATCACTTGCAGTGGTAACAGAAGCACGAACCTGATACGAAGGATCAATATATTTAAGGTTGATTTCGATATTCTTTGATTTAAAGTATTTTTCAATTTCGGCTTTAAGGAAAACACCAATATCAGAAAGCTTTTTGTTACCAGAAGCATCTGTTGCACCGGTAGCCTGAAGAAGATCCTGACCTGCACCTTCAGAAACTACAATTACAGCATGTCCACGTTTAGCAAGACGGCGTTCAAGAGTAGCAAGGAATCCATTTTCGCCTTCCATTTCAAAAGGAACTTCGGGAATAAGACAGAAGTTAGTTTCATGGCTTGAAAGGGCTGCTGCAGCGGCAATAAAACCGGCCTCGCGACCCATAAGCTTTACAAGACCAATACCGTTAATCTGGCTTGCAGCTTCCATATGAACAGCGGCAACAGTTTCTTTTGCACGCTGAACTGCAGTCTCAAAACCGAAAGAACGGTCAATAAACATAAGGTCGTTATCTACAGTTTTTGGAACACCAACTACTGCACATTTAAGGCCGCGTTTTTCAACTTCGCATGCGATATCATAAGAACCGCGCTGAGTTCCGTCACCGCCAAGAATGAAAAGCATGTTGATTCCATCGCGTTCAAGACAGTCTACAATTTCTTCAACACGCTGTCCGCCGCCACGGCTTGTTCCAAGGTAAGTTCCACCAATTTTGTGAATTTCATCTATTAAATAACGGTCAAGTTCAAGTGGTTCGTAGCCGCTTTCTGCAAAGAAGCCGCGGAATCCATACTGATAACCTTTAATAGTTTTTACTCCATAACGAGTGTTCAAACAACGTACAATTGCACGAATAACATCATTCAAACCAGGGCAAAGACCACCACAGGTACAGATTCCGGCCTTAGCGTGAGTAGGATCAAAATAAATCTTTTCACGGGGACCAGCTTTTTCCATAAGATTTGAAGAATCAAGAACAACAGGTTTTGATTTATCAAAAATATTTACTTCGGAAAGAACATAAGAATCGTCGCTTACATAATTTGCTGTATAATCTCCATGCACTGTAGAAAGTTTAATTGGAGAAGGAATTGTACAAGGTCCAAGATTATCAATTGTAAAATCAAATTTTTCTTCTGACATAAAATCACCTCAAGGTTCACTATAGTTTTATAAGAATATAACGGAAATATGATTTATTCAAGGGGAATGAAAAAATGGAAAAATGAACTAGAAAATCAGTTTTAAAAAACGTAGCTTGCACTTGCGCTATTTTTTAATTATTTGTTTATAAAACTGATTTCCACGGTTAATTAATGGAATGTATTTACAAAATATTATAAAATAGAAAAACTTTATGAGACGATTTAAACTATTTTTTTGCTTTTTAATGATTTGTTCTTCTGTATTTTGTGAAAATTTTAATTCAAAAATTTCGGAAGAAGAAATTGAACAACTGGAAGATGGGAATGTACTTATAAGAAATATTGAATTTTACAGTAATATTTGTCTTGAAAAAGAAGGAAAAAATTTATCGCCGTATCTTTTTGATGCAATGAAAAAATTAAAGCCAAAGTATCTGGTTGAGGTTATAAAATATATTCCGTATGAAGGTATGGAAAATCTTCCTGAAAGCTTTGAAACTATTTTAAATAACGTACAGGACTATGTAGGAATTCCATACTGGTCTGTAGAAGCAAAAAAATGGTACGATTTGTTTACTTATGCGCAGATAAAAGAAAAATATGAAGAAGAAGACAAATATGTTGTAAAGGCAGATCTGGAAATGGATCCGTTTGATGTTGTATGCGAAAGATTTGAAGTTCGACGGACAGATGATGAAATTTTTTATCTTGCAGTAAATGAAAATAAACTTTCTTATCATAAAAAATTAGATTGCATATGGCCTGAACGAATGAAGATAGGCATTTATGTTTTTAAAGATCAGGATAAATGGGTTATGTATGGAATTGGCGGTGTGAGGGCTCCAAGGTTTCCTATTTTTCATAAAAGAATTTCTGTTTCCTTTGAGAATAGAATAAAAACTCTTTGCTTATATTTTTTAGATAAACTATAATAATATTAAGGTAGAGAAGAAGCAGCATTTTTGAAAAAAGAGTGGTAATCAATGAATATTAAAAAAGTCTTTATCTTTTCTGTTTTATTTCTTCTTTCTTTGAGTCTGCTTTTTGCAGAAAAAAATTATCAGACAGTAAGAGTCGGTTATTATGAAAATGAAGTTTTTCAGGAAGGCGCAGCAAAGAGTACTGTAAAAGCCGGTTATGCTTATGAGTATTATCAGAAGCTGGCAGAATATACCGGCTGGCGTTATGAATACGTATATGGAAGTTATAAAGATTTATATAACATGCTGCTTGAAGGTAAAATTGATTTTTTAGCCGGACTTGCCTGGAAAAAAGAAAGAGAAGGTTTAATAGGTTACCCGTCATTATCAATGGGAACAGAATCGTTTTATCTTTTAAAACACTCTTCAGATACAAGTATAACAGAAGAAGATTATTCTTCACTTAATGGAAAAGTAATAGGAATTCTAGACAGTTCAATTTTAGAGGAGCTTAATGAATTTTTAACACTGCATCATATAACAGCTTCTGTTGTAAATTATCCGGACTACAAAAAATTATTTGAAGCTTTTAATAATAATATACTAGATATTGTTGTTGCCGAAAGCGATGGAACTTATGGAAGAGACAATGTAGAAGTTTTATGTGAATTTGGAAATTCTGAATATTATCTTTGTGTAAATATTAAAAGACAGGATTTACTTTCGCAGCTGGATATGGCTCAGATGCTTTTAAATAAAGATGAGCCAAATTTTTTAAATGCGCTTCATGCAAAATTTTTCCCATTTAGTGTTTCTAGTCGGGCCTTTTCTGATGCAGAAAAAGAATGGATTGCCTCTCATAAAAATCTTAAAGTTGGATATTTAAATAATTATCTGCCTTACAGCGATATGGATGAAACAAAAAATGTAACTGGAATTGTTAAAGAGCTTTTTCCAGAAATTTTTAATCGGCTTGGTATAAAAGACATGGAAATAAGTTATACAGCTTATAACAGCTACAGCCAGATGATTTCGGCAGTAACCCTTGGTGAAGTTGATGTTATTTTTCCTGTAGGCGGTGGAATTTATTATTCGGAAGAAAATGGAATTTATCAGTCGAATGTTGTTTGTACATCTCCAACAGAACTTGTTTATAACTCAAATTATGAAAAAGAAAAAACAATATTTGCGGTAAATAAAAATAATACAATGCAGTATTATTACATTCTGGCAAGTTTTCCGGAAGCACAGATTATTTTCTATGATTCTATAGAAGATTGCCTGAATGCAGTTTTAAGTAAAAAGGTGACCTGTACTACTATTAATGGTCTTAGAAATGAACTTTTAAGAAACAGAAAATACCGGAATCTTAAAATAAAGCAGCTTGAAAAATATGATGACAGATGTTTTGGAATAAAGGTAGGAAATGAAAGTCTGTTAAGATTGCTGAACAGAGGAATAAATGTAATTGGTTCAACTTATGCGCAGAATCTTGCCTATACTTATTCTAAAAAATTGTATTCATATTCTGCAGGTGATTATTTAATAGATAATATAGTTTTTATTATTATAATTATTTTGATTTTTGGTGTTCTTGTTTTGTTTTTATATAAAAATAAAAAATCAAATAAGCAGCAATAACGTCCAGGTACAGTTTATGTAGGGGCAGTGAATTGTTTAGTTGTTTAAGTGCCTGTTCCCAAAGAAAATCTTTATCTGTATAATCAAAGAATGAAAAATTTTGATACAACTAAATTAGAATCATTTGGAATTTCTGTTCCAGAAATTCTTTTACCAAAAAACATTGATATTAAAAGCTGGTCTGTAATTGCATGTGATCAGTATACACAGGATTTGGATTACTGGAAGCAGGTAGAAAAAAATGCAGAAGGAAAGCCTTCTACACTTAATTTAATTTTACCAGAAGTTTATTTAAATTCGCCGGACAAAAAAGAGCGTATAGAAAAAATCAGAAAAACTATGAAAGAATATCTTGGAGAAGGTGAATCTTCAGGTAGTTGCGTTTTTGAAGCACCTCGTGAATGTATGATTTATATAGAAAGAAAAACTGCATTTGGACGTACACGTAAAGGACTTGTTGCGCAGATAGATCTTGAAACTTACGAATGGAAACCTTTTTCTACAGCAAACATTCGTGCTACAGAGGCAACAATTGTAGAACGCATTCCACCAAGAATGGAAATTAGAAAAGGCGCTCCGCTTGAACTTCCTCACATTATGCTTCTTGTAAATGATAAAGAGGATTTGCTTGTAGGAAAAACCGGAAGCCTTGTAAAAGTAAAAAAGCCTCTTTACGATGGAAGAATCATGTGCAACGGTGGTGAAATTACCGGATGGGCAGTTGAAACAGAAGACGAAATTGAAGCTGTTACAAAAGCAGTTTCTGGAATTGCAGAAAAAAATCGTGCGGCAGACGGTTCAACTTTTCTTTTTGCAGTAGGTGATGGCAATCATTCTCTTGCAACTGCAAAGGCTGTTTGGGATGAATATAAAAACGAGCTGATTAAAAATAATGCAACAGAAGAAGAAATTAAAAATTCAAGAGTTCGTTTTGCGCTTGTAGAAATTGTAAATATTTATGATGAAGGTTTAACTTTTGAACCAATTCATCGCGTAATATTTAATGTAAATTCTGAAGCATTAATAAATTATCTTGCAGAAAAACTCGGCGGCGAAGTTCGTGAAACTGCAGATAAAGCTGAACTTGAAAATGCCGTAAAAAATTCCAAGGCAGATTTTGGTTTTTCTTTTAATGAAAACGGAAAACAAAAATATGTTTTGCTTAAGACAAAAATTTCTGAACTTGCAGTAGCAAGACTTCAGCCGGAAATTGATGCTTTTTTAAAGTCAGAAAAATCAGCTGCTGGCGCAGAAATAGATTATATTCATGGAACAGAGGAAGTATTAAAGCTTGGAGAAAAATCAGGCGCAGTTGGAATTCTTCTTCCACCAATTATGAAAGACAGCTTTTTTGAAACAATCAGCGGGCGCGGACCTCTTCCAAGAAAAAGCTTTTCTATGGGCGAAGCAGACGAAAAACGGTTCTACCTTGAGTGCAGGAAATTGTTCTAGTGTAATTCGAAAATCAGTTTTTTTAAATTTATACTTCAAAAATAGCTTCCGAGCGTGGGCCGTCTTTCAAAACCGCACGCTAGCGTGCTACACGCTATTTTGCGGTGGAACTATATACGTTGCCGCTCGCGCGGCAGCAAAATAGAGTGTTTTTGAAAGCCGGCCTTCGCCCTTGCGCTATTTTTTTTGCATGAATATTTGCAAGACTGATTTTCGCATACATGTTTTTAAGGCTTCACCTAAAATAACTTCTGTGAAAGTAGGACCTCTCCCGGAAGCTATTTTTTTTTAAATAAATTCCCAAAACTGATTTTCCCGCCTTAATTTTTTCAAGTTGAAACTCTCTTAATTCTTCTATATACTTTTGAATTATGGAAAAATTGAAAATTTTACTTGCAAAAGGAAGAATTTACGAATCTGTTTATGAGCTTCTTAGTGATGTTGGAATTTCTATCTATCTTCCAGACAGAACATATTTCCCGGTAACGAATCAGGAGGATCTGGCTTTTCAGGTTGTTAAGCCTCAGATTACAAGTTTGCTTCTTGCAAATAATAAAGCCGATGTTGGATTTTCTGGCAAAGACTGGGTTTATGAAAACGGCGTAGAAAATGACGTTGAAGAAATTATGGATCTTGGATTTGACGGAGTAAGAATTGTAGCTGCAATTCCAGAAAGCCGCGATTTTGAAAAACTTCTTAAGGCTCCGGTTACAATTGCAACTGAATATCAGAATCTTACAAAGCATTGGATAGAAGATAAAAAAATTCAAGGAACTGTTTTTAGAACCTGGGGAACTTCCGAAGGCTTTGTTCAGGATACCGAAGAATCTATTGCTCAGATTTTAATTGATAATACTTCTACAGGCTCTTCGCTTAAGGCAAACAGACTTAAGATTGTAGACACTCTTATGGAATCTTCTACAAGAATGTATGCAAGCAAAGAAGCAATGAAAGATTCAGAAAAGCGTCAGAAAATCATGGAGCTTAAAATGCTTTTTGAAACTGTTTTGAATGCCCGCAATCGTGTTATGCTTGAGATGAATTGTTCAAAGGACAATTTTGATAATCTTATTAAGGGAATTCCAAGTATGAAGAGTCCAACCGTTTCTCCACTTTTTGGCGGAGACGGATATGCAATAAAAATTGCAGTTAAGAAATCTGAAGTTCCAAATCTTTTGCCAAAGCTTCAGAGTCTTGGTGCAACAGATATTGTTGAGTACGAATTAAGAAAGGTGATGCTTTAATAGGTGTCAGGTTATAGGGTAGAAGGGGGAAGTCTCCCCCTCGCTCGCACTTGCCTAAAATCGAAGAGCCGTTAAAAAAAATGTACAGCATTTTTTAGGCTCATCGAAAGAATGGCTCGCGAGATTAATCATGCGCGTTGCTCGCTACCCCCTCTGCGGGGACACCCCGCAACGCCCCGTCATGGAGGTATACATGAGAACTGCAACAGTAAAAAGAACAACTGGCGAAACACAGATTGAACTTACACTGAACCTTGATGGAACAGGAAAATGTGATGTTGAAAATCCAATAGGTTTTTTTGATCACATGCTTAAGAGTTTTTGCAAGCACGGAATGTTTGACCTTTCGGGAAAAATTGCCGGCGATTTGAACGTAGACCAGCATCACACAATTGAAGATACAGGAATTGTTCTTGGCGAATGTTTTAAAAAGGCACTCGGCGATTGTGCAGGCATTTTCCGCTCAGGATTTTTTATTTACCCAATGGACGAAACTCTTGCGCAGGCTGCAGTAGATTTTGGCGGAAGACCTTTTCTTGTTTGTAATTCTTTACTAACAGGAGCTCCTCTTGTAAGCATTCAGAATGGAAAAGAAGGTTCTTTCCAGACAGATTGTTTTGAAGACTTCTGGCAGGGCTTTACTAACAGCGCTCAGTGCAATTTACATATAGATGTAATTCGCGGTCGCAGCGACCACCACAAAATTGAAGCAAGCTTTAAGGCTGTAAGCCGCGCAATTCGTGCTGCAGTAGAAATTGACTCCCGCCGAAATGGAGCAATTCCAAGTACTAAAGGCGTGATTGCATAAACATTACTGCAAATAAAGTATTAATTATTTACAAAGGCTGCTCAGTTGAGCGGCCTTTTATTTTTATAACCGCGCAAAGGATTGGAGCGCCGCCGGAGGCGTCCCGGAGCTTTGCGGAGGGATGAGCCGCGGTTAGTCGGCGAAGCGCGGAAAGCCTGGTTTTTGCGTCAGCAAAAATGCGCCTGCTTTTTATTATTTAAATAATTATTGTGATTTTTTGGAAAATCCAATATAATTAAATTCCGTTATGAAAAACGGATTTGATAATGAAAAATATTTAAAAATTCAATCAGAACATATTAAAGAACGGATCGCTAAATTTGGCGATAAACTTTATCTTGAATTCGGTGGTAAGCTTTTTGATGATTACCATGCTTCTCGAGTTCTCCCAGGATTCCAGCCCGACAGTAAATTACGCATGTTGATGCAGCTTGCAGATGTTGCAGAAATTGTTATTGTAATCAGTGCTGTTGATATTGAAAAAAACAAAATTCGAAGCGATCTGGGTATTACTTATGACAAGGATGTTCTTCGTCTGCGTGATGAATTTCAGAATCGTGGATTAATGGTCGGTAGTGTGGTTATTACTCATTATACCGGTCAGGAAGCAGCAAAATTATTCCGTGCAAAATTAAAGAAAATGGGCATTAAGGCCTACTATCATTATACTATTCCAGGTTATCCGTCTAACGTTGCTTTAATAGACAGCGACGAGGGATATGGAAAAAATGATTACATAGAAACTTCTCGGCCGCTTGTTGTTGTTACAGCTCCTGGTCCTGGAAGTGGAAAAATGGCTACCTGTTTGAGTCAGCTTTATCATGAAAATAAGCGTGGAATTAAAGCTGGTTATGCAAAATTTGAAACCTTTCCTATCTGGAACCTTCCGTTAAAACATCCTGTTAATCTGGCTTACGAAGCTGCTACTGCCGATTTGAATGATGTAAATATGATTGACCCGTGGCATCTGGAGGCTTATGGAAAAACTACTGTAAATTATAATCGTGATATAGAAATTTTCCCTGTGCTTGATGCAATTTTTAAAGGCATTTATGGCAGTAATCCTTATAAGTCACCTACAGACATGGGTGTTAATATGGCCGGGCTTTGTATTTATGATGATGAGGCCTGCCGTTATGCCAGCAATCAGGAAATAATCCGCCGCTACTATATTACATTGAATCGTTTGATAGAAGGCGATGCAAGCGAAGAAGAAGTAAATAAAATTGAACTTTTGATGAAGCAGGCTAATGTTACAACTGACGACAGAAAAGTAACTGTTGCTGCTAAAGAGCGCGCTGCAAAATCTGGTCTTCCAAGTGCTGCAATTGAACTTGCAGACGGAACTATTATTACTTCTGAAACTTCTGATTTACTGGGAACTTCGGCTGCTCTTATTCTTAATGCAACAAAACATCTTGCAGGTCTTGATCATAAATTAAAGCTTATTCCAAAAGAAATGATTGAACCTATTCAGAAAATGAAGGTTACTTATTTAAGTGGAAACAATCCTCGCCTGCATACTGATGAGGTTTTAGTTGCTCTTGCAATGCTTTCTAAAACCGATAAAAATTGTCAGCTTGCAATTGAACAGCTTCCTAACTTAAAAGGTTGTCAGGTTCATACAAGTGTTATGCTTAGCGAAGTGGATAGAAAAATTTTCAAAAAGCTTGGCGTAGATTTAACCTGCGAGCCTGTAAGTAAAAAACAAAAATCTTTAATTGGTTAATTTTTTAAATAATGCTTTTTTGGGGATATTTTTATGAATAAAAAAATTGTTAAAGCTTTAGTGTTTTTTTGTACATTTATTATGATTGGTTTTTCTGCCTGTGCAAAGTCTGATAAAGGCAAACAGATTTCTGTGACTGACGAAACTGCAAAACCTGCTGTGAATGAACCGGCTGCAAAAACTGTTAATCCGGAAATTGAAAAATTAAATCGTGTTTTAATGAAAATGACTGACCGCTGTAAGGCAGCAATTCCAAACGGTAATCCGGAAGAATTTCTTGCAGATCTTCATAAGGTCTTAGATGAACAGAAAACTTTCCGTGCAGATGATTTATCTCTTTATTATTTAATAGATAAAAAGCACAATGTTTCTTCTGATTATGTTCCTAAAGATTTAATGCCTGTAAAAAATAATGATTTATGGAATGTAAGCCGTAACGATTTGTCTTTGCGTCCGGAAGCTTATGCAGCTTTGGAAGAGCTTTCGCGTGGAGCTTTAGCTGATGGAATTAAACTTATGGTTAGTTCAACCTATCGATCGTATAAATATCAGGAAGGCTTATTTAATCGATATGTAGCTCAGGATGGTGTTGAACTTGCTGAGCGTTACAGTGCTCGTCCTGGTACAAGCCAGCATCAGCTGGGTGTTGCCGTAGATTTTGGTTCAATTACCGATGACTGGGGCGATACAAAAATGGGTAAATGGGTTTACGAGCATGCAGCTGAATATGGATGGTCTTTAAGTTTTCCAAAAGAATATGAAGATGTAACAGGTTATATGTGGGAGTGCTGGCATTTTAGATATATTGGTAAAACTGCCTGCGAGTTCCAGAAAAAATGGTTTGGAAATATTCAGCAGTTCATGCTTGAATTTATTGATGCCTGGGAAAATGAAAACTAATGCAGAAGCTTGATGTTAAACTGATTGCATTTGATTTAGATGATACTCTTTTAAATGATAAGCGTGAAATTACAGATAAAAATGTAGAAGCTCTTAGAGAATGTGCAAGGCGTGGAATATATATTGTTTTATGTTCAGGCCGTGCCGAAGACGCTATACTACCGTTCGTTAGGCGCCTGGAAATTGCCGGAATGGAAACGGGTCGCTATTTAATTGCCATTAACGGCTGTTCAATTTTTGATTTACATAAACGTCAGCAGATTTTCTGTAAAAAGGTTGAACCGGAAATTCTTTTGCGTGCTAATGAAATTGCAGAAAGCTTTGGATTACGCAGCGAAGTTTATACTCCTGATACAATTTATTATCGCGAAGAAACAAAGTGGACCAAGCTTGATGTTGATTTATGCGGACTAAAAGGGGCTAAGGTTGATGATTACGAAAATTTTTTAAAAACCGGTTTTACAAAAATGCTTGTTCCCGGTGAACCAGAAGAGCTTCTTAAGCTGCAGAAAATTCTTCGTGATGAGTTTAAAGAGCGTGCCGTAATTTTTACAAGCAAGCCATATTTTCTGGAAATTCTTCCTCCAAATTGCGGAAAGGGAGAAGCTGTAAAATGGTTGTGTGAATCTTTAGGCTTTGGAGTTGAAAAAGCTATGGGCTTTGGCGACAGCATGAATGATGAAAGTCTTATTAAGATGGCAGGTTATGGTGTTGCAATGTGTAACGGCTTAGAGGCAATAAAAAAAGCAGCTGATTTTATAACGCCAAAAGACAACAACAATGACGGAATTGCTGAATTTTTAAGAGAAAAGGTGCTTGTTATTTAATTACCCGAAAATTTTAATTAAAGCGCTTTTTTTGCAGAGATTAAATCTTCTTTACTAAAAAGGCTTGCTCTAGCTGCTGAATCTGCAATGTCTGCAAGTGTAAGCGAAGAATTTTCGCGTGCTGCAGAAAGCTTTTCATCTTTTTTCCAGGCACACAAAATTCCTCGGCTAGAATTTACTACACCTCCAGCTTTATCTAAAAGTGTTGCAGCTATTCGTGCAGCACCTCCCTGTGCTCCATAACCAGGTATTAAGAAAAGTGTGTCTGCATATTTATCTCGAAGATAGCGTGCATCCTGTTCCTGAGTTGCACCAACTACTGCTCCAAAAATTCCACATGTTTGATTTTTGTAGTCAGCACATTCATCACGCCACTGCTTGCCAATTCTTTCAATTTCATCTCCGACTCTTTCAAGTAACAAACTACCGTTAGTTAATTTTTGATGTTCTATATCAGTCATTCCAGGGTTGCTTGTACATAAAAGAACAAAGGCTCCTTTTCCTCCAAGTTCTGGAGTGCTGAATTTAGTAAAAGGCTGTAAGGTGTCAAAACCCATGTATGGATTAATTGTAATAATATCTGTTTCAAAATCTCCGGTAAAATGAGCTTTTGCATATGCATCTGAAGTTGCACCAATATCTCCGCGTTTAATATCAGAAATAGCAATTAAACCACTTGAACGTACATAATTTAAGGTTTCGCTGTAAACTTTCATTCCTTCAAGGCCCATTGCTTCATAGTAGGCTATTTGAATCTTAAAGCAGCAGGCTGATTTGTCTTTAACAACACGGTCGATAATTACCTTATTGTAAGCAAGCACTGCTTTAGCCGGCGATTCATAATTTTTTAAAATATTTTCCGGAATATAAGAAGGATCTGTATCTAAGCCAACACAAAGAGGCCCATATTCAATAGAAAGTTCCTGCAATTTCTGCATATTATGTTTTGTCATCATAGGCTTATAATATTCCAGATAAGACGCTTAGTAAAGTGGATAAGAGGAGAATGAGAGGAAAGCATGCTTATTATTTGAATTTTAATAAAAATAAATTTTTTAAATAAAATTTTACTTTCAGAAAAACTATTTTATAATGATATATATGAGTAAACTGGAAAAATTTAAGCGATTTCTTGGCTTAGAAAAATATAGTGAATATGTAGAAAAATATTTAGACCGTTCAAATGCTAAATCTGCTATTTATCTTTCAAGTGTAATTATTTGTCTGGAAATTTTTATGATTTCCAGCGTTCTTTTTAATCACTATACCGGAGAAACTATCCGTTCTGCCCAATGGATGTTTTCTCACATAGGCTCGTATATTACTCTGCTTGTTACCGGAATAATTATGTTATGTTATTCCATTTATTTTTTTAATAATATAGATAAAAAGCCGAATCTGATTCTTGGAAAAATTATACATACGTTCTTTTCTTTTGTTTGTATTATTTTTGGAATTTATATTTCTTATCTTGATTATATAAAAGGCGAACAATTTATTACTTTAATGACAATGGTAATTTTTGTATTCTGCTTTTTAATCTGGCGCCCGATTTATTCAATTGCTTTTTTAAGTATTTCATTCTGCATTTTTTATGCATTATGTACAAGAAAAGTTCCGGCAACTTATGCTACGCAGGTAAATCTTTTTATAATCTGGATTGCAATTTTAATGGCTTCTTCAAATTCGTTTCATCAGAGAATAAAGGAAGCAAAAAATGACGAACAGATAGAACATACAAACAGTATTCTTACAAAGCTTTCTATAAGTGATGAAGTAACCGGTATTGCAAATATGCAGTATTTTAGAAGTCAGGCTGTGTCGTTAATGCAGAATCCAAAAGTAGATATTAGAGAGCTTATTTATTTATTTCTTGATATTGAAAATTTTAAAAACTTTAATGAGAAATATGGCTTTCTGGATGGAAATGAATTTTTACGTGCCTTTGCGCAAACTATTGAAAAGATTTTTAAAGGTTCAATAGTTGCTTATTTTTCAAATGATAATTTTGCAATTTTAACAAGTGATAAAGATTACATGTCTAAGCTGAAAAAGCTTGAAGAAATTATTATTAATAAAGACAGCGAAATTAAAATGTGTTTAAAAACTGGTGCATACAGACCTGAAGATAGAGATTGTCTTCCTATTGTTGCCTGTGATCATGCACGATATGCCTGTTATTCTATAAAAAAGCATTATACAAAGAGCTATTGTGAATATGATAATTCAATGTCTAAGGATTTTTATAAAAAGCAGTATATAATTAATAACATTGATGACGCAATTTCAAATGGCTACATAAAATGTTATTACCAGCCGGTTATAGATACATTAAGCGGAAAATTATGTGGTGCGGAGGCTCTTGCAAGATGGGATGATCCAAAACATGGCTTTTTGTCTCCGGTAGATTTTATTCAAACTCTGGAAGAATATCACCAGATTCATAAGCTTGATATATATATTGTCGAGCAGGTTTGTCGTGATATTAAAAAAGATATTCAGGACGGAAATGTTGTTATTCCTATTTCACTGAATTTTTCTCGTATGGATTTTGATATACTTGATTTGTCTAATGAGGTTGAGTCCTGCCTTTTAAAATATGGAATTGAAAGAAAATATGTTCATGTAGAAATTACAGAAAGTGCTCTTACAGAAAATGATGGAAAGCTTCAGGAAGCTATGCGTAAATTCCGAAGTGCAGGTTATGCGCTTTGGCTTGATGATTTTGGCTCAGGATATTCAGGCTTAAATGTTCTTAAGGAATATGATTTTGATATGATGAAAATAGACATGAAATTCCTGTCTAATTTTTCGGGAAATCAAAAGGCAAAAAAGGTTTTAAAAAGTATAGTTTCTCTTGCAAATGAATTGGGAATGCAGACTTTAACAGAAGGTGTGGAAACAGATGAAGCATTTAATTTCTTAAAAGAAATTGGTTGTGAACGTTTGCAGGGATATTTGTTTGGAAAACCGATGAAGAAAGAAGAACTTATTCAAAAAATAAAAGACGGAATTTATAAAGTGTAAATTCCGTCTTTTATGAAAATATAATCGGTGGTGAATAATTTTTATTCACCACTTTTTAATACTAAATTACAGCTTTGGGAATTTTTCAAAGTATTTTTTGGTTTCTCTTGCAACAACTCCGCTAAGGAAGATTAAAGAAATACAGTTTGGAATTGCCATTAATCCGTTTGTAATGTCGGCAATCTTAAATACTTCTTCAACTTTGAAGTAAGGACCAATTGCAACAACAATAATAAACAGAATTCTGAAAATCAAAACAAGCTTCATTTTTCCGTTTGTAAGATATTCAAGACATTTTTCTGAATAATAATCCCATCCAAGAATTGTTGTAAATGCAAAGAATGCGAGACAAACCATAAGAAGGAATTTTACAGATTTATTATCTCCACCCAAAACTCTGGAGAATGCAGCTGCAGTGAGCTGAGAGCCTTCAAGACCGCCATTCCATTTTGGAACAAGTGTAAGAACGTTATCTTTCATTTCGTAAACCATTCCACCTGGAGCAATAATATCTCCATAGAATGCGAGTACTATAGCAAGTCCTGTCATTGTACAGATAATCAAAGTATCAATTATAGTTCCTGTCATATTTACAAGACCCTGTTCAACCGGCTCATTTGTCTGAACTGGAGCTGCAGCAATAGGAGCAGAACCAAGTCCGGCTTCGTTAGAGAAAATACCTCGGGCAATACCTTTACGCATTGAATCAAGAATCATCTTAATAATATATCCAGCAACACCGGCTGTTACAGCAGAAAATCCGAATGCAGATTTGAAAATTAAAACAAAGGCTGCAGGGATTTTTGTTGCATTCATTATAATTACAGAAATTCCAAGGAATACATAAATAAATGCCATAGAAGGAACGACTTTTTCTGCAACTTTAGAAATACGCTTAAGACCGCCAATTATTACAAGTGCTGCGAAAATTGTTACTAATGCACCTGCAATTACTGTTGACCATGTATATGCTCTTTCTCCAATTGTAAATGCTACGTTTGTTGAATTTGGATCAAATACTCCATTAACGGCGTCTGTAATTCCATTTACCTGAGTCATTGTTCCAATACCTAAAAGTCCAGCAAGTACACCAAAAACTGCAAAAATAATTGCGAGCCATTTCCAGCTCCAGCCGGTTCGTTCTTTCATACCTTTTTCGATAGTATAGAAAGGACCTCCAAGAATGTGTCCATCTGGCTTTACTTCGCGGTATTTAATTGCAAGCATACATTCTGAATATTTTGTTGCGGTTCCAAGAATTGCTGCAATCCACATCCAGAAGAGAGCTCCAGGACCACCACCTAAAACAGCAGTAGCAACTCCGACAATGTTTCCTGTACCGATTGTTGCAGATAAAGCTGTACATAAAGCAGAGAAACCAGAAAGTTCTCCTTCAGCATCATTCTTTTTGAAAATCTGCTTGAATGCGCGTCCTGTTTTTGTAAACTGAATTCCACGGCAACGGATTGTAAGAAGTAATCCCGTGGCAAGAATAAGGATGATTGTAGGAACACCCCACACAAAATCATCAATTTTTTCCAAGATTTTTAATAACATTTTTCCTCCAAAAACGATTTAGGATATATAAAATATTGTATAGTATAAATTATCGGAAAACAATAAAACTTTCATGAGTGACTGTGGACTGAATATATGAAGATTACAGAGAATATGAATATCTAGACATATTTTTATTTATCTGCTATATTATCCGAACATGGTGTGGTACCCAAGCGGTAAGGGATCGGTCTGCAAAACCGTCATTGGTAGGTTCGACTCCTATCCACACCTCTACTTTGGGAGTAGTTCTTCTACTCCCTTTTTTTTTAAAAAAATTTATTTAAAAAATACAGAAATAAAATGAAACATTATGTCTTTTGGAGGAGTTATGAAGAGATTTGTTTCTTTATTGTGTGCCGGATTCTTTTTTTGTGCCGGAATGTTTTCTGTATTTTCTCAAACAGCAGCTAAAGGAAATGTAGATCAGGGTTTTTTAAATGATTTTGTAAGCCGCAAATGGACTACAGCAGACGGGCTTCCGGGAATGACCATAACTGCCCTTGTTCAGGATCAGAAAGGGTATATATACATAGGAACTTATGATGGTCTTGTGCGTTTTGATGGTGTTGAATTTGTAAATTTCACACGAACTCTGGATGCAAAATATGATTTTACAGCTGTTCGTTCTATTTTTCAGGATAGTAAAGAAAATCTTTGGGTTGGCCATAATGATGAAGGTGTTACCTGTTTTCAGAAAAATGGTGAACTTATAAAATATACAACAGATAACGGACTTCCACATAATTCAGTTCGTGCAATTTGCGAAGATTTGGATCATAACATATGGTTTGGAACTGCTTCAGGATTGTGTTATTTTACACCTTCTCATGAATTTATTGTACCGGAAGGTCTGGAAGAGCTTGGGCAGGAAACTATCCAGGTATCTAAACTTTTTTGCGATACAGCAGGAAGAATCTGGATTTCTACAGCTATAGAAAATGATCTTTTTGTTTATTCAAATAAAAAAATAGAACGTTTTAAAGGAATTACAAAAATCAATAATCCTTCGGTAAATGAAGTTACTCAAGATAAAAGTGGTGCTTTCTGGTTTGGTGTAGCACCACATTATGCAGTACGAATTAAAGATACTGAAGAAACTGTTTTTGATGTTGGCCATGATCATACAGATGGAACTGTCATAAATTCTATTATTCAGGATACAAATGGTGATTACTGGTTTGCAGGTGACAGTGGAATTACAATTATTCATAACGGTTTGTATACATATTACGATAAGCGCAACGGAATTTCTGATGACTATATAAACGAGATTTTCCAGGATAGAGAAGGAAACATCTGGATTGGATATAATCGCGGTGGAATTGAAAAAATGAGTCAGGGAAAATTCCGTACAATTACAATGCCTATTGCTGTTAATGCAATTTGTGAAGACAAGCTTCGTAATGTTACCTGGATTGGTGCTGATGATGGTGTTTATTGTTATAAGGATAATGCATTCGTAGAAAATAAAATTACAGAATATTGTAAAGGTTCACGAGTAAGACATATTGGGATGACTGCAGATAATGAACTTTTAATTTCCTGTTATGCTGCTACCAGTCAAATTCTGGTTACGCCTGATGATAAAATTTTCTGCTGGACAGTTGATGATGGACTTGTTGGATTAAAATGTCGGGTTGCAATTAAAACAACAACCGGCGATTTTTACGTTGGAACAACACAAGGTCTATCAATTATAGATTCCAATGGAAAAATTACAAATATTCAGAGAGCCAATGGCTTTGAAAATGAATTTATTATGGCTCTTTATGAAGATTCCTTGGGACAGATTTGGGTTGGAACAGACGGCGGTGGAATTTATGTTTTAAAAGACAGGCAGATAGTAAAACATTATACTTCGAATGATGGACTTGCCGGAAACGTAATATTTAAAATTTCGACTTTAAATAATGAAATCTGGATTACTACAGGAACAGGAATTTCAAAATATATTGAATATGTAGATTCTTTCCAGAATTTAAATTCTTCGAATGGACTTGGAAGTGATGGAATTTTCCAGATGATTTGTGATTATACTCAGACAGTCTGGATGACAAGCAATAAAGGTGTAATATCTGTTTCGCTGGAAGATATGGAAAATGTTATTTCTGGCAGCGGCGATGTTTTAACTGTAAAGCAGTATGGTAATTCGGATGGATTAATTACCGGTGGTGTAACTTCAACTTCAGTTTCTACTCAAGATGCTTTAGGAAGAATCTGGTTTACCTTAATAGATGGTTTTGCAGTTTACGACCCTGTAAAATCCGGAAAGAATCAGGTTGCACCAAAAATTGAAATTCAGGAATATTCTATTGATTCTCAAAAATACGATTTTAATGGAGGAAAAATTATAATTCCTCCTTCTGCAAAACGTTTGAGTATTAAATTTACCGGATTAAGCTTTATTTCTTCTGAACAGATGACTTTCTGTTATAAGCTTAGCGGCTTTGAACAGGATTATTCACAATGGTCAAATTTGCGAAATGTATCTTATACAAACTTAAAGCCAGGTACTTATGAATTTACAGTTAAGTCTCAAAATGGAGATGAAGTTCAAAGTGAACCTTCGGCACCAATTACTATTATTAAGAAACCATATATCTGGCAGCTTGCCTGGTTCTGGATAGTTATTGGAATTTTTGTAATTGCTGTAATAGCTTTAATAATCTGGAATAAAATCAGAAATATGCGTAAATATCAGATTGAGCTTGAAAACAAGGTTGAAGAAAGAACTCGGGATTTGAAGCTTGCAAACGAAAAGGCCGAAAAACTTCTTTTGAATATTTTGCCTTCTGAAGTTGCTGCAGAGCTTACTGAACATCCGGATAGAATAATTGCTAAAAATTATCCTAACGTAACAGTTTTGTTTACAGATATTGTCGGTTTTACAAAAATGAGCGATGGAATGTCTGCTGAAGAAGTTGTTACAATGCTTAATTCAATGATAACAAAATTTGACGAACGTGCGCGAGAAGAAGGAATTGAAAAAATTAAAACAATCGGAGATGCATATATGGCTGCTACCGGCCTTACTGATGAACGCGATAATGGCGGTGCTGCTAAGATGGTAAAATATGCACAGGGCTTAATTAAAGATGTTGAAGAGTTTAATAAAGCTTCAAAGGTTCAGGTGCATATACGTCTAGGAATTAATACAGGAAATGTAGTTGCAGGTGTAATTGGAAAATCTAAGTTTATTTATGATATCTGGGGCGATACTGTAAACGTTGCAAGCCGAATGGAAAGTACAGGAGAAGCAATGAGGATACATGTTTCTCAGTCAACTTATGAACAGACAAAAGATGAATTTAGCTACAGTTCTATTGTAGATGTTGAAGTAAAAGGAAAAGGCCAGATGAAGAGTTATTTCATTTAATTATCAGCCATTTATTTATTTTGCCAGCCAGATTTCCGTAAAAAATTTTTAGCATTAATGGAATAATAAAGCATTTTTTTGTATATTAGTGTACAAGAATTGGAAGGAAAATATGAAAACAATTTGTGGAAATGATTTAACTATTGAAGATGTTTGTGATGTTGCCTTGAAGGGAGAAGAAGTAAAGCTTCCGGAAGACAAAGCTTTTTGGGAGACTCTGGAAAAAAGCCGCAAATTTCTTGAAGACTACATTGCAACCGGTGTTCCAACTTATGGTGTAACAACAGATTTTGGAGATAGTTGTCATAATCAGATTAGTGTAGAAAAAGCCGGTGAGCTTCAGCGTGTTATCTGTACATATCACGGAATTGGACTTGGCCCAAAGTTTGATCACGAAACTGCGCGTGCTGTTGTTCTTGCCCGCTTGAACGGAAACGTAAAGGGCGGTCATTCGGCAATCCGTCCAGAGCTTGCCCGCATGATGGTAACTCTTCTTAATAAAGACATTATTCCTGTAATTCCACAGCTTGGTTCAGTTGGAGCTTCCGGCGATCTTACACCGCTTTCTTATCTTGGCGCGGTTATTATGGGACAGCGCGAGGTTTACTATAAGGGAAAGATTGTTCCTACAATGGAAGCTTTCAAGGCAGAAGGAATTGAGCCTCTTCCAATTGAAGCAAAGGAAGGTCTTGCAATTATGAACGGTACATCAGTTATGACTGCCGTTGCTTCTCTTGCATGGAAAAAGGCAGAACGCCTTGCAAAAATTTCAGACTTCCTTACAGCAGTAACTTCAGAAATTACCCGTGGAAAAGACACTCCTTTTGTTGCAAAAGTAAGTGAAATAAAAAATCATAAGGGACAGTGCGAATCTGCTGCTTACGTTTATAACATCATAAAGGATTCAAAGCGTGTTTGGCGTTACGAAGACTTCCTGAATAATCAGATTGAAAAGCTTAACGGAAAAGGTTTTGTTGCTCAGACAAATAAAATTCAGGATCGTTATTCAATCCGCTGTGCTCCTCAGATTACCGGCGTTTACCGCGATACACTCCGCTTTGCCCGTGACCTGATTACAGAAGAGTTAAACTCAGCTAACGACAATCCTCTTGTAGATATTGAAGCAGGACGTCTTTACAATACAGGTAACTTCTACGGCGGACACATCTGTGCAGCCTGCGACTACATGAGAACTGCTCTTGCAAATATTGCTGACCTCAGCGACAAACAGGCAGAAGTTATCATCGACGGAAAGTTCAACGGACTTACAGAAAACCTTATTCCATTTACTCCAGCTGATCATCCGCGTGCAGGTTTGCGTCTTGGCTTTAAGGCAGCCCAGATTACAATCTCTGCTATCCGTGGTGAAGTTGCAACTTACTGCTTCCCGGTTTCACTTACAAGTGCTCCAACAGAAGCACTCAATCAGGATAAGGTTTCTATGGGTACAATTTCTGCACGCAAATGGGCAGAGCAGATTGAGCTTGTATTCCTTCAGTTTGCAACACATCTTCTTGCTGCAATGCAGGCAGTTGATCTTGCAGGAAAGGATGATTTTGCTCCATTCACAAAAAAGGTTCACGACGAAGTTCGTAAGATGAGCGCTTTTGTAGAAGACGATCGCGAGCTTGATAAGGAAGCAACTGCTGTTGCAGAATGGCTTAAAACAACAGAAATTTTTGGATAAAGAAAGCAGAAAAAAAATAAAGCGCTGGTATGATTCTGTATGGATGCATAAAAAACTATAAGGTGTTATAATATTAGTTATGACTTACATAATAGCTAAAGGCCTTTTAATTCCTTTTTTAGGAACAGCACTTGGTTCAGCTCTTGTTTTCTTTATGAAAAAAGAACTGAATACCCGTATTCAAAAAATCCTTTCGGGTTTTGCAGCTGGCGTTATGGTTGCCGCTTCTGTCTGGAGCCTTCTCATTCCTTCTATGGAGATGTCCAGCGATCGTGGCCGGCTTGCCTTTATTCCGGCGGCCGTAGGCTTTTGCCTTGGAATGATATTTCTTTTGATTCTGGATAAGACTGTTCCTCACATGCACCTTGATGAAACTCAGGAAGGCGTGAAATCAAAATTACAGAAAACTACAATGATGGTGCTCGCTGTCACCCTTCATAATATTCCTGAGGGCATGGCTGTAGGTATTTTGTATGCTGGCTGGGCTTCTGGTTCTGCACAGATTACTGAGGCAGGTGCTCTCAGTCTTGCCCTTGGAATTGCGATTCAGAATTTTCCTGAGGGGGCGATTATTTCCATGCCGCTTCATTCGAGAGGCTTGTCAAAAGGGAAGGCCTGCTGGTATGGAGTTCTTTCCGGGGTTGTTGAGCCTGTAGCCGGATTTTTGACAATTCTTCTTGCGAGCCTTGTTATGCCGGTTCTTCCATATTTCTTAAGCTTTGCGGCCGGTGCCATGATTTATGTTGTGGTAGAAGAGCTTGTTCCGGAAATGTCAGAGGGAGAACATTCTGACTGGGGAACAATTGCCTTTATGCTGGGCTTTGCTTTGATGATGATTCTGGATGTTGCGCTGGGGTAAAATAATCAGGCGTTACGGATGACTGCTTTATTCACCATGCTCGCACGGAATTCCCATCATGTGCATCATACCATAGCGTGTAAATTCTTCGATATTTTCAATATATTGGAATGCAGCCTTCTTTGTCATTTTGTGGGTGATTATTTCTACAAAGGCATTTATAACAGTTGATGCAATAAAGTGTACTGTCATCTTATCGATTTTTTTTGTGGAAATCTGATTTTTGTACATCCAGTTGAAGGTTTGTTCGCAGTTTTTTGTATATAGTTCGCAGATTTCTTCCTGAAAATGTTCATGTGTGCTTCCTGCTGCTTTTGTAAGCAGTAAGGTAAAAGCATCAAAATTATCAAAAATATAATTCAAAAGACCATTTGTCTGTTCTGCTTCTTTTTCAAAATGCTCTTCTGAAACAATATTTTCTAAATCAAGATGATGAGAAGAATCTGCCATCATAACAGTTTTTGTCGTTACTTCTATTGCCTCGTCTACAAGAGCGCAGAAAAGAGCATCCTTGTCTTTAAAATGACGATACATTGCGCCGGTTGTAAGGCCTGCGTTTGCGGCAATTGTACGTAAAGAGGCATTCATAAACCCTTTTTCAAGGAATTCAGCCATAGCACTATCGAGAATTTTCTTTTTTGTTTCTGCGGATGCATCGCTCATATTTTTCCATTTCCTCGAACAAAATTCGGGATGATACTTGCATTTTAGGCTTAAAAATGGATTCTTGTCAATAAAAAAGATAACAATGTTATCAAAATTCACCAAATTCTATTGACAAGATAACACTGTTATCATAAGATAACGGTGTTATCAGATAACAGTGTTATCTAAAACAATGTTATTGCGAGAAATGGAATGATTCGCCGGCTCTCGTGATGACGGTGTATTTTAAGGAGAATATTGTGAAAGTAACAAAGATTAACGACTGGTTTGAGAAATTCGGCCGTTTTGAAGTAAAGCATCGATGGGGCTTCCTTATCGGTTTATTAATTCTAACAGTAGTTTGCAGCCTCGGTCTTCCACGTCTTAAGCTCGATAATGGCGAAGAAGACTGGTTTGATGACTGGGAAACAACTAAAGTAAACCAGGATCACTTTGAAAGTATTTTTGGTTCAACAGACAGTCTTCTGGCTCACATCAAGGCAAAAGACGTTTTTGATCCTGAAGTTTTGCAGATGATAGACGAGCTTGGGGATGACCTTTTGAATAATGTTCCTTATGCAGGAAGCATAACCTCTTTAATGGAGCTTTCGCTTCCTATTGGTACAGAAGACGGCTTTGAAGTAACAAGCCCTTTTGAGGATGGTGTTCCTTCTGACCCGGCAGAGCTGGCAGAAAAAAAGGCTTTTATTATGAGCCGCGAGTCCATTGTAAACAATCTTGTTAATGATGACTGTACAGAAACCTGGCTTATCGTAAATCTTGAGCAGTACTCAGAAAACCTTGATCAGGCAATGAACAAAATTGCTCCACCGGCAATGGCAATCTTTAATGACCCTAAATATAAATCAGACAAATGGGAAATCCGCCCGGCAGGACTTTCTTACACAGAATATGAAGAGGAAAAGGCAATTGTATGGCAGTGTGTAAGCCGAATCGCTTTAGGCTTTATCGTAATGCTTATCTTCCTGATTGTATTTATTCGCTCTTTGCGTGGTGTTGTAGTTCCTTCAATTGCAACTCTCGGAGCCCTTTGTACAACGCTTGGTGCTTCAGCCTGGATGAATATCAAAGGTAATAACACAATGATTCTTGTAACTGTTTTGCTTTCTATGGCACTTGCCGTAGGTTATGCAGTTCACTACATCAACAGCTTTAAGATGTATTTTAGAAAGACAGGCCAGCGCAAAGAATCAATTGTTATGGGAATCCGTGATTCCGGCTGGGCTTTGTTTTTTACGGTAGTCACAACAATGGCAGGTATGCTTTCCTTCCTTTCTGCAAACATCAGACCAATGCGCTGGGTTGGAGGAATTACCGCTGCTGCCGTTTTTGCAGTTTTCGTTTTTGAAATCATCCTGCTTCCTTGTCTTTACAGCTTTGGAAAAGATCAGGAGCCTGACCCGGACTTTGTAAAAAATGAGGGTTCAACAAGCTCTGATCTCCGTGTAGAGGCAATGGGAAAATCAATTCTCAATAAAAAGTGGATTACAGTTGTAGTTGGTGCCGCAGTTATGGTTGCAGTAATTCCCGGCATGTTCAAAATCAAGGTAAATATGAATTATGCCGACATGATGGGTGAGCGAACACCTTACATTCACCGCCTCATGGAAATTACCCGCAGTCAGCTTGGAAGCCAGTACAGCTATGAAGTTCTTGTTGAGTATCAGGAAGAAGATGCCCTTAAAAATCCTCAGGTTCTTAAGAATATGGATGAAATGGCAGCCCGAATTGGTACTCTGAGTTCTACAAAGGTTTCTAATGGTAAGCCACGAGTTTCTTCTGTAACTAAAGTTGTTAAGGAGATGAACCGCACATTGAATGGTGACGATCCGGCAGCTTATGTTATTCCTGATGATCAGGATCTTGTAAGTCAGGAAATGTTCCTTTACGAGATTTCTGGTGGAAGCGACCTTTACGATTATGTCAGTGAAGATTTTAAGGCCGGCTACCTTCATATTGAACTTTCCGGTTATGATGGAGAGGAAATTGTACGTAATCTTGAAGATGTAAAAAAATGGTGTGCAGAGCTTTTCCCTGATGCATCGAATGCCGGTGTAGTAGGTGAGGTTGTTCAGTATGCACAGATGAATGGTAAGCTGGTTCGAGGTTCAATCCGCTCGATTGGAACTTCGCTGCTGGTAATTCTGATCCTCTTAATTCTTGCCTTTACCTCTTTCCGTACAGGCTTTATAGCAATGATTCCAAACGTTGCGCCAATTGTTATTATCGGTGGAATTATGGGATATGCAGCTGTAAACCTGGATATGATAACAGCAATGATTATGCCTATGATTCTTGGTATTGCGGTTGATGATACAATTCACTTTACAAATCATATCAAATATCATTACGAGCTTACAGGAAACTACCGTTCGGCAGTTTTGAATTCATACCGTGAAATCGGAAAAACAATGATTATGACAACAGTCATCCTCTGCGCAATGTTCGGAATCTTCCTTACAAGTACAATGACAGTTCTCGTAAATATCGGCTGGCTTTCAATCGTGGGCCTCGGCAGCGCTTTGATTGCCGACTACACATTGACACCGGTACTGTTGTTTATAACTAAGCCTTTTGGCCGTGAAAAAAAATAAAGGAGATACATTATGAAAAAACTTATTACTACATTTTCGACACTTTTAATTGCCGGAGCTCTTTTCGCTCAGAGTCTCACAGGTTATGACATCATGAAAAAAGCAGATGAAGTTGCTGAACCTAAAACTTCCTCTTCAACTGCAACTCTCACAATTCATTCAAAGAAAGGTTCGGACCGAATCCGTGAAGTCATTATGAAGAGTAAGGATTACGGCGATGTAGAAAAAAGCGTAATTGTTTTTACTACCCCAAAGGATGTTGCCGGAACAGGATATCTTACTTTTGATTATGAAGAAGACGACAAAGATTCCGACAACTGGCTTTATATGCCTGCAATGAAAAAGACCCGTCGTATTGCAAGCAGCGGAAGCGAAAGTGAAGGCAGCTTTATGGGAACAGACTTCACCTACCAGGATATGGGAGACCGCAGTCTCAACAAGTACGATTATAATCTTCTTGGAGAAGAATCAGTTGATGGAGTTATCTGTTACAAGGTTGAATGCATAAGTAAAGCACATACAGAAAAAGATCCTCGGTTCATCAGCTATATTGGCAAGGATGATTATATTCTCCGCAAGTGCGAATTCTACGATCGTCAGGATACACTCCACCGCGTTCTTACCTGCACAGACTTTACAACAATTAAAGGCTTTACAACTGCTCAGAAAATGAAGATGGAAAATGTTCAGTCAGGAACCTGGTCGCTCATCGAAAGCAAAAATATTCAGTATGACGAGGGAGATATTGATGATTCCTTGTTCACAGTAGCAGCGCTTGAGAAGGGACGCATAAGATGAAAAAAATAATTTTAATAACAATACTCGGTCTTCTCGCTACCAGCCTGCTAACAGCCGAAGGCGGAGCTGAGTTTTCCGGAGATATTGAATCACTCTGGGGAGTTGGTGCTCCCTGGACAGATAGCGACAAAAGTGCAGGTAAACTCAGTTTAGGCACAACTAACTTTACAGGAAAGCTTGACGCATATTATGGAAACAGCTCGGCATATGCCGAAGCGACTTTTTCTTACGATGCAGTAAATTTTTCAGGCGGAAATCTTTCAAATGGCTTTAATCTTTCCCTTGGAGAACTCTGGCTGGATTACACAGAAGCCTTCTGGGGACTCCGCATAGGCCGCCAGAAAGCAGCCTGGGGTAAGGCAGACGGAATTGACATTACAAATGTTTTGTGTCCATCGGATATGAGCAGCCTTGCCGCAATGACAGGAGATGATTCAAAGCTTGCAGTAGATGCAATCCGACTTTCTTTAAGCGGAAATCAGTTTACTGCAGATGCATACTGGATTCCATTTTTTACACCAGCTGCTCTTCCGCTGGATGAAGGTAATTCTCTAAGAAAATTCATAGTTCCGGCAACTGTAGAGTTTCCAATTGAAGCGCTTAATAAGAAAATTGTAATCCCTGTATCAATCAGTCAATTTGAAAGACCTGAGCTGGCAATTTGGAATGGCGAATATGGCCTAAAACTTTCGGGATATTTTTCTTTACTTGATGTATCGCTTTACGGCTTTTATGGTTGGGACGACACTCCTTTACTCGACTATTCAATTACATTTGGAGCACCACTTGTTCCGGGAAATCCAGCAACTGCAATGCCAAATGGTTTGACTGTTGGAGGAAAGTATGAGCGGATGGCAATGGTTGGTGCAGATGCAGCTCTCCCGATAGGAGAAACAGTTCTTCGTTTGGAATCAGCTTTTTTTCCTCAAAGATACTTTCAAAAAAAGTCTGAAAAAATAATTGAAGAAAAAATTAAAGCTTCTCAAAAAGCGACAAAGGAATCAATAAGTTCCGGAAAAACGATTGAACCAGAAAAAGTAAATTTTTCTGAACAAAGAAATCAGCTTTCTGCTCTCGCAGGTATAGACTGGATGCCAAGCGGCTGGACAATCACTGCCCAATATTATTGTGATGCAGTTTTTGGAGAACTTGAAGCACTTGATCGTAAAGAAGTTTATCAGCATGGCGCTACTTTGAGCATTTCAAAATCTCTTGTAAACGAAACTCTTGAGCTTGGTTTTTCCGGACTCATAGGATTTAATGATTTTGACAGCATGCTTTCTCCTTCAGTAAAATACAGTCTTTCCGATCAGATTGTTCTTGGTTTAAAAGCTTTCATATTTATTCCGGGACCAGATCGCGATGGAAAGTACGGAGCATATAAAGATTTAAGCAGTATCTGTTTGAATGCGAAATTCAGTTTCTAAGGAAAATAAATTTTTCGCTTGACAATACTACGTATACGTAGTAAATTCGTCTCAATGGTTATGTTGTCTAAAACTTCAATAGTAATTTGCGGAATGCTTTTGCAGGGTGAAATGAATGCTTACGACATGCTCAAAATGATTGATGCCATGAACATGCAGTACTGGCATCCGATTGGGGCGACAACTCTTTACGAAACTTGTCTGCGGCTGGAACAAAAAGGTTTCATTGAAGATACAGGCAGGGCAGAAAACAAGGCTGTATATCGCCTGACAAAAGCCGGTCGACTTGAATTGAAAGCTGCTATCTGTGCACTTTTTGAGCGGGTTGATTTTGATTCAGTTTGGTTTTGTCTTGCGGTTATGTATTCGAAGGTCCTTACAAAAAAAGAACTGGATGCTGAAAAGAAAAAGAGAGCTGCTATTCTTGATGAGTATGAACAAGGAACAATTGAACACAGGGATCAGATGCTTGCAGCAAAGCTTCCTTATATCGATATCTGTGCAATTGACAGAATGATTCAGATAATTCAGATGGAAAAGGAAACTCTGAGAAAAATATGAATTATGGTAATGAGGAATTAAGCGATGCTGAATTATATAAGAAACTCGGCGGGCTTACAAAAAATAAAGCAGAATGGAAGCAAAGTATTCCGCGAGTTGCTGTCCTCCTGAAATCGGATTCTCAAAAAATTCAGGCAAAGGTTTTGTGGCTTCTGGGTGAGATGGGGCTGAATTGGCCGTGTGAAATTGCTTCTTATGTTCCTTCGATTGCTGCATTTTTGGACAGTCCCGATTTTTTGCTTCGCGAGCGTGCCCTCAATGCATTGGGAAGAATTGGTCGGGCAGACTTTAGCCTGATAAAGCCATACTGGAATGATTTATTTTCTTTTGCAAAAGACGAGGCTGCGAACGTCAGGTTGAATTTTATCTGGGCTTCAGAAAACATCGCAACAAACACTCCGGATATTTACACCGGCCACATGGAAAGTTTTGCAGAACTTCTTAGAGATCCGGACGAAAAGGTGAGGATGGAGTCTCCTGAAATTTTCAGAGTTCTTGGAAAACGAAAACCGGCTCTTGTTAAACCTTACATTGAGCTTCTTACAAAAATTTCGGAAACTGATACGAATCGGGTCGTGAAAATTCATGCGAAGGGGGCAATCAAAGCCTTTATGAATTCAAAAGAATGAATTAGTGAATGCTAACACAATACGGAGAATATAAATGCTTACCGAAAATCAAAAAAATGAATTGAACAAAAAAGTTTGCAAAGTAATCAAAAGCAAACAAATCTTTAAGACAGAAATGGAAAAAAGATTTTCTTCTTCTGATGTTAAAAAAATCTGGGTTGATGCAGAAAAGCGTTTATTTGAAATGTATGCATCTCACACGGATTTGCCAAAAGGGGTAAGTGCTCACACTGATTCCTTTATTTTCCCGGCAGCGGCGATTTATCTTGCAATGAAGCAAGTTGATGAAAAGGCTGCCTATGAAATTATGAAAAAAGTTATGGCAGAAAAATCAGACAAAACGGGTAGAATGCTTTCAAAGTGCTGCCATATTCCAGGCTTTAAAAAATTCTTTCTTAGCATGTGGGATTCTGTGAGTCACAAAATGTTCGGCGAAAGTGCGGGTTTTAAGAATGTGTTTTATCCGAAAGAGAAAGACTGTTTCCGCATGGATATCACCCAGTGTCCTTTTCATACCTATCTTACAGAGGCCGGCTGTCCGGAATTGAATGTCTTGTTTTGTGAAAACGATATTCATTCTTACGGAAATTTGCCGGGCCTTAAGTTTACAAGAACTAAAACAATTGGCGCCGGTGACGAGCTTTGTGATTTTAAGATGGAGCTGGAAAAGTAGTGCGCGAGCATTTTAAACTTTATTTTGAAAAAACATATATCATCGTTGTTCCGACTTATAAAGAAACGCTTGTTCATCATCATAATATGCTCCATGTTTTTTTTGGTAACGGTGATTTGCGGTTGTCGGTTAGTGGCAAAGAGCTTTGTGGTAATGTTATAATTCTTGAAAATGATATTGAGCATAAAGCACCGGACGGCGAAATTGCTTTCTTTCTTTTTGTTGATCCAACCTCGCATTTTTCGGAAGTTCTACGAGAGAAGTTTTTGAAGGGGCAGGCGGCTGTGGCGGTTAATTTTTCTCATGCAGATTTTGATAAGGCAAAGCTCACCGAAGATAACATTAAAAAAACTATATTTGATTTTGCAGGCCAGGTTCAGCTTTCTAAATTGAATCTGGACGAGCGCATTTTGCAGCTTCTTAAAAATATTGATGACTTTAAGCACCTGGGTGACCGGGTCAGTGAGCTTGCAAAAAAATACTCCTATTCAGAAAGTTATCTTACTCATCTATTTAAAAACGAAACCGGTATCGCGCTTAAAAGCTATCTTCTTATGCGGCAGTTTGAATACGTCTGGCGTGAGGTTATGAAGGACCGTTCATTAACTGATGCTTCTATGGATGCAGGTTTTTCTTCGCCTTCACATTTTTCTGATGTATGCCGAAAGCTAACCGGAATAAGCGTAACAAAGGTTTTGGAAAGTCAGAAATCTCAATAATAAAAAAGCAGATTTTTAGAAGTGTACAGTCAAGCTTCATTGTAAGATAAGACTAACAAGCGAGGTCTAAAAATGAAGTTCATGTATTTTTTTGATTGTAAGCTTAAACGGTTTACAATGTATGGAAAGCGGATGTTGCATCCGGCTCAGACGGGTATCTACGAGGACGGGATAAGCTGCATTAAAGAGGATGATGTAAACCTCTGGTTTTATACGAAAAACGGTGTGACCATTGCGATTGATGCAGGGCATCTTGTTTTTAAGGGAATTGAAAAAGAGTTTGAAAAAATCGGGATAGATCCTCGGACAATAAAAACTCTTTTGCTTACTCATTCAGATGTTGACCATGTTGGAGGAGTGGACAGGACTAATAAAAAATATCTTTACCCGAATGCGCAAGTGTATATCGGTAAGGGCGAGGAAAATTATTTTGATGGGCATGTCTGCCGTATGATTAAAATGGGGATTCCGCTTATGACCCCTGCAAGGCTTCGCGATGGTTATAAGACTGTGAGCGACGGACAGGTCTTGAATATCGACGGAATTAAAATTGAAGTTTTTGAAGTGATGGGTCACACGGTTGGCCACGTCTGCTATATCATTGATGATAAGATTTTATTCAGCGGAGATTGTCTTGCGGTAAACGAAAACGGCGGTTACAGTCTCTTTGAGTTTTTTACCCAGAACCCGGCCCTGAATAAAAAGTCTCTTATAAGGCTGCGGGATAAAATTACAAGCTCCGGCGTAAGAATTGTCTGCACCGGTCACAGTGGAATTCGCACAGATATGTCTAAGCTTTTTGCTCATATTGATGAATCGGCGGTGAGTAAGCCTGGAAGGCCTTTTGACCCGACTGCGCCGAAGAGTATTAGAAAATAAAAAGACGGGATAAGAAACTTCAGTCTTAAAGGTGGAGTCTATATAGGAGGTATAAACTGGAGTTTCTTATCCCAAAAGCAAAAAAAGTGGACTTAAAATTTTATATAGTTAAATCTGTTATTTTTTGATTCCTCCGGCAGCTTCACGTTTTGGTGTATAAATCTGCTGGATATCTGCATCGCTTAAATTGATTTTATAGAATTTTTTATAGAATTCTTTTATCTCCTGGTTTACATCAATATCTGCAAATAAATCTGGATGATGCTCCTTTGCAAGCCAGAGAAGGGTAAGCGGTGAATCTGTATTTGTTACATACCAGCGGTAAATTCCAAGTGGCATCTTATAAACATTTTTTTCTTTTACAGCACGAATATTTGACCAGTCATAATTCTGGAAAGTGTTATTATATAAATCTTCCGGAATTGCGTCGCTGAAGTTTGTAATATAAATACGATCAGGATTCCAGCGGTAAACTTCTTCAACAGTAACCTGAGGAGTGCCTTTATTTTCGTTTGCAACGTTTCTTGCTCCCGATGCAGTAATCCAGTAATCGCCCCAGGTTCCTGTTCCCGGAATCTGAAGGGTGGTGTCACTATAACGGTGAATAATCATTGCTGCCGGCTTTTCTTCTTCACTTAAGCCAGAAAGTCTTTCGGCAATCATTTTCTGCATTTTATCTGCATATTCAATATATTCACTTGTGTCATAAGATGTTCCCATAACTTCGGCAAGCAAATCCATCCAGGTAAAAATAGTTTCTACTGCATTAAAATCTTTTACACTAAGACTAAAACCAACAGCAGGAATACCGGCCTGTGTAGCGATATCATAATCTTCCATTACACCGGTTGCATAAAGAACTACATCTGGTTTAAGTTTTAAAAGCTCTTCTGCATTGAGGCTTCCATTCTTGCTGAAGCCGCTTTCGATTTTTACAATATCTGGAGCCACTTTTATAAGCATAGAATTTTCTGCAGCACTGATGATTGCAGGATCGAGTCCTACAAGCTTATCTGTGCCAAACATAAGGCAGTAGGCAGAAGCAAGGGGCCATACAGATGCTATAACAACACGATTTACTTCTTTGGGAAGTACAACAGTGTGTCCAACCTGATCAACAATAGTTCTTGTTTCTGTAACAGGTTTCTGTTCAGTTTTTTTTGTACAGGCTGTCATCAAAAATGTGAAGCAAAGAATTAAGCCTGTTGTTTTTATAATATTATTTTTCATAAAAACTCCTTGTAAGTTAGTAGAGACTAACAATAAAGTTTTTGGCTTTACTTGTCAAGGATGAAAAGTGTTGACTTTTTTAATAATTATTGTTAGTTTTGTCTAACTTTAATAAATGTTAGTAAAAACTAACAATAGGAAATTGCATTGATAAAAGTAGCTATTTATGGAAAAGGTGGAATCGGTAAATCCACTACGACAGCAAACCTTTCTGCTGCTCTAAGCAAAAAAGGTCTTAAGGTAATGCAGATAGGCTGTGATCCTAAATCAGATTCTGTGAAAAATCTTTGTAGGGGAAAGAAAATACCCTCTGTTCTCGAAATTTTGCGTACAAAAAAATTGGATGAAATTAAGCTTTCAGATTTAGTCTATGAAGGCTATAACGGTGTTCTTTGTGTAGAAGCTGGTGGGCCAACTCCGGGAATAGGTTGCGCAGGGCGCGGCATTATTACAGCCTTTGAAAAACTTGAAGAATTGAAGGCATACGAAATTTATAAGCCCGATGTAGTTTTGTACGATGTTCTGGGAGATGTTGTTTGTGGTGGTTTTGCCATGCCTATTCGTAATGGCTATGCAGATTTTGTCTTCATTGTAACAAGTGGAGAAATGATGGCCTTGTATGCTGCTTCGAATATTGTAAGTGCCATTAAAAATTTCGGAAACCGCGGTTATGCAAAATATGCTGGAGTAATCCTTAATTCAAGAAATGTAGAAAACGAAGTTGAAGTTGTTCAAAAAGCACTTGATGAAATTGGCGGAAAAATTGTTCAGGTGGTTCCGCGTGATGGACTTGTGCAGCTTGCTGAAAATCGGGGGAAAACTGTTGTCGAAGCTTATCCGGAAAGCGAAATGTCTGGAGTATATATGCAGCTGGCAGAAAAAGTTCTGGAGGCATGTAATGTGTGAGTGTAAGACAGCCTGTCCTTCTTTTGAAAAAACTCTGCAATATGTTTCTCCTGCTCATGGAGGCTGGGGTGTAATAAGAGTCGCTGCTTTAATTCCGGAAAGCCGTATGCTTTTTGTGTGTCCTTTTGCCTGTGGTCGTCATGGAGCGTTGGGCGGAATCATCAATGGAATAAAAGACAGAATTCATTATCTTTATATTGATGAAGCTGATATTGTTTCTGGAAATTATGAAAACCTTATTCCGGATGCAGTGACAGAGCTTTTTGAATTTCTTGAAAAACAACCAAAGCTTCTTTTTATTTTTGTTTCCTGCCTCGATGATTTACTTGGAACAGATCATGAATCATTAAATGCAGAACTTTCACAGATGTATCCTGATGTAAATTTTGTAACGGCTCATATGAATCCATTTAAGGCTGATACAAAAATTCCACCTGCAGTTGGCTTACAGCTTTCTATGTATCATCTGTTCGATAAGAAGCTTCCCAAGCTGCAGCAAATCAACATGATTGGAAATAATGCGTACATAAAAGAAGATTGTGAGCTTTATACTCTTCTTCAGGAACAGGGTTATAAAATCAAACATGCCGGACGCTGCTCCAGCTTTGATGATTTTATGAGTATGGGGCAGAGCAGTCTGAATCTTGTGCTTCATCCCTGTGCAAAAATGGCTGCAGAAAGAATGGAAAAACTTGCAGGTATTCCTTATCAGTTGTCCTTTAATACTTATGATCCAGAAGAAATAGAAGCTTACTATCAAAGCCTGCAAAAAAATCTTGGAGTAAAATTTTCTGATTATTCAGGTTATAAGGCCTCTGCAATTGCTTCTATCAAACATGCAAAAGAAGTTTCCGGTGATACACCTCTTGTAATTGATTATCAGTCTGTTTTAAAGCCTTTTTCTCTTGCTAAAGTTTTAGTTGAATATGGTTTTAATGTTAAGATGATTTTCTGTGATGACATAAGTGCTTTTGAAAAAGAAAAGTGCATGTGGCTGCTTGAAAAAAATCCTGACATAAAAATTATTTCCGCCCTTCATCCGGACAGCATAAAAATGGAAAACAAAATGCCTGAGTGTCTTTGTATAGGTTTTTCAGGCGGATATCTTACAGAGTCTGAGCATGTTGTTGATCTGATGGAAGATGAATATCTTTATGGCTTTTGGGGAATTGAAGAGCTTATGAAAAAAATGGAATATGCGGTTACCCATAAAACCGATGTAAATAAAATTATTTCGGGGGCTAAGCTGATTGTATGAGTAAACTTTGTATTATGCTTCCGCCTCTTGCACCAGATTATTCTGGTGCAGCCTCGGCTTTATTTGAACTTGGCGGCATGATTGTTATTCACGATGCTGCAGGCTGTACAGGAAATTATACGGGTTATGATGAGCCTCGCTGGCTTGGTTCACATACTGCTGTTTATTGTTCTGGTTTGCGCCATATGGATGCGATTTTAGGAAATGATAATCTTCTTGTTGAGAGAATCAAGAAAGCTGCTGAAAGTATAAAACCGAATTTTATAGCGCTTCTTGGAAGTCCTGTTCCAATGGTAATTGGTACAGATTTTGAAGGTCTGGCTGCTGAAATTGAAACTGTTACCGGACTTCCTTCTATTGGTCTTTCTACGCGAGGACTTGCTTATTATGGAAAGGGTATTAATGCTGCAATCATAAGTCTTATGAAAAAGGTTTGCCCTTTGAAAATCCGTGAAGAAGAAAAGAATGACGGAATAAATATTCTTGGAATGACTCCCCTTGATTTTGCAAAGGGGCCAAATGCTTCGGATTTTGTAAAGCTTTTTGAAGACAATGGAATAAAAGTAAACTGCTGTTTTACAATGGGCTGTACTTTTGAGCAGTTCAAGAATTCTGTGAAATCCAGACTAAATGTTGTTGTTTCACAGAGTGGTTATGATACCGCTGTTTTTATGAAAGAAAAATATGGAATTCCATTTGTTACTGGAACTCCAATGCTCATGGGTATGCAGATTCTTGCGAAAATCCAGCCGGAAAAGTTTTCCTTTAATCCAAAACCGCTTACCAATATTACAGATAAAAAAATATTTATAGCAGGTGAGCAGGTTATAGCAAATACAATCCGTGAATACTTTGAAGCCCTTGGATTAAAAAAAGAAAATACAACAGTCGGAATAATGTTTGATGCAACAAAAGAGCTTATGCGCGATGGTGATGTAATTGTAAAAGATGAAAAACATCTGCGTGAACTTTTGAACAGTGGAAAATATCAGAAGATTGTTGCAGATCCTTTAGTTGAGCAATTAATTACAGAGAATACAAAAGACAATGGAATAGAGTTTTATGCTCTTCCTCATGTTGCAGTATCAAGTAAAGTTTACTGGGATAAGCCGGTCAGGTTTATTTCAAAGGAATTTTCAGATTTTGTTAAGAGCGTAATTTCTGGAAACTAATCTCTGCAAAAATCCTGGTAGAGAGCAAAATCATAAAGGTGCCTTAGGGGAGCTTATCTGGTCCCCTCGGGTTAAAAGGAGTTTTATTATGAAAAAATCATTGCTGGCAATATTTGCCTTGAGTATGATTTTCAATTTTGCCGGATGTACTAAAAAGCAGACTGCTTCTACAGCTCCTGCTACACGTACAATAATTGATCATACAGGAAGAGAAGTTGTAATTCCTGCAGAGCTAAACAGAATTGTAATTGGTTCTATTCTTCCTCTTGCTTCTGTTTACTGTATGTATATGGGATCCACAGAAAGGCTTGTGGGAATGTATCCATCATCAATGGCTGCTGCAAAAAATTCTTATCTGGCAACAGTTTATCCGGAAGTAACAAAGATAGATTCTTCTTTTGTTCAAAACGGGGCAATCAATGTAGAAGAGCTTTTAAAGCTTAAGCCGGATGTTGTTTTTTATTCTGCTTCGAATGAAGAAGAGCGTCAGGTTTATGAAAATGCGGGAATTCCTGCTATAGGTTTTTCTGTTACACTTTCGGGCTATAATTCTGTAGAAACCTATGCGGACTGGATTAACCTTTTGGGTCAGATTTTTGGAGATACAGGTAGAGCTGATAAAATTATTGCAGAAGGACGCAAGGTTCAGAATGAAATTCTTGAGCGTGTAAATAAGCTTGATGATTCACAAAAGCCTCGTGTTCTTATTCTCTTTAATTATGATGATTCAAATATGACTGCAGCAGGAAGTACATTCTTCAGCGAATACTGGATTGGAACTGCCGGAGGAATTAACGTAGCAGCTGATTTTAAGGGACAGGGAAAAATCAATATGGAGCAGGTTTACCAGTGGAATCCTGATATGATTTTTATTACAAACTTTAGTCCCCGCCTTGCAGAAGATTTGCTTGAAAATAAGATTGATGGGGCAGACTGGTCTCTGGTAAAGGCTGTTCAAGAAGGAAAGGTTTATAAATTCCCTCTTGGAATGTACCGCTGGTTCCCGCCTGCAAGCGATACTCCTCTTGTTATTCAGTGGCTTGCAACAAAGATTCAGCCTGAATTGTTCAGCGATATCGACATGGATAAAAATATAAAAGAATATTATAAGAAATATTACAACGTAGATTTAACACCTGAGGATATTCAGACTATCTATAATCCGTCTCGAGCCGCATCTGGTAAAACAAATTAAAAACAGGAATCAATAATGGTAATCAACAATAAAAAAGTTCAGACACTTTTTATCCTGATTTCCTTTTTATTGATTCCGCTTACAGCTCTTATTTGTCTTGGAATCGGAAGATACAGCTTATCTCCACTTCAGATTTTAAGGGCTTTTGCTGACTCAATTACAGGTGTCACTCGGGATGTTATGGCAAATACTGTTGTGTTTAAAGTAAGGCTTCCAAGAATTATACTTGCACTTGCTGCGGGAGCGGGACTTGCATGTTCCGGAGCTGCTTTTCAGGGTCTGTTTTCAAATCCTTTAGCAACTCCCGATACACTTGGTGTTGCAAGCGGAGCTTCTTTTGGAGCTGTACTTGCAATGATGTTTCACTGGAATCTTATAGGAATTCAACTTCTGGCACTTTGCTTTGGACTTCTTTCCTGTTTTCTAACCTATGAAATAAGCCGCATAAAGGGAAAGTCGTCTATAATCATGATTATTCTTTCTGGAATGGTAATATCGTCGCTTTTTCAGGCAATGGTTTCTATCGTAAAATACATGGCCGATCCTGAAGATGAACTTCCTTCCATTACCTACTGGCTTATGGGGAGCATGTCTACAGTAACTTATAAAAGTCTTTTATTCGGACTGCCTTTTATTGTTTTGGGCTGTGGAATCATCTACGCATTGAAATGGAGAATAAACATTCTTTCGCTGAATGAAGATGAAGCAAAATCTATGGGCTTGAATATTAAAGCACTCAGATTATTTATAATAGTTGCATCGTCACTTATTACAGCATCTGTTATTTCTATGTGCGGTCAGGTAGGCTGGGTCGGCTTACTTATCCCGCATATTTCAAGAATGCTTTTAGGAAGTAATAATAAGACTGTTGTACCATTAAGTATTTCATTTGGAGCAGTTTTTATGATGATTATAGATACCTTTGCACGAAGTGCATCTTCTGCAGAAATCCCAATTTCGATTTTAACTGCAATTATAGGTGCACCAGTATTCATCAGTTTACTCAGAAAAACTGGAGGAGTTTGGGCATGACCTTTCAGGTAAAAAACGGCAGCTTCTCTTATGGGAGCCGCCGGATTCTTAATAATATAAACTTTGATTTGAGTAATGGAGAAATTCTTTGTGTGCTTGGTTCTAATGGCGTTGGAAAAACTACTTTACTCAAATGTATGATGGGTTTACAGAAATGGCATACAGGAGAAACGCTTCTTGACGGTAAAAATATAAGTCATATTCCAAACCGGGAATTCTGGAAAAAGGTTGCTTATGTACCTCAGGCAAAAAATTCTGTTTTTTCTTTTAGTGCTCTGGATATGGTTACAATGGGACGAAGTGCGCATCTTGGTACTTTTTCGCAGCCTACAAAAGAGGATGAAAAACTTGCTCTTGAAGCTATGGAGACCTGTGGAATCACCTGGTTGAAAGATAAGCTTTGTACACAGATGAGTGGAGGAGAACTGCAGATGGTTTTAATTGCACGTGCTCTCACTGCCAATCCACAAATGCTTGTACTTGATGAACCTGAATCAAATCTCGATTTTAAAAATCAGCTTATAATTTTAAACATAATTGAAAAGCTTGCCCTGGAAAAAAATATTTCTGCCATCGTAAATACACATTTTCCGGCCCATGCAATGAAGATTGGTACAAAAGCTTTGATTTTAAATAAAAATGATAATGCACTTTTTGGAATGACAGACGATATCATAAATGAAGAAAATATGCGTCGTACCTTTAATGTGCAGGTTCATATAAACGACTTTGATTTTGAAAACCGACATTATCGCAGTGTGGAACCCCTTTATGTTATATAATTTTCTTGCAGGAAAAATTAGTAATCCTTAGGCAGCACACCAAATTTCTTAACAAAAGATTTTGAAAAATGACTCATGTTAGTGTAGCCTGACAGTTGAGCTGCCTGGGAAATCGGAAGGTCATTTTCCTGCAGAAGGCGGGCTGCATATTCGAGCCGTTTGTCCTGAACGTAAGAGTGCAGGGAAGTGGCGTACATTGTGCGGAAGACTCTGTTTAATTTACTGATGCTCATTCCAAGCTGATCGGCAACAGTCTGGGCATCGTATTCAAGTGCGGGGGTGCGCTGGATTTTTTCTCGTAGGACTTCTATGCGTTCAACATCATCTTTGCTTGGCTGGGGCAGACGTTTAATTTCATCTGTTTTGTGATAGGCAATTCCGTAAAGTACCAGGGCAGTGAGCTCTATCATTTTGCCTTCGGTGTAAACGCCTTCATATTCCTTAAAACGGTCGGCTGTATCTATTTCAGAAAGTACGCGGAACATTTCTGGTGTAATCGTAGTTTTTGTAACGTGGGATAGAAAGTGTTCTTTGAGTCTTGTGATATTCTGATCTGTAAAATATTTTGAAAGCAACTCTTGGAAATATGTTGTTGGCATCTGAAGGTTTTTGAAAACAAAATTTGCGCCGGCCTGGTAAGTCATTGCTGTGGCATAATTATTGTTTCTGAAAACACACACTTCACCCCTGGACATTTCAACTGTCTCGCTGCCTGTGTGAAAGGAATAAGCCCATCTGATATCCTGACTCAGATTGAACATTATCTGAATCTCATCCCGGCCGCAATTGTCTTTTTCTTCGGCAAAGGTTGTTTTCTGGACCTGCACATTCCAGCTGTGATAAGTTATGTTTTCACGATTTTTTGTTTTTTCCAAATTCAGTTTACCAAAGGAGTTTGAGAGGGAACCGCTTCCGTTAAGCTCAAGTTTGATAGCCTTACCCTGAACGACTACATTTTTATTTATACTCATAGGATAAGACTATCATAACATTGTTAGTTTAGAATAACAAGGTCGGCTAGTTATACTTCTTTCCCAGTGGCTTTGTGAGATAAATCAACGCTGGGGTGAGGGTATAGTCTGCAATAAGGGCAGAGCCTAAACCTATCATCGAAAGAAGACCGATTCTGAACATTGCCGTAATCGGGCTGAAGCAGTACATGAGGAACATTGCACACAAAATGAAGGTTGTAGTTCCCATTGTTTTTCCGATTTCGCGGAAGCTTTCTATAACTGCGTCTGCATAGCTTCTACCTGTTTCAAGCTTTGCCTTAATGTGATTGGAGAAGTGAATCGTATCATCAACTGCAATTCCTAAAATCATAGGCATAATCATCATTGTGAGTTCATCAAGAGCCATGTGGAAATAACCCATAATCGCACCAATCAGAAGAACCGGCGCAAGATTTGGAATCATTGCAATAAGGCCTGTTCTGATGCTTGCAAATACGATTATCAGAAGAATGGCAATCATGATGAATGAAGCTCCAAAGGATTTAAGCTCGCTCTTTACAACCGTTTCGTTCATAGCGGCGTTTTCGGCAATAGTTCCTACAACTGCAACATGGGCAGTCGGGAAGTATTTTTTTGCTGCTTCTTCTGCGGCGGTAATATCCTCAACAATCAGGTTTGCATTGTAATCAGAAATTTCTACGTGGGCATAAACGGCATTGTAGCTTTCGGAAAGTTCATCAAAAAGAGCTTCGCTGTTTGAAATCTCATAGAAGAAGAGCAGTTGGGTAAGCATATCCTGTTCTTCTGGAATTGTGTAATATGCCGGGTCATCACCATTGAGAACACGGTACATTTCCTTTACCTGTCTTGTAATACTTCTTACTCGAGGTTTTCCGTTTGTGATTTTTGTCATCTGAAGCTTTCCAAGGTCCTGTTCAAGTTTATCAAGGGCAAGCATGTTTTCAGGGTCTTTAAAAGCATCCTCTTCATCAAACTCAATCATAACGTCATAGCTGTAAATGTTACCGAGCTTTGTTTCAAGGATTTTTTCGATTCGCTGAACAAAAGGAACTTTATTTCCCATGAACTTTAAATAGTCCATGTTTACTTCCATTTTGAGAAGGCCTGGAATACATAAAACAATCACAAGCATAGAAAGAAGAGTTACGAGCTTGCTGCGTTTTACAATTTTTTTACCAATGTTTTCAAATGTCAGGTCTGCCTTTGTTGCGCCTTTTGTTTCTGCAAGTGCCGGCTTTTTATCTTTTCCAAAGCTGAGGAAAATTGGAATCAAAATTACTACATAAAGATAAACCATGATGACAACTGTTGATGCAACTGCACCAAGCCAGATCATAGGGCGGATGTTTGCAAAGAGGAAGGAAAGAAGTGATACTGCAGTGGTAATTACGGTGAACAAAATTGGCCAGCCGGTTTCGCCAACAGCTTCAATTACAGATTCCTTTCTTTTACCGGTCTGGCGGAAGTGCATTTTAAATGCGTTGATGTAGTGGAGGGCGTATCCGATTGAAAGTGCCATTCCCAAAAGAACAGGAAGAGTCATCATATCAGAATCGGCGGGAACGTTTATAAGACCTGTAAAACCAAGGACGGTACCGATTCCAAAAAGGGTTGCCATAAATGGAACAATTACACCGGAAACAGATCGTGCAAAAATGATAAGACAAATCAGCATAACTAAGAAGCCAAGTGCGATTCGGGAAGCAAAATCCTTTGTGAGAACATCTTCCTTTTCGGCAGTGGTGTAGGCGCTTCCGATTGGCATGAGTGTCCAGCGGTCACTTTTGAACTCCTCGCTCATAATAACCTTTTCTGCGGCATGACCTACGGCTGAAACATCCTCGCTTTCGTTTTTGAAAGGATTAAGTTTTAAGGAAATCCAGCATTCTTTGGCGTTGTCGGAAACAAGGTTATTTACGATGGACTCGCGGCTCAGAATAAAAGCTTTCTTTTCTGCAAGCTCGTGGGCATCAGTTGGGATTCCGTCGTTGAAAGGGCTTTTTACTTCAAAGCCTTCTTCGTCGCCAATCGGGATGGAAACCGTTGTAAGGGAAGTAACCTTATCTGCAAAAGGAACTTCTGTTTCGAGCCGTTCTCCAAGTCGGTCAATCATATTAAGAACATCAGGTGCAAAAACATCATCTGCCTGAACCAGAACAAGAACATACTGGTCGTTACCAAAAACTTCCTTAAAATGGTCAGAGTTCTTTTTGATTTCGCTGCCATTTACAATCCAGTCGCTGTTAGAGCTTTCTGAACGGAAATTGCGCATTCCGGAAAGACATACGAGTGTAACTGCAAAAAGAATAATCAGACAAAGCTTTCGGTGTTTAATCTGCGCTTCGCCGATTCTACGGAAAAACTTATTGATTTTTGAGACTTTCATAAAATCCTCCATAAGGAAATAAAGTTAGATAAAACTAACTGTAAAAGATTTTATATTGCTGTTTTTACCGGTTCTACCAAAAGACGCTAAACTTTTAACACTTTTCGCTCAAAACGTTAGTTGCAAATAACTTTATTTAGTGGTATTGTTAGTTAAAACAAACTATAGAGTTAGTACAGCCTAATATGTAAAACATGCCGACTGCAAACTCAGGAGGAAATTATGACAGATGGTGGAAAGAAATTTTTGTGGGGAGTAGTTGCAGGTCTTGCAGCTGCCGCTTTGATTAAGACAGATACCTTCAGAAAGGGCTGTGCCAAGCTTGTTGCAGGCGGACTTCAGCTCAAGGATGATGCTAAAGAATACTTTGAAACAATCAAAGAAGATGCCGAGGACGTAAAGGCAGAACAGGAAGCAAAGGCCTAGTTGTCATTGTCGGGCATTAATTGTCATTGTCGGGCTTGACCCGACAATCTTTTCAAAGAAGTGTAATATGGATTTCATTATAAGACACTCAATTCCAGGGCGGATCCGAATCCGCTATGATAAATCAAAAATTTCTAAGCGACAGGCTGCCCTTGCACACAGTCTGCTTTCTGTTCAGGAAGGAATGACAGATGTTTCTGTGAACTACACGACTGCTTCCTTCCTCATTTATTACGATACAAAACAATTATCCGAAAAACACATACGTGCCTATTTCATGGCGCTTTCAGACAAATATCTGAAAAATCAGGAAATGCTGGAGACTGTTGAAGAGCCACAGGAAGAAGAAAGTCTTCTTTTTGATCTTGCCTGTATGACAGCCTGGCATTACTTTAAACAGATATTGCCGCTACCGGTAAGACTTGCTTTACGAGTCTGGTCGCTAGGGCCACGTATTTTGAAGGGCGTGGAGCAGGTTGCGACAGGTAATATCTTTAAATCTGAAGTGCTTGATGCTGCCGCAATTTCCATGGCACTTATTACAGGCGATACAAAGACAGCTTCAAATATCAATTTCCTGCTGAATATCGGTGACACAATCGAAGACTTTACAAAAAAGAAATCTTATTCCGATCTTGCTAATCGACTGCTTTCCCAGAATAATCAGGTGCAGCTGGTTACTAAAAATGAAAAGGGTGAGACTGTAGAAAAATCTGTGCCGCTTTCCTTTGTGAAAAAAGGGGATCTGGTTGCGGTACGTACCGGAAGTGTAATTCCTGTAGATGGTGAAGTTATTCGCGGTGAAGGGCTTGTAAATCAGGCGTCAATTACCGGGGAGCCTCTTGCGGTTGAAAAGCGGGAGGGAGCTTCTGTATTTGCCGGCACTGTTGTTCAGGAAGGTGAGCTTTTTATTGAAGTCCGTGCAACTGGAAGTCAGACAAAGGTTCAGAATATTCTTACAATGATAGATAATTCGCAGTCACTTAAGGTTTCCTCTCAGGTTCGCTCTGAGCATCTGGCTGATTCTCTTGTGAAATATAACTTCCTGCTTTCTCTTGCTGTTTTCCTTGCAACCGGCAATATGACAAAAGTTATGGCAACTCTGATGGTTGACTATTCCTGTGCCATGAAACTTGCTTCTCCTATTGCTGTTTTGAGTGCAATGAAGGAAGCGGCTGAAAACGGAATAATCGTAAAAGGCGGAAAGTTCCTGGAAGAAGCCTCTCTGGCAGATACAGTTGTTTTTGATAAGACTGGAACTTTGACGGCAGCTACACCGCAGTTGTCCCGCATAATGACTTTTGGCGGTCGGGAAGAAAATGAAGTGCTTGCTCTTGCGGCCTGTCTAGAAGAACACTTTGCTCATCCTATCGCAACAGCGGTGGTTCATGCAGCAAGCGAGCGTGGCCTCCTTCATCCGGAAGAGCATGCAAAGGTTGAATACATTGTGGCTCACGGAATTGCAACAAAACTGCATGGTAAGAAACTAACTATCGGTAGCCGGCATTTTATTTTTGATGATGAAAAAGTAAAAGAGCCGGAAGGACTTGAGAAGATCCAGAAGGAAGCAATAGAAAATGGCGAATCACTTTTGTATCTTGCAGAAGAAAAAGAGCTGATTGGCATTTTTGCAATTAATGATCCCGTAAGAAAAAATGCTCCTGCAATCATCAAAAAGCTTCACCAGAGTGGTGTCAAAAATTGTGTAATGATTACCGGTGATGACGAAGGTGCCGCCCGCAATGCCGCAAAAATCACAAAAATCGACCACTATATTTCGCGTGCTTTGCCGGAAGATAAATTTAAATATATAGAAGAACAAAAGCGCCTGGGCCATAAAGTAATCATGATTGGCGATGGAATAAACGATGCTCCAGCTCTCGCCGCTGCCGACACAGGAATTGCCATGGGTGACTGTGCAGATATTACCGGCGAGACAGCAGACATAATTCTTTCCAGCGAGGACGGCTTGGAAGGCTTGTACAAAACCCGACTTCTTGGCACAAGACTTATCGAAAAAATCGACACAAATAATCGTGGCATAGTTGCGGTAAACACAAGCTTTATGGTGCTGGGCTTGTTCGGAATTATTTCGCCTTCTATGGCTGCAATCCTGCATAACGCTTCAACCGTTGCCTTCAGCGTAAATGCCATGAAGCCGGTGCTGGATAACCGGTCATTGAGCTTGTCGAAATGACCTTACGGAGATGAACCGAGTTATGACTTATAATTATTTTCCCGGTCGCCTGCGATTCCGCGACCCCGTTCTCCGCGACACAGACATCAGAAATGCTGCCCTCGAAGTTGTACGCATAATCTGCCCTCAGGCAGAAATCACCTATAAGGAAAGCACAGCGAGCATTCTGGCAATATATCCAGAAGCCTCTGTAAATCCCGATACACTCAAGCCGCTTCTGCCTCTTCTTCTAAAAATAGAACCCAAAATCCGCTTTTATACGCCAAAGAAAAAAACTGATATTCTTGCTGGAATTGCGGAAATAAAATTACAAGTTGAAAAAATGAGGAAATAAAATGAATAATTTGTATTTTGTATTTTCATGTTTAGGACTTGCCGGCGGACTGCTTTGTGCTACTGGTGACATACTTTTTGATTTGAAGGGGCGTGGGAATCAGAAGCTTGGTACTTCAAAAAACATCGACAGCAACTGGACGAAAATGGCAGACTGGAGATTCGGCTGGTCTATTGCTCTTGCGCTTATTGGCGATGCTCTTGTTTGTCTTGGCTTTTATTCCCTTGGAATGCAGATTGCAGCAGTTCGGCCGGTACTAGGTTATCTCACACTGGGCTTCGGTTATTTCGGTTCTTTTGCAGGAATCCTGATTCATTCTCTTTGCTGCCTTCAGGCTCTGATTTACAAGGGTGCTATGAAACGTGGAAGTCTGGAGATTGCCGATGATATTTTGGAAAAGATTTACAAACAGGTTGCCGTGCCATTTATTACCGGCTACATTAGTTTGCTGGCACCAACAGTTACGGTGATTATTGCGATTGTGGAAGGGGTGCTTGATGTCCCGAAAATCTGCGTGATTTTGAATCCTCTTGTTTTCCTGATTTTTGGAATTACTTGTCGTAAAATAAACCCGGTAAAGTTTCAGGATTTACCGGGAATCATAATGCCGAGTCTTGGCCTTGGAATGTTTGGACTGATTGGAATGCTGAATCTGCTTTAGGAGTCTTTTATGAGTAAAACAATCTGGGATAGATTTGCACCAATTTATTCACTGGCGATGAAGTCGCAGAAAAATATTTATGATTATATGTATTCACATATTGCTGATGCAGTAATGGGGAAGAAGGTTCTTGAGCTGGCAACCGGGCCGGGACTTATTGCTAAAAATGTTGCCTGGTCGGCAGAAAGAATTGTTGCGACAGATTTCTCTCCGGAGATGATAGAGCAGGCAAAGAAAGGAAAAGTACCTTCTAACGTTGTATTTGAAATTGCCGATGCCAGCGACCTTCATTATGAAGACAAGTTTTTTGACGTTGTGATTATTGCAAACGCACTTCACGTAGTTCCGAATCCGGAAAAGGTTTTGTCGGAAATTAACCGTGTGCTTGTAGATGGCGGTCTTCTTATCTGCCCGACTTTTATTCATCGTTCTGCAGCGAAAAAGGAAAACCTATGGGCAAAAATCCTCAGGCTTGTGGGAATCCATTTTGCTCATCAGTGGACTGCCGGAGAATTCAAAACTTTCATAGAAAGCAATGGCTGGAAAATCACCGCAAGCCAAGTAGTTCCCGGTCGCATTGATTTAATGTATGCGGAGTGTGTAAGGAAATAAATAGCAGCAAAACTTGTCAAATCTTCCGCCGGTAACTATAATTTTATTAAAAGAGATATGGGGGAGAATGCAGAAATGATTTTGACAAATGAAGAATTAAAAAAGATTTATTTTGGCGCTTACGAATTTGAGGAAAGGGAAGACGGATATATTCAGGCCTTTCAGTATTCCAAAAAGCAGATTGAATATTTTAAAACAGCCTTTGATTTCTGGTATGAACGCTGTACTGCATCAACTTCAAAAACACTTGAGTTTACCACGGAAGCCCGCAAGCTTTCTTTTGAGTATAAAATTATTTGGAAGGGGTCTCCTGATTCCTTTGAAATCACAGTAGATGGTCTTGTAACCGGGATAAAATATGTAAAAGACCTCATGGATACCGGCACCATAGAATGGGAGCTCCCGGAAGGCAAAAAAAATGTAGTGATTTATCTTCCTGCAGACGCAACAGTTTTAATCAGAAATTTTTCGATAGATGCAAAATTGGAACCTGCTGTTAAAGGCGAAAAGGTTTTGTGGCTTGGAGATTCAATCACTCAGGGCTACGGTCCGTTAAGATCATCATGTACCTATGTTAGTGTCGCTAACAGACTCTTGAATTATGACATCATCAACCAGGGAATCGGCGGCTATATTTATGATAAAGGTTCCCTGATGAGAATGGAAGGTTATAATCCGGATAAGATTATAGTTGCCCTTGGAACAAATCAGTATGGCGATAAAGATATGACCAAGGTTGAAGAATATTACAAGACTTTGATAGAAATCTATGGCAAGGAAATTCCTGTTCTTTGTATTTCGCCAATCTGGAGAGGTGATTCTGTAGAAGGGCTTCCAACTCTTATGGCTTTCTGTGAAAAAGTAAAAAAGATTGCCGGCCAGTATAAAAATGTCCGCATCGTTGACGGAATGAAAATGGTTCCACATCTTTCAGAATATTTCTTAGACAATCTCCATCCGAACTGCTTTGGTTGTGAAGTCTACGGAAGAAATCTTGTTGAAGAGATTAGAAGAATAGGTTTCTGATTTAACGATTAATATTTCAGTTTAGCAAATTGATTTGGGCTATTCCTTTTTTTATCTTGTTAGTATATACTAACTATTATAAAGTTAGGCGAAGCTAACAAAATAAAAAGACAGGAGGCTCAAAATGAGCGAGTTTTTTAAGAACATCCCTCAAATCAAATTTGAAGGAAAAGATAGCAAAAATCCATGGGCATTCAAGTATTACAATCCTGAATTGACTATCATGGGAAAAAAGATGAGCGAACATCTTCCTTTTGCAATGGCCTGGTGGCATAACCTTGGCGCAAATGGAGTTGATATGTTCGGTTCAGGCACAGCAGATAAGTCTTTTGGCCAGACTCCGGGAACTATGGAGCACGCAAAGGCAAAGGTAGATGCCGGTATTGAGTTTATGAAGAAGCTTGGTATCAAATATTACTGCTGGCATGATGTTGACCTTGTTCCGGAAGATCCGAATGACATCAACGTAACAAACAAACGCCTGGACGAAATTTCAGATTATATCCTCGAAAAAACAAAGGGAACTGACATTAAGTGTCTCTGGGGAACTGCAAACATGTTCGGTAACCCTCGCTTTATGAACGGTGCAGGCTCTACAAACTCTGCTGATGTTTACTGCTTTGCTGCTGCTCAGGTAAAGAAGGCTCTTGAGATTACTGTAAAGCTTGATGGCCGCGGTTATGTATTCTGGGGTGGCCGCGAGGGTTATGAAACTCTTCTTAATACCGACGTAAAACTTGAACAGGAAAACATTGCTAACCTCATGCACATGGCTGTTGATTATGGACGCTCAATCGGCTTTAAGGGAGACTTCTACATCGAGCCTAAGCCAAAGGAGCCGATGAGCCATCAGTATGATTTTGATGCTGCAACTGCAATCGGCTTCCTCCGTCAGTATGGCCTTGATAAAGACTTTAAGTTGAATATCGAAGCAAACCACGCGAGTCTTGCAAATCACACCTTCCAGCACGAGCTTTGCATCAGCCGCATAAACGGAATGCTTGGTTCTGTAGATGCTAACCAGGGAAATCCAATTCTTGGTTGGGATACAGATAACTTCCCTTGGAATGTTTACGACGCAACTCTCGCCATGTACGAAGTTCTCAAGGCTGGCGGACTTACAGGCGGCTTCAACTTTGACTCAAAGAACCGCCGTCCTTCAAATACTTTTGAAGATATGTTCCATGCTTACATCATGGGAATGGATACTTTTGCCCTTGGACTTATTAAGGCGGCCGAAATTATTGAGGACGGAAGAATTGACGGCTTTATCAAAGAAAAGTATTCAAGCTTTGAAAGCGGAATTGGTAAGAAGATTCGCGACAAGCAGACAACTCTTGAAGAGCTTGCTGCCCGTGCCGCAGAAATGAAAAAGCCATCTGATCCAGGTTCAGGCCGCGAGGAATACCTCGAAGGAGTTGTAAACAACATCCTCTTTCGCGGATAAATATCTGGATTAAAATATGGAAGGTGAACAGTTATGGATTTAGCAGAGATTGATGAGAGTGGAAAAGGCTTACAGTTTTTTGGAAAGACAAAGGTTGAGCGGCTGGAAAAGATTGAAGGCCAGCCCAATGTTTATCTTTTACAAACAACGATAGAGCTTGAGCGGCCAAATCAGGCTGTTCCACAGCCCGGCCAGTTTTATCTTATTCGAAGTGCTAAATCAGCTGTTCACTATAACAGACCCATCAGCGTTTATCATTCCGAAGAGTGGACCAGCAACGAGGGGAAAAAGATAGTTCTTGTTCAGTTTATGATTCTTGAAAAAGGTCGTGGAACAAGCGAACTTTGTCACATGACTCTTTGGGATGATATTTCTGTAATAGGACCGCTTGGAACTCCCTGGCCTTTGGAAGAGTGCCGGGAACTTGCAGAGAAAAATAAGGGGCAGACAAAAATCTGTATTGTTGGGGGAGGAATTGGAGTTGCGCCTGTTGCAAATCTTGCATCAAGTCTTCCGGACGGCTCTTATGATTTTTATGCCGCATTTAAGTCCGGCTCATACGGATTGGAAAGAGTTCATGCAAACCGGCTTGAGATTACCACCGATGACGGCTCCTGCGGGCGTTGCGGTATGCTGCCCTGTGCCCTTACAAAAGAAGCTGTGCAGACTGCCGGCTACGAGCTGATTCTTGCCTGCGGTCCGACTCCGGCTCTGGTCTATGTACAAAAGCTGGCCGCCGAGCTTGGAATTAAATGTTACATCAGCATGGAGCACAGAATGCTCTGCGGTCTTGGTGCCTGTCTTGGCTGTACGATTGAGACTACAAAAGGTCTTAAGCGCTGCTGTAAGGATGGGCCTGTCTTTGATGCTAGTGAAGTCATATTTGACCCGCCAACGCCTCGCCGCCAGCCCCTTGCTGCAAATGAAGAACCGGACCTGAGTGTCGACATTGCCGGTGTTCATTTCAAAAATCCTACAATTGCAAGCGGCGGAACCTTTGCCTTTGGTCAGAACTTCCGCGGCGTAAGTGATGTGGCTGCCTGGGGCGGAATTGTTTCAAAGGGAGTGACGCTTGAGCCTCGCGAGGGAAATCACGGTGAGCGCAGTCTTGAGGTTGCCGGCGGAAATATGAATTCTATTGGTCTTCAAAATCCGGGGATTCCTTATTACATAGAGAATCTTCTTCCCGGAATGATTGGCCTTGGCCCTGTCGTAATCACAAATCTTGCAGGAAGTGATATTGAGTCTTATGTGGAAGGTGCAAAGCTTCTGGATAAAACTGATTGTGACATGATAGAGCTTAATATCAGCTGCCCAAATATTAAGGCGGCTGGTCTTGCCTGGGGAATGAGCGCAGACACAGCCTTCTATTGTGTTTCTGCTGTCCGTGCGGTTACCAAAAAGCCACTTATGGTAAAGCTTTCTCCAAATGCCGCTGATAACCGTCCTATTGCAATTGCCTGCATTAAAGCCGGTGCAGATGCAATCAGTTTAATTAATATGATTCACGGAGTTGCAATTGATATTGATAAAGGAAAGCCTTTCTTTAATAATGTTCATGCAGGATATTCTGGTCCGGGTTTGAAGCCTCTGGCTCTTCGAATTGTTTATGATGTAGTTCAGGAAATTAATAAGCTGCCTCCAGAGCAGAGAGTGCCGGTTGTTGGCATTGGAGGAATTTGTACCTGGCAGGATGCAGTAGAGTTTATTATGGCTGGAGCAAGTGCTGTAGAAATAGGGCAGGCAAAGTTTACAAATCCAAATGTTGCTATTGATATTCAAAATGGGCTGCGTGCTTTTATGAAGAGTCACGGATATCATAACCTTGCTGAAATGCGTGGAATTGCCCAGGTTGCCCGTCACAATAAAGCCCACACAGATGAAAAAGGCCGTTTTGCAGATTTACATGCAATGATGAAATAAGAGGAGATTCGTATGTCTGATAGTTTTCAGCTTTCTTTATTTGATGATGAGCCGGAGCCGGCAAAAAGTCTGGATTATATTGCTATAGATTTTGAAACTGCAAATCAGTATGGGAGCAGTGCAATTTCTGTTGGGCTGGTTCGTTATATAAATGGTAGGGAAGCTGATAATATCTATGAACGTATTTGTCCTCCTTCAGATTATTTTGTTCAGGAATGGATAGAGAAGATTCATCACCTTACTTATGCAGATGTAAAAGATTGTCCTAAGTTTCCTGAAGTCTGGGATCAAAAAATTATTCCTTTTATTGAAAAGACTCCGGGCCTTCCTCTGGTAGCTCATAATGCAAAATTCGATATGAGTGTAATCTGGGATGCCTGTAATTATTATCATCATAAGCTGCCTGGTTATGAATATTTTTGTTCTCTTCAACTTTCTAAAAAAGTCTGGCCAGAGCTGGAAAAACATGCATTAACTTTTCTTGGCCAGAAATTCGGAATAGAATACCTTGCTCACGATGCACTGGAAGATTCAAGAACCTGCGGCCTTATTGTAAATCTTGCTGCTCAGAAAAAAGGCTGTCGAACTGTAGAAGAACTTCTTAAAAAGTGCGGATTAAAACTCGAAAGAATATAAAAGAAAAGAGCCGTCAGTTGGCAACCTGACGGCTCTTTAAGTAGATTAACAACAAACTTTATTAAATTTATAAGAGCAAAAAGTATACGACATACTGTTAGTTGAAACTAACAATTGTATAATATACTAGATTTATAGGTTAGTCAAGACTAACTGAAAATATTGACAAAATATTTTGTCTTTATTATATTACACGAGTTAGTAAAAACTAACAAAGGAAATAAAAATGAGTGACATTGTCGAAAAAAGTAATTCAAAAAAGTTAACTGTTAAAGATTTGATTTTTGCAGGAGCTTTTGCCGCAATTTATTTAATTGCCGTTCTTGGTATTATGATGGTTGTTGGAACAGTTCCAATTCTTTATGTTTTGTGTCCATGTATTCTTGGAATTCTTTTAGGTTCAATTTATTTATTAAGCGTAACAAAAGTCAGAAAATTTGGTGCAGCACTTATTATTGAATTGCTCTTTGCCTGTATTTCAACTGGGTTTAATCCGATTGCATTTTCTGTTTGTGTGATTTCAGCTGTACTTGCAGAAATCTGTATTTTAATCGGAAGATACAAATCAAAATTGTGGTACGCAATTTCTTATGTTTTCTTTAATATTGGAACTGCCGCTAACTTCATAAGAATCTTTTTTGCAAAGGACGCTTATATTGCAAATTTACAGAAGAGAGCTGGTGGTGCGTTCGCAGACGGAATGGTAAAACTTCTTTCTCCATGGTGGTCATGGATTATGGTTATAGGCTGTGCCCTTCTTGGTGGAATCATAGGAGCCTTTATTGGTTCTAAGCTTATTAAAAAGCATTTTGAAAAAGCAGACATTGTGTAACATTTAAAAATGTTTTCTGATAATACTAATTCTATCTTAAAGCTTGACCCCAGAACTAAACTTGCTATCTTGATGGCATCAATGGTTTTCTCACTTAATAACCTTGATGTTCTGTCAGCTATAATCTGTATTGTTTTTCTGGGGGTTCTTATTTTTTTAGAAGGCGATGGTTTTACGGCAGTAAAATGGCTTACAGGCTGTTCAATTGTACTTCTTATCTTTAATGGAATAATTATAAGTGGAAATACATCTTCGCTTACTATGATATGCGCTGCAATTATGGTCATGATAAAAGTTATATGCCCCGTTTTAATGGCCCTTGCCCTTTTTACAAAAACTACAAAAATGGCAGATTTGATTTCTGCTTTTCAGAAAATGCATCTGCCAATGACTTTTGTAATTCCCTTTATCGTAATGATTCGCTTTATGCCTACTGTATCAGATGAATGGGAAAGTATAAAAAAGGCTATGCTTTTTCGCGGCATAAAATTTGATTTAAAAAATCTTTTGTTGAAGCCGGCTCAGACAATTGAATATATTCTGGTTCCCTTGTTATTCAGTTCTATGTCACTGATGGAAGAGCTTGCATCTTCGGCAATGGCTCGTGGCTTAGACAGCAACAAAAAGAGAAGCTGCTATTCAACAGTCAAAATGAAGATCAGTGATTATCTTATTCTTTTTTCATTTCTTGGATTTGTAGTAATAAGCCTTATAAAATTTCAGTGAGGTTTTAAATGATAAAAATTGAAGACGTCTCTTTTTCTTATTCGGGAAAAGCCAGACAGAAAAACGGTCTTGAACATATTAATCTTACAATTAATGATGGAGAGTTTGTTGTTCTTTGTGGAAAAAGTGGCTGCGGTAAAACAACTTTCACAAGAATCATAAATGGACTTGCACCTCACTTTTATGAAGGTGATATGGAAGGTCATGTTTTTATTAATGATATAGATGTTCCAAGAGAGCCAATTTCTAAAATCTCTACACTTGTTGGTTCTGTTTTTCAGAATCCTAAAAGCCAGTTTTTTCATATTGATACGACAAGTGAGCTTGTTTTTGGCTGTGAAAATCAAAACATGAGTAAAGAAAAAATGAAGGCACAGCTGGAAGGTACAGTGAATGATTTTCAAATTCGCCCGCTGCTTGGCAGAAGCCTTTTTGAACTTTCCGGTGGCGAAAAACAGCAGATTGCCTGCGGCTCAGTTTATACAGCGAGGCCTGACATTTTTGTAATGGACGAACCTACTTCAAATCTTGATAAAAAAGCAATAAATCGCCTTCAGCAAATTCTTACAAAATTAAAGCAGGAAGGAAAAACAATTATTGTTTCTGAACATCGCCTTTACTTTTTGATGGAACTTGCAGACCGTTTTATTTATTTAAATGATGGAAAAATTGAAAGAGAATTTACGAATGAAGAAATGAAAGAGCTTAGCGAAGAAGAATTACATAAGCTAGGACTTAGAACGACAAATCTTAATTCAATTACTGCCGAACCAATTTCTGCCAGCCATTTTGAAAGTGCAATTTCAATAAGCGATTTATCCTGCCAGAGAGGAACCTCAACAATTCTTGATATTGATGATTTAAAGCTTCCTAAAAAAAGTGTGATTGCTTTTATAGGTGATAACGGAACAGGAAAAAGTACTCTGGCTGAAGCTTTGTGCGGCACCCTAAAATCAAATGGAACAATTGCCCTGGATAATGAGATTTTGAGTGATAAACAGCGGGCTGAAAAAAGTTTTATGGTAATGCAGGATGTAAATCATCAGCTTTTCCGTGATTCGGTTCTCGAAGAATTAAAACTGAACAGTAAGGTAAGCGATGAAGAGGCCTGTGAAGTTCTCAAAAAACTTGGTATAGAAGGTTTTAAAGACAGACACCCCTCTTCACTTTCCGGAGGTCAGAAGCAAAGAGTTGCAATTGCTTCGGCTCTCTGTTCCGGCAAAAAAGTCATTTATTATGATGAACCTACAAGCGGACTCGACTATGAAGGAATGCAAAGATTTTCCAAATTAGTAAAAGAAACAGATTCACAAGTTGAAGCTTCTGTAATTATAACCCATGATTTGGAGCTTATCTTAAACTGCTGCGACTATGTTGTACATCTTGAACGAGGCCGTCTTGTTTCTGCTTATCCGCTGGATAAAGAAGGAATTGAAAAAGTAAAGTATTTTTTTACAACAGAGAGTGACCAGGCCTTTACACAAAAACGAGACAATTCTTCTTCAATTGTTCGCCTGATAAACCGCATGGGCAAATATAAAAAATATTTTTATGCCTCAATTCTTTGTATGGTATTTGGTGTTCTGGCAAGCATACTTCCTTATCTTTCAATTTACAAAATAACTGACGGTCTGCTTAATGGACTTTCGTTCAGTTTGAAAAATCTTGCAATCCTTTTGGGTGGAATTCTTGGAGGCGGTCTTCTTAATGTTTTTCTGTATACTCAGGGGCTTTCGTTTTCTCATATAGCAGCCTTTAACACCTTAAAAGAAATCAGAATCCAGTTGAAGGAAAAACTAAACAAACAGTCGTTAGGAACAATCAGACAGATTGGAACCGGAGCTTTAAAAAAAATATTTACAGATGATATTGAAAGTATAGAAATCATTCTTGCTCATGCTATTCCTGAAGGACTTTCGAATCTTCTTGTTTCGGTAATCGTAATTGTGTTTATGTTTCAGATAAACTGGCTTTTAGCCCTCACTTCAATAATCGTAATTCCAATCGGCTTAAAATGCATGACAAAAATGTATAAAGATGGAACTGAGAGAATGGGCGGTTATTTTGCTGCTGCCAAAAGAATGAACAATTCGATTATCGAATTCATAAATGGAATGGAAGTTGTAAAGGTATTTAATTATCAGGATGAATCCTATAAAAACTATGAAGCCGGCGTTTTGAATTATAAAAAGCTGAGCCTTATCTGGTATAAAGTCTGCTGGCCTTGGATTGCTCTTTATACAAGCCTGCTTCCGAATATGCTTTTATTTACCCTGCCTCTTGGCTCTCTTGCTGTTATGAGCGGGCAGGCTACACTTGCTGAATTAATTTTGATTATATGTCTTTCACTTGCAACCGGAGGAAATCTATTAAGGGCTCTTTCTTTTCTTGCTTCCATGACACAGGTGAATTATAAGATTCAAGCTCTTGAAAGAGTTTTGGACAGAACTCCATTGAAGGAAGGTACAGATGATTTTTCAAAAGTGGCTGAAGGTGCGAAATCTGATAGTACAGAAATCACTTTCAAAAATGTTCATTTTTCATATAAAGATAAAGAAGTATTAAAAGATGTAAGTTTTACTGCAAAGGGCGGTGAGATGACGGCCATTGTAGGGGAATCTGGAAGCGGCAAATCAACAATTGCCCGACTTATTGCCCATCAATATGATGCGGATGGCGGTCTTATTACTGTGGGAAGAAAAAATATTACTGACCTTAGTTTAAATGCCCTGAACTGCGAAATCTCTTTTGTCTCTCAGGAAGTTTTCCTTTTCAACAGAAGCATTATGGAAAATATCAGAATAGGAAAACCTTCTGCAAGTGATGATGAGGTAAAAGAGGCAGCGGCCATTGCTTCCTGCAATGAGTTTATACAGAAGCTTCCCGGTGGTTATATGGCAAAAGCTGGTGATGCCGGAAAAAGACTTTCAGGTGGAGAGAGACAAAGAATTGCACTTGCTCGGGCAATTTTGAAGAATGCGCCAATTATCATTTTAGATGAAGCGACTTCTTCTATCGATCTTGAAAATGAAGAAAAGATAAATCAGGCAATCGAAAAAATCATCGAAAATAAAACAGTAATTGTCATTGCCCATAAATTAAGTGCTTTGAAAAATGTGGACAGAATTGTTCTGCTGAAAGATGGTCGCGTCGTTGAAGAAGGCTCTGCAAAGCAAATTATGAAAAATAGTGAGTATTTTAAGAAACTCTATAAGCTTTCTGTTAATGCAGATAATTGGGAAATAGACAACAGAGCAAAATCAAAAAAGGGAGGAAAAAATGCTTAAACAGATTCGCAGAATTATTAAGCTTGCAGACAAGTACAAAGGTAAAATCAGAATTGCCTATCTCTTTTCATTTTTGAATTCCTTCTTTACTTATTTTCCATATATGATGAGCCTTTTTGTAATCAAAGAATTGTTCCAGAAAACAATGAATTATAGAAAGGTCTGGATGATTGGAGGAATCTTAATTCTTTGTCTGCTGGGGCAGGTTTTATTCAGATACCTTGCAGACAGATTCCAGTCTATAGCGGGTTATGAAGTTTTTGCCTCTCTTCGAATAAAGCTCGGCGACAGACTCAAAAAGCTTCCTATGGGATTTTTTTCTGACGGAAATATTGGAAAAATCAGTACAGTTCTTTCAAATGATATGCAATATGTGGAAAGCAACTGTATGAATATGATTGCAGATTTTGCAGCAGATGCTGGCTCTCAGGCTTTGACTCTTGTTTTTATGTTTTTACTTCATCCTTATCTTGGCGTTCTGACTTTACTTGTAACGCTTTTAATTATTGTTGCCGGAAATATCTGTATGAAAAACGAGCAGAAAGAAGCTGACAATATGCAGCAGGTAAATGAAGAACTTTCTGAACATGTGCTGGAATATATAGAAGGAATGAGTGTCATAAAATCTTATAATATGCTTGATTCAGAATCAAATCAGTTGGATAAAGCATTTATTAATACAAAAGATAAATGTATTGATCTTGAAAAAAAAGTAACTCCAGGTTTGAGAATTATAGAATCAATAAATATTATAGGAATTGCAGCTCTTGTGGTGCTTGGCCTTTTCCTCTATAAAGGCGGAGAAATTGATTTATTTAAGACTCTTGGAATCAGTGTTTTTTCATTTGGAGTTTTCCGGCCTGTAAGAAATCTTTATCTTCAGGTTACAAGAATTGCCGTTATGAACAGCAGTTTGAACAGGATGGAAGAATTATTTAATCTGAAATTACTGGATGAAGTTGATACAGAAAAGATTCCTGAAAAGTGTCCAGAGGGAGTGCCGGAAATTGAATATAGAAATGTTACTTTTTCATATGAAGAAGAAGCTGTTCTTAAAAACGTTTCGTTCAAGATTCCTCAGAAAACAATGGCTGCTTTAATTGGTCCGTCTGGAGGTGGAAAGAGTACAATTGCAAATCTTCTTACAAGATTCTGGGATATTAAAGAAGGCAGCATTTTAATACGCAGTTGTGATATTCGAAATGTACCTTTGAATAATCTGATGGATAAAATCTCTGTTGTATTTCAGAGAGTCTATTTGTTTAAAGATACAATTTATAACAATGTGAGAATGGGAAAGCCGTCTGCCACCAGGGAAGAAGTTTTGGAGTGCCTTAAAAAAGCCCGCTGTATGGACTTCATTGAAAAACTGCCCTTTGGAATTGATACTGTAATAGGTGAGGGTGGAGCAAGTCTCTCTGGCGGTGAGGCTCAACGTATTTCTATTGCCAGATGTATTTTGAAAGATTCTCCGATTATAATTCTTGATGAAGCAACAGCCAGCGTTGATGCCGATAATGAGTCTTATATTCAGGAAGCGATAGATGAGCTTTGTGCAGGAAAAACGCTGCTTGTAATTGCCCACAGATTGAATACAATCAAAAATGCCGATGCAGTTTACAAAGTAGAGAATGGAATTATTTCATCGTCGTGATTCCTGCAGAATAGAATTGTGTAAGCTTGATTATATAATCCTTAGCATCTTCAAAAGTCATTTCTTTGATAAAAGGAATGAAAAGATTTTGGTAAAAAGAAAAAGTTATGCTTTCGAAAAAGAGTTTGCGGGAAGAGTCGCTGATGCCCCAGTTTTTAAGCAAATCAGTTGAAAAATCTTTCTGATTACTTAGAACGCGGGGCAGGTGAGTCTGCAGATAATCAAGATCCAGCTGGGCAAGCTTTTCTGTAAAGCTTTCGTAGCGACTGCCTTTTGCGCAGGTAAGCAGAAGCTGGAATTGTTTTTTGTGCTTATAGGCAAAGTCCAGATATTTTATGTAGTATTCTTCCGGCTTTTCGGGGAGGCGGCCTTTTTCTGCGTTTTCCCAGTAAATTATTTTGTCATTTTTGAAGAGCTCCATAAAATCTGAATATGCTGGATTTATTACCGCTTCGAAGAGGGCTTCTTTATTTTCAAAGCGGGTATAAATGGCACGCGGAGAAGTCTGGGCTTTTTGGGCGATTGTGCGGACTGAAGAGTTCTCAAATCCGTTTTTTAAGAACTCTTCGCCCGCAGTGTCTATAAGTCTTTTTGAAACTCCAATAATTCTTTGTGCCATAAAACATTCCGTGTTTTGCGGTGGTTTCGACAAGCTCAACCACCGTATTTATTTTATTCCATCTGAAGATTATATAGTTTTTTATAAACTTCGCAATTCTTCATCAGTTCATCATGGGTGCCGTTACCGACAACTTTTCCTTCATCCAGTACAATAATTCTGTCGCAATTTACGATTGAACGCAAGCGGTGTGCAATCATTAAAACCGTACGACCGTTAGTTAGTTTTTCAATTGCGTTCTGAATCTTTGTTTCTGTTTCAGGGTCAATTGAGGCGGTACTTTCATCAAGAAGAACTATTGGAGCATCTTTTAGAAGTGCCCGCGCAATTGAAAGTCTCTGACGTTCACCACCACTTAGGGTATGTCCGTTTTCTCCAAGAACTGTATCAATTCCATCAGGAAGTTTTTCGATAAATGGCATACACTGAGCCATTTCAGCTGCTTTCAAAACTTCCTCGCGGCTGGCATTTTTATTACCAATCAGAATATTGTTGTAGATTGTATCATTAAAAAGTGTTACATCCTGGAATACAATTGAAAATAACTTAAAAAGATTTTCCGGTGCGACATTTTTTATATTCTGACCGCCTGCTAAAATTTCGCCTGAATCATTATCCCAGAAGCGAGCTGCAAGACGGCAGATTGTAGATTTACCACTTCCTGAAGCACCAACAAGGGCTGTGTATTCTCCCTGCTTTGCGGTAAAGGAAACGTTCTGTAAAACAGGCTTATCATTTTTGTTGTAAGAGAAACTCACATCCTTAAACTCAATATCATAATTCTTTGCTTCAACCTCAGCAGAACCAGATTGTTCTGGATAGTCTCTGATGTTTTTAATTCTTCTTGAAGCCACCTTAGAAGCAATAACAGCACCAAGATGTTCGCATGTGTAAGAAAGAGGTTCATAAACCCAGACAGAAAAAAGCATGAAAATAATGTAAACCGCTGCACTGATTTCCCCTGTAACAAGCAGGCGGGCGCCCACAATCGCAACTACACCAATTCCCATTCTGAGAACATTGTAGGCTGTTGAAACACTCATACCAGAAAGAAACTCAAAAAGGACAAGATTTGGAACGAGGCGTTTCATTTTCTTTTCAAGCCCCTTCTGATATTTTGCAATGTTTCCCGAAGCTTTAAGAACCTTTATGTTTTCCAGATATTCCTGAATGCCGTCTGTAATAGCAAGTTTTAAGTTTCGATTTTTCTGATGAGTTCCTCCTGAAATAGGATCGCAGAGAGCCATTGCAAGAGCGGCAAGAGGAAGTACAGAAAACAAGGCAAGAGTCATCTTTACATTCACAAAAAAGAGAGCGATAACTGTTACACCAATTCCAATAAATCCGCCGATAAACTCTGTCAGCTGATTTGCAAGAACGCCTTCGATAATTCCGATATCATCCATGATTGTAGAAGTGAGGTCACTCAAATCATGCTTGGAAAGGAAGCTCTCGGGCAGACGGCGAAGCTTGTCGGCTACTCCCATTCTTAAGGTTAGATTTTCTTTAGAGGCTGAAAGATATTTTTCCTTGTACATTTTTCTATAGGCAAAATACAGGGCAAGAACAAGGAGAGTTCCGATTCCAAAAAGCACAAGATAAGAAACATCAATTTTATTCCCACTAGTACCGGCAGCGAACATCTTGCTTATTGTCTGATAAATCAAAATCAAAGGCAGCATTGCCACAATCTGGAAAATTGCAAGCCAGACTGAAGATTTATAAATTGCACGGCGGCCGTTTCTTGTAAGAGTTTTTAATATACTAAGCATGAACTGCCTCCTTGTGTTCTTTTCCGATTTTCCAGCTGACAGCCTTTGAATATTCGCTGACCATGTTTTTATATTTTCCTTTCAGTTTCATAAGGCTGTCATGATTTCCTTCTTCAATAATCTTGCCGTTTTCAATAACGCAGATTTTGTCGGCATTGCGAACGGTAGACATTCGGTGGGCAATCATAATAACGGTTTTGTTTTTTAAAAGCTCTTCAAAGGATTTTCGAATCAGATATTCATTTTCTGCATCTGCAAAGGCTGTTGCTTCATCAAGAATGATTACAGGAGAATCCTTGAGGATGGCACGGGCAATCGCAATTCGCTGAATCTCACCTCCCGAAAGATAAACTCCCTTTGAGCCGAACATGGTATCAATTCCATCCGGGAGCTTTTCAAGAATGTCATCGCACTGGGCCAGGTGCAGAGCTCGTAAAATTTCGTCGCGGCTGGCTTCTGGTTTATACAGGGCAACATTATCTGCTATGCTCATTTTCAAAAGACTGTTTTCCTGGAATACAATGCTGATATAATCATTCAAATCTTTTTCACTGATGTCCTTGATGTTTACTCTACCTAACAAAACCTGGCCTTGTGTGACATCCCTGAGGCGGGCCGCCAGAGAAGCAATAGTACTTTTTCCTCCGCCGGACATTCCCACTAGAGCTGTAGTTTTTCCCTCAGGTATTTCAAGATTAATTCCATCCAAAGCAAACGGAAGATTTTCTGCATAACGGAAGCTTACATCCTTAAAATTGAAAGTGAAGTTTGCAGGCTTTGCATTTCCTCTGTATTCCATTGGCTTTTCATCTAAAATCTTTTTAAGACTTTCCATAGCTTCATCAACAATAATTGATTCAGAAGAGTTTCCCATAATGCGCTTGAGAATCGTAACTTCCATTGGAATAATCGAAGCAAAGAAGACAAAGGAGCAGATCAAGTTCATTGTGTTTCCGCCCTTATTGAAAAGAAAAAGAGCCGTTGGAACCAGAGCGTAAAAAACGCTGTTGATGGCAGTGTTGTAAAGACTGTCGGCCGTCATCATGGAAATTGCAAATTTGTAAACATAATCACAAAAGCCGTTGACCGCATTTTTGTAGCGGGAAAAAGAATCAGCCGTCTGACCAAAGGTTTTCATAACCGGAATCCCGCGCACATATTCAACAGCCGCGTTAGACATATCTTTTGAAGCCTGCTGATATTTATGAACAAACTCGCCGCCGTTTCCCATCATAATAGCCATCAAAAGCACAAAGCCTATGATTACTGGAATAAGGCAGGCAACAGAAAGCAGGACGCTGTAACGGAACATAAAAACAACAAAGGCAACAGGCAGCACGATGGACATGGTTGTGTTTGGAATCTGATGGGCCATCATGGTTTCGGTTGCGTCTGTATTTTTTTCAATCAGCTTACGAAGACTTCCGCTGGGGTTAGAATCATGAAAGCCGCCCGGCAAGGTTCCGATATGCTTTATCAGTTTTCGCTTGAGGCGCATGATTGTATTGAAGGCTGTGATATGCGAGAAAAGCAGAGAAATGCCGTAAAGGCCATAGGCGGCACATACGGCAAAGACAATGCCTTTGCCATATTCTGCAAGAAGGCCGGCATTTACAGATTTTATATTGTCCGCATTCAGAATAAGCTCCTGGGCAATTTTGTAAACGTAGGTGTAAGCATAAATATTTTCCACAGCAGAAAAGGCTGCAAAAATAATGCTGAATACCATTGTGATTTTGAATGGCCCCATTGAACGAATCAAAAAGGGCAGGTTGGATTTTTGTTTCATAGTAACTCCTTATTAAAACAGTGTTTCAATGTATTCCTCAAAAAGGGGCTGCCAATGTCATTCCGAACTTGTTTCGGAATCTCTGTATCAGACATACATGAGATGCTGAAACAAGTTCAGCATGACGTAAAATTGACAGTCCCTAAGGAGGTATATTATGTATTTGGTTCTACTTTTTTATTCTCTTTTAGGTGCTTTCTTAAAATCAGCCAGCCGAGGAATACTCCGGCAAAGGCCAGGACAAAAACAATCAGGGTAGAAACTACTCCCATAAAGCCAGATGTAAAGCGAATCATCTGATCCATAGCTTCTGGTGTCTGACCACGGCCAATCCATTCGGCTTTATAGCTTTCGAGGAAGAACCAGCTTGGTACAATTGAACCCCAGGCCTGTCCAACATGATATACACCAGATGCAACAGCTACCTTCCAGACTGCAGGCTTTTCTTCGCGGGAAGCAATGAAGTCTGCAATTACAGCGGCTACCATGGAAGTAATAAGCCATGGAAGATAACCGGCTCCCATGATAGAGAAAATCAACATACAGATTGCCTGCATGATTGTAAACTGAAAGAATTTTCCAACCTTACGGGTAACAAAGAACATTACAGCTCCAGTCAAAAATCCGCAGATTCCAGGACTGATTGCATGACCGAATTGTCCAAGTACCATGGTGATACAGCTGGCAAGCATGTAGAAGACCATATATAATGCCGTCAGCAAGGCGGTCATTACTACATCTTTAATTTTGAGTTTACGCATAGTTACGCTCCTTTTTAAATATTTGATCAGCACCCGCTGATTCTTTTTGCATTTTTAAGAAGATTTCATTCAGCTCCCCGAGAGTCTGGGAAGATAAAATAAAATCCTTTTCAATTTTTCCGTCATTCAGAAAGACAATTCTGTCTGCAACATGGCGGATAAATTCATAGTCATGAGAAATTACAAGAACTCCAGCATTTTGACGAAGACTTATAACTTCTTTTGAAACCTTCTGCATGGAAGCAACATCAAGACCGCTGGTAGGCTCATCGAAAACAATCAGCTCGCGGTTGCAAAGCATGGCCATACCAATCTGAAGACGCTGTTTTTGTCCGCCACTTAATTCGAATGGATGAGCGTCTTTGTATTCAGCAAGCCCAAGATATTCAAGAGTTTCATTGATTTTTACAGGATCCTTCCTAACTAACGATAGTTCGTTTTCTGCGGAAGTGCCAAATAGCTGATAATCCGGATCCTGCATAATGAAGAATGGAAGTCCGTCTGTTTTTACACTTCCGCTGTCAGGCTTAATGCTTTTACACAAAAGCTTTGCAAGTGTTGTCTTACCGGCTCCGTTGTTTCCCACAAGAACAGTAACTTCGCCTTTTTTTAGTTGAAGGTTTACATCCTTCAAAATATTTTTCCACTCTGCATTTTCTATGCTTGCGCAAACTGATTTTTCTGAATCAGGGAGTTTTTCAACAAAAGGAACATCCAGTGAAAAAATATTAAAGCTGCGGGTATCATAACCGCTTTTTTTGAAGGCCTCTTCGCTGTCGTAAATATTAAGCTTTCCTTTATCCATAAAGAAAACACGGTCAATAATTCCGTTCAGATAGTAAAAACGGTGGTCTGCAATTATTACAGAAATTCCACGATCTTTCAGCCAGCTGATAATCTGTCCAAGCTTCATTGCATTTCCATAATCAAGATTTGCAGAAGGCTCATCAAAAAGAACGACCTCTTGATCCATCGTGAGGGCAGAGGCCAGGGCTACCATCTGGCGTTCGCCGCTTGAAAGCAGGAAGATGTTTTTGTCCATCAGCTTTTCAAGACCAAAGGTTTTTACAAGGTCGCTGAGCTTTTGCTGCATCTGCTCTTTTGAATAACCGTAATTTTCCATAGGGAAAACAAGCTCGCTTGTAGTATTGTCTGTGAAAAACTGCGAGCGGGGATTCTGAAATACAGAACCAATTTCGCGGTTAAGCTCGTGCATTTTTAGTGTACTGTAGTTTTTATCATTTATAAAAAGCTCGCCGGACAAGTTGCCTTCAGTAATTGCGGGAATCAGTCCGTTTAAACATTTAAGCAGAGTTGATTTTCCGCAGCCGCTGTTTCCGGTAAGCAGAATTACTTCGCCTTTGTTGATTTCAAAATTGATATCATGAATTCCTTCGCTGGAATCTTTATATTCAAAAGAAAGCTTGTCGGCTTTCATTATTTTTTGTACCATACAAAACCTCCGATGAGTCCTGCAATAAAGAGGACAAGAATCAAAGCATCAGTAAACCTGAATTTCTGTTCAAAATATGAAGTGCGTTTTATAGGCGCATCAATTCCTTTAACGAGGCCTGCAGCCGTAACCTCTTCTGAAAGAGCGGCACAGCGGAAAAGCTGGGGAACTACAAAATATTGAAAGCTTTTTACAGGCCGACGCAGAGTAAAAGGAATGCCGCGCAGTCTCATTGACTCCCGGATATATTTGAACTCGCGGGCAAAGGTTGGAATATATTTCAAAGTGATTGTGACTGCTACAACAAGAGTTCGAGGGATACGCATTGTTTCGAGGGAAGAAAGCAATTCTGCGGATGAATATTTTTTCATCAGTGCAAATACCAGACCAAAGCATGGAACTGACTGCTGCAGTACAACAAGAAAAAGTGCAAAGGATTCTATTGGATGAAAAATACTGCTAAGCATTATGATTCCTTCCATCCCTGCATACACAAGGGCAGTTATCAAAAAGATTTTATAACAGCCCATTGCAAGCAGAAGAACTGTTGCAAAAATAACAAGATAGATTTTTAAGAAGCTGCCATTCAAAAAGATATACATTGAAGGAGCGAGAATATTTATAATGATAAGGACAATGGGATTTAATTGTAGCTTAGGCATCTTTTCCTCCTTCTGCCGGATTTATCTGATTAAAATCGTGCAGACAGATTTCACAATCGCAGCATTCTTTTATGAGCTCACGGTCGTGGGTAACTACGATTACCGTTTTTCCCTGGGCTTTGAGGCTACGCAGGATTTCGCCGATTTGCAGCATATGGGTATAGTCCAGGCCGCTGGTTGGTTCATCAAAAAGCATGATGTCGCGGCCGCTTGCTATGGCAGAGGCAACCGCCACGCGTTGTTTCTGGCCGCCGGAAAGGGATTGCGGATGTCGGTCTGCAAATTGTTCGAGGTCGAGAGTTGCGAGAATGCGGCGGGCTTCTTCTTCGTTTTCTTCTGCCTGGCTGATGAGAACTTCGTCAAGTACACTTTCTGTAAAGAGCTGATGATTTACATCCTGCATTACAAGGAAGATGAGCTTTTGTCGCTGGCGACGATTGTAGGCTTTCCCCTGATAGAGAAGAGTTCCTTTTGAGCGCCTTCCGAGTCCACACAGGCAGTTGAGCAGGGTAGTTTTTCCGTCACCGTTGTTGCCGGTTATGGCGGTTATTTTACCAACCGGAATTTGCATTTGAGGGATGTTGAGGGCCAGGTAGCCGTTTTTGTATTTGTAGCGAAAGTTTTGGAGGGTGAGGAAACAGGTTGTGTCTCCACTGTCATGCTGAACTTGTTTCAGCATCTCTTGTGAATGAGACCCTGAAACAAGTTCAGGGTGACAGTCTTTTTGTTCGGGATGACGGTTTGTTGCTTCTGTTTGACGGGCGCTTCTTAATCCCAGCGCGTGTAATTCCTCTTCACTTATCGTATCCATCTGAGCCCGTGATAGTTCTCGTACAATCTGACCTTCTTTCAAAACTACCGTTCGGTCGGCAAGATTCCACAAGTATGAAATGCGGTGTTCGGCGACAATTATCGTCTTGCCCTCGCTCTTCCATTTTTTCAGAAGGCCGGCAAGTTCATCTATTGTTTTTAAATCAAGATTGGCACTTGGTTCATCAAGAAGAATTATTTTATTTCCTGTAACTGCGACAGAGGCACAGGCAATTTTCTGTTTCTGGCCGCCACTTAAATCAAAAAGACTGCGGTTCATCAGGGGCTCAAGATGCAGCTCTGAAACAGTATTATCAATGCGGCGGAGAATCTCGCTTTCTGCCATTCCCTGATTTTCGCAGGCAAAGGCCAGTTCGCTTGTGGTGTCTACATTAAAAAACTGAGAACGGGGATTTTGGAATACCGTGCTGACACTTTTTGCGGTGTCATAAAGCTCTGCGTGACTAACATCAAAGCCGTCTACAGTAACCGAACCTTCAAGACTGCCTTCAAAAAAGTTTGGAATAAGGCCGTTTATGAGCCGCAAAATTGTAGTCTTTCCACAGCCGGAGCCGCCGGTCAGAAGTACAAACTCTCCGTCATTAACAGAAAGATTCACGCCTCGAAGACTTCCGTTAGAAATCTTTTCATCAATTCCACCAGCTGCCCCTTCGGCACTTAAATATTTAAAACTTACATTTTTTAATTCAATCATTTAAATCACCTTACAGGCGCGAAGAATCACAAATAAAAGTCCGCCACCAAGACAGATAAAAGTCAGAATATCACACCAGCCAAAGCCGATTTTACAGATATTTGTACGCTTGTCAGGTCCGCCAAGTCCGCGTGTTAGTGAGGCTGCACTCAGCTCCTGACCAATTTTTACAGAGCAGGACATCATTGGAATCAGGCGGTATTCAATCATTTGTAAAGCTTTTTTGCCGCCGAACTTAATATCCCGCATAGCCATTGCCTTGTTTATGCTACCAGCCTCTTCTACAACTGTCGGGAAAAAGCGGAACATAACAGCCAGAGGAATTGTAATTTTTTGACTCACATGCATGTGTTCCATAGCAGCTATGAATTCGCTGACGGTGGTTGTAGAAACAACATACATCCCTGTCATGATTCCTGGCATGAATCGAAGAACAATTCCGCACATTGCAAGAATCAAAAAATTCAAAAGACCCTTGCAGTGGGGCATAACCAGCATTGAGAAAGCATAAGCTAATGAATAAAAGATTATTGAAAACAGAACCGGCTTCCATTTGCCACAAGCGAGCAGCAGCAAAAGTGGCAGGTAATTTAGTGCCACACGGAATTCTGCTGCGGAATCTCCACCTGCATTGCCAAGAACAAAAACTGAGACAAAGACAAGGAGAATAAGTTTTGTTCTGGGATCCAATAGTGATTTTTTATTTGATGATTTTAAGATTTCCATAATTGTAAAAGCGGGGGCGTTGCGGGGGTGTCCCCCGCTAGAAAGGGTAGGTGGCAACGAAGTGCCACCGAGGGGAAGTCTTTCCCCTCCTTATTATGCAATACCAGCCTTAGCGAAATGTTTCTTGAGGATCTTGCGACCAAGAAGACCACCAAGAATTCCAAATCCAAAACACAATACAATATGAACCGGGAACATCCACTTAGGGAACATTTTTGTAAGGGCATCAATATATTCCTGACCAAAGTTCTGACGTGTTGACCAATATTTATCAGCAAAGAAGAAAAGCGGAATATAGTTACTTACAATCCAAAAGCAGAAAACTGCATGGCAGAGAACGGCACATTTTGCGCTCTTGTATTCGCCTTTTTTCAAAATTAATTCTGCAATGAGGCCTGAAAAAATACCGATTACAAAAGCGTAATACGACATTCCTGTAAGCCACATGAGAAGTCCCATAATGATTGTCATAATCCAGACCATACCGAACTTCTTTACTTTTGTAAGAAAGAGCATGAAAGGAATACCGCCAAGTAAAGGCATAAGAATTGAATATGAAGGCATGAAGATTGGGATAAAGCCCAGCATTGCAAGAGCCATAATTACTACAAAATAAATTGCGGTAAAAATACCGATGTTAATAAGGTCTTTACCTTTAAGCTTTTTTGAATCGTCCATAAAAAACTCCTGTGTAAGGTTGTTAGTAAACACTAACTATATAAGTTAGCAAATACTAACATTTAGCGATTAATTAGTCAATTCTGCGCTAAAGAAGGTCAATATGAAAGTAGCAGTAACTTACGAAAAAGAAACAGGAAATGTCTTCCAGCATTTTGTATCCGCAAATTGAATTTACGTTTACCTTTGTTCAAAAAGCTCCATTCGTTGGAAATGGAGTTACAAAAACTCCTTCTAATGAATATGGTACAATAGAGAGGTATGCCTGAAAAGCTCGCTGCTGTTCGGGTATTTGACGACGATAAATATGTATGGAAGGTAGTGAAATGAGTGATTGTTATGCATTATATAAAAATTTTGAATTTAAATGTTTCTTTAAGCGCAGTGGACAATTGGAATTGATTAGTAAAACACCAAAAGATGGTTTTGAAGTCAAAGGAAATGTCTATAGTAAAATTATAGATAGATTTGAATGTGAAAGAGTATATAAATCAACACCTATGGTTCGATATGAAGGGAAATCATATTACTATTACGAAGAAACGGAAGAACAAATTCAATTATTTGTCGGTGCCAGTGATTTGAGCCTTGAATGGGAACCAAAAGGTTTTAAACATACGGGATATGAAGAATGGACGAAATGGGTACCGAAATCAGAATGTGAGAAATTCGATGAAATAATTGAGTACTAAACTGTTTATTTTAATTCCTTTGAAGTTACTGTTGTCTTGAACAAGAGTGCTATTCAAGCAATGGAAAATGTTGTACAAATGTCAGTACTTCAGAGCGAGAAAGTAGCTTTGCAGGAGAAAAGAATGAATAAGTTTGAATTTAATACAGAAGAGACTGGTTCTCAGATAAAACTCTATTGTAGAGAACATATATATGGTGGTTCGACTATTGATAAAACCGACATTCAATTTGACAAACGAAGTCTCCCAGAACTGATAAAAGTATTAGAACAAGGCGACTGTATAAATTTGTTTGCAGAAACTACAATCAAAACTAATTGGGATAAAATTAATATTTATATTCTAGGAGATGAAAGAAGTTCAGAAGGTTTTATCCTTGAATTATTCAACGACAGAGAATTTATTTCAGGTGATGAAAATGATTGTTTCGGACCAGTTACAATTCCATTAGGTCAGAAGCCTGAAGAAACCGGCTGGGAATACGTTCGTCCACTTATAGAAGACTTAAAGAAATACTGCTGATTTGATTTCTCCAGACACAGTTCTTTGACATAAGCTCAAGGAAAGTATGGAATCCTTGAGTGTCCCGCAGAAAACATTTAGAAGAAGTATTTTCTGCGGGACAGCACATTTAAATATGAAGCGAAGCGCGCAAAGGATTGAAGCGCTGACGAAGCCGCAGAGCTTTTTGCAATGATCATCATGGAGAGCATCATAACTGATTACATGTAAAAATCCATTGGCGGCGGAGTAATGTTAATTTGCTTAAGAGCTTCCTGCACCAGAGGATTTTTGTAACAGCAGACTGCATTTTATGAGTTGCTGGCAAAGGCATCTGTCACAATCAAAATGCACGACTACGGGAACTTTGAAAAAGTCGGCTCGCTTGGAACAAGGCTTCCGCGAAACGATGAGCAGATTGCTTGTCTTACGCGCCAAACTTCCTGATTAAATCTTCATGATTTTTGCAGCCGGTTTTCATATAAATTCTTGAAAGATAATTTTCAAGCGAACGTTCAACAATATTCATTTCTTTTGCAATTTGCGAACGGTTCTTTCGCTCAATCAGTTTTTTAAATACAACTTGCTCCTGGCGAGTAAGACCGTCAAAGATTGTGCGATAGGTAAAAAGCGGAGAAACGAGCGTCTGCTGAACATAGGTCTCTCCGCTAAGTACTGTTTCAATTGCCGCAAAAAGTTCAGTCTCTGGTGCAGACTTCAGCACAAAGCCGTCCGCTCCTCCTTCAAGCGCAAGCGAAACGATTCCAGGCTTTGCAAACATAGAATAGACAATCACTTTTACAGAAGAAAGATTTGCCTTTACTTCACGCAAAATATCAAGCCCGCTCTCATCTCCTAAAAACAAATCAAGAATCAGAATGTCGGGAAGCTTTTCTTCTTTAGAAAGCTCGTTTAGTTTTTCAAGGCATTCTGATTTTGAAAAAGCATAACCTATACAGGAATACTTATTGCGCTCAAGAATTAGCTCGCGGATTCCTCTGTTTGTAAGAGTGTGGTCTTCAACTACAAAAAAAGTTACTTCATGCTCCATAGTTTATTTTTCCCGTTTAAAAATTCTGATTTGAGTTCCTTCACCAGAAGCGGAAGAAACAGAAAAATCTGCGCCTATAAGCTGGCATCTTTTTTCCATTCCTATAAGTCCAAAATGCTTTGAGCCGCCAAGCCTGCTGTTGTTTGAAAAGCCGCCATACAGTTCCGTCTCGCTGTCAAAACCAACGCCGTCGTCGCTTATAAAAATATAAAGGCCTTTTTCTTCATTTTCGCTGGCATTGCGAATCAAAATTACCGCTTCTTCGGCCTTTGAATGTTTTATGATGTTTGTAAAAGATTCCTGCACGATGCGGTAAAGGTTCAGGATGTCATTTTCATCTAGAAAAGAAGTGTCTGTATCATCTGGCATTGAAAGGCGGAATTTTACGCTGCAAGTTTGAGACATTGAAGCGCAAAGATTTACAAGATTTGCCTTTAAGTCTTTTTTAGTAATGTCGGCCGGCGAAAGATTGTAGCTTATGAGCCGAACCTGAGATAAGGACTTTTCAAGAATTCCAGTAGCCTCTGCTATATTTGAAGCCGCGTCGCTTTTTTCCAGAAGGTTCCGGCAATAACGCAAGTCCTGGGCGATAGTGTCGTGCAGCTCGCGTGCGATTCTGGCCCTTTCTTCTTCTTGACCGTGAATTGTATAAATAAGATATTCGTTTGAATCCTTTAAGCTTTTCTTTGATTTAAAAAAACGGATTAACAGCAGGACGCTTATAAAAATCATCACAAAAAACAAAATGTCAAAGACAATAAAAAATGTAATGTAATTTTCGATTATGCGTTCAAGTTCTTCAACAGTTTGAGTGTGGCCCATAATCATCTTCTCTCAATAAATCGCTCGCAAAGACGGAAAACTCCATAACCGGCAAAAGTCGCAATAAGGCGGTCTGCGAATGAAATTGGAATCTGAGCCAGAATGCATGAAACAAGCAGGCTGAAGCGATGATTTACAAAAGATTCTGTAAAGCTCTTAATGGGGTTCATCATGTCGGGCACGTCATAGTAAATGTAATGAAAGTAATCTATGATTCCGCTGGAAATTATTGTGCAGAACGAAGAAATCAAAGCGATGAGGGCAAGATACAAAATTGTAACCACCGGCGAAATTTTAAATTCGGCTTTGTGGCGCGAAATAATCCATGTTGAAAATACAATCAGAATTCCGCAGATTGTATAAAAAAAGATAAATGGGTCTGCAACTCCCTTCTGCAAAACCCAGATTAGCGAATTGATAAGATTATAGCCGATTGAAACGCAAAGGCCCGGCACAAGCCCGCAGTAAAAGACAACTGCCACCGTAAAAATGGTGTCAAAAAATAGAGGGATTTTTAAGGTGTGATAAAAAATATCCGCCGCAAGAAAATTCAAAATTTCTGCGACAATACAGATAATAACTGTTCTAAGAGGCTTAGACATGTTGTTCAGTATATCACAGAAATTTGAATTTGTGGGGAAAATCATATTGAATTCGCCGGCAAGAAAATGTTTTTAATGCCGGCATAAAATACCTTTTTTAAAGCTTAGTCAAATATATTATAGTCAACATTATTAAAAAGATAGTCATAGAACTTTTCTTCGTCTTCTTCGCCTGGTATTACAGTGCTGTATTCCCTGAGAAGTTTTTGAAGTGCAATAGATTCTTCTATCTTTGTGCCGCTAAAGAACCTGTCAAAAGTTACCGGTTCGTCTTTGAGTATGTCAGGCCAGAATGCATATATGTTAAGTCCTTCCGGAATATTTATTTCAGAAAGCTCATCGCTGCCATCAAAAGCTCCGAGTTCCATTATTTTAAGGCTTTTCGGAAGCGTAACAGATGTTAAGCCGGAGTCATAAAATGCAGCTCTAATCCAGACAAGACCTTCAGGAAAATTCAGGGAAGTCAATTTTTTACAACCGCTAAAAGCTTGATAATCTATTACCCTTAAACTTGAAGGCAGCACTACGGTCGTAAGATTTCCACACTCGAAAAATGCGTAATCATCGATCTTTTTTACGCCTTCCGGTATTACAACAGATTTAAGTTCCTTATTACTAAAGCCGCCTGCTACAATCACAGGCATTCCCTGTATGGTTGAAGGAATTACAATGTTTTTTGCATTTCCCTTATATTCATTAATTATTACACCGTTTCCATCATTCGTCAGTGTAACTTCAAAATCTGATTCTGGAGCTGGAGTGCCTGCCTTAAGCTTTTCAATATTTGAAGCTCCACCCTTAGAAGAAGTCTCTGCTCCCTTTTCTTTACAGCCTGCAAAAGAAAGTGCTGTAATTCCTGCCAGAATTATTCCTGCAATTCTAGCTTTAATTTTTGATGTTTTCATTTTAAAACTCCTTTTTGCTGATAAGTTTTTACGGAAAATCCGTTTTATCTGCAGTCAGTATACTGTGCGGGAAATCAGAATGAGGTTTATTTATTACATAAAAACAGATGAAAAATCACATTAAAATCTGTGAAATTTTCACTGAAAACAACACTTTTTTTTCATGACTTTCAGACAAAGGTCGTTCTCTGATATAATTGAAAACCAGTAAAAATGTATTCAAGTTTTTGTTCAAAAGAATTTATAAGGCTTTTCATGTTTTCCTACAAAATTTATTAAAACGTTGGGGTAAATTATAAGGTATAAGCATTTAAGAGACGTATGATAAATAGCACAATAACTTATGAAAAACTGCATAAAAAGTTATGATTTTTTCAATCGTTTTTTTAAGAATTTCTTTTTCTTTATTTGCTTTGCTTATTTCTGTAAGAAGGTAATAACTTAACGGTCATCACGATATTCCTCCATACCTGAAAAACCTTGGAGTAGAAACTCTGATTCTTGGAAACCGCGGCCAGGGTGCCATACAAGCAATTGCTGCAAGCGGATTAAAAGAAGTCCCAGAAATCACCGGAAGCGCTGACGAAGCCGCAGAGCTTTTTGCCAAGGACCAGCTCATGCCTAATTTTGAAGCTAAGTGTGATTATCACGAGTAGATTTTAAAATGGTCGAACTTAAACCTTCACGTCGTCGAATTTTATAACAGCCATCACCCGGAACAAAATGACCCGGACAGCCGCGAAACTCTGGACGAGCAGGATGGTCAGTTCCCGGAAGGTCTTTTAGTTCTTATTTTCTCTTTTTCTTGTCAGTTTTGTTTTGTTCGCCAGTTTCTGTTTCTACCTGAGTCTCGAGCTTTGAAGAAAGTGTGATTTTCTGATAAGCATCTTTTTTATCGTTAGGGTGGGGTTCAATTCCTATGATTGTAATATCATTTTTATCCGGACCATATACCCAGAAGATTCTTCCGGCTGCAGGTTTGTGATTTTCCAGATATGATTCCCAAACTTTCTGGCCGTAACGTTTTGATAAAGCTTCAATATCGTGAGTGCAAAGGCCTGGATAGCGAGGATCATTGCTTAATATGCAGAAAAGTCTATAGAATCCCCGGCTTTTCCGGCTTTGAAGTTTTTCATGCTTTCATCCATCATAGAAAGTGTGTTTTGTGGGATATGAGCTAGAAAATCAAGTATTTATATTATATATGACTCACGAAATAAACACTCTTACGCCAGCTCCTGTTTTAATCAATGACAGAACTTGAGGCATGTGGTATAATAATTTTAGAAATTATCCAGGAGGTATAGAAATGCCAAAACCAGTTGCTGAACTTTATGACACATTAACTCTTACTGCACAACAGGAAGCTTATGATTTTATGATGTATCTTTTACAGAAACAGCAGAATCTCACTGAAACAATGCAGAAAGAAACAAGAAAGCAGAAAAGAATGGCTGCCCTTTCAGAATTTGCTGGAAGCATGAAAGAAACCTGGAAAGATGTAGACGCTCTTGAATACCAAAAAAAACTCAGAGAGGAAAGAACAATTGGCTAGGAGAGTATTTATTGATACAAATCCATTAATCTATCTCGTTAGCCAACAAGAACCTTTTTACAGCAAGGTTATGAAGTTCATGTCAGATTGTATTGCTGATGATGCAGAATTTTACACATCAACTGTTACTGATGCTGAATTCCTTGTAAAACCATTTGAAGATGGGAATGAAGAACAAGTAGAAAAATATAATACTTACCTAAAATCATTAGAGTTTTTAAAATGTTTTATTAATGAACAAGTTGGCGAAAGAGCTGCAAGGATAAGAGCAAAATACCATGATATAAAACTTGGGGATGCTTTACAGATGGCAGCAAGTATTGAATGTGGCTGTGATACATTTTTTACTAATGATAAACAACTAAAACAAGTCACCGAAGCTAATGTTATTTATATTGGTGACTTATAAAATTTCTCATCTGGCTTTCTTTGTTTTCTTTTCCTGAAGTTCAGCATACATACCTTCCAGAAGTTCCTGAATCAGAGCCTTATCATCAAAACTATCAAATACATGCATCAGGGTTTTTGATTCTTCATACGGGTATCGCAGTTCGGAATCTACAAGCAGTCTGTCCGATGTCGGCGTTCTCTTTAAGAACAGCTCATCACCGCAAATGTCACCTATAAGCTTACCCTTAAAATATACAAGGTATCCGCCCATCATAGATTTTATGACAATCTCACCAGCTTCGGAAAAACATTCGCGAACATATTCATTAAATTCTCTTATCATTTTTTACTCCTGATCCATTCAGCAATAAACTTCATCTCTTCTGTATGTCCCGCCACTAGCAGAACTTAATCATCTTCTGATAATTTTCTACAACTTCTTCCGGGGACATTTTCATGTCGGAATTAATCCACCATTTGATTGTTTCGCAAAAGCTCCCGGTAAAAAATTGTATAGCAAAGGCTTTTGGAACTTCGGAATGAGCCACCAAATCATCACAAAAAGTCTGTTCAAGGTAATCGCGAAAATATGAGGTAAAAAGCTTTTCAGTTTCGCCGTACATGATTGCCTTGATGTTTTCCTTGTGATCCTGCAGGTGATACAAAATATGTGTGAGGCGATTTGCAAAGCCCTTGCGTCCTTTTGAAAAATCGTGGCTTTTTTCCGGAGCCAGATCTTTTGAAAAAACATGGGCAAACATTTCCCGACAGATTTCTTCCAGCAATTCTTCTTTTGTTTCAAAGTGAGAATAAAAAGTGCTGCGGCCTATGTTTGCTTCGTCAATAATATCCTGAACTGTGAGGGCTTCGAATTTTTTCTTTTTCAAAAGCGTAGTCATTGCCTGATGAATTGCGATTTTTGTTTTCTGCTGGCGTCTGTCCATTTTATCTGGTCTCTAGAAAAACATCATAACACAACTTAGTAATTTAATCTCTACCCAGGGCTTCCGCATTATAAATATTAAAATAAAATCTAGTGGCGCGAAGGAACAAAACAGAGGGCAAAATGACTCTGACTGTTGATGCCGCGGGAGCGGCATTTAATAGTTCCTCTACAACAGTCAGCGGCAAGCGGCTAGCCGCGGTTTTGATCTCCGTTTTGTGACTGGGAGCCACTATAATAGTGATATTTTATTTATAATGCGGAAGCCCTGAATCTCTACCTTTATAAAAGAGCAGCAGGAAGGCGCTGATAACTACAAGTACAGAACCGCAGTTGTGAAAAAGGGCGCCCCAGACTGCATTCAAAACGCCAGATATTGCAAGTGCAACTGCAGCAAAATTGATTACCATAGAAAGACAAAGGTTGAAGGTGATTCGTCCCTGAGTTTTTCTGGAAATCTTGAAGAGATAAGGAACTGCATCAAGGTTGTCGTGGACAATTACTGCGTCGGCGCTTTCGATTGCAACGTCGCTGCCGATTCCGCCCATGGCAATTCCTGCAAAGGCTGAACGCAGGGCAAGAGAATCGTTTACCCCGTCACCAAACATTGCAACTTTATTTCCCTGAGCCTCCTGATTTTTGATGTAATTCATTTTATCTTCCGGAGAACAGTTGGCTTTAAAGTCATCCAAGCCAAGCTGGGAAGCAACATAGCGGGCCGTATTCTCGTTGTCGCCTGTAAGCATGACGGTGCGGATGTTCAGAGCCTTAAGCTGCGCTACCATTTTGCGGGCATTTTCTTTGATAGCGTCCTGGATGAAAATTACGCCCAAAAGTTTTGATTCACAGTAAAGACCGACGAGGGAAGAGGATTCCATGTCAGAAGAGATAGCGGAGTGAGCAATATCATTATTCTGAATTTTTCCCACCATATATTTTTTCCCGCTGATTTCAAATTCAATTCCGCTGCCTGCAAGAGTTTTGTGATTTTTAATTTCATAAAGGCCTCTTTTGTTATAATCCATAATCGCCTTTGCAAGCGGATGATTTGAAAGCGCCTCACCTGACGCGGCAATTTTGATCAACTCGTCCTCGCTGATATCGGACAGAGTTTGAACTTTTACAACAGCTGGCTTTCCTTTTGTAAGAGTTCCTGTTTTATCAAAAACCGCAATGTTAGAAGAAGCTATTCTTTCCAGCGCTTCTCCCGACTGAATCAAAAGACCATGCTTAGAGGCATTTCCAATTCCCGCAGAAATTGCAGTAGGAGTTGCAAGCACAAAGGCGCAGGGACAGAAAACAACAAGCACAGTTACAGCGCGGGTAAAGCCCAGCCAGAAATCATTATGAGTATTTCCGATTATACAGCCTGCAATAATTGCCGTAGTAAGGGAAATTACAACAAGCCAGGCGGCCCAGACATTTGCCTTGCGAACAATTTTTGCCTTCTGTGCATCAGCGGCTTCTGCAAGCATAATTATTCGCTGGAGGGAAGAGTCGCCGGCAGTTTTTACGGCTTCAATCAAAATGCTTCCGTTTTGATTTATAGTTCCGCTCATCACAAGGTCACCCGGCTTTTTCTCAACAGGAATAGATTCACCCGTCATTGCACTCTGGTCAATACTTGTGCTGCCTTCGATTATTTTTCCATCAACAGGAATAGACTCTCCTGCCCTCACCTGCAGAATGTCTCCAAGCTTTACCTGATCAGCTTCAATGATTTTTATCTGCCCATCCACAAAGAGATTTGCCTTTTTAGGGCTGAGCTTAATAAGCTTTGAGATTCCCTTTTTTGCCCGGTCCGAAGTAAAATCTTCCAGGATGGAACCAATCTGCATGATAAAAGCAACCTCGCCGGCTGCAAAAAATTCCTTGAGAATCAGAGAACCAATTAAAGCCAGGGCAACAAGCACGTCCGCAGTAATGTCGTGGTCTTTTACGACTCCAACAATTGCCCCAAGAACAATCGGCACACCGCACAAAACTATTGCAATCCAGGCCGGATCAAAGCCTGCAATTTTGTCTGCATTTCCGGTCCAGCTGAAAGTTAAAGATGTAGCTAGTGCCACTCCCGAAATTATTACAAAAATAAGTCTGAGCCTGTCGCTCTGTTTTTCGTACCATTCTAAAATATTTGACATTGTTCAATCTCCTGCAAAATATAACACAAGGTGTCTGATATCGAACACCTTGTTTGTTATCACTATATCGCGGGAATTATGGATTTTTAAGCACAAAATAAGCTTCTTTGTAAGAAACTGAACAAAAATCAAAATTTGTTCAGAAAATATTTTTTTGCCATTTACACTCAAAAGATTACAATCAGTTGCAAGACAGATATGTGTGTTTTTTTTAAAGAAAATTTGATATAATAAATATATGACAACTTTTGATAATCTTACTTTTACAAGCGAGCGCGAAATATCTTCGGCTTTTATTGATTCTACAGTGCGCATGGGGATTGCCCAGTCTGTGCTTATGGTTCAGGATAATCTTACTGAGTGTTTTAATGCAATGGGCTGCGACGGTGTAATATATCGTGAAAAGTTCAATGACTTCTGGGTTTTCACAAAAACGAAAGTGCATTTTTTCAGGCGGCCGGACTGGCGGGAAATTATAACAGCAAAAACTTTTCCAATTAACAATGCAGGAATGAGAACTCACGTCAACACAGAACTTCTTGATAAAGATTGCAAGCAGCTTCTGATTGCGAATCAGGAAGCCTGTGTATTGAGTCTCGAAACTCACCGCCCGCAAAAACTTACAGATCTTCCATATCCAAAAGAAAACTTCCCTTCACCTGTTTACAACGAACCATTTGAAAGATTTCCATCAGATTTTAAGGATGAAGAATTTGTTTTTGAGCAGATTATCCGTTCCTGCCATATTGATATGTCCCATCATATGAATAACATTGAGTACATAAAACTTGCGCTTTGTGTTTTCGATGATGATTTTTTACAGTCTCATGAAATAAAAGATCTCGAAGTTCATTACACAGGGGAAAGCAAGGAAGGGCAGACCCTCAAAGTTTTCCGCCGTGATGATGAAGCAACAAAGGGAAAAACTTTTATTCATATTAAGGAAAGTGACCGCTGCGTATTTGAATGTTGCGTTTGTTTTTGATAAGAAATGAAAAATGACCGTCGTACTATAGAATACGGCGGTCCTCTTTTTTTTAAACTAGGCAGTCTGTTTGCTGACCATAATGCTGTATTCGCCGCCCTTGGACATCAGTTCATCGTGGCTTCCGCTTTCAACAATCTGACCATTCTTAATCACAAGGATTTTGTTTGCATTGCGGATAGTGTTGAGGCGGTGAGCAATTACAATCAGAGTTTTGCCGCGGCAAAGTTCGGAAATTGCTTCCTGAATAAAATGCTCGTTGTCGGCATCTACGCTGGCTGTAGCTTCATCTAGAATTACGATTGGCGCATCCTTAAGCATACAGCGGGCAATGGAAATACGCTGCTGTTCGCCGCCACTCAAATCTGCTCCGCCTTCACCAATCACAGTGTCAAAGCCATTCGGCAGCTTCATGATAAAATCATAACAGCGGGCCTTCTTTGCAACTTCAATAACTTCTTCGCGGGTGGCATTTGTTCTACCCATAGCAATGTTGTTGAAAACTGTATCCTGGAAAAGATAGACTCTCTGGAATACCATCGAAATATTATCCATAAGATTTGCAACCGGAACATCGCGGATATCAGTTCCACGGATTTTTATAGAGCCATCTTTTACATCCCAGAAGCGGGCTAGAAGATTTGCGATTGTAGATTTACCGCCGCCGCTAGGACCGACTAACGCAATCATCTGGCCCTTCTGTGCATCAAAATTAATTCCATGGAGAGCCTCTTTATCACCGTAGGCAAAACTAACATTCTGATAAGAGATTTCAGGCAGACCTTTACGGGCTGCTTCTTCCGCAGACATCAAAGTATCTTTGCCTTCATTTACAATTTCTGCCTTATCAAAAACACTTTCAATACGGTCCAGACAGGCATCTGTTACTGTAAGTCGGGCAATGTTGCCGTAGTAAGCCTTTATTGGCGCAAACAAATCAAATGCAAAAAGCACCATTCCCAAAAAATATTCATTAGTCATCATACCTTTTGAAGAGAGCAGGCCGGAAACAAAAAGTGTAAGAGCAGTTACGATTCCATAAGAAATCAGAATAGAAGCCCACCATGGAGCATAAGCCATTTCAAAGCCGATTGAGTTCTTACTGCTTTCTTCAAAGCTTTCGCTCACTTCTTTTGATTTTTCTCCAAGCAGATTAAAGGTCTTGATAATTCCAATTCCCTCCGCAAACTCCAGAACAGCACTGGTCATTTTTTCTGCGGTTTTCTGCTTAAGCATAGAATGTGAAATTGAAATTCTTGTAGTGATATTTCCAAAAAGAATTACGAGCAGGAGGCAGACAAGAGCAGTGAGTCCCAGCTGCCAGTTCAAAAAGAACATAAAGGCAATCATAAGTCCCTGCGAAATCATAATGCCAACAAGCTCTTCCAGAACCATCATACAGTTCTCTTCGATAAAGTTCATGTCGGTTGCAAGAACGCTGCTCACCTTGCCGATGTTTCCCTCTGTAAAATAGCCCATGGTAAGCTTACGGAAGCGGTCACCCATTTCCATGCGTTTGTCGGCAAAAACCTTAAAGCCCGTAGCCGACTGAAGACGGTCTGTAATATTTTGCATCACAGCCTGAAGAATTACACAGGTGAGAATAATCAGTCCGTAAATAAGGCAGCTTTTTTTAGTCATTCTGCCAGCCATAAAATCACAGGCCAGAAAGAAAGAAGCCATAAGCGGCGACTTCATCACAAGCCCCTTAATAAAGCCCGGCAGGTAAGACACGCGGATCGGAACCTTGTATTTTCCGCAAAATTCCACCAGTCGATGCATCATTGAAATCATTGATTTATTTTGTTTTTTCATTATATACCTCTATTATGAGGGGGAAGTCTCCCCCTGCGCCCGCACTTTGTTGCGGGCTACCCCTTCTAACGGGGGCTCCGCCCCCGTAACGCCCCCGCTTAGATCTTCCAGTTTGCAGCGGCAGTAGAAGCCTGCCACAACTTCTGGAACTCTTCGCAGTTCTTTATAAGTTCATCGTGTGTGCCCTCGGCAATCACATTTCCTGCTTTAAGAACACAGATTTTGTCTGCATTTTTGATTGATGAAAGTCTGTGAGCAATTACGATTACAGTTTTATCTTTGACAATTTCTGCAATTGCGGCATTCATCTTTTCTTCATTTTCCGGATCCATAAAGGCGGTAGCCTCATCTAACACAATTACCGGAGCATTTTTCAAAATTGCACGGGCAAGTGAAATGCGCTGTCGCTCGCCACCGGAAAGCTGCTTGCCGCTGTCTCCCGCCATTGTGTCTATTCCCTTAGGGAATCTGGCAAGGAACTCGTCGCACTGGGCACGATGAGCGGCATCTAAAACTTCTTCGCGGGTTGCGTTAGGCCGGCCTATCAGAATGTTTTCGTAAAGGCTGGTATTGAAAAGGAACTGTTCCTGAGCTACATAAGAAATCTGATTGTTCAGGGCTTCGATTGACATGTCGGTAATGTCCTGCCCGCCGATTTTTATGCTGCCTGAGTCCAGGTCGTAAAAGTGAACAAGGAGTTTTGCAAGAGTAGACTTACCGCTGCCGGATTCACCTATGAGGGCAGTGGTTGTGCCTTGCTTGAGGGTGAGGTTTATACCGTGAAGAACTTCATCTTCTTTATAACTAAACTTCACATCCTTAAACTCAATATCATAATTCTTGCCTTCAAAGCTGTGAGTGCCCTGCTTAATCGCGTCGCCATTCATCATTTTTTCGAGTTCGGCAATTTTATAATCCAGCTGGGGAATCTTTCCGCCAAAGCTAAGGGCGCGAAGAATTGAAGAACCAATTGAAAAGGACATGCACAAAACTAAAAGCAGTTGACTCAAATCAATTGTGCCGTTCAAAACAAGAAGGGCTCCAACCGGCAAGGTGAAAAATGCAAGGCAGGGAAGTGTAGAATTATAAACTGCCATCCATGGCCAGCAGACCTTATACCAGGCAAGAGTAAAATCACGATAGCCGCGAACTGCATCCCCAAATCGGCGGAAGGAATCTCCGTCTTTGTTGAAAACTTTAATGGCCTCCATTCCGTTTACATACTCGATGATTGTGTTGTTCATCTTTTTTGCGGACTCGTAATAAGCGCCCATTTTTGACATTCCGGCCTTCATCATCATAGACATTGCAAAAACACCGACAGGAATTATTGCAAGAGTCAAAAGTGCAAGACGCCAGTCTACTATGAACATTGCAATTAACACGATGAGGGGAACCAGAAGATTTGCAATTCCCTCTGGAATGGCGTGGGCGAGCAGAAGTTCAATCTGGTCGATGTCGTCTGTAAAAACGCGCTTTATCTGACCAGTTCCCATTTCCTTTATATTTCCAAGAGGCTGATTTTCAAGCTTTGACTTTAGAGAAATGCGGATATTCTTCAGCGTGTTATAGGCACTCACGTGAGAAAAGCATAAGCCTGTCGTATAAGAGATTGCGTAAAAAGCAAGGCAGACAAAAATCAATAAAACACGGACTACAACAAAATGAAAGTCCGGCAGCTGATGTCTTGTAAGCGGAAGTATCAGCTGATACAAAAAGAAATAGGGTGCTACGTTGGCAATAATTCCAAGCGTTGTTAGCACCGAAGCAATGACCGTATATTTTTTATATTTTCCAATATACGGAGCAACAGATTTTAACATAGGGCCTCCGAAATAACTTTTTATGTTAGTAATAACTAACAATATTCGAGTATACTTTATTGTAAATATCGATTTCTACTAAAAATCGGGAGAAAACTAACAGTTTTCGGTAACAGAGGCTTTCATCATTGAATATTTTTTTGGTGAGAGCCCAAACTTTTTCTGAAACTCTTTTGAAAACCAGCTCATATTTGTGTAGCCGCTCTGCAGGGCAGCTTCGGAAACATTCACTTCTTTACTGGAAATAAGGCGGGCTGCATTTTCCAGACGCTGGTCTTGTATATATTGGTGAATTGATGTTCCGTACAGGGAACGGAAAAGGCGGGTAAGCTTGCTTTCGCTCATGGAAAGATTTATTGCGAGCCTGGAAACTTTGTAATCATCTGCAGGATTAAATTGAATGCGATGGTGCAGGGCTTCTATCTGAGCAATATCAGACTGATTTCCTTCTGCTATAGTTTTGTTTCTTTCTATCATGGAAGTTTTGTTGTAAAAGATTCCGTGAAGAACAAGGGCAATCAGTTCAATCAATTTTGCTTCTATGTAGACACCCTTGAACTCATGATATTTTTCTGCACTGTCAATTTCTGAAAGAACCTTGTACATGTCTGCTGTTATGGCAGTTTTTGTTACGTGGGTCAGAAATAGTGATTTCCCCATTTCGATTGTATCCGAATCAAAATAGCGGGAAAGAAGAGTTTCAAAAAAATCAGTTGTCATCTGAAGACTTTTAAACTGAAAGTTTTTATCTCCCTCATAATTCATGGAAGTTGCGTAATTCTTGTTTCTGAAAACACAAACCTCACCTGGCTGCATGTTTACAGTTTCATGAGCACTGTCTACCTGCCAGTCAATTTTTTGATTAATGTTGAAGATAATCTGAATCTCATCTTTCCCAAAATTATCCGGACGGCTTGCAAAAGTTTTATCTTTAAAACTTAGATTCCAGTCATAATAAACAATCTGATTACGACATTCCTTGCGTAACAGCTTAAGATCGCCTATTTCTCTTGGAATATAGGCGCTGCCATTAAAGAATTCATCTGGAGAAGAATTATAAACGTTTGGAACGGTAATCTGAGTGTGCATTTTAGATAGCCTTTTTTTAAAAAAAAATATTAAGTTAGTATTGACTAACTATGAAATACAATATATATTCTATCATAGTTAGTCAATACTAACAAATAGATTAATAAAAGAGGTGCGTCAATGAAGGTAGCAGTTATATACGCCAGTACAACTGGAAATACAGAAGCAATGGCAAATACAATAAACGAAGCAGTGAAGGCCTCTGGTGCAGAGGTAATTTTTGGAACTGCTGACAGTGCAGATAAAACAGCTGTTACAGGCTGTGATGTGATTCTTCTTGGAAGTCCTGCAATGGGTGATGAAGTTCTTGAGGACACAATGGAAGGTTTTTATACAGGAATTGAAGCTTCCCTCAATGGCAAAAAAGTTGGAATCTTTGGTTCTTATGACTGGGGTGACGGACAGTGGCTCCGTGACTGGAATGACCGCTTGACAAATGCAGGTGCAGTAAGTGCTGCAGAACCACTTATGGTTCATCTTACTCCGGAAGAAGCAGATATGGAAAAGTGTAAAGATTGGGCTGTATCTGCAATAAAATAGGCTCTTATAAAATAAATATATTAAGCCGTCTGGTTTTATGTCATAGCCAGGCGGCTTTTTTTTAGTGTCATTCCACGGCTTGACCGGGGATTCTTGTTTGAGGATTTAAAAATGAGTTTTGATCAGATAATCATACGTTCAAGTTCGCCAACTTTTTGTAATATCAAACCCGGAAATATGTTTTTTGTTAAAAATGAAATTTTTTCAAAGAAGGATTTTGATGCCTGGAAAAAAACTTTTTTTAGTTATGGCTTTATGGCTTTTTCTGCGCAAATATCAGAAACTTCTACTGCAATTCTTGTTCTGAATGTCTGCTGGATTAGAAAGATTTTAGCTGATATCTTTGTTCAGTCTTACTTAGTTGAAAAAGGATATCATACAAGCAGTGTTTTTGATTTTGTTGAGGAATTGCTTTTCCGTATGAAAAATAATTCTGGATTTCCTCATGAAGTAGGGGTGATTCTAGGATATCCGGTAGAAGATGTGATTGAGTTTGAAAATCACCAGGGCCACGACTGTAAATATTGCGGCTACTGGAAATCTTATTCTGATGTAGAAAATGCCAGAGATTGTCACTGTAAATTTACCGAATGCAGCAGATTATGCCAGAAATGGTATGATGAAGGTTTTTCCATCAATCAGATAATTACAAAATATCAGACTTTAAAAACAGTTGCCTAAAAAAAATCCGCCAGACTTCAACGAAACCGGGCGGATAATATAATAGGACTTAAAAATCTTTAGGGTGTTTTATCTTAACTTCTTATAACCGTAAACTGCAGCCTCCCCCAGCTCTTCTTCAATGCGAATCAGCTGATTATATTTTGCCATACGGTCTGTACGGCTCATTGAACCTGTCTTAATCTGGCCTGAGTTTGTAGCAACTGCGATATCTGCAATTGTGGTATCCTCTGTTTCACCAGAGCGGTGTGATGTAACTGTTGTGTAGCCGTGGCGGTGTGCCATTTCAATAGCTTCCAGAGTTTCTGTAAGTGAACCAATCTGATTTACCTTGATGAGGATCGAGTTACCTGCTCCCATCTTAATTCCTTTTTCAAGGAACTTAACGTTTGTTACAAAGAGGTCGTCGCCTACGAGCTGGCAGCGGTCGCCGATACGGGCAGTAAGCTTCTTCCAGCCCTCCCAGTCATTTTCATCAAGACCGTCTTCGATAGAATCGATTGGATATTTTGTGATGAGCTCTTCGAGGTAAGCAATCTGCTCGTCGTCTGAAAGTTCCTTACCGTTTGGATCCTTTGGAGTTCCGTTTGAAAGCTGCTTGTAGTTGTAGAAGAATTTACCGTCGCGCTCAACAGAGAACTCGCTTGAGGCACAGTCCATGGCAATCTTAACATCCTTACCAGGTTTGTAGCCGGCATCTTTAATTGCTTTTACGATAGAATCAAGTGCATCATCAATTCCATCAAACTTAGGTGCAAAACCACCTTCATCACCTACAGCAGTTGAAAGTCCGCGCTTCTTCAAAAGCTTAGCAAGAGCATGGAAAACTTCTGCACCCATGCGGATTGCTTCTTTTTCGTTTTTAGCACCAACCGGGCGAATCATAAATTCCTGGAAGGCAATTGGAGCATCAGAGTGAGCACCACCGTTGATAATATTCATCATTGGAACAGGAAGAACATGTGCATTTGCACCGCCAATGTAGCGGTAGAGCGGGATGTTGAGAGCCTTTGCCGCAGCCTGTGCTGTTGCAAGAGAAACGCCGAGAATAGCGTTTGCGCCAAGTTTTGATTTTGTTGGAGTGCCATCGAGCTTGAGCATCTTCATATCGATTTTGCGCTGTTCAAAAACATTGTAACCTTTGAGAGCCGGAGCAATAATCTTATTTACATTTTCTACAGCCTTGAGAACACCCTTTCCGCCGTAACGGTCTTTGTCGCCATCGCGGAGTTCAAGTGCTTCGTTTTCGCCTGTGCTGGCTCCGCTTGGAACTGCGGCACGACCAAGCACTCCGTTTTCAAGAATTACATCTACTTCAACAGTAGGATTTCCGCGGGAATCAATAATTTCGCGGCCAATTACATTTGCAATTGCAACTTTGTTTAACATGATATTACCTCATTTTACAGAATATAAGTTAGTAAAAACTAATATGTTTAATAATATCATTTTCTTATTATGTTAGCAACCACTAACAATTATAACGCCGCAAACTGCTTTTATCCTTTAAGATATTTCCATTGTTTTTTGAAAAGCTTTGATTGCGCCTTTTGAATGGATTTTTACAACACGGTTGGTGTCGCTTTCAGAGATTTTTGAAAGAAGGACAGGGCTTTAAGTATGAATATCTAGACTCGACGTATTTATTCGAGAAAACCTGGATTTATACGGATAAATACTACTACCCACAGAATTTTATCCGTATTCAACAAGAGATTTTCACTAAAATCCCCTGCTGTATAATTAATAAATACGGATAAAAACATAGTTTGAGTGTAATTTATCCGTAAATAAAGCCGGATTCTGACATAAAAACGAATATAAACCAAAAATTCTACGGATAAAATCCATCACTTACTGTATTTTATCCGTGTGAATCTCAAAAAAAAAGACGTTAGTTTTGACTAACCAATATAAAGAGGATATAATACAAAACAGATGCTGAAACAAGTTCAGCATGACAAGTCGTTTACGAATGACAGTTCAGCATGTTAAGTCGCTTACATGGAGGTCTTATGAAAGAATACGTCTGGCTTTTTCCAATTATTTTTATGTTTCATGACATGGAAGAAATAATCGGCTTTAAATACTTTTTGCGACAGAACACCGCAGAACTCCAGCAGCGTTTTCCTTTTATCCTCCGCCGCTACAAAAACTTTTCCACAGAAGGCTTTGCACTTGCCGTATACGAAGAACTCATTTTGTGCATCGCAATTTCAACACTTGCCTATTTTATAGACCGCAATTTTCTCTGGTACATCTGGCTGGGAGCTTTCCTTGGCTGCGATTTTCACTTTTTCATTCATCTGATTCAGGTAAGCATTTACCGCCGCTACATTCCGGCCTGCATCACAAGTCTGATTTGTCTTCCTGTAAACACCCTGATTATCTGCAAGTGTCTTTTATGCATTGAAGATTCTGCACTCTTTGCCGGTTCCTTTATGGCACTCGGAGCAATTCTTGTTTTTGTAAATATCTTCATTGCACAAAAGCTGATGGGCTGGTTTACAAAAAAGCTTGCTTAAAAAAGCGGAACCTTTGCCATTCTTTTAAGATATGTGGCGATATTTTTTTTGACACTTTCGGAGTTTTAGCCCGTTCATATCATTTCCATATTTTCAAGCCGCTTTAATTGTTGTGCCAGTTGTATTCCAGACATCGGGATGCTATTCTGCTTATAATCATTTGAACTACAGCCTATGAAAAATATTGCAAACAAAATGATGATGCTGATTTTTTTCATTAATATGCATCCCTATAAATCCATATTCCTGTAAATTCTTTTATTACATTTAATTGTTTTTGAATGATATCATTTTTCATTGAGTCACCAAAAAAGGCGCCCATTATATTTCCTGCTTCTTCGCAATTGCTGAATTTATAATCAGTTTGAATTATGTGCTCCTTAAAGCCAGCCTCAACAAGTGCATGATAAAATTGCGAAAGCTTTTCTCCAGGTGGATTTGGAAGTTCTACATTCGTTCCCAATGTTTCAATGAAGATGATTTCCCTTGCACGTTTTTTAGTTTCTCTGATAAGGTACTGAATAGTCTGATTTCGATTTACATCATCCTGAACAACCAGATGCCCGAAACTCCAGCCTTCAATTATTACGTCAAATGTATTTTCAATAGAATTGATTTTACTGTTATCAAGAACTTCATATTCTATTTTATCCGCCCACTTTGATAAGTTTTCTTTTGCCTTATCAATCATATGCTGCGAATTATCATACGCATAAAGCTTCTGTGCCTTGTCTATGTAGTTCTTTGTAACCCGCCCGGTTCCAATTCCAAATTCGCCGACAACTTTATTTTCCCATTGGATTTTGCTGCTCAGAAACTTATAAAGATTACTTTCGTAATCTTCATGATTTACTAATTCATCATATAAGTCTGAAAAGTTTTGATACACATCGAACATTTTTGACATAGTTTTCTCCCTTGCTTTGATTCTGTCATACGGCTTCCTTAGAAAATGACACAAATATGTAAAAGGGTGTCTCTTTTTGAAAATAATTGACTTCTTATTAATTCTATTATAAATACATAAATGTCACAAGTGTGACATATTCAAGGAGGTAAGGGAGAATACTCTATGAGTACCATAACAAGAATAAAATGCAAAACCGATAACTGTTATCTTATTTCTGAAGGCCGCAATGCTATTCTGGTTGATACCGGCAGCAGTCAGTGTCTTGATTTGGTAATTGCTGAATGTGATAAATATGACTTAAAGCTTATTGTGCTGACACACGTTCATTTTGACCACGCCGAAAATGCCGCAGAACTCTCCAAACGTTACGGAGTTCCGGTTGCTTTTCATAAGGCAGATGAAGAACTCTTTGAAAGCTTTGACAGGCAGCCTCTCAAATCTTATGGACTCACCGGCCGCTTAGTTCTCGGTTTGTCTCTTAAGGTTCTGCGAGAAACAAAAGTTGAACGTCCTTCAAACATCATTTATGTAAAAGATGGTGACAGTCTGAATGAGTATGGAATAAATGCAATAATTGTTGAACTTCCGGGACACACAAATGGTTCGATTGGAGTTGATGTTGAAGAAAAACATCTGCTGGTCGGAGATGCTCTGGATAACTGGGTATTTCCTGGAATGGGCCACTTGTACTATAATCTTGAGGATATCAAAAAAAGCTATGACAAAATAAAAGGGCTCGGCCCACGTACACTTTATTTTGGACACGGCAAGCCTGTTAAGCAGTAAAGGGAGAAGAATATGGAAATCAGAGACAAACGAATTGATGACGGAAAAGCCTTTGACTGGGGAAAGACCTCAAAGGAATATGCAAAGTTTCGCGATATTTATCCTGAAGAATTTTATAAGAAAATTGTAGACCGCGGACTCTGTATAAAGGGGCAGAAGGTTCTGGACCTTGGAACAGGAACCGGTGTTGTGCCGCGCAATATGTATAAATACGGCGCTCAGTGGACCGGAACCGATATTTCTCCAGAGCAGATTGAGCAGGCAAAAATCTTGGCAACTGATGCCGGTATGAAAATTGATTTCATTACCGCCGCGACTGAGCAGCTCGATTTTCCGAAAGAGAGCTTTGATGTAATTACAGCCTGCCAGTGCTTCTGGTATTTTGACCACGAAAAGGTTATGCCGGTTTTAGCTGATTTACTTAAGCCTCAGGGCAAGCTTGTAATCTTGTATATGGCCTGGCTTCCTTTTGAAGATAAAATTGCCGGCAAGAGTGAAGAGATGATTTTGAAGTACAGCCCAAAATGGTCTGGCTGCGGAGGAAAGCGTCATGAAAACTGGGTGCCGGATATTGCCTATAAATATTTTGATAAAATCGACCACGAAGAATATGATCTTAAAGTTCCCTTTACTAAAGAAAGCTGGCATGGCCGAGTAAGGGCAAGTCGTGGAATCGGCGCTTCACTTAATCCGGAAGAGCTCGCACGCTGGGATGCAGAACACCGCGCTCTCATGGATGAAATCGCACCCGAAAAGTTTGATATTCTTCACTATGGCGCAATCACAGTTTTGCAGAAGAAATAGTTATAAAATCTGGAGGATTTAAAAATGAAAAAAATCGGACTCGTTGGTGGTACAGGACCAGAATCAACTTTAATGTATTATAAAGAACTCAATTCCCGGATAGACAATTTGACAGGCGAAAAGGCAATGCCTGATATCGCGATTGAGAGCGTAAACTTTCGCCGTGCCTGGGAATATGTTTGTAATAAAGATTATGATGCACTGTCTGATTATCTTGCAGAAAAGGTAAAATGTCTGGAAGCTTCCGGCTGCGAGGTTATTTCTCTCACCGCTGTGACAATGCATATTGTTTTTGATGAAATTATGAAAAAATCGAAAAGCAAACTATCGTTAGTTAGTATCCCAAAGACTGTCGCTGAAGAAACTGTAAAGCGTGGCATCAAAAAAATAGGCCTTCTTGGAACCATTTTTACAATGGAAGAAGACTATATGAAAAAGGATTTGCTTGAAGCCGGTGTAGAGGTTTTCGTTCCGGAGAAGTCTGAACGCGAGCTTATTGCAAAACGAATTTTCGAAGAACTCGAAAAAGGAATCGTAAAAGAATCTACACTTGTCGAGTTTGTCCAGATAATCAATAAGATGAAAGAACGCAACGGTATCGAAGGGATTATTCTTGGCTGCACGGAATTACCACTGCTTTTGAATCAGAATAACTGCCCACTTCCTTGCCTTGATGCAGTGGAAATCCATATCAAAAAACTCATAGAGCTTGCTGTGTAAAAAGGAAAAGAAATGAACATTGGAATTATCGGCTATGGCAGCATGGGGAGCATGCTTGTTGAAAAATTATCGAGAAACAAGGATAACAGACTTTATGTTTATAACAGAACTATTGAAAAACTGAAAAGTCTGCCTCCTGAAATTTATATCTGCTCAAGCAATTCTGATCTGGCATCTAAGACTGATATTATCATTATGTGTGTACGTCCCTTTGATATCAAACTTGTGCTTTCTGAAATTTCTGAATCTGTAAGAGCTGACACTTTGATTGTCTCTTTAAATGGAAGTGTGTCTTTTGCATCTATGGAGAAAATCATAAATCATAAAATGGCAAAAGTCATTCCAAGCCTCACTGCGGAAATTGAAAGATCTCAGACACTGGTCTGCTTTAATGAAAAGACCAGTGAGGATGATAAAATAAATCTCGAGTCTCTTTTCAAGTGCATGGGAGATGTGATTCTTCTTCCTGAAAATGAAATGGGAATGGGCTCAGAACTTGTTTCCTGTATGCCGGGCTTTATTGCTTCTATTTTTGATGTTCTTTGTTCTGCAGCCTGCGAGCATACATCAATTCCTGAAGAGCAGATTGTTTCAATGGTTTTAAATACTCTTTGCTCAACCGGCGAATTAATGCTTACAAAAAAGATGTCCTTTAATGATGTGGTTACCAGAGTTGCGACAAAGGGCGGCATTACTGAAGAAGGAACTAAAGTTGTTTACGAAAAGTTTCCCACAATTGCCAGAGAACTTTTTGAAAAAACTCTTGAGAAGCGCAAACAGACAGCCCTAAAAGCAGAAGAAATTTTCGGATAGCAGATTCTTTGATAACGTAAAACTTAAAAGAAAAGCCCCTTCACAAAAATCTCGATGCCGATTCCTACAAGGATGAGTCCGCCCGCCAGTGTTGCTTTTGCGCCGAGTTTGTCGCCGGCTTTTTTGCCAATCAGTAACCCTGTCATACAGATTGCAAAAGTCACGCCGGCGATAAGCAGTGAGGCAACCAGCGCCATAAGCAATCCGTAATCTGCAATTGTAAAGCCGACAGAAAGTGCGTCAATCGAAGTTGCAACTCCCTGAATCATCAGGGTAGCGAAAGTCAGCTTTGCGGCAACATCTGCTGCTTCGTCTTCTTCCCCCTGCACCGCTTCCCAAATCATTTTGCCGCCAATCCACAAGAGCAGAGCCAGCGCAATCCAAGGTATAAAATCATCAAACCTTTCAAAATATTCAACAATCGTGTGAACGCAAATCCAGCCAATCATAGGCATGGAAAACTGAAAAAATGCATAAACGCCGGCAATAAAACACATGCGGCTTTTTTTCATTGTGGATTCACTTAAGGCATTTGCGATTGAAACTGAGAAAGCGTCCATAGCCAGTCCTACGCCAAGCAGAACGCTGTTTACAAAAAAGATAAGATTCCATTCCATAGTAAGAGTCCTTAATCATGAGTCTCGCAATTTAACACAAGCCAGGATCGAAGTGCCTATCGGCAAATTCAGATTCCAGTATGTTGACTTGTAACGCATCTGGAATCCCAGAAACGCCCGCTACTCCCCCATGGAAGTGATTTGAAAATATTTTGAATTATCGCAAAAATCTGCTGTCAGGTCAACATTCTATGAAAAGTTAATTGCAGAATAGAGCCTTTTCTGCAATTTAGAGTAGTGACGGCCATGCTTCTTTTGTATTATAAATACGTTAGTAATAACTAACATTAAAAACAAAACGTTACTGGAGGTTATTATGAGTGATAAGCAGGACACCCGCGAAATGTTAGTCAGCGGAAATGTCTTTAAGACAATGCTCACTCTGAGTATACCGGCTGTGCTCGGTATGGTTGTTATAGGGCTCTATAATTTTATGGATGCCGTTTTTGTAGGCCAGATGGTTGGCCCTGTTGCAATGACAGCGGTAAAGGTTTCATATCCTTTTACTCTCATAAACAGTGGAATTGCAACTTTGATAGGGCAGGGCTCTGCTTCGGTTCTTTCGCGAGCAATCGGTGAACGAGACAAAGATACCGTTGACCGCATAATGGGAAATCTTATTTCATTTGTAACTCTTCTTTCTACGATCGTAATTGTAGTCGGTTTGATTTTTACCCGCCAGCTTTTGACACTTGCCGGAGCAGAAGGCGAAGTTCTTGAGCAGGCAATCCGCTATCTGAGAGTCGTTTTCTGCGGTTCACTTTTTGTAAACCTTGGTCAGTCAACAAACATGATTATGCGCGGCGAAGGCAAACTCAAAAAAGCAATGATTATTATGGCAACTAGCGCCATCCTCAACATCATTCTCGATCCGATTCTTATCAAAGTACTCGGCGCAGAAAATGGAGTTCTTGGAGCAGCTTCTGCAACAATCATTTCGCAATTTGTTTTGATGTGCATGTCTTTCTTCTATTTCATTAAGAAGAGTGATACAGTCCGCATCCATAAAATCCGTTTTGAAGGAAAACTTGTAAAGCCTGTTCTTGGAGTCGGTGTTTCTGCAATGCTTATGCAGGTAATGTCTATGGTTCAGCAGACAATCCTTTACAACACAGCAGCAAAATGGGGCGGCAGCGAATGGCAGACAATTTTAGGTGCAGCCCTCAGCCTTCAGGCCTTTGCCTTTATTCCTCTCTGGGGAATCAGCCAGGGCTTCCAGCCGGCAATCGGTACAAACTACGGAGCAAAGCGTTTTGACCGCGTTGGTGCCTTCACCCGCACCTTTATGATTTCTGCAACCGTAGTGGCTCTTCTCTTCTACGTTCCGATTATGTGCTTCCCAGTGAAGATGCTTTCCATGTTCATTACAGATGCAGCCATCGTTCAGACCGGTGCTCCAATGCTCCGTGTAATTTTTGGTGCCTACATCTGCTACGGTGTTCTGATTCTTTCGATCACATTCTTCCAGGCAATTGGTAAGGCAGGTGGTGCTTCGGTATTGGCTCTTGCAAGACAGTTAGTTCTCTTCCTGCCGCTGGTTGTGATTTTGCCGCACGTCGCAGGTCTTGAAGTAAAGGGCGTTTTCTATGCTCAGCTGATTACAGACCTTGTTGTCCTCCTGCTCGCAATTATCCTGATGATTAAAGCCTTCGCCGGATTTAAGAAAAATTAGAAATATTTGGGCGCATCCCGAAGTGGTGGTTTCGACAAGCTCAACCACCACTTCGGGTCGGGCGTTCCCCCTTAATCGAAGTTCCGTTAAAAACGACAGTCCATCGGGACTGTCGTTTAGGAACATCGAAAAATGGGGGTGTGAGATTTATCGAACTTCCGCTGGCGCTCCAGCCTCCTCGGCTTCGCCTGCGGTGGCTGCCTGCGGCGCAGCTCCATGCCCTTGCGCGAGAAATCTGTAAAACTCCGCATGATTACCTACAAAAATACGAGAATCTCAATTTTTGTAGGTAATAACATAGAGTATAATTTCACAAATTTCCTACAAAACATCGAATTTGGATGTTTTTATAGGAAAAAATTACCAGATTTTAACTTTTTTGTTTCTCAAACAGTCAAGATATGCTTCCTAAGCAAAAAAAATACCTACAAAATCTTGTTTTACAAGATTTTGTAGGTAAATTCATAATTTCTATCATGAAAAACTTCCCACAAAAACAGCATTTTACACAGTTTTGTAGGAAATAATTATTCTCAAAGTGACATGTTGAAGTACTTTGAAATATCGTGGCAGAAAAATAGCAAATATGAAAAAAGAGCCGCAGAACCTTATGTTCACTCAGCTGAAAATTCAATTAAAGTATATCCGGCATTTGTAATTACTGTTGAAAAGTCTTCCCATCCCATAGGATTTTTTGAGCGCACAAGTACTGTATTGTTTTCTAGCTTTACGCTTGCCCACACACCTTCTTTTGAGTTCAATGCATTTTCGACTCGGCGGGCGCAGTTACTGCAGTGCATACCGTCCACGTTGAGATTGTAGGTGTAAGGGTAGTGGGCTTTGTTTTTATCTTTTACTTTGATTTTCTTTGGTGCAGCATCGTGGGTGCCACAGCAGGCAGAGCCGTATTTAATTCTTTTTCTGATGCTGAGGATTGCGCAAACTACGATTATTGCTAATACAAAAATTACGATTGTTGTTCCCATAAAAAACTCCGTAAAAGAGATCCCGAACAGAGTTCGGGATGACAGATTTATTTAATGACTTCCCACATGATTCCCATATTCTTAAAGCCGCCTTTTGGCATGCAGGAATCGCAGTGTGATTTTCCCTTTCCGTGTGAGCAGCCGGCGCAGGATGTGCAGTGCCCTGAACAAACCGGTGCCGGTTTTTTGCCCGCCGTGAGCAGAGTCTCATTTTCAGGATAGGAGGTTGCGACACGGCGGATTATTTTTGAACGTTCCAGAAAATCGATTTTGCGCAGAATGTCGTCGGTAGTTGTGCCTAACTCGCCGGCAAGCATTTCGATAGTTCGAGAACGTCCGTCAGTTAATAAGTTTAACAGTTCTTCCATTAAGACCTCAATAGACCCGCCTGCGAGCCTATAACGTTAGGGATTGGAGGGGCGCGAAGCGTTCTGGGGTGGTTGCGCTTGTCGAAACTACCCCAGAATGAAGCGTTAGCGGAACACCGCAAAGCCCGACCGGCCGCCGAAGGCGGACGGGAACGCCCTACCAGATCAAAAGTCCAATATGATAAGCCACACAGGCAATGAGGAGGGCACCGATTGTATAATAAAGCGCAATCAGTGTAGTCCACTTTGCTGAGTGAGTTTCCTGATAAGTTGCGGCAAGGGCAACGATACACGGCATGTTGAAGGTAATTGCAAATATAAAGGCGAGAGCTTCTGGTTTTGCAACATTTGCAACAAGCAGTTCATTAATATTTGCAACGGCACCGCCACCAACTACGGAACCGACTGTAATCATGCTGTGGTCTGTAAAGATAGTGCTGAGAACACCGATGGCGCCTTCCTTACCAAGAGAAGAAACAATGAAGGCCATAAAGGTTTTCCAGCCAAGACCAAAGATTTTTGTAACCGGTTCTATTGCCTGTCCAATCTTATACATGATGGAGGTATCCATTTTGCCAGAGCTTGTATAAGTGAGCAGCCAGAATACAAAGGAAACCAGAAGAATTACTTTGAGTACGCGGAAGAAGGTATCCTTTGTGCGGCCAAGCACATAGCGGAAAAGGCTTCCCCAGCGTGGCTTGTGATATGGAGGAAGTTCCATAATCATACCGCAGCGATCTTCTTTTTTTACGAGAGAGCGGCCAAATACTTTTGAAGTAATCCACATATGAAGAACCATTACCGCAAGAATCGCAACAATTACAAGCGGAGCACCGGCACCAAACCAGACGGTAGAAAGCATCGGAACTACGGCCCATGCAGCACCACAAGGAATTGCCCAGGCAAGAGCAATTGTCAAAACCTTTTGTCCCCAGTTGTCGATTACGCGGGCACCTGCGGCACCACCCATTGTACAACCAAAGCTTACGAGGAATGGCATAACTGATTTTCCCTGAAGTCCCAGCTTAGACATTGTGTTGTCGAATACGTAAGAGATTCGGGCCATAACGCCGACTTCTTCCAGCAATCCGAATACCAGAGTTACGCCAAATACAAAGCCCAGCATCTTAAAGATAAAGCTGAGCGAGTTGATGATTACATCGCAGATGATTGCAATGATGAAGGCAGGGCAGCCTATTGCATTCAGACCTGAGCTTACCGGGCCCGCAAGTGCTCCCACAGCTCCACCAATTCCCATAAATGGAAGGGCAGGAATAAATGAAGCAATAAGTCCAAACAAAACTGTAAGAACTACAACTGGCTTTCCCCAGATGCGGTGGGTTATCAGGTGGTCAAACTTACCGAGATTTCGGGTTTTCTTTTCTGATTTGACAGAACCATCAAGGAGAGAATCAATCCAGGCAAATTTCTTTTCACCTGTAAGAAGAACTCCATTTTTGATTTTTGCAACAGCAGTTTCGAATGCTGTTCGCTTTTCTCCAATAAGTACATTTTTGATTTTTGCAGTTACTGGAGCATCTCCTTCAATTGCCTTTGCGGCCATCCAGATTTCTGAATAGCCCGGAATTACATTTGAAGGAATAAGAGCTTTTATTTCACTATAAGTGTCGATTGAACTGTATTTTGCATCAAGACTTGAAGAATCAAGAATTGTATTCTTTTCAATTGCACGTTCAAGAGCAGAATAAAATCCGTCGTACTTTTTTCTGTCCGGGGCAGAGAAGAGTACAACAGGAATGCCAAGCTTCTTTTCAAGAGCAGCATAATCAATCTGCTTGCCCTGTTCTTCTGCAACATCATAAAGGTTCAAGAGCAGAAAACATGGAACTGTAATGCCGGAATAATCTGCCAGCATATAAAGGCTGCGTTCAAGCTGTGAGCTGTCTGCAAGAATACATACTACGTCTGCCTTGCCGCTGGCGATATAATCGCGGGTAATGATTTCTTCATCTGAGTTTGCACTAAGGCTGTAAGTACCGGGAAGATCGGCAACCAGATACTTTTTACCATTGTGTTCAAATGTACCTTCCTTCTTTTCTACTGTTTTTCCAGGCCAGTTACCAACATGCTGCTTCATGCCTGTAAGAGCATTAAACAATGTTGATTTACCTGAGTTTGGCTGACCAAGCAGCGCAATTACTGTTTCTCCATTATCTGTCATACGGCTTCCTCCACTTCAATGTCTTCGCATTCATTACGGTTAAGAGCAATCATCGTGTCACGGGAATACACAAGAATTGGTCTGCGTTTTTCATTTTTAATAATTGAAATTCTGCAGCCTGGTGTAAGGCCGATAGAAGTGATTCTACTGACAAAGCGAGCATCGCCATTAATCGAAGCAATAACCCCGCTCTGGTCCTTTGCGAGTTCTGATAATTTTTTCATTTGATTTTTCCTTTTTCTGAGTTAGTAGTTACTAACAATTTGTTATATCTTAGTTAGATATAACTAACGTGTCAAGAAAAAAAGACAGATGAATAATGACAAAAAAGTCATTGTAAGAAAAGTAATTCGCTGTTCTTACAATGACTTTAATTTTAAAAATTCCTTTTGGCTTTATTATTTAAGCAAGTACTTAAAGCTTCCAGCTTACAGCTTCCTTTCGTGAATCAATAAAGCGTGCATAGATTCCGCCCTTTGCTACAAGCTCGTCATGCTTACCCTGTTCTGCGATGCGCCCCTTGTCGATTACGACAATCTGGTCTGCATTGCGAACAGTCTTTAAGCGGTGGGCAATCATGATAACTGTCTTTTCGCGGGTGAGTTCTTCGATAGCTTTCATAAGATCACGCTCGTTTTCCGGGTCGACATTTGCTGTAGCTTCATCAAGAATGATGATAGGAGAGTCCTTCATGATGGCACGGGCAATCGAAATTCGCTGACGTTCACCGCCAGAAAGACTTGCACCGCCCTCGCCGATTACTGTGTCGTAACCATTTGGCAAGGCGCTGATAAAGTCGTGACAGCAGGCTTTCTTGGCAGCGGCGATTACTTTTTCCATTGGAGCTTCCGGCTGACCAAAACGGATGTTGTTTGCGATTGTATCATGGAAGAGATAAACGTTCTGGAAAACAAAGCTGTAGTTTTTCATGAGGTTATCCATGCTGTAGTCGCGGACATCTTTTCCATCGAGTGTAACATTTCCTTTATCTACATCCCAGAAGCGGGCAAGAAGATGACAGAAGGTTGTTTTTCCACCGCCGCTTGGACCAACGATGGCAGTAGTGCTGTGCTCTGGAATTGAGAGGGAAATGTTGTCGATAATCTTGCGCTTATCGTAGGCGAAGTCGATAGCGTTGGCCTGGATGAGAGATGAGGCCCCATCCTTTTTTCCCTGCTCCGCAGTTCGCTCCCTACCCTCAATATCCATAGTAGGCAGGGTGAGAATTTTGCTGGCCTTTGTAACGCCAAGATCAATTACACGCAGGAGTGCAGAATAGTTTCCTCCGGCTTCGAGGGCATTAAAGAGCATGAAAGAACAAACAAGCATTGTTGCACAATCTGCAAGAGCCATGCTGCCCGCAAGATAAAAATACAAAGAAGTAATCATCATGGCAACACCGCTAAGCTTTGCAACTAAGGACTGGATGTTTGAAACCGGAATACAACGCATTTCCATTTTGACAAGAGTCTTTTTTCTGCGGTTGATTACATCGTTGAGTTCGCGGCTACGCTTTCCCACAAGATTGTAAGCTTTAACTTCTGCGATTCCCTGAATGTATTCAAGAACCTTTCCGATTTCTGCGGCATCGTCGCGGATTTTGTCTGCAGAAACATTCTTTACTGCAAGACGCATAAAAAGATTTACGAACTCAAAAAGTCCAAAGCCTGCAAGGGCAACAAGGGCAATCCTCCAGTCAAAGAAAAAGAGCATTACGATGATGAGTGATGTATCGAGCAGCCCCTGGAAAACCATCATAACTGCGCGGGTTGCAACGTCGCCAACTGACTCCATCGTGTTAGTTGTAACTGACGTAATTTCTCCAAGACTGTTTTCGTTGAAATAGCCCATTGGAAGATAGCGCAGGTGCTCTGCAATTTCGATACGCTTTTTTGCGCAGGTTCTGTAGCCGCCTTCACACTGCCACATTGAAGTAACCTTGCGGGTGATAATTCCACCGACAATACTTACACACATAATTGCAAAAGAAAGCCAGATTGTTTTTGTCTCAAAAGGCTGACCTTCAAATGCAGTTCCAATAACTCCGCGTAGCATAACGGCAACCGCAGCAATCCTAAATGCCATAAAAAGCGAGTTCAAGATTCCTACAAAAATCGAACCTGTAAACTTTTTACGGTTTTCTTCATCACAGAATTTGAAAAATTTTATAAGTGTTCCAAACATTTAATTTCTCCTGAACAACGGTGGTTGAGCTTGTCTAAACCATCATTTTTGTCGAAGGTCATTTCAACAGGCTCAATGACCGTTTCTATTCATCCTTAGACTCAATATGAGCCTTCCACATATTTGCATACAAGCCTTTCTGGGCAAGTAACTCATCGTGAGTGCCTTCGCTGTCAATCACGCCTTCTTTAATTACATAAAGCTTATCTGCATCTTTTACAGTTGAAAGACGGTGAGCAATTACAATCAATGTCTTTCCTTTTACAAGCTGAGCAACAGACTTTTGAATGATTGCTTCGTTTTCAGGATCTGTATAAGCTGTGGCTTCATCAAGAATTACGATTGGCGCATCCTTCATCATGGCACGGGCAATTGCAATTCGCTGACGTTCGCCACCGCTCAAGTGAGCACCGCTGCCACCAACAACTGTATCAAAGCCATTTTCAAGCGACATGATAAAATCATAACAACCGGCTTTACGGGCAATTTCTTCTACCTCTGCGTCTGTCGCATTCTGACGGCCAAGTCGGATATTTTCACGAACGCTCATATCAAAAAGGAAGTTATCCTGGCTGACATAAGCAACACGGCTGTTGTATTCCTGGAGAGACAAATCTTTAATGTTCACTCCGCCAATTTCAACTGAACCTGAATCGACATCCCAGAGGGAAGCAATAAGGCGGGCGATGGTAGATTTTCCAGAACCGCTCGGACCAACGAAGGCGCTGTATGAACCTTGTGGTAATGTCATCGAAATTCCGTGTAATATTTCATTGTCACACGGGGGCGTTGCGGGGGTGTTCCCCGCAGAGGGGGTAGTGGAAGACTGCGAAGCAGGCTGGAGCGAGGGGGAGACTTCCCCCGCCTTATGATATGAGAAATGTACATCCTTAAGCACAATCGAATTATCAGCAGGCTTCTTAACATCAACTGCCGGACGCTTAAGTTCATCAAGAGTCATGATAGCACCAACTTCACCGAAAATTGCACCGGCTTTGGCAATATCATCATGATAGGTAAAAGCAACAAGGAAAGGCTGAATGGCGCTGACTGCAAGAACAATTACAGTTATAAAAAGCGAGGCATCAATGCTGCCTTTCAAAAACATAAAACCGCCAATCGGAAGAAGTGAAAAAAGCAAAGTCGGAGTTACAACAGTTGCAACGGCATGAGGCCAGATACAGTCGCGCATCCATTCAACATAGCAGGCAGAGCCCTCCTGAGCTGCAACAACAAAGCGTTCATAGCTGGACTTAGATTTTCCAAAAGCCTTAATAACTTCAATACCATTAATGTATTCAACTGCGGTATCGTTCAAAGCCTTTGTCTTATCGAGGGCATATTTAAAGCGAGCCGGTCCATCCTTCATCATAAAGCACATTGCAATAACACCTACAGGGACAACTGCCATACAGGCAAGGGCAAGCCGCCAGTCTAAAACAAAAAGATAAATAACAAGAACAATCGATAAAATAATGTTCGAAGTATATTCAGGAACAATATGGGCAAGGGTTGTTTCCATGCTGTCAATTCTTTCTATAATAGTACTCTTGAGCGCGCCGGACGGCATGTCAAGAACAGTTCCAAGTGGAAGACGAGTCAGCTTGTCGCACATAGATTTTCTGATGTTGCCAAGCAGATTAAAGGTTGCAACATGGCTCATGCTTGTAGAAATTGCATGAAAGAGAACATTGCCAAACCAGAAGAGCGCAGTGATTCCACACTCTTTCAAGAAAAGCTGCCAGTCACGAACGCCAGCTAAAAGCTGCTGAACAATCCGTGCAATAATGAAGTATGGTGCAATACAGCAGGCCACACTTAAAAGGGCAAAGAATACACTGACAATGTACTGCCCCTTTTTACTACCTGCAAAATAAAATATCCAGCCAACAAGGCCTCTTTTTGCAGGTTTACGATTTTTATTAGACATATAAACCTCCAGTTATATCCGTCATTTACATAATTTATTTGCGCCAGTCTTTTGGCAGAACACCTTCATTTTTTTTGAAGACTTCAGAAAATTTACTTGCATTTGTATAACCGCAGCGACCGGCAATTTCGGTTATGGAAAGGTCAGTCGAGACTAACAAATTTTTTGCCAGCTGAAGACGAGACTTTGTGCGGTATTCATTTATCGTGAGACCATACATTTCCTTAAAAACTTTTTGGAGAGTGGTGCGGTTCAGATTAACTTTAGCTGCCAGCTCTTCAATAGAAATTTCTTTTTCCAGATTTGCATTGATAATGCGGCGCACATTCTGAACCTTACGACCGGTAGTTCCGCTAAAGTAAGAATCCTGGCTTTCATTTTTTACCCGAACATCGCAGCCGTCTTTATCTGTGAATTTTTTTATCAAAAGAATAATTGCATGAATCACGGCAAGCCTCACAGTGTATTTGGAAAAGGCTCCAGGCAGTCTTATAGTTTCCAGAAAAAGTTTTTCCAGAAGTTCACCACAGGGAAATGATACGGCGCTGTCACTCTTTCTGATGTCATTGAAAAAATCAGAACTGCAGAAGTCGTTAGTTCCAAGAAACTCATTAAGAAAAGAAATTGTGTCATCGGTAAAAAGTATAATGCTGATGCAGTTCATTCCGCTTTTGCCCAGCATGGCTTTTTTTACCGCAGTCTTACAATTAAAAATCATTACGTCGCCTTTTTCACCACTGGCAAATTGTCTGTTCTGTAGTTCAAATTCACCGTGGCCGTCAACGATGTACATAATCTCCAGCCCATCAACTTCTTTCTTTTCTGCCTGATAGTTAGGACTGTAGCTTTCAAGTTCTGAATAAACGAGCTCAATTCCCCTGGCAATATGCATGTGCTTCATAATGCCTTCGCCAATCGGCTCGTTCAGCCTGTAAATTTCCTCGCTTTCCCTTTTGCTGATTAAATCCAAATATGTCTGAAATAGTTTTTCTGCCGGAATTTTATTCATATATTTTTCCTATTGGGAGGGGGAAGTCTCCCCCTCGCTTCAACCGCCATCGGCGTTTTACGCTACCCCTTCCAGCGGGGACACCCCGCAACGCCCCGTTTGCAAACAGTTAGTAAAGACTAACAATAATATAATACAAATTCAAATATTTCGTCACTACTCCAAAAAGCAAAAAACACTCTATTTTGCAATTAATTTTTACTTTAATATTTGCAAGAAAGCCTTTTTATTAATCACTGACAAGATTTGTTTCTTGTGTTATATTTTTCACATGCAAGGAAAAATAAAATCATCTCCATTTACATATTCTCTAAAATGGCAGATTCCGCTTGGAATTATTTTTGCCTGCCTAAATATTGGAGTTAATTATCTGCAGAATTTTAATCCGGTTCCTCTTTACATGGATACAATTTTTACAATTTCCGCTTCATTTTTTGGAGGAATCTGCGGAATTATAAGCGGGCTGCTTTATCATATTACGACAACAATTATTTATTCAAAAGTTCCATTGTGGTCACTTGTATGGGCAATCTGTAGTCTTACAATTGTACTAATAATCAGGGTGTATATTAAAATACGAAAAAAGATTGAAATACCAGATCTTATTCTTCTTGTATTTTTAATTTCGCTTATAGTCAGTATTGAAGGTGCAACAATTTTTACAGTCCTTAATGTCTTTACCGGATATAACGAAGATTCTCAGGTAAAGTTTATGTATGCACTTTTAAGCAGCAACAGCATTTCTGTTTTTATTTCTGCATGGCTGCCTAGAGTTCCTGTAAATATTCTTGATAAAGCAATAAGTATTTGTATTGGCTGGTTAAGTTTTAAGGGAATTAAAAAGCTTATTGGACTGGCAGATAAAGCTTAATTTGAGTTCCTGTTTCTTTATCACTTTTTATTTCAAGCGTTGCACCTAAAAGCAAGGCCCGGCTTTTCATTCCTTTTATTCCCAGATGTGTATTTTCAGAAAGAATATCTGTTGGAATGTTTTTGTCGTTTTCCTCATAATCAGTTTTATTATTTTCAGGCATTCCAATTCCATCATCGCTAATCAAAAATAAAAGATTCGTTTTAATCTGAGCATCTGAGCTTTTTTCTTCGCGCATAATTACACTTATTTCGCTTGCCTTTGAATGCTTAATTGCGTTGTTAATACTTTCCTGAACAATTCTGAAAATATGCAGCTTTTGTTCAGTAGTGATTTTTGTCAAAAAATCTGAAGCTTCGGTATAAAGGTTACATTTAATATCGCCCGATTCATTTATGTTTTCGCACAGCTCAGAAAGCAGTTGTGTAATAGAAGCACTTTCTATTTCGCTTGGTGTAAGATTCCTTATGATGTTTCGGATATTTTTAAGGTTTTCTTCTTCAATTTTCTGAATTTTTTGCAGCAGATTTATCTGCTCATCGGAAAGATTTTTTGATTCATTGAGTTTATGCATATAGAGCAGGGCTGTTCGGATATCTTGAGTAACTGTGTCATGTAAATCTCGGCTTATACGGCTTCGTTCATTTTCCTGAACCTGTGTAATTGTTTCGGTTACAAGTCGTTCTTTTTTATTCTGCTCTTCAAGACTTCTGTTTTTATCTTTATTTTTAATATATGAAAGAAGAAAAAGCAAAAAGGTAATACACAAGAATGAAATAATAGAAAGGAGCTCAATAAATTGAAAAACTGCAAGATTTGTTTCAGAAGGATTCATAATCCTATTTTGACAAAATCATTTTAGTTTTTCAAGCAAGCTGTTGCGATCCCGGCAGCCAATTTTATCGTAAATTACGCTGATATAATTTTCCAAAGTAGAAAGTTTAATTTCGAGTTTTGCAGCAATTTCTTCGTTTGGTAGTCCATCCTGAATAAGTTTAACAACCTGCAATTCTCTTTTTGTGAGGACAGAAAAAAGAGAATGAACTTCCATAAAGGCGCTTACAAGATCCGGCTGAACAAAGGTTTTTCCGGCTGCAACCGTATTGATTGCATCCAGCAGCATTTTTTCATCACTTAATTTAGAAACAAAGCCCCGGGCTCCAACATCAGAACTCATAGCACGTTCAATAAGAGCTCCCGTATCGTGACTTGAAAAAATTACGCTCGGTATTCCGGCCTTAGAAAACAGTCTTACAGCCTCAAAGCCGCGGAAGGTATTTTCGTCATTTCCCTTAATCTGAATATCTACTACAGCAACAATCTGATCTTCTTTTTCGTCTCCAAACTTTTTTATAATTGCGGGAATTTCTTCAATACTTTCGGCTTCTGCAAAAATGTTCCAATCTGAATTCTCTGTTATATAGGAAGAAATTCCTTTTCGAAGCATTTTGTGGTCATCAATTAAAATCAGTTTTTTCATTGTTCATAGTATAACACGAAGAGGGCTCCTTGTGGCTAGATTAAAGTCATTAAAAAAAAGTGAGTTAACTCATACATATTCACAAAGTAATCATACTATTTTTCTGAAATGTTTGGCGATAGAATTAATTCATAAACTCTGGTCGGCGGACGATAAACGCGGAGGAATAATATGGGAATGATGAGTAGCTTGTTTGATACAAGAAGCGAAACCGAAAAAAAAGCAGAAAATGCAAGAGATTTAGCAGCAGCTAAAGCCGTACAAAAGCAGGCAGAAGCCGTAGCAAAAGCTCAGGAACAGGCAGCTGATGCAGCATTTGTTGATTCAATGGCTCAAATTACATTCTCTGGAGATCCTGAAGAAATTGGACAGGATTTCGAAATCATCTATCAGTATTGGATGAAAAAGGATTTGAAAAAAGATCAGAAGAAAGTGGTTGCAGATAAGCTTGAGCTTGGTCTTTTGGCTTTGAAAAAAGCAGATAGTATGAAGGCTGACTTCTACGAGAATAAGATTAATGAGGAAAAGAAAAAGAGAAAGACAATAAAGATTATTAAAATTATTGGAGGAGTAGTTGGCGGAATAATTGCCTTGATCTTTTTTTGTAATCTGTAATTTTATTTAATCAGCACACTGGGATTATTCCCAGTGTTTTTTTTAAGACATTTTTTTTGTAAAGCTAAACAATTAGTAAAATAGGATAACTATGAAAAAATTTTTAATATCATTATTATTATCAACTTTTGTATTAACTGGACTTTTTGCTGAATATTCAGATAAAGATTTTGAATATAGTTTTTTAAGTAAATCACAAAAAAGCTTTTTAGCTAAAGTAGAAAAATCTGTAAATGTTAATTCTGATTATCTGATGATTACAGAGTATAAGGGAAATTCAAGTGTTGTTGAAATTCCTAAAGAAATAGAAGGATATCCTGTAATTGCTTCTGTTTTTCAGAATGATGGAAGTAAGAATAAAATTACGAAGGTAGTTGTACCTGAATCAATCATCTGGCTTACTTGTCCATATATGTGGCAAAGCCGTAGTGAAACATATACTAATCCATTAAGTGCGTCTATTGAGCTGACTGGAAACAGAAAAGTCTTATTGCTTATGAATGGAGATTGTTTTAAATTTTTTAGAAAACTTCCTTATGATGTAGATATTTACGTAAATGGAACTATTTGCTTTGGAAATGTCAGCTCAGTTAAATGGTCAAAAAACTGGAAAACAAATCCACATCCTAGAGATCGGATAGACTTTGGAATAGCTGCCCTTGGTAATCCGGGATCCTGGCAGGAATATAAGCAGGTAAAAGTTACGGGCTTATGGTCCGATGTAAAAGCAGGGTTTCAGAATGAAGGAGGTTATTATATTCCAAAGGTTTGCGATGAATATAACTCTATTAAAGAATTCATTTTTGAAGAAGGCTGCGAAGAAGTTACAAAGTGTCTTTTGGGAAGATGTAATGTGCTGGAAAAAGTGGTAATTCCAAAATCTATGAAATATATTTACAGGGGACACGCTAGTGATGGTTATACCTTGTGTGGTGAAAATATAAAGCAAAAGCTTGAAATAGAAGTTGCTGCCGGCGCTAAGATAGATTTTGAAGCTGGTGGACAGTTCGGCTATATCATTCCGGAAGAAAAGATTTCTTTAACATCACGAAAAAGATTGCAGGAATTAGGATATAAGTTTGAGTAGAGAAATACTCATATTTGACAGTTCTAATTTATGAACATATAATTTTTTATATGTGGAAGAAATTTATTCTTGTTTTATGTTTTCTCTTTGTTGGAATTTGCGGATTATTTGCTGTTGAATTAAGCGGTATTTACGATAAGGATTTTACGGTAAATACAGAATTTAATACGATATCAAAAGGAAAAACTCTACACGTTACAAATGGTGCAACTTTTACAATGACCGATGCTATTGTGCACGGAAGCATTATTGTAGATAAAGGTTGTTCATTTATTGCGGCAAAAGATGGGCAGGGGTATATGATTCTGTCGGAGGGAACTCACGTAGAGGGAATAGAGTTATACTACAAGGTTCGGGTTTCTGATGATATTGTATTTACAAGAAAAATTCCGATGACTCTTGATGAGGTTTGGAAAAGTGGAAATCAGCAGCTTATAGATTATGTTGGAAACATTGAGTTTTGTTACAGCTCGTCTTTGAAGGGATGGGTTTCAATAAATGAAATCCGCTTTCAAAATCCTTTTAATGAAAACTTATATGAAGATTACGATATTATATTTACACAGTCCGTTTCAAAAGTAATTGAAAATGAATGCCGTTCACTGATTGTAAAAAACAAATCAAAGGTTGTTATTTTGCCGAATCAGGATTCCTGGGGCACAAAAATTAATGAATCTATAATTATTGAAAACGGTTCTTCTTTGATAGGAACAGATTCTAATGGACATAAACTTCAGTTGAAGCAGGGGATAAAAATAGAAGGTCTTCCTCTTTATGTAAGATACAATAACGATTATATTTCAGCTAATTCAATTATTTCTGAATTATGGAAGCTTCCTGATTTTAGTAGGGACGAGTATGTTATAGTTGCTTACGATTCTAAATTGAAGGGCTGGTTTTTTGAGCATATCAGCATTACAGAAGATTCGGTTTCAGATTCTCTAAAAAAGAAGCTTAAGACATTGAACTCCAAACGAAAATAATATAAAAAAATAAATCGTGCCTTACGGGGATTTTTTTGGATGTAAGTTCGTCAAAAGTTTTAATAGTCCAGTTCATCATTTATTACACCATTCCACAGCTGGATTTTCGTTCTTCCGGGTGAGCAACTTCAAAACCGCAGTTTGCTTCCATGTTCAGTTCCCGCAGTTCCTTGATTCCGTCTATATAAAGCTGATAGTTGATTCCGGTTGATTCATAGCCGCAGCCAACATCGTAATCATCGCCGAGAGATTCGCGGACAATCTGTTCACGCTGCTCACGGGTTGTGTCTTTAATCAAAATGCTTGCCATAGGTTTTTACCTTCTGAAGATATTGTAGCATGGATTATTTATTTATTCATTATCCGGATGTTTTTTGAGTAATCCTTTTTGTGCTATAATATCAAAAGATGAAACAGAATAATTTTACACAACAGACACATTTTATTGGCGTTTTATTGCCGGAAGATTTGACGCTGACTCTGGAGGATTGCCGTCGTTATATGAACGAAGCTTACGGTTGTAAGAGCGGACATGGCACTCCGATTCATGTAACGCTTGTTCCGCCTTTCAGATTTCAGGAAGAATATTCCACGGAAGATCTGGCTCGTGCAATTGAAAAAGAGGTGCTTCCAAAGGGCCTGGGCTTTACCGCAAATATTAAAAACTTTGACGCCTTTGGCGACAGAACTCTTTTCGGTAAAGTGCTTGCAAATGAAAAATGGACAAGGCTCCGTGATGAGACCGTAAAGGCAATTTTAAACGCCTGTCCCGGCTGCACAAAAAAAGATCAGCGTCCCTTTCAGCCACACGCAACAGTTGCCAACCGCGACATTCCTGCAGGAGTAACAACAGAGGCACTGCAGGTAATGAATGAGCTCAACCTCGTTGAAACTTTCCCGGTTGATAACATTACAATTTTTGAGCGCAGGGGAAGCAGGTGGGAATCTGCAGTTACGCTGGAACTTTAGGAAGGAGGGGAAAGCCTTCCCCTCGCTTCAGCCCGCGAGCGGTCTTACGCTACCCCTTCTGCGGGGGTATTCGCAACAAGTCCGGCAGGACGCAGTTTCGAGCGCACCCCCGCAACGCCCCAAAATTAAAGGAAGTTCAAAATGAAACTTTTCGGTCAAAAAAAGAAACATGAACCTACAATACAGTTTGATCCAGAAACACAGGATGCCGTAATCCGCTCTTCCATTTGCACCGGCGAAAAAGTCGCCGGCTTCAAAAACAAAGCCGACGGCCACTTCACCGAGATCATGCTCATCCGCTCTCCCGCAGATGAGAAATTATTCAAAGACACCTACGGTGTAGAAAATATCCGGGTGGAATACTAATTCAAATTATCCTAACTGACCAGGCAGAACCAGCTTTTCCTTATAGGGAAATTCTGCTTCGTATTTAGCAAAGTCCTCGGGATTTTCTTCTGCAATGAAGTATCCTTTTGGGGGAGTGTAAGTTGCTTCAATTCCATTGAGATAGCCGGGAATCAGTTCCTGCGCTAAAAAGTATGGCACTTCTGAATCCTTAGGCTCGCAGTGGTAATGAATGTTCAGCTTACTTGCCAGATCAAAACCTGCATGACGGTAAAAGTTGATATTGCCTTCTATGCAGATAAATCCGATTTCCATTGCCTTTGCTTTTTCAAGAGCATACTTCAAGAGCTTAAGGCCGTAGCCCTGTCTCTTGAAATCTGGATGAATGCTGATTGGTCCGAAAGTTCCGATTGGGAGCTTTTCGCCAGTTGCTTTTCCATCAGCTTCAATGCTCAGCTCTGCTTTTGAAAACATCACATGCCCGATAATCTGCCCGTCTTTCTCCATCACAAGCGAAAGCTCGGGAATAAAATCGGGATTGTTTCTGAAGCAGCGAAGAACATAATGCTCAGTGCAGCCAGGATGGTAAACGTTCCAGAACGAATCTCTGGTAAGATTTTCAACAGTCCTAAAATCGCGCGGCTCTTCCACGCGGATTGTAAAAATTGAGTTCATGTTTATAAAAAGATTCTATCACGAAAGCTCAATTAATGCAGTGCTTTGTGTGAAAATCTCTGTTATAATTATTACGAGGCTAACAATGGTATCTATAAAAGAAAAGAAAGTAGGGGATTAAAATGACCAGATACATCGCCTTACTTCGCGGAATAAATATCAGCGGAAAAAATAAAATCTCCATGCCGGAATTGAAAACTGCTTTTACCGAAAAAGGTTTTGCAGATATAAAAACTTATTTGAACAGTGGCAATGTGCTTTTTTCTTATGATGAGACAGATGCTGTAAAACTTGCCGAAGGTATTCGTGAAATCATTTCTGAAATTTTCAAGCTTGAGATTCCAGTTTTTGTGATTTCTCAGTATGAATTAAAAGAACTACTTTTAAAAGCACCATCATGGTGGGGAAGTGACAATAAAGATATTTACGACAATCTGATATTTGCAATTGCGCCGTACAGTATTGAAACTGTGGCCGAAAAAATCGGAGAGCCTACTGCAGAACTTGAAAAAGTTGAACTCTGCGGGAATGCGGCCTTCTGGTCTTTTGACCGTAAACTCTATGCAAAAGCCAACTGGTGGAAAAAGACAGCGGCTCCTGGCATTGGAGAAATGATTACAATTCGAACGGCAAACACGCTACGAAAGATTGCGGAGATGTAAAACAGTTTTTTTACTCTACAACAGCCACTGCTTCTATTTCAACGAGTGCGCCTTTTGGTAATGCTGCAACTTCAAAACAGCTGCGGGCAGGCTTTGAAACAAAGTACTTTTCATAAATTGAATTGAAGGCTGTAAAGTCTGAAATGTGGGCGAGGAAGCAGGTAGTTTTTACAACTTTAGAAAAGTATGAGCCTGCGGCTTTTAGGATTTCGCCCAGGTTCTTTATTGCCTGTTCAGCCTGAGCTTCGATGGTCTGGCCTTCGATTGCGCCAGTTTCGGGATTCAAAGGAATCTGTCCTGAGGTATATAAAAATCCGTTTGCGAGAATTGCCTGCGAATAAGGTCCGATTGCTGCCGGTGCTGATTTTGTTTCGATTGTTTTCATAGTGTGCCTCCAGATATTTACCTATTAAGTAGATAGGGATATAATACAAATAAGGGGGCTGACAGTCAATGAAAAGTATTCTGATAAAAGATACCACAAAGGAAGAAAGAGAAAAAATTGTTGCAGACGCTCTTGGCTGCGGAAGTGATTGCTCCATGTGCTGTGCCTGTGGTGGCATGGAAATTGACTATCAGCAGTACATAGACGGCAAAAAAGAAATTGCCCAGCTCAACGCAGAGTATCGTGCAAATACTATGATTGGGCATTAGATTTCCCCTTACTATTTCGCCTGAATTAAGTTATATTATTTCTTTACGTAGATTTTAACTGCGTTAGGGATTGGAGCACCGCCGAAGGCGTACTTTGCGCAGCAAAGTATGGAGCGATAGCGGAAGTGCGCAAAGCCCGGCGGCAGCGAAGCTGACGCAACGCCCAAAATCAAAAAAGAGAGGCAAAAATGATTAAAGGTATACATCATATTTCAATGAAATGCGGAACAGTAGAAGAACTTACTAACGTTCGTAAGTTTTATATAGATATTCTTGGTTTGAAGATTATACGTGAATGGGCAGAGGGTATGATGATTGATACAGGAAACGGCCTGCTCGAGATTTTTACAAATGCCGAGGGAACTCACTGTCTTGGTGCTATCCGCCATATGGCACTTCTTACTGATGATGTTGATGAGATTGCGGCAAAGGTGAAAGCTGCCGGCTATGAGGTTTTTATAGAACCGAATGATAAAGTCATCGCTTCAAATCCGCCTTATCCAATCCGCATGGCCTTCTGTTACGGTCCGCTTGGAGAACAGGTTGAGTTTTTTATGGAGCGATAAGATTCAGTTTTTTTAAATGGAATAATATGTTAGGAGAGGCTAATGATATTATTAGTTGTAGATACTCAAAAGGGATGTTTTAACGAAAATCTGTATGCATTCGAAATTGTCAAAAACAATATCAAAAAGTTGATTGCTGTAGCGAGAGAAAATAATGTTGAAGTTGCATATGTCCAGCATGATGATGGCCCGGGAACTTCTCTTGATAAGCTTACAGATAGTTATGAAGTATATGAAGAATTTGCCCCAAGAGCTGACGAGAAGCGTTTTGAAAAAAATGTGAACAGTGCCTTTCATCCCATGACCGGGCTGACGGAATATCTGAAATCCAAGGGTGAGAAAGATATTATTACGATTGGGGTATCAACAGACTATTGCATGGATGCAACTATTAAAAGTGGATTCGAAAGAGGCTTCAATATTTTTGTCCCGGCATATACAAACTCAACCTATGACAATCCTTATTTTGATAAAGAAACAGCCTACAAATATTTTAATGAATTCATGTGGGGAAAACGTTACGCAAAGATAATTTCTATGGATCAGGCAATAAAGCTTTTACAATCAAAAATATCTACTTTGGAAATATAGGAAAATAAACTGTTAACAGAAGTCTTACACAAGATCTAGAGTTCATGAGAGCTCTAGATTTTGTTTCATTTATTTCTTTACTTTACCAGTTTTCCACCAACATACAGTTTGTAGCCGTTTGTGTTGATTTGTGATAAATTACCATCCAGGGCTGTTATGTAAGTGTTGCTGGTAAGAGTCCAGGTGCTGCTGCTATCGAGTTTTACAGTTACATTTCCAACATCTGATGAAACAGTTTTGCCCTTTGCGTTTGTGATTTCGCCGCTTACACTTCCAATGAAGCTTGAATTATTAGTAAGGTTCAGGGTAAGAGTGGAATCACTTCCAACAAGCAGTGTGCCTTCCAGCTTCTGATTATCTGCATTAAGGGTTGCAATATTTGAAGCGCCCTTCCATCCATCAGCACAAACTGAAAGTAAAATGTTTGCACTATCTTCATTCTTCAAGGTAACGCCATTAAGATTGATAATTGCATTTGTATTTGTTATGTGGAACATATGTCCGTTCTTGCTGGTAAGACTTCCGCCATTCATTGTAAAGCTCGAGGTTCCGCTGTCTGCATCACCTGACATTGACTGATAAATCATAATCGTATCAAGGAAGGTTGCATTACCGTTGCATTTTGTGTTGTTTGCGGTAAGGTCTGAATTATTCAAAGTAATGGAATTCTTTCCTTCGATGCAAACGCCTTCTGAAAGATTTGATGTAAGGGTCGCATTTGAAACTGTGATGTCTGCAGTTGAATAAATTGCAGGAGAACCAAGCCCGTTGGAAGTATATGTTCCGCCGTCTACGGTTACTACGCCACCGCCGCGGTCTGTTCTGATTGCAGCTGATGATCTTCCACTGGTAGTAATGTCGAGATTAGAAGCTTTTGTAATTCCACCTCCTGCTGTCATAATTCCCCCAGAACCATTACCTGTTGTAGTGATTTTGGTATCACTGATTATGACAGTTGTTCCGTCTCCAGTCGCTCCGTTTTTACCGCTGTTTCCGCCGTAGCTGAATACGCCGTTTGCTCCGTTAGCGCTTGAAGAAATTGTTCCGCCTGTGATTGTTGTTGTACTTCCATCTTTTACAAGAACAGCCGCATTGAGTCCGTAGAAATTACAGCTGTCGCCGCCGTTTGAATCGCCGCTTTTAGAAACTGTAGGATTTACAATTTCAACCTTGTCGCTTGTAGAAATAAGAAGGGCACTCTGATCAACAGTAGACGTAGAATAAGTTGCATTCTTTTCTGATTTTTTAGAAGTGATTTCTACAGCACCAGAATAATCGATATCTGCACTGGCATGACCGCCGCCGAAGCCTCCGCCAAATCCGCCTCCAGGAGGTGCCCCATTTGGTTTTTCTGGGGGTGTTTCCTTCGATAGATTGCCAGCTTCATAAGTTTGTGATTTCTTTGAAGTTGATGATTTTTTAGTTACGCTTTTGCATAATGCCGCAGTAGTAATAAATGCAATTACAACAAGTGATATTATAATCTTCTTTGTGATTTTCATAAGAACCTCTTTGTGAAAAGCTGCTTATCCGGCAGCTGATTTTCTAAGTTTACAAACATACTTTAATGCCAATTTATCAAATCATCATGAATCTACAATGAGAGTTTTATGAGAAAATGCTTAGAATTTTTAAAAGGAAATGCACTCTCAACAAGAAAGTATTTCGCTATTTTGTTGCCAGTATTTTCTCAGCAACTTCTTTAATCGAAAGATTACTTGTATCAAGCGTATTGTCCAGCGTTGAAAAATAGGGGAGTGAATCTGTGCTGAGTTTTAGCCACTCATCAGTTCGCCATGGGCAGGCTTTGTCATTCTGCCAGCGGTCGGTTAGGGTAGCCTTACTGCAGGTTAGAGTAAGAGATTTTATTTCAAGATCCAGTTTTTTGATTCCTTCAATAATTGCGTCATATACCCAGGGCTGATCCATCAGCCAGACAAGAACAATCATTTTGCATTCGGAACATTTTTTGTAATTTCCAATCATATGAAGAATATTGTCCACGGCCATGGTTTTAGTCTCGCGATTTCCGATGAAGGGATGAATGTCGAGACACCAGTCGCCATCAATAAAGGCTGTTCCCGGAGTAGCATCTGCAATGTATTTTCCAACGGCAGTTTTTCCAACTCCCATCGGCCCGTTTAAGATAATTACTTTCATATAGTTTATTGTTCAAAGTCAGAATTATATGCGTCTCAAAGTTCCATATTTTTATGATAGCACGGGTCCTGCATTTTTTCTATTAACTTTATCTTCATAATTTTAAAGTTGTGCATTAAAATAATTGTGGAGGCTTTGATGAAATACGGTGAATCAACTTTTGACATTATTTATCTTCTGTTTGCAATAATTTCCGGAATTGTGATTTTAGCAAAACGCCGGGACAGTATTGGTAAGCTGATGGGAAGCGCTGCTTTGATTCTTGGGTGCGGCGATGCTTTTCATCTGGTGCCGCGGGTTCTCAACTATTTTATCGAAAGTGATTTTACAGCCTGGCTTGGGTTTGGCAAACTTGTAACATCAATCACAATGACCTTCTTTTATATCCTGATTTTCTTCCTGCATACAAAGCTTTTTAATTTGGAAGAAGGCAAGAAAAAATCAATGGCCATTTGTCTTTGGCTGCTGACTGCCTGCCGAATTTTTATCTGTTTCTTACCGGGAAATCACTGGCTCACAGGCGAAGGTTCCGTTCTTTGGGGCTGTCTCAGAAATATCCCATTCATTGCAATTGGAATTCTGATTGTGATTATCTACTTCAAGACACGAAGGGAAAATCCACTTTTCAAAAGAATGTGGTTGTATGTTAGTCTGTCCTTTCTTTTTTACATCCCTGTAGCAGTTTTTGCATCTCTTCTTCCTCTGCTTGGAATGCTCATGCTGCCTAAGACTGTGTGCTATATGCTGATACTTGGGATATTCTTAAAAACAAAGAAATCATAATAATATAAGAAAGTCACTAAAAGGAGAAAACACAATGGGAGTCTTTTCAAAAATTCACAGATATCGTAATGCCGGAGAAAATGCAAATGTAAATAATGTTGAAAGATTTGGAGCACCGGCCATTTCGCTTTTTACAAGTACCAAGGTTTTTACCCTTCATCATCATATTGATATTATGGATGCTTCAGAAAAGATTCTTTATAAAGCAGATACCAAAATTCTTACGCTGCATGATACAACTGATATTTATACTGCAGATGGTGAGCATGTAGCAAATATCAGACGCAAGCTTTTCAGTCTGCACGAAAGACGGTTTGTTGTTATGGACGACGGAAAAGAATTCCAGCTTTCAAACGAGATTTTTCACATCATAAAAGATATTACAAATATTGAAGGTCTTGGCTGGCAGCTCAGAGGAAATCTTCTTGGATTAAACTTTGAGATTTATGACAGTTCGGATGAAGTTATAGCAGTTATTGCACAGAAAATGTTTTCAATTCACGACAAGTGGTGTGTTGATATTTACCAAAAAGAACACGAAAAAAGTATCGTTGCAATTCTTGTAGCTTTGCAGCATATGATTCGCGATAGACAAAGCAGTGGTGGAGGTGGCAGTTCTTCAGGTGGCTCTTCATCAGGGAATTAATAAAAGTTTATGAAAAACTAATGCAAGGTATATATGACGGAATGCTTTAATATTGATAACTACTTAGAAAATCTGATTTCGCGATGCAAAGAATCTTTTAGCGAGCGGCTTGTTTATGTGGGCCTGCAGGGAAGCTGGCTTCGTGGTGAGGCGACTGAAAACAGCGATATAGATGTAATGATTGTTATTGATGGATTTTCAGTTGATGATATGAAAACTTACCGTGTCATTCTAAAGGAAATCGGCTGGTTTGAAAAATCATGCGGTTTTATTTGCGGTAAGGATGAACTAACAAACTGGAATCCTTTGGAAGCTTTGCAGCTTAAATATACGACAAAAGATTTGTTCGGCAAACTTGAAACTCTGCTTCCTCCTGCAACAAGACAGGACGAAGTGAATTATGTAAAAATCAGTCTTGGAAATTTTTATCACGAAATCTGTCACCGCTACATTCATGGTGGCGAAGAAAAAAGCCGCAACAAGCTTCGCGCAAGCTGCAAGCAGTTGTACTTTGTAATTCAAAATCTGCATTATCTTGAAAGTGGAGAATTTCTTTTAAAGAAGAGCGACTTGAAGGCAGCCGTGTCGGCACAGGACCGCGCAATGCTTTGCATACCGGAACTGCCTGATAATTATGATTTTGAAAAAACTTATGAGGCAGTTATCTCCTGGTGTCAGAAGACTTTTGCAAGGATAAAGTAGGGGATGGGACTTTAATATGAGCAAGGGAATTAAGAAGGGAAAATTTGTTTACAAAAATCAGGACAGTCTGAACAAGATGCACGCCTTCTACGTCAAGACTCTAGCTACACTTGGCGTACCTTATTCAGAAGATTATTTCGAAACTTCTTTCGGGCAGACTCACTGTCTTCTTGTCGGCGACAAAGACAAGCCTCGAATCTGTACAATTCATGGTGGCAACGGAATCACGACTCTCAATCTCAAACTCTTTTTACCGCTGCTCAAAGACTTCTGCATTCTTGCGCCGGATGTTATCGGTATGCCGGGGAAGAGTGCTCCTTATAGAAATATCAGCAGCAGGAAAGATCAATACGGGCTTTGGATTAATGAAGTTCTGAATCATTATGACGAAGAAAAAATCTCTTTTGTTGTGTCGTCTTATAGCTCTGCGATGTTCCTGTCTTTTGCAAAATATTACCCTCAAAGAGTTAGTTCTGCCTTACTTCTTGTTCCATCAGGAATAGCTCATGGACCGATTCTTCCAATGCTTGGAAAGATGGTCGTGCCTTTTATAAAATATTATTCCAGCCCGTCAGAAAAAACTCTTGATGCCGTAATCGAAACTATGGGCGGAAAGGGTGACGAGACCTGGCGTGAGTTTTTTGATTTGATGATGTCTTCCTACAAAATGGAAATGAAGCCTCCAAAGGAATATAGCAAAAAAGAGATGGTGGCATTCAAGGCACCGCTTCTGATTATGGCTTCGCCAAGAGATATCTTCTTCCCGGCAAATAAAGTTTTCAGTAAAGCAAAAAAGATTTTTTCAGGACCAGTAACTACAGTAGAAATAGACAGCAAGCATTTACCTTCTGATGAAGTGATGGTTGAGGTGTGCGAGCGGGCTAAAGAGTTTTTTGAGATGAATGAAAATCTGAGTGAATATCTTAAAGAGACACCAAGCATAAATTTTTCTCATCCGCTGATTGAGGCAAAAATCAAAGAGCTTCGTAAACAATCAGATTCACAGATTGGCTACATCAAAAGGGCTTATGAGTTTGTCCGCGACAAGATAACACATTCCTGGGACGTAAAGGCAAAGGTTGTTTCAAAAAATGCAGCCGAGGTTTTAAAAAACGGAACCGGAATCTGCTGGACAAAATCTTGTCTGCTTGCGGCCTTGCTTCGTGGAAATGGAATTCCTGCGGGAATCAGTTATCAAAAACTAACACGAGCAGATGATGACAGCGATGGTTATATCATTCATGCCCTGAACACCGTCTACATTCCAGAATTACAGAAATGGATTCGTCTGGATGCACGCGGAAACAAGGCAACCGTTCATGCAGAGTTCAGCCTTGAAGAAGAAAAACTGGCATTTCCAGCTCGCGAACAATATTCAGAAATTGATTATCACGACAACAACTCAGACCTTGATGAACGCCTTATAAAAATCTTGAATGAAGTTGATGTTGTGATGAATATCCGAACGGATTTTGAATTGAAGTAAGAGGACACTTATGAAAGCATTTATAGTTTACTGTCATCCGTCAGAAGATTCATTTACAAGTCATGTCCGCGATTCATTTATCAGGGGAATTGTTGATTCAGGAAATGAATATTTAATTTCTGATTTGTATAAGATGAATTTTAAATCTGATATGTCAGAAAAAGAATATCTACGTGATTCGAATTACAGGGATACTCCAGATCTTGAAGAAGATGTTCTTGCGGAGCAGAAAAAGATAAATGATTGTGATGCAATTGTTTTTATTTATCCTGTATTCTGGACAGAAGCTCCTGCAAAACTTGTGGGGTGGTTTGACAGAGTCTGGTCTTATGGCTTTGCATATGGCAATAAGAAAATGAAAATGCTTGAGAAAGGAATGATTCTTTGTTCTGCCGGTAATCCTGTTGATAGACTTGAACAATTTGGTCTTTTGAGTAGCATGAAAAAAGTTATGTTTGGCGACAGACTTTTTGGACGAATTAAGAAAAGCGAATTTGTTTTATTTGATAATACCTCAAGGGAAAATAAGCTTCGTGATAAAAACTGGGATAGTAATCTTCAGAAAGCTTATGAAAAGGGAAAAAGTCTTTTCTCTGAAAATGAAGGTGCATTTACTCTTGAAGACAAATTTTTTACTGCTGTAGAGAATTCAGAATCAGGTGAAGTTTCTGAAAAAACTATTTTCGCATATCACCAAAAAGAAAATACAATATGGGCTGAGTATTCTGGCGGAAGTGTTATAAAAGGATTGTTGATTGGAACTATGGATAAAAATCATAATCTGCATTTCAGCTATCAGCATATTAATACCAGCGGTCAATTGAAATCTGGTAGTTGTGATTCTGAACCAAAAATAGAAAATGAAAAACTCAGGTTCTATGAAAAATGGAAATGGACTAATGGCGAAGCAGGAACTTCGATTATTGAAGAAATCTAACTGATGATAAAAATCATTTAAACTTTTCCAACGCGCTGTTCATTTTTTATGTTAGAATATAGATATATTTATGAAATATCCAATATCTAAAGAATTAAAAAGCATCTCAATTTACAGCGGCTCGATGGTTGGGCGTTTATATCCGATGGTGAACTTTGCTTATGGTTTTATTACATGTAAATCGGATGATTTTGTTACGGTGAAAAAATATTCTACGCCAGGTTATGATGGAGCAAAGCTTTCAACTTTGATAATAGAACCGCGTCAATATGAAGGTGAGCTTCCCTGCATTATGTTTTTCCATGGCGGCGGATTTTTGATGAGGGCATCGGCTGCTCATTATCAGATTGCAAAATGGTATGCCCGTGAATTGAAATGTAAGGTTGTCATGCCAGATTATAGACTTCTTCCAAAATACCGTTATCCTATTGCGATTGAAGATTGTTACAACACTTATATGTGGGTTTTGCAAAATGCCGAATCATTGAGCATCAACAAAGAAAAAATCATAGTTACCGGAGACAGTGCCGGAGGAAATATTTCTTCTGCGGTAACCCTTATGCTGCATGACAGAAATCAGCCCCTTCCAAAAGGCGCAATGCTAATATATCCGGTTCTTGATAAAAGAATGTGTACAACTTCAATGAAACGCTTTAGCGACACACCAATCTGGGATTCGAATTGCAATAAACTTTTCTGGGATATATATTTGAAAGGAGTGGAGAACAGCCAGACAAAATATGCATCAATTTCAGAAATTGAAGATTTGCGATTTTTTCCACCGACCTATATCGAGGCTGCAGAATACGATTGCCTCCACGATGAAGGAATTGAGTTTGCAGAAAAGTTAAAAGCCCAGGGTATTACCGTTCAAGTTCATGATATGAAAGGCACCTGCCACGGCTATGAAACAGCCTTAAAAAGTTCGATTGTCGAAAAGTGTATGTCGCGGCGAGTTGAATGGATAAGGAATATACTGTAAAGAGGAAAATTCGTGCAAATAAAAACCGAACGCCTAACAATCACAACTTTCTCCCCAGATATGGCCCAGACCGTCTATGAAAATTCTCAAGACACCAACACCAGACGTTTTGTGCCTGATGAAGTTTATGATTCTGTTGAAGAAGCCCAAGAGGCAATTGAGTTTTTAATGTCACGCTATGACAGCACAGACGGTCCTTTTGTCTATCCCATAATCACTAATGACAGCGGCAAAAATATCGGTTATGTTCAGCTATGCAAACTTGAACACGACAAAGAAGAGACTTGGGAAATCGGCTATCACATTGCAAAAGACTTTACCGGCAAGGGCTATGCAACAGAAGCAGTAAAAGCCTTTCTTCCCGCCATGGCCCAAAAACTCAACCTAAGAGAAGTCTACGGAATCTGCCTTGCAGAAAATACTGCCTCTGTGCGAGTCCTTGAAAAATGCGGATTTACTCAAATCTATCAGGGCTCTGGAAATTATCAGGGGAAAGAAGTTCAAATCATCAAAGCAATCTGGAAAAATTACAACTAAAATTACAACTTTTGATACCTTGTTTTTATAAGTTTGCAGGTAGATAATTAAGATGTTCGAAGGCAAGCCGGCTGCCACCGGACTTACATAGGAGGATTTTATGATTATTGAATTTCTTTTATCTTTTATGCTTCTTTGTATTACAGCATCTGTGTGCAGTCTTACAAGTGGCGGGCTTATCTGGGAATTAGTTGATTATGCATTACTACCAGGTATTCTTTTAATTCTTGTCATGATGATTGTTCTTTCTGGCTACGGCAAATCTTTTGTCAGGATTTTTCAATCTGCAAAAAAAATTAAAAGCACAAGCCTGGCAGAGCTTAAAAAAACTGAAGCTTCACTTGATTATGCCTTTAAGGCCTTAGGGTTTATCTGTATTTTCCTCATGCTAATTAGCGGCATTTATTTTTACCTTAATTTTGACAAAACCAATACATTAGGTATTAATTTATCAACTATACTTTTATCATTATTTTATTTATCGTTTTTTGGTATGTTGTTTATGACGCTGAAAGGAAAGCTCAGAAGCCTTATCATAAACTATATGGCAGAAGAAAATACGATAGAAAATGATAAACCTGCATCTTCAACAAAGAAGCTTGTGCTTAGTATTATAAAAATCTTTGTGTCTCTTGTATTTATAATTGGACTTTATTTTTTGATAATATATTTCAGCACCACCAATCTTTCAAATGAAGAACCCTTGAGTTTTTACTATCTTCGAGATCTTCCCGGAATTATTTATACTTTTATTCCAACCTTTTTATTGCTGTTAGCTTCAGGTAATTTTAAAAGTTTTTTCAGAGCGATGAATTATATTATTAAAAATAAAAAGTTATCGGTTACACAAAAAGCTATATCTGTGAATGCAATTTCAACTTTGCGAATAATTATTTTTCTTGAAGGAATTATGACAACAGTGTGTGGTTTTATTGGAATACTTTTTAATCTTGAAGACCGCTCAATGCTTGGAATTAGTTTTACTATTGCCTGTGTTCCTATGATTTATGGGCTGCTCGTAAATTTGATTCTGCTTCCTATGGAAAGTAAAATCTCTCTGCTTTGCGATTCTGAATAGTTTATGATAAAAGATTGTATTCTTGTGATTGCGGGAATTGTAGTTTTTATGATTCCTGCAATCCTTCAAAAAAGAAAACCTTCTCAACTGAAAAATGATTTTCCAGGTCAACTTTCAAAAATGGCGGTTTTAAGCGGACTTTTTGTTTCAATAGTAAAGCTTGTAGTTTTGATTGCTGATTTGGAAAATAATCTTGGCCAGAATGGAAAAGAAGTTTCTTCAATTTCATCCACAGAGTTTTTTATAATGATTTTTGTAAAGTTCCGGCCAGCTCTATCTGGTATTTTGATTAAGCTGATTCTTTATCCCTTTTCCAAAAAAAATATAAATGATTTGGAAAATAAACCCGGTACAGAAGAAATATTTTCTGCTCTTTCCCGGCGTGAAAAAGAAGTTGCCCGCCTGGCAGCAAAAGGCTACACAAATGCTCAGATCGCAGAGGAACTTTATATTTCTACAGAAACGGTAAAACGTCATATGTCTACAATTTTTGAAAAGCTGGGGATTGAGTCGCGAAAACGATTAATAAAGTTGGCTAACATATTTTAAGTTGACCAGAATATTTTCTCATGTTATAATCCTTATGAAATTAGAAAGGAAGTAAAGCTAAAAAATTGCTGCATCGCAATTTTTTTTAACGCTTTGCTATTGAACACCGGCTGCTCTGACCGGCAGCCTTACACAGGAGGTCGCTATGTGTAGAACTTCTATTTATGAGGCGCGTAATAATTTTTCAGCGCTGGTAAAATGTGCGGAAGAGGGCGAGGTTGTTGAGCTCACCCGTTATGATAAGCCGGTGGCGGTGATTATGAGCTATGAGGAATATGAGAAGATGGACAATGAAAAACCAAATTTACTAGATAAACTTCAAGCACTGAAAAAAGAGTATGCAGATGTTGTGGATGATGTTGGATTTGATATTACACCATCAAGAGAATGCCCGGATCCTGCCAAAGATCCTTGGGCTTAGTTCGGAGGAAAAAATGAAAAAGACTTATTTATTAGATGCAAATATCGTTTCTGAATTTTCAAAAGATAAACCGAATGAGCAGGTTGTGGAATTTTACAGAGCCAGAAAAGATTTATGCGCAATTTCTGCGATTACCTGGCAGGAATTAACACGAGGTGTTGCACGAATGCCCGAAGGAAGGAAAAAGCAGTATCTGGAAAAATGCCTGGCAAATTATGAAGAAGATTTTGATGTCATCTCTTTCGACAAATTCTCTGCTCAAATCTGTGGCGAAATCCAGGCCGCTGCCGAAAAAAACGGGAAAACAGTTCCTTACTATGATTCTCAGATTGCAGCAACAGCGGTATCTAACGGCATGGTGCTGGTAACCCACAATATTTCAGATTTTGAACAGTTTAAGGAAAAATCCTTTCTGCGCCTGGAAGACTGGTTTACAGCGTAGATAAAATGAATAAAAAAATATGCTATACTTGAAACCCGCAAACTATGAAGACCTGGGAAAACTTCACGCCTTTGTTGCTGCAGAGCCGGCTGACGAAAACGGATTTTTAAATGAATACCATGATGTTTCGTTAGAAGATTTTAAATCTACAGTTTTGCCTCGTATGCTTGATTTTTCGCTTGGTAAAAATCTGCCAGAGGGATTTGTTCCTGAAACTTTTTATTTTCTCTGGAGTGATGAAGGTAATGCTGATGACCGTGCAAATCACAAAATTGTCGGGGAACTCAGGCTGCGTCATCATCTGAATGCTGCACTCGAAAATGGGAGCGGCCACGTTGGGCAATTCATTAAAAAAGAATATCGAGGACTTGGTTACTGTACTCAGGGGCTTAAGCTTCTAATAGAAGAAGCGCGTAAAATTGTTCCTGAAAATGAACTTTATCTTCACTGCAATATTGATAATCCTGCGAGCCTCCGCGTTATGGTAAAAAACGGCGGTGTAATTCATCATAAAGATCAAAGCGGATATTACGTCAGAATCAAATTGAGAGGATAGAAATTTATTTGTCTCAATAAACGTTTATAAAAAATTGACATTTATAATAATATGCAATATATTGCATATATGCAGATAACAAATGATAAGATTCTAAATATGATGCCGCCACAGTTTGGATTGTTCGGGCTTCTCTTTGCTTTTATGAACAGACTGCAGGCAGCGGGGGATTCTTTTTATGAAGAGATTACCTGCAAGCAGTGGTTTCTTCTGGCTTGTATGAATCTTTATTCAAAAGAGGCACCTACCGCAAATGAGCTCGCCGAGACAATGGGCTGTTCCAGACAGAACGTAAAAGAGATTCTCAACGCTCTTGTAAAAAAAGAAATCCTTGTTCTGAAGCAGGATGATAATGATAAACGCAAGCAGCGGATTTATTTTACTTCAAAGCAAAAAAAGCTTGCAAAAAAATATCAGAATAAAGAGATGGATTTTTTGAAGCTTTTATATGATGGCATTTCTGAAGATGAAATACGCAGTGTTTTCAAAATTATCTCAAAGATGGAAAAGAATCTCATGAAAGCGGAGCTTGTCTCATGAGGAAAAAGAAAATGATTCTGCTGCTTATAATTTTCGCACTCATAGTGCTTGTGATTTTCTGGTTTAATATTCCTTATTCTCCTTTTAAAAATCAGTTTAAAAAAGACCTTACAAAACAGACACAGCTTTCGGAAAAATTTTTAAGGGAAGCTTCGAATGCTGTGTATGCAAAAGAAGAATTTGAATCACTTCCTCCTTTGATTCAGACCTATCTTGAAGAGTGCGGCTATATCGGCAGTCCAAGAAAATCAATTTTACAAATGGAATATAAGAAGGTTGATTTTGCTCTTGGCCAGAACCGTCCAAAGCTTAAGATTGATTATAGTCAGGTTGATTTTGCAAACGCTCCGGTTAGGCTTGCTTTTATTGACAGTAAAATGTTTGGTGTTCCATTTCAAGGTTATGATTATTTTTTGAACGGGAAAGGCGGAATGAAGGGAGTTCTTGCAAAGTCCTTCCAACTTTTTGATCAGACTGGCGAACAGATGGATAAGGCTGCACTTGTTACTTATCTTGCAGAAATTATTTTTCTTCCAGAAGCCCTGTTGCAGGATTTTGTGAGTTTTAATCAGCTTGATTCTCATAGGGTCGAAGCCTGTATTGAATACAAGGGAGTAAAAGCGTCCGGAGTTTTTCACTTCAATGATGCTTATGAAATGTTTTGTTTTTCAACAGATGAACGAAGTCAGACTGCTTCCGATGGAAGCGTAGAAAATATTCCTTGGGAAGCCCAGTGCCGGGAATACAAGTTGTATTCAGATGGCATAAAGCGTCCGTCAATTTTCCGTGCGGTCTGGAAATATCCGGATCAGGACTTTATTTACTTTGATGGAAAAATCAGCAGCGTTGATGGAGAAGTTATTCGTTAGATTTAAAATATTCTGAAATCATTATTCTATATCTGGAGGAATCAAAATGAAAACAATCGTAATTTACACAAGTCAGACAGGCTTTACAAAAAGGTACGCAGAGTGGATCAGCGAGGCGAGTGGGGCAGAATGCGTAGATTTTAAGCAGGCTAAAAAAATCAAACTTTCTGATTATGATGCAATTATTTTCGGTGGCTGGTTTATGGCCGGTGGAATTAAGAATCTTGCCTGGTTCAAAAATCAGATTCCGGAACTTTCTGCTGCGGGCAAAAAAATCATTGTTTATGGAGTTGGGGGAAGTCCTGCAGAAAGTCCTGATATCCCTGGTGCAATGCACAGAAATTTTACTGAAGAAGAATGGAAGTGCCTGAAAGCCTTTTATTGTCCTGGTGGCTTTAAGTACGAGAAAATGAGCGGTTTTTCTAAGTTCATGATGAAAATGTTTACAACAATGTTAGCAAACAAAAAAGATGCAAGCGAAGCAGAAAAGAAAATGGCTCAGATGATTTCTCATTCCTACGACATTTCTGACAAAAAGTACATCGAACCAATTCTTGCGGAGTTGAAGTAATGAAAAAAAGAATACCGGAAATTCTGATCATTCTACTTTTGATTATTGTATCTCTTTGCGGAATCCTTTCTCTGGATTTTTCAAATTCCTGTTCATACATAAATCAATATGGTGATGAAGTAAAACTTTTTGGAAGCGGAATCTATAAAGATGATTCATATTTTAAAGCTCCGATTTTTATAGGTTCTGATTTATGTATTTTGTTTTTCGTTGTGCCACTTTTTGTGATTTCTTTAATAAAGGATTTACGAAACAGTATTGAAAATACTCAGTTACGTCTCGTCTCAATCGAAGCTATAAGTCTGTATTATGCAGTAAGTTTGTGTATCGGTGTAAAATACAATCGTATTTTTATTTTATATGTGATTCTCTTTTCTCTGCTATTTTTTACTCTGATTAAGAGGATGCGTAATTTAAGCCGCAACAAGTATTCTTTTGAAATGAAAAAATCTGATGCAGTTTTTCTGGTATTTTCCGGAATCTCACTCTGTGTCGCCTGGTGGCCGGATATAATTCCAACTATCCTCAAGGGAACTTCTTTGAAGCTGATAGAAAATTATACGACTGAGCCAACTTATGTGTTAGATCTTGGCATCATTTCACCATTATGTTTTATTTCTTTGGTTCTTATGAAAAAGAAGGATTCATTGGGCCTGGTTTTGTATGCGATTTTGTTACAGTCAATTATTGTTGTTGCTGTAATGATGATTTCTCAATCTGCTGTACAATTTGCATCCGGTGCTCAAATTCCATTACCAGCTTTAATTTCAAAATCAGTTATTTTTATTATACTTGGGTTATTTGCAGCTGCTCTTGACCGAAGAAGGAGAAAATCAAAATGAAAAAATTATTTTACGTTCTTCTTGGAATAGTCTTACTTGGATCAATAGGATGTCTTTCCTTAACAGCTTCCATGAAAAAGAGTCTTGCGAAAATTGAAAATGAAGACATTGATATGGAAACTGTTGAGGACGGAAGCTACGAAGGTCATAGTGAACTCGGTCCGGTAAAAGTTGATGTAAAGGTTCTGGTCGAAAATCATAAGCTGAAGCGGGTCGAGTTGTTGCGTCACGAATGCGGTCTTGGTCATCCGGCAGACGTAATTGTGGATAAGATGGTAGAGCAGAATACCTGGGATGTTGATGCAGTCAGCGGAGCAACAGTTTCCAGCGGAATAATAAAGAACGCTGTGAATAAGGCTTTGCGCTAATTATCTGTTCAATCCGAATTTCTTCAATTCTAAAAATGGTGAACACTGGTAAACTGCAAGCTCTTCGATGGCAGCTTCCAGTGGAAGAGAGATTTGATTTGCGATTTTTTCTGCCGCGGAAAACTGGTTTTGATTCAATCTTGTTGCAAGGGTTGTGTGTGGAAACCAGATATCCGGTAGATAATAACCGTTTTCTGCTTTTTCAAATTCCGGAAGCAGCAGTGTATGGAGCTCCTTGTTTATCTTGGAAAGAAAGAGATTTTTTTCTGGCTTCAAAAAAAGGACTTTGCCGTTGAAATCTCCTACCCCACTGAATTGTACTGTTCCAGCCTTCTGTCCTTGCGCAAAGTTTTCTACAAGTTGCAGAAGTTTTGCTTCTTCTTCCCTGGCTGCATGAAAAGCCCCGATTGTAATATGCGGTGGAATTTTATTTTCAATCATAAAGAAGTTCCCAGTTTCATCCGCAATGGCTTGTAAGGTTGAGATAACAATTTCATTGACCTTTTGCGAAAAGTGAAGAGACACGGCATAGGTAATCAGGGAAGAATCAAACATAAATATTATTGTACAATTGACTCCACATCAATTTCAACCTGCGTTTCGTCAGTCAGGCTAGAAAGTTCTTAAAAGAACAATTATGATAAAAAATATTATAACATCCAACGGTACACAAAAAGTAATTGGAAAAAGTGCCCAAGCGAAACAAACACATACTATACGGAGAAATATAAAATGTTAATTTCAAAATTCGGTCATGGCACACTATCTAAGTTGAAGAAATTTGAGAAAAAATATGGAATCAAATTTGAAGATTCTTACAGGGCGTTTCTGGCAAAATATAACGGAGGGGAAACTCCAAATACAATTTTTAAGAACGGAAGAAAAACAGAAACAATAAAATATTTGTATGGAATAGAAGTTGAAGAATGCTTAGAAAAAAATATGGCATATTTTGATTGGAAAGAGAAAGAGTGTTTGCCGATAGGAATCGATAATTTTGGAAATTTTTATACCATTGATATTTCAGAGGACAATAATGGTATTATCTATTTTTGTGACCATGAAAGAGGATTCAGCAAATCTAAAATTTCAGATTCATTTATTGAATTCATTGGTAAATGTAAAAGCAGCTTAATTGATGAGTATGCAAAGAAATCTCCAGATGAAATAGAAAAAGATATGATAGCAAGGGGAAGGGAAAGTATTATTACAGATGGATTAAGAGATATGTGGAGACAACAATATGAAAAATATAAAGATGTGATCCAGGAAGAAGTTATTCTTTAATTTACTATTGATAGTGATATTTCATTTAGTACACAGGCCTCTATAGGAAGTCACCACCAAAAACAAGTCTAATTCCATTCTTGTTAGCATATTCACTTGCTTCTTTAGTAAAACCGCTCCAAGAAAAATACCAATATGCTATTTCGGCCCCTTCCTTTTTCTTCAAAGTAGACAAATCTTTTTTGATATGTTTTTCCAAATCAGAATCATTCACTGGATCGTTATGGAATTTGCACTCAGCGGAAATAATTTTTGATTTGTCCTCATTAGCAGCAATAATATCTATCTCAACATTTTTATCCCACCAGCACCCAATATGCGTAAAAATGAAAGGAAGATTTTTCTCTTTATTCTGTATTCGCATCCATTCAATACAAATATCTTCAAACGGAAAGGATACGAATGTATTTAACTGAGGTTCTACGATTGCATCATAAATATTTTCCCAATCTCCAAATTCAAGCGAAGAATAATTAGGAAATACAAACTTGTACCAGAATCTAAAGAATAAATCCTTAAGCTTATAGATTCCTCGTTGTGTATTCTGCTTTTCTTTTTCTGTGCTAAAAAGCGGAAATTCCCTGCTTACAATTCCAAGCTCTATTAGATTTTTCAGGTAAACAGAAAGCTTTCCTTTTTCAATAAGCGTTGACTGCTGTATTTCGTTGAATTTAGTTTTTCCGTTCGCAATCGCCTGAATAATCGTATTATAAGTTGTAGGTTCACGAAGTTCCTGTCGCATCAAAAATTCTGGCTCAGAATAAAGAATTGAGCCACGTTTCAATATGTTTGAACAGATGTTTTGCTTTAAGGTCTTAGATTCATCAAACTGACTTAAATAAAATGGAACCCCACCAAGAATGGAATGAGCAATGATTTTGTCTTTTGAATCCCATCCTGGGAAAAATTTTGATGAATCAGAATATGGCATGGGAAGCATTTTGAATATGCCTGTTGCCCTGCCATAAAGCGGATTCTTTTCTGAAAGAATTTCTTTTTCAATATAACTCATTGAACTGCCGCACAGGATGAGCATAATATTCTGGTTCTTTAGTTCCGTGTCCCACAGTTTTTGGAGGATTGAAGGAATCTCTTCATTTACACGAGCCATGTAGGGAAATTCATCTATAACAACAATGTTCTTTCGATTTTCTTTGTGAGGAATATCCTTGATTGCTAAAAAAGCCAGTTCCCAGTTTGAGAATTCCGTAATATATTGGCTCTGAGGCAGATTAAATGAAAGCAGTTTCTGGCTGAAATTTTTAAGCTGATTACTATCTTCTGTCTGAGTACAAGTAAAAAAAACGGGATTTTTATCAGCACAAAAATGGCTTATGGTTTCAGTCTTACCAATACGGCGACGACCATAAACAATAATAAGTTCACCAGATTTTGAGTTATAATGCTCATTAAAGAATGAAAGTTCCTCTTCTCTTCCAATAAAATTTGTCATACTGATACAATAACCATAAAATCGTGTTTTGTCAAATCTTGATTTGACAGTTAAGAAAAGAGTACTATCAATAACAGCACGGATATTTCGTTCTGAAATCTGCTTCCTTAGACCGACCGCAGGAGCAGAAATAGATATTTATTCTAAAATGATTCAGGAAGAAGTTATTCTTTAGTTTATTGTCGCTTAGTTTTAAAATTTACATACAGCGGCTATTTTATTCTAAGTCTAAATAAGTTGCTATTGGTTTTATCATCATGTTTTTCTCAGTGATTTTGACTGGTACTTCATAAACATTTTGAATTAATAACGTTCATATTATAAAATGATTGTGATTGATTAAAGGGGAAAAAATGAAATTTTATTTAATAAATTATAATGCTGAAAATCCTCAAAAATATGCAAGTGCGTACATCTGCGAAAATAGTTTTTGGAAAGATGAGAATCTATTTGCCGGAGAGTATAAATCAAAACATGAATTACCTATTCCATATTATTTTATACAATTATTTTTCCAAGTTATGAATTGTTGAATGAAGAAGTGTCGGATTGTGAATATATATACATTGAAAGCTTAAAAAAACAATTATACTTGGCATGAATGTCAAGATTGTAAAACACTAATGAAAATACCAGCAGAACTTCATGGAAATATTGTACATTCAGGAGGAATTTCTGTGAAAGTAAATACTAATTAATTTTTTTAGGAGATATAATATGGAGTTTGATTCTATTTTAAAAGAACCTTTTTATAATTTTGGATGGTGTTATAGTAAAACTATAAATTTCTTTGGTAAAGAAAACAATGTTCAATTTGTTTTCGAGGCATATCCAGAATCAGAGAAAATAAACACATTTCAAAAAGAAACATTTATGAAGTTTTATGAGAATATAAATGAATTATCAAATTCTTCATCGAATCAATTAAATGATTATATTAAAAAATATGTTGATGGTAATTATACAATTGCAAATAATGTTATATTAAAAGAAATATTGATTAAATCAGATGGAGAAACAATTCTTTTATGTGAAGTAGACTGGGATATAGAAAATGGTTTATGTATTAAAGTGATGCCAGAATATGATATTGGGCCTCAAGATGTGTTTTTATAAACTATTGTTTTCAATGAATGTATTTTAAGAATAGTAATTAATTACATCTTAAGGTTCCATAGAAAGGTTTTATGTAAATTATTATAATATTAAAAGGAAAACTATTAAAAAATTATAATTAAATTATGATCAATTTAGGAATAAATATGACAAAAATAACCGGAACAAACACATAATGATAGTCGGCGGTTTTGTATATTATAAAAGCTCAATGAAAAACTTGCTTATTCCTGAAAACGAACCATTAACTGAAGATGAAAAAAAAGAGATTATCCAAAAAGTAACCGAAAAAACAACCGGTTCGCATATGATAATTACATTTGAATAAAGAATGATAAATATGATGCGAAACGCGCAAAGGATTGTAGCAGCGCCGTAAGGCGGCCACCGCAAGCGAGAGAACGAAGTGAACGAGTGCGGAGGCTGGAGCACGGTTAGCGCGGAACTGCGGAAAGCCTGGTTTTTGCGCCAGCAAAAATGCGCCCTATTGATTATTCCATTCCCGAAGTAAAAAGTAAAGAAGAAATTGATACTGGAGTTGAAATCTATAATAAAAATTGACACAAACCAAATGCTGCTCATCATATTGTTGCAGTTAATTCAGAAAAATCTAGAGCAAGTGTTGCAAGCTTGCACGAATATGGAATTGATTTAAATTCGCCTGAAAATGGTGTATTCTTGCCTTACCAAAGGAATTATTTATGAAAATTTACAAAATTACAGAAAGTGTAACCGCTTCTACTAATTATTGTTATCCTGGTGTAATGGAAGAAAGTCTATGGAGTGAGCAAAAGTTATTTATAAGTGAATGTACTGAAACTTATGAATTACCTATCCCTTATAATGTAGATAATAAAATTCCTCCCAATGATTTTCCTGTTTGTCATAATATTTTAGTTTCTAAAAATTTCCTGGAAGTAATAAAAAAATTTAACGCAGATTTTAATGCTTATGAAAGTCAAATGCACTATAACGGTAAGAATAAAATGGCTTTCATGCAAGAACATAATGACTGTGACGAGATTTGGGATATTTATTATACGATGCAATTTCCATCATACAGTTTGCTTAATTGGGATAAATCTGACTTTTTAAAATATTATAATGATGAAATAAATAAAACAATTGTTACCCGTATAAATAAACTGATTATTGATAAAAATAAGATTGATGTATTAAATTTTAAAAATAATATATTTCATTTAGAAGAAAAGAAAACATTTTTGTTATGCACAGAAACCGCAAAACAGGCTATAGAAGAAGCAGGCCTTACCGGAATTGATTTTGAAGAGGTTCCGGTGGAGTAAAATCATACGGACAAAGGAGAAAAGAAATGAAAGATTTTTATTATGAAATAGAGCTAAAAGAAAAAGATATTAAAATAAATTGTCACAATAGACTTTATAGAAGTGAAGATTTTGCAGGACGTTTAATTCAATTTGACAAACGAAGTCTCCCTGAATTGATAAAAGTATTAGAACAAGGCGACTGTATCAATTTGTTAAAATCTTTTATTATTAAAAATAAATGGGATCAGATAGAGATTGATAGTCTTGGAGATGAAAGAAGTTCAGATGGATTTTGTCTTGAACTTTATAATAGAAGAAAAATGGTAACACATGTAGATTCAGACAGGTTTGGTCCAGTTACAATCCCATTAGGTCAGAAGCCCGAAGAAACCGGCTGGGAATACGTTCGTCCACTTATAGAAGACTTAAAGAAATACTGCTGATTTGATTTCACCAGACTCAGTTCTATGATATAAAGCGAAGCGCGCAAAGGATTGTAGCAGCGCCGTAAGGCGGCCACCGCAAGCGAGAGAATGAAGTGACGAGTGCGGAGGCTGGAGCGCGGTTAGCGCGGAACTGCGGAAAGCCTGGTTTTTGCGCCAGCAAAAATGCGCCCATATCCTCAAAAAAATAAGAAGTACCTTTTTTGCATCAAATATGCTATACTTGTATTTGGAGGTGTTACTATGTCAGATTCCGCATATGCAGATTTTACAGAACAGGTACTTTCTCTTTCATATGAACAGACTATAGCTCTAATGGGAAAAATGCTTGAATCATTGAAAACCAAGCGCAATGAAGAAAATTACGCAGAAATGGAAAAAGACATTGCTAGAAATTCAATGAATGCCATGTGGGAGGAACTAAAAAATGACACATGGTGAAATATGGCTCATAGATTTCGGTATTCCTGTTGGAAGCCTCCCTTCAAAAATCCGGCCAGCAGTTGTGATGCAGAATGATTGCTTGGCATAAAAGATTTGAATACAGTTGTCGCCATTCCTTTCACATCAAATTTGGTTCCATTAGAGTACGAACCGAATATTCTCTTTAAAAAAGAAGAAACAGGACTTTCAAAAGATTCTGTGGCTGTAATTCATCTTATTGGAGCCGTGAATAAATTTTCATTTGAAAGAAAAGTTTCAAAATTATCAGAAGAAAACTATCAAAAGCTAGTTGATGCGGTCATAAAATTGATTTCAGACAGGAAATAGCACATAACAAAGGTCGTAGCCGACACGCTGTCAAGCCCGCCTTTTTATTTGACAAAAGAAGTATTTTATAATTATGATATAATTATGGATAAAATAATCTTTGAATGGGATCCTGTAAAAGCTGGATTGAATTATACGAAACACAAAGTAACTTTTGAGTAAAAAGTGTTTTTTATGATGAAAACGCAATTTTAATTGCAGATCCGGATCATTCAAGTATGGACGAAGATAGGTTTGTAATGCTTGGTTTAAGTTCCGAGTTACATATGCTGGTTGTCTGTCATTGTTACAGGGAAAATGACAGAATTAGAATCATATCGGCAAGAAAAGCAAATAACCTTGAAGCCGCACAGTATGGAGGAAAATAAAATGAGAGATAATTATGATTTTTCAAATGGGATAAAAAATCCTTATGCAGACAGACTCAAAAAACAGATAACAATTCGCCTTGATGATCAGGTAATTGATTATTTCAAAAATATGGCAGAAGAAACAGGTATGCCTTATCAGAATATTATCAATTATTATCTTCTGGATTGTGTAAAAGAAAAAAAACATTTGGAAATTACGTTTAGTAAATAAAAACACATAGGTTCGTAGCCGACAACGGGTCAAGCCCGCTGCGGTACAACCCGTTGTTAAACGGACGCCCGCACTGGGGCGCTTTTTGAGGATAAATAAATGATTAAATATGAAAACTAAACTTTTTATTTTAATATTTATAATTTTATCATTTAGAATATTTGCTTCCAATTCTTTAGAAGTAACTTATAAGACAGATAATATCAGAATTAATTACTTTTTAGGTTATCAAGAGGAAATCTTTCTTCCTGACATTTCTGAAAATGAAAAATATAAAAATATTGAAAAGAATTTTTATGATTTTATTTACTTTACAGATACTCTTATAGAAATTTCAAATAGAATTGATGCAAATATTTATTTTTATTCAGAGCATGATTTAAGTGAACTTACAATTGGTGAAAAAAAATATTTATTTGTCTCGCAAAGGAGACTTTCTGAAATACAAACTTCTAAAAAGGATTATACTCTTACAGAGGATTATACAAACCCGGATTTCATTATATCATTTATATGTAAAGAATTAAAATTACAGATACCAGAAAAGAAAATAAAAAACAGAAAACTATATTCTCTAGAAATCAAAAGCATTCAGGAGATAGATTTTTCAGAAGACAATGATACAGATATTATCTTTTTTTACCCTGGTGGCGAGATTTATTATTCACCTTTATTTGAAATAGATAAAAAAATATACATTGGTTTTTATTATTCATTTAAGGATGCAAAAAATATGCAAAGAATATTAAAAGACAAATATAATCAACGTTCAATTATTAAGGAGTTTCCGTTAGATTTTAATTTAATTAATAAAGCATACTTTAAGATTCCGTATGACGACCGGCAATTTTTGGAGGGTTGTCAACCCTAATAGAGATTGATTTAAATATGGGATAAAAAAAATTGGTTGATGGAACAGGAAATCCATCTGCGATATGAACGTATAACACGCATTTCAAAACCGACTTCGGAACAAGCCCTCGCGGTTTAAATGCTAGTTGATTTAAAAATACTGGAATGACATCATTGTATTTGGTATACTGTATTCTATGAGTAAAGAAATGGAAAACTGCCCTTGTGGCTCTGGAAAAAAATACAGCGAATGCTGTGAACCAATTATTAAAGGCACTGCTTTGGC
>JAQXNX010000009.1 GCA_029098225.1 Spirochaetales bacterium | reverse complement strand
TGACAGTGCAATGCGTCATCTTATTGACAATTATATTTCTGCTTCTGATTCTGAAAAACTTGGAGACATGGAAAACTTTACTCTTCTTGCTTATATTCAGAAAAAGCAGGAAGAAGATTTGAAAAACGGCAATTCTGGATCTGATAAGAAACATAAATCTGCGCAGCAAAATGTTGCCGAAACAATTGAAAATAATATCCGCAGAAAAATTATAGAAAAAACTCCTGTTAATCCAAAGTATTATCAGAAAATGTCGGAACTGTTCCAGACTTTGATAGATGAAAGAAAAGAAGAAGTTGCATCATATAAGGAAATGCTGGAAAAATATGCAGGACTTGTAATTCAGGTAGAAAATCCAGAACAAAATAATTCTCATCCAGAATCAATCCGTACAAGTCTGGCTCTTTGCGCTTTATATGACAATTTTGGCGAAGATGAAGAATATGCATTAGCCTTGCATAAAGCTGTCCTTGATACAAAACAGGATCACTTTAGAGGTGACTTAATTAAAGAGAGACAGATAAAAGGCAGAATACTGATGAATATTAATATAAGCGGAATTGATGTTCAAATAAACAAAAAGAATATCAAGAATATGCATTTGTCAGTAAAGCCTCCTCTTGGAAATGTAGTTGTGTCTGCGCCTCTCCTAATGAGCCAGAAATCCATAGAAAATTTTGTGCGTCTGAATTTTGGCTGGATAAAAAAACAGCAGGAAAAATTTGCAAATCAGCCAAGAATGACAGCCCGTCAATATGTGAGCGGAGAAACTTATTACATTTGGGGAAAGCAATTTTTTTTGGAATTTAAACCTTCACAAAAGCGCGCTTTTAAGATTGACGGCAACAAAATTATTCTGGAAATGAAAGCAGAATCTACAGCAGAGCAAAGAGAACGTTTTATTCGTGAAGAGTTTAGAAAGATTTTAATTGAACAATTAAACAGACTTATTCCAAAATGGGAAGAAACAACAGGTCTTTATTGCGATTCATTCCAAACAAAATATATGCTTACCCGCTGGGGAACCTGTAATTCAAAGGCAAAAAGAATCTGGATAAATCTGCAGATGGTAGAAAAACCATTGGAATGTCTGGAATATATTATTCTGCATGAACTTACTCATTTGAAAGTTTCCAATCATGGAAAAGACTTTATCGCAAACATGGACAAATATATGCCTGACTGGAAGGATAGAAAGAATCTGCTTAATGGGCAGATATTGGATAGTTATAAGGCGTAAAATTCTGAGGAGAGAAAAAATCATGATTATTACTAACAACATAACCTACCGCAAACTAACCGCATCAGACCTCGACACCTTCATCCAGATGCGTATCACCCAGCTGCGAGAAGAAGGCGCAAAAGAGGATTTTGATCTTGTGCCGGCCCTTAAAGATTATTACAGACGCCACCTTGCAGACGGGACTTTTGTTTCCTGGCTGGCCCTGGACGGCGACAAGATTATCGGTACAAGCGGAATGTCCTTTGTTGAAAAGCCGCCTTATTTTGGCTGCCCGTCAGGAAAACTGGGGCTTCTTTCGAGTATGTTTACAAATCCTGATTACCGCCGTATGGGTATTGCAAAAGAACTGCTTGGCCGCGTTGTGGAAGAAGCCCGGGCTTACGGCTGCGGGGCCGTTCAGATTACGGCTTCAGATATGGGTGTAAAGCTTTATACTGCATACGGCTTTGTTCACAACGGAAACTTTATGCAGTATAAGCTGTAAGAAATTATCTTTCTGCCACCTTTTTAATCTTTCCAATCAATTCCTGATTTTTACAAAGCTCTTCGAGTGTACACGGCAGGCGGTAAGTCCAGTTAAATTCTGTAACTGTTCCCGGCACATTTATGCGCTCATCGCTTGCTTTTTCCAGCCAGAGACTCTTGTCCATATACAGAAAGTCCTGAAGCGGAGAAATGAACCACCGGCTTGCTGCTGTACTGGAAGCCTGAAGAATGTTTTGCGCAATCTTAGTACTGAACGGCTGGTTTACCATTGCATTTACTTTTGATTCAATTTCTTCTTTTGGTGCGGTGAAAAGCGGACCATTACCTGCTCCTGTCTCAATTCCAAAGACTTCGGCATTTGCGGCGACAAAAGCTTTTACACTTTCTTTTTCTTCTTCCCACCATTCTCGTAAAGTAGAAGAATCATGAACTGAAGTTGTAGTAACCGAAAGTGGTTCGTAATCTGCAAACGGAACATAAGGTTGGCCTTCTTCATTCCAGTTGCGACACCAGCGTACAACTCTTAATCCAAGAATTGAATGTTCTTTCATTGTTTGTGGAACGCATTCAATATTTACGCCTAAGTCTTCGCCGCAAGGAATCATCTTTACAGCCTTTGTGATTGCTTCAAAAATCTCACCGGCCTGCTTTTTCCAAAGCTTTTCATTTTTTGCATTCAGTGCATCAAAACATTTTTGCAGAGCTGATTTTTCCTGGTCATTCAAAGTTCCCCACGAAGTTGAACTTCCATAAGTCCATAAAGGAACAAATTTATTTTTTGTGACTTCAAGTAAAGTAATATCTGACCATTTGTTTATAAGGGCATTCTTTATTCTTATAGCGGCATCTTCTGAACATAGTTCTCCAAAATCTGTATCAGCTATTTGAGCAGAACCTTTTACATTTGAATTAAAAAGCCAGAGTTCTTCGCCTTCAAGCTTTGTACATAAAAGTTTAAGAATATTATGTGCAGCTTCATGATTCCAGGTAATATCTTCTACTATTCCAGTTGGAATATGAGGCTTAGAAAGCCATCTAATTCTGTTATCGTCAAAGCCAAGTTCATAAAGATCTTCTCTTTTTATAGCTGCATAAGGTTCTGTGTGTCCTGTAAGTGCATTGCAGTCTGAATCTGGAATTGCCCATATACGGAAAAATCCCAGAATATGATCAAGTCTGTAAGCATCATAATATTTGGAAGCTTCTATCAGGCGTTTTTTCCACCAGCTGTAATTTTCTGCTTTCAGGTTTTTCCAGTTGTAGATTGGAAATCCCCAGTTTTGTCCGGAAGGATTTCCTCCGTCTGCAGGAGAACCTGCCCTGAGATTCTGATTAAAAAATTGCGGATAAGCCCAGGCATCGCACGAATCTTCATTCATAAGAATAGGCATATCGCCCTTAAGTTTTATTCCAAGAGAATGAACATAGGAAACAGCATCAGAAAATTGCCGTTCTGCAATCATCTGAAGCCATGCATAAAAAAGATGTTCTTTTTTAAATGCCATTTTGTTCCATAATGCAAGGATTTCTTCTTCTGTTTTATGCTGATCATTTTCGTGCCAGGTTTTCCAGCTTGCCTGCATGTAGTTCCATTTTAAATTTTTGTAAACAGCATAAATTTTTATCCAGGAATTTGCTTTAATCCATTTAGATAGTTCATCATCTGCTTTTCCTGTTTTGCCGGGTGTAGTTTCTTCATAGAGTTGTTTTAGAATTGCTATTTTATCATTTAAAATTCCGTCATAATTATAGCGCTGTGTATATTTATACTTTTCACAAAATTCACTGTAAAGCTTATTCAGTTTTTTATCTGATTTTAATTGAGATTCAAAATTCGGAATATCCTTTATGCGGATATAAATAGGGTGAAGAGCAAATGCAGATAATCCCGAATATGGAGAGCTCTGAGTTCCTGTGTCGTTTACAGGAAGGAGTTGAATTATATTTAGATTTGAATCATTGCAAAAATCTGCAAAAGGTTTTAAATCAGGATATTCTCCAATAGCAGCAGAGTCTTTTGTATATAAAGCGCCAAGTGGAATAACCACGCCTGTTTGTTTCTTTTCGTTTTCTTTCATAATTTATAATTATAGCACGGATTCATATAAATGAATGAAAAAATATTAATTCTAAACGGTAAAAAATTCACATTTCTGTAAAAAATGATTATTTTTTATAAAATTTTATAGAAAAAAAATAGAAATAATATTTATATTTTCCAGATTTTTCTATAATATATAAAAAAAAATTAAAAAGTAAAATGAGAGGTTTACTATGAAAAAAGCATTGTTAATTCTTTTGCTTGCATTAACAGGTTTTGCTTTTATTTCCTGTGGCGACAAAGATGGAAATGAAAAAAAATCTTCGGAAGGCTCTGGAAAAGTTGCAGAAAGTAAGCAGAAAATGATTCGTACAAAATTTATTTATTCCGGCTGGGTTGTGTATGAAGAGCAGAATGATGGAAAAATGTATGCAACATTAGAAGCAGAGGTTGGAGACGATGTTCAGATTTATACAGCTTCAGATGGTTCCGCTGAACAGAAAAAAGCAATTAGACGTGTAGTTTCAACCGGTGAAGAAAAAGAACTTGAATTCATTCATGTAAAATTTAATAACAAAGACTACTGGACACGTGATATTTTTGTGGCTCCGGAAGGTAGTACAGAATTGTATATTGCTTTAAGCGATACAATGACATATTCAAAGCCAGATGGAATAAGCATTTTAAGCACAATGATTAAAGAAGGCGAGCTCTGTGTTGCAAATAAATTTGCAGAAAAGGATGGCTATATTGCCTGTGTAATTTATGACGGAAATTCTTATGGAAAAGAAATCTTTGTAAGTGGAAGCTCTGTTACAAATTACGAAGCTGCTGTAGATTTCATTAAAACCTATTACAAGATGGAAGCCGCAGTTGCTGCAGAAAATGCATTAGACGAGAAACATTATGATGAAACATGTAAGGTAATTAATGAACTTGCAACAATGATGATTACTTACCCTTATGATTATTCTTATTCTTCAGCAGAAGATCTTTATAACTGGGTTAAGGGAAAGATTCTTGATTCAGAAGCTATTTATCCTCTTTTGAATTCAACAACAGAGTCTTATTTCACATCTTCTTATTATGATGATGACTATTATTATGATGAAGACTATGAATACGATGGCGATGGCGATGACTGGTACGAAGACGGCTATTATTACGACGACGAAGATTACGGCTATTCAGATGACTATGATTATGAAGGTGACTATGATTATGAAGATTATGATTATAGTTACGACGATTATGATTATTATGATGAGCGCTAATTATAAAACGGAGGAATCAAAATGAAAAAGTTAATTATTTTTACAATTTTTAGTTTTTTAAGTCTGTCACTTTTCGCAAAATCAAAAGGATATATGCTTCGCGATAATGGTCCTCTTAGAGTAGATAATGGAAAGGGTGGAGTAGAATATTCTACAGAAGTTCCGGCTGGAACAGAACTTGAAGTTCTTAGCGATGAACCGGTTGTATTTGATCTTGTTACAAAAAATGAAACTTATCCTAATTATAAATTTTATCAGGTTTCTTATGAAAAGAAGACATATTATGTACGCGAATCAGAACTGGCTTTAGGTTCTCAGCTTTCTGTAATACTCGATGATACAACAATTTTTACAAAGCCTCAGATTTCTTCATTTATTAATGCAGTACTGGAAAGAGGAACTTTAGTTGTTGTTGGTCCACAGACAAAGAGTATTGGAGCATATACCTTTACAGAAATTCAATATTATTCAACAAGTGCAAGTTCTGTTAGAACTCGTTATATTTTGAATGATAAAATCAGTACAAACAAAAACGATGTAACTGCAATCAAAATAGTTGATAAAGTTGCTTCTATTGTAAATAGCGATAAGGTTAAAGAAAAAGCTATGAAAATGGAATTGTTCAACAATGCTATGAAGCTTGATACCAGTTACCAGATTTCTGACTATATTTCAGAAGAATACCAGAAACAGATTGGCGAGTAAAAATAGCTGAAAAATTATAAAATAGAAAAACAGGTTTTGCTAAGCAAAGCCTGTTTTTTTTTTATTTAGGGTTTATTACAAAAACTCAAAGCGGCGAAGTCAAGGCTCTAAAACAAGCGTGTCTTGACTCGACGTATTTGTTCATATTTTTACAAAACAATAAAAGATACTGCAGAATCTACAGCTTTTCTTATGTCTGTCATATCTGTCTGATTTAAAACAGCAATCCTGAATATTGTTGCTTCAAGAAGACTAAAAAGCATTTCGTCTGTTGCCTTTATGTTTACCTGACGGAATTCATTATTCTTCATTCCTGTAATAATAATTGTACTTAAAAGGTGTCTGATTCTGATTATTCTGGAACGAACTCTTTTGTTTGTATCTACACCAGATTTTTTTAACTGCATTAAATAATTTAACAGAACACTAAAAAGCTTGGGATTTTTTTCGCATTGATCAACTATCGAAAGTAAAACCTTCCGAAGCGTTTGTTCAGAAGAAGCTTTTTCCTGAATAATTTTTGTAAGAGATTTTTCCAGCTCGGAAAGAAGCTCCTTTATGCTTTCATGGAAAATTTCGTACTTGTTCTTAAAATAAATATACAGTGTTGTTCTTGTTATTCCACATCGGTCTGCAATTTTTTGAAAAGTTGCATCCTCATAACCTTCATCAATAAAAACGTCCAAAGACTTTTGGAGAATTTCATGCTTGCGTTTATCATGTTCTACTATAATGGCCATTTTATTTTCCTTGATTATTAAGATACATATAGAATGTGGTATCCAAATTTCCAGCTTTTATTTTTTTTGCCTTAGTCGCTTTTTTGCCAAAGCATTCTTCAAATTTTTCATGCGAAGTAATTATTCCCAAATTCCAGTTCGGAAAATCAGAAAGAAGACAATGCATTTTTGCATAAAGCTTTTCTGCCTCTTCTTCATCGCCAAGTCGTTCTCCATATGGTGGATTACAAAGCAAAAGCCCTTCATCGTAAGGTGCCGACAAATCTGCAAAATCTGACTGAATAAAATCGGGGCGCGGAATATGAGCGCTAATTCCAATTGATTTTAAAGCACGTCCAGCCATAACACAGGCATGTTCTGCATTTTTCTTTGCACGTTCAACAGCATTTCTATCTATATCGGAACCGGTTATACGGACTTCAACATCAGTACGGATTTTTGATGCTTCTTCTTCACGAGTTTTTGTATCAAGCTCCTGATTATAAAATGGAAGATTTTCAATTGCAAAACGACGGCCAAAGCCTGGTGCAACATTAAAGGCATATAAAGCTGCTTCAATAGCAATCGTTCCCGAACCGCAGAATGGATCATGAAGCGGAGTTTTTCTTCGCCACATCATTTCCTGTAAAAGGATTGCAGCTGCAGTTTCTCTTAGTGGAGCAATTCCACCGTCTGTTCTGTAACCGCGTTTATGGAGTGGTAAGCCAGAAATATCAAGCAAAACTAAAACTTCATTTTTTTCTATATAAACACGAATGTCTGACTGATTTCCGCTTTCTGGTAAATTCGACATTTTCCAGACATCACCAAGCTTTGAATAAATTGCCTTATGAACAATTCCCTGAACAGAATGTTCTGAATTTAATTTGCTATGATTAATTCTGACTTTATCAACGACAATTCGTGTATCCTTATTAAAGTAATCCTGAAGGTTGATTTTATAGGTTCCGTCAAACAGTTCATCAAAATTCAAGGCATTGTATTTTGCAAGCTGAAGATAAACACGATCGGCAGTGCGAAGACATAAATTAGAGCGGTAAAGAGCAGTTTCATCTCCTAAAAAACTGACCCTTCCGGGTGCATTCGATTCAAGTTTATAACCAAGATGTTTGATTTCGTTTCCTAAGATTTTTTCTGCACCAATAGCACAGAGTGCAACAAGAGTATTCATTAGTTTAAATTAACATTTTCTCAATTTTTGTTCAATTGTCAGAAAAACGCGGATATCAATTTTTGGCAGCACTGTAGAGTGTTTCTGAACTCCGTAATTCTGCTTGCGCTATTTTCTATTCGTGTAATCTATAAAATTGATATCCGTGTCTTTTTAATTATTCAACTGACAAAGTTTGGAATATGTTATATAATTAAAGATACTATCTTTAAGGCCTTTGTAAAAAGGCTGGATTATTGAAGGATTTTTATGGGAATGACTCTTAGAGAAAAGTATGGAAATTTATTTGCTGAGATGGTAAAGATTTCTCATGCTGCAGCAAAAATTGATGAGACTAAAGTTTATGAAGAAGCAAATCTTGAGTCTCGAAAATATATGTATAAACTTCTGGATGAAAATTTTAATTCTGATTCTGGATTAAATAATATAGAAAATTTTAAAGCATTTTATGAATCGGTTGTAAAAGATGGAAAAAATGGTCTTATTTTAATGGAGCATTATTCTAATCTTGATTTACCTGCCATTCTGTATCTGTTAGACAAGCAGGGAGAAGACTGGGCAAAGGATTTTTCTTCAAGAATTGTTGCTGTTGCCGGAATGAAATTAAACGAGGCAAGTGCAGGCGTTCGTGCGTTTACAGAAGGTTTTACCCGTGTTGTAATTTATCCGACTCGTTCTTTGAATGCAGTAGAAGATAAAGAAATTTCAGAAGAAGAAAAAATTGCGGAAGAGCAGAAGGCAAGAAAAATTAATTTTGCTGCAATGCGCGCTATGGACGGATGTAAAAAAAGAGGACAGATTATTTTAGTATTCCCAAGCGGAACCCGCTACAGACCGGGAAAACCAGAAACTAAAAAAGGCCTTAGAGAAATAGACAGCTATCTTAGATTATTTGATAATATGATCTTAGTTTCTATAAACGGAAATGCATTGAAAATAAATCCTGAAAATCCGGAAGATATGCTTGCCGATATTCTGGAACCAGATACAGTAACACTTACAGCAAGCCCTGTTATAAATTGCAAGGAATTCAGAAAAGATGTGCTTTCATCACTTCCTGCAGATGAAGCAGATCCAAAACAAAAAACTGTAGATAGAGTTATGGAAATCCTTCAGGAACAGCATGATAATTTTAAAAAGTAATTTTTTAAAATTTTTCAAAGCAAATTTTTCAAAGCAAATTGCATAAAGAATTTGTATATAGTATAATTATTTAATAATAACGAGAGAGTTTTATGAAAAAGTTTCTTGCATTTTCAGCTTCTGCAATGTTGTTCATTAATACATTATTTGCAATTGAAAATTCTCTTGATGCTGATATTGGCGTTTGTGCTGAATAGCTGTTTAAATTTGTTAATTAATAAACTGTTCTCTGATGAACATTTTATTGAACATTATAAAAATTTTAAATAAAAAAGGAGAAACAAATGAAAAAATTTTTATGTGTTTTAGTTGTTTGTTTAACTTTTGGTGCTGGACTTTTAGCAGCAGAAGAGTCTGACAATCATGGACTTGAAAGACCAATCCGTCTTGAACTTGGATATTCACCATTATTAGGTGTTGATTTCCGAGGCGCTTACATGTTCCCAATTAACGATGTATTAAGATGGGATGTTGGTATGGATATGAACGTTATTCATCCAGGCCCACTTGAGCAGACAATTTATACTGGTGGACTTGTTTGGATCGCTGGTGAATACCTTAAGTTTGGTACAGCAATAAACTTCCTTGCACATGGTTCATTCTGGTGGTGGGATTTCTATGCTACCTATGGTCTTGGATTAAGCGTTAACACATTGGGTGGTGTAGCATTTATTCCTTTCGATTTGAGAATCGGTTGGGAGCCAGGAGCATTAAAGAACAATCGTGTTGCTTTCAAACTTGAAACAGCATTGTTCGGTACATCTGTTGCACTTGGTGTATATAAAGAAAATGGAGAGTTAGTAGATAAGACTCCTGCTTATTATACAATTTCACCACGTTTGAATATTGGTGTTGCTGTAAGATTATAGTTTACAAACATAATCGCAGAAACTGCAGATATCGCTGCACTTGCCGGGAAGTTTTTTTTCCTGTGAGCGCAGCGATTTTTTTATGCCGTGGCGGCGGTAGTGGGAAAGTCCTTCCTCGTAGCAGATTTTTATCATTGGATTTGCGGCGGCCTTTTGCATAATACTTTCAAAGCTGTCGTGAATGGTGCCTATTAAGAGAGCCGGATTTTCGTTTGCAAAGCCGCAGCAGGGCGCAATGTTCCCGTCGGCATGAACGTAAAATATGTTGCCTGGTCCCTGACAGTAATCTTCCTTGAACCAGTGGCGGGCTTTCCATGCACGAGCGTCTTCCGAAGTAAAAGTGCGGGGCAGGGCGTAGACTGGAACTTCAGGAGGGGAAAGCCTTCCCCTCGCTCGCACTTCGTTGCTCGCTACCCCTTCTACGGGTGGCTTAACAACAGCTTCGCTGTTTACCCCCCGTAACGCCCCCTGGTCTTCCACTGTCTGAATGTTTATCGAATCCTCGTCAAAAATCTTCTGAACAGCACGGATAAAAGTTTCCATACGTTCGGTAGTTTGTCCGTGGTAAGAATCCCAGCTTAGTCCAATCTTTCCGTCATAGCCGGCATCGTATAATTTCTGAAGTGTGTCGGTGAGTTCTGTCTCATCACGCCACCAGTCGCCGTTTGTCATAATCTGGTCAAACATAAGGTCATGAGAAATTGCGGCCTTAGTCACTTCAATCAAAAAATCCATATACAAAAAAGGCTCGCCGCCGGAAAATCCGATGCGGTCAATTACAGAAAGAGGATTGCCGTCCGGTCCCGGCTGCCCGCCGCTTTTTACACAGCTTTCAATTAATCTTACTGCGTCCGAAATTTCCAGCTTGCGTGGAGTGCGGTTTATAAAGCAATGCTCGCAATGCAGGTTGCAGGCGGTGGTTGTAGAAAAAATAATTTCGGTTGGATGGAAGCCTTTTGATTTCATAGAATTATTATGTGAAAGAATGGATTTTGGGTCAAGACAACTTTTATTGACAGCTGGAGTAATGTGGTGTAAAATCTAGTCAGATTGACTAAGACTAAGTTGACTAACTTGTGTAAGGAGGCCCCTATGTGCCAGATGAATGTTTTGGAAGCAAAAACTAATTTTTCTAAGATTATTGCAATGCTTGAGCGCAAGGAAGAAAAAGAAGTGATTATTGCAAGGGCGGGAAAGCCGGTGGTAAAAATGACTCTTCTTCCTCAAAAGGAAAGTATGGCTTCAAAGCTTGGAATGTTTAAGGATGATCCTCGGAAGCCAATAATCACTGATGAAAACTGGGATCCTTGTGCCTGGTCCGATGAAGAGCTTAAAGAAATATGGGGGGATTTGGTTTAATGCAGTTTTTACTTGATACACATATTATTTTGTGGATGCTTTTCTATCCTGAAAAAATGCCGTCAAAAGCTGTTTCTGTTTTGCAGAATAAAGAAAATGATTTTTACTATAGCATTGCATCAATGTGGGAAATGGCAATAAAACATCGTAAACATCCAAAAGCTATACAACATTCTGGTGTAGAATTCATGCATTATTGCGAAGCAATGGGCTTTTCAAAACTTGAGATAGATGACAGACATGTCTGTGCCCTTGAAACTCTTGAGCAGAAGGAAGGCTCTCCAGAGCATGAAGACCCTTTTGATAGAATTCTTCTTGCTCAGGCTAAGGGTGATGGTATGACACTTATGACTCATGATAAAAAGTTTCTGACATACGATGAACCTTATGTCTTTGTTGTCTGAGTTAGGTTGACAGGTATTTTCCATGGGAGTGTCAGAATTTTACATTGAATTTGTCTATAAAACTCATTATATTTTATTGTATATCGTAAATTTCCCTGCATTGTTTGTGGGGTAAATATAAGGAGTAACAGATGATCAAAACTGTAAAAGACGTTGATTTGAAAGGTAAGCGCATCATTATGCGTGTAGACTTCAACGTACCAATGAAGGACGGAGTTGTACAGGATGATACTCGTATCATGGCTGCACTTCCTACTATTAAATACATTCTCGAGCAGAACCCACGTTCTCTCGTTCTTATGTCTCACCTTGGAGACCCTAAAAAGGACGTAAAAAAGGCTCAGGAAAAGGCTGAAAAGGCTGGTAAAACCTGGACAGACGCTGATGCAGAAAAGTTCATCAACGGAAAGAACCGCATGAAGCCGGTTGTAGAATATTTCGCTTCAAAACTCGGAAAACCAGTTACTTTCCTTCCAGATGCACTCGGACAGAAGGCTGCTATTGATGCTCTTCCAGAAGGCGCTGTTGCAATGCTCGAGAACGTTCGCTTCCACAAGGAAGAAACTTCTAAAGATCCTGCAGAACGCGATGTAATGGCAAAAGAGCTTGCTACATACGGAGACATCTTCGTAAACGATGCATTCGGAACTGCTCACCGCGACCAGGCTTCTACTGCTTCTATCGCAAAGTTCATGCCAGTTCCTTCTGTTGGCGGCTTCCTCATGGAAAAAGAAGTTAAATACATTCAGCCAATGGTAACAAACCCAGAAAAACCAATGACTGCTATTATCGGTGGTGCTAAGGTTTCTTCAAAGATTGCTGTTCTTGAAAGCCTTATGAAGAACGCTTCTACACTCATCGTTGGTGGTGGTATGGCATATACCTTCCTCAAGGCTCAGGGCCACTCAATCGGTAAGTCACTTGTTGAAGATGACTTCCTTGATACAGCAAAGGATCTTCTTGCAAAGGCTGAAAAGGCTGGAGTTAAGATTCTTCTCCCGGTTGACCATGTTGGTGGTGCAGAATTTGCTGATAAGGCCCCAGTTGCAGTTGATGCAGTTGACCTTCCAGATAACCTTATGGGTATGGATGTTGGTCCTAAGACTGTTGCTCTTTACAAGGATGCAATTCTTGCTTCTAAGTCTATCGTATGGAACGGACCTGTTGGAGTATTCGAGTTTGAAAACTTTGCAAAGGGAACTGAAGCTGTTGCACGCCTCGTTGCAGAAGCAACATCAAAGGGTGCTATGACTGTAGTTGGTGGTGGTGACTCTGTTGCTGCTGTAAACAAGTTCAACCTTGCAGACAAGATGAGCCACGTTTCTACTGGTGGTGGAGCTTCTCTCGAATTCCTCGAAGGAAAGACATTGCCTGGTATTGCAATATTAGCTACAAAATAAATTTTCACACGGACAAGTGGTCAAGCCACTTGCCGTGTAAAATGTTTAATCTCCCGACATCCCTTCGGGCTGCGGGAGAAATTAATTTCGACACGACAGCTTCGCTGCGTGTCAAATCATGGGGCGCCTTTTTGGGGTGCTTTTTTTTTACTGTGTCTCTTTGTTTTATGGGAGAGAATATGTTTGTATGACAGCTTCGCTGCGTGTCAAATCATAGGGGCGCCTTTTTGGGGTGCTTTTTTTTTACAGCGTCTCTTTGTTTTATGGGAGAGAATATGTTTGTACGACAGCTTCGCTGCGTGTCAAATCATAGGGAGCTGCCCTTTCGGGTGGCTTTTTTTAAACACTTTTTTTGTTTGTATGTTATAATTATTTTATTATGAAAAAGTTTATAACATCAGTTCTTTTATTCTTTTCTTTTTTTGGTTTTAGTATTTTTGCTGAACAACCTTTTTTTCTGCAGAATTGGATTATTCCGGATGATTTTGTATGGGGTGTGAATGTTCAGATTCCCGGAATCAACGGCAAAACTTTTTATCAGAAACAATCTTCTGATGTAATAAATCCATATGTATATTTTTATACCAAAAGTAAATCGAATGTAGATTTTCCTCCTTATTTTACGGAAAGAAATCTTCTTAGCTGGGATATGACTTATTCAGAAATTCTTGATGCCTTTAAAGATAACAAAGATTTTTATGCATCCGGATATGTTTATCCTCTTAATAAGGATAGTATTTCTAAAGGAATAGAACTTCTTGATGTTGTCCGCATTTTTTGCCGTGAAGAAAATCATTTAAATCTTGAATTATATTTTCCTCATAAGATGACTGAAGAAGAACGCAATTCTTCTTTGCCGTCCTACTGCTATGTTTACTATAACAGAAAAGGGCTTAAAGAAGAAAAAATGGAAATACCTGATACTGAAAGATTCGAAAAAGATTATCGGAAAATATGGGAAGAAAATTCTCCGGAAGAAAAAAAGATAATTGCAGTAACTTATTTTTCTGCAAGAGAGTATAATTTTGTTCCTGCACGATATGACTGTACATTACGTATGGAAAATCAGTATGAAGTTGCGGTGTTAGTTTTAAAGAGTAAATTTTCTATAGGTAATAGAGAAGAACTTTTGAATTATGTGCTGAAGCCTGGAACAAAAAATGTGTACGGTTTTTATGATGAGCTTATGAATTATGAAAAACTTTTGAAGGATATGGAAGATAATCCTGAAAAAGATATTATGAAATTAGCTTATGAGAAAAATTATGATGTGCTGGATATTTCTCAATTGAATTATATAAAAAATATGAAGGACTATATAGGAAAATATGGAGTTGCTCCTTATGTTGATACAGACAGATTATTTGTGCTAAGACTTGGTGTAGGTGCCAGTTATATTACCCGCGAAGAATCTATTGAATATGGTCTTCCTATTGCAGAACAGCTTTTAAAACAATACAACTCCTTTTATGATTTTGCCGCCCATGTTGCAGCCTTTGATTCATATATTGGTTTAAGACGTTCCAGATTTGTAGATTGGGCAAATAATATTATGTTCAGATATAATGGTGCCGACATGTATCTTCCTCTGGATGAAATAGTTTTTGATGCTTCGGAAGCTGATAAGCCGCTTTTCTTTGATAATGCCTATTATAAGCCAAAAGGTGATGATTTATTGTGGGCATATGTTCAGATTGAAAATGAAAATCATGATGGACAGAATCTTTCTGATGTAAGAAAAGCAATTTCTAAATATGGTGAGCTTCCATGCCTTTTACAGATTATAAAAAAAATCAAGCCGGTTCAGTATGATTTCTCTAAAAATGTCAGCTATAAAGAATTCTTTAAAAAATATTATTCAAATATCTGGAATGATCTTTCAGAAAACGAAAAATATGCTATTGCATTTTCCAGCAATTTGTTTCAGTTAAACGAACAGTATCATCTTGATTTTGATAATAGAGTTAAACTTTCAAATAATTCTTCGGACCCAAAAAAACTGCTTAAAAATTCCTGGAGTATAGAGAATTATGAAGGTTTAATAAGTAATTTTACAGAGCTGGAAGAAGATGGTCATTCTGAAGCTTATAAAAGACTTTCAGACTTAATAGATAAACATCCGGGAAAAACGCCTGTTCAGATAGCTGCCGAAGAACATCTTTCTATGTTAGAAACTTCTCGCCTTCATTTTGTTTATGATACAAGAGATATTTTAGGTTCTCATGGAATTGAAGCCTGGGACGAAGGTCGGCAAATTACAATTATGCGATGGGGAATTTCTTCTGGGTATATTACAACTGAAGAAGCAATGAGACTGATTGAACCTGTGGTAGAAAGAATACGCAAAAATTATGTTACTTATTATGATTTTGTTTCTCATTATATTATGGGGCGTCAATTTTTTGCTTTGACTTATGGAGAATATGTAGAATATGGCAGGTATGCAAAGAAAGCGGTTTTAGAAGCAGAAGCTTATATTCCTTTTGATACTCTTGTATTTAGCGGGGAAAATGCAGATAGAAGTAAAGTAATGTCTATTTCTGATTGTATTTATTTACCATCCAAAGCCTTTTTAAGCTGGGAAATAATAATGCAAAATTACAGGCAGAAAATAGATATTAAATCTGCACCTGCAATGATAGAAAAAATAGAAAAACTGGAAAAAGAGTCTCCGGAATATGCAAAAATACTTTTATACTGGCATGCTTCACTTTTGTTCTATTGCAACAGATATCCTGATGTCATTCAATTTATTGAAAAAAATATGAGCTATTTAGAAAGTTATCCAATAGAAAATGATGATTATATTAATTCGCTTTATTTTTATATGGCTTCATTTAATTATATTTTTCAGCCAGAAAAAGCTCTGGAAATTTATCATTCATTGCCGGAAAATCTTAAAGGAAATATTTACTATTATTATCAGTATGCCTATGCAAGTTATCTTATGCTGAATTATTGCAGGAGCCAAAAGGAATTTGATTTTTACCGCGGGGCTGCAAAAGAAGCTTTAAATCTTCTTAAAAAATATGATTTTGATATAGGCGAAGAACTTGAAGGGTGGCTGGAAAATTGATAAATAGTATTCCAAATTTTTTATTTTTTTTATAGAATACGCATATGAATATAATAGTTGTTGGCGGTGGTGGAAGAGAACACGCTATCTGCTGGAAATTAGCTCAAAGTTCTTTAGTTGATAAAATTTTTGTTGTACCAGGAAATGGTGGTACTGCCTGCGAAAATAAATGCGAAAATGTTGATCCAAAACAATGCAGTTATATTAAGAATGGTGAAAATCCTTATGTGGCTATTGCAAAGCATGAAAATTGCCGGATGGCTGTAATTGGACCTGAAGATCCGTTAGCAGAAGGTATAGCTGACGTATTCTGGGATGCAGATATTCCTTGTGTTGGTGCAAAAAAAGCTGCTGCTCAGCTTGAAGCAAGTAAAGATTTATCAAAGAACTTCATGAAAAAATATGGAGTTGCCTGTGCTGCCAGCGAAACATTTGTGAGTAAAGATGCAGCCTGCGAATATATTAAAAAACATGGTGCTCCTGTTGTTGTAAAGGCAGATGGTCTTGCAGCAGGAAAAGGTGTTGTTGTTGCTGCAACTGTTGAAGAAGCATTAGATGCTGTAAAAGATTTAATGGAAAGTGGAAGAGTCGGCGATGCTGGAAAAAAACTTGTAATTGAAGATTATCTTGAAGGTGTAGAAATTTCTATTCTTGCTGCTGTTTCTGTTACTCCGGAATTTGCGGTAAGTGGAAATGCAGTTATTAAATCATTTCTTCCTGCTCGTGATCATAAAAGACTGAATGATGGAGCAAAAGGTCCAAATACGGGTGGAATGGGAGCTGTTTCTCCTTTGGATGATGTTACACCAAAGATTATGGAACAATTTAATAAAGACATTCTTGAGCCGACTTTGAATGGTTTAATTAAAGAAAAATTTGATTACCGTGGATTTATTTTCTTTGGTGTAATGATTACAAAGAATGGTCCAAAGCTTCTTGAATATAATGTTCGTCTTGGGGATCCGGAAACTCAGGCTGTTCTTCCATTAATGGATTTTGATTTTACTTCTATGTGTACAGCTATTTTGAATGGTTCCTTAAAAGATTTTGAATTCAAATGGAAAAAAGGATATCAGGTTGCACCTGTAGTTGTTAGTGGCGGCTATCCTGGAGCTTATAAAAAAGGCTGTGAGATTACATTTAATGAAGAAATTCTTACAAGCAGCGAAGCAAAAATATTTGTAGCTGGTGCTGTAAGCGGAAGACGCGGCGGCGATATGCTTACAAGTGGCGGAAGAGTTCTTGCTTCAAGTGCATTTGGAAAGACATTTAAAGAAGCCTGGGCAAAAGCTTACCAGGGAGTTTCGGCTGTTAAATTTGATGGAGCTTTTTACAGAAAAGACATAGGTCTGCCTGGTGCAGCTGAAAGCGGAAAGCTTTAATAGATTTTTTGAAAAAATCTGGTAAAAAAAATGCGCGGTTTGTGAGCACCGCGCATTTTTTTTGGGCATCTTTTAATTTATCTGCTGAGCTTTCTGTATTGAACACGCTTTGGAACACCGGCTTCTTCACCGAACTGTTCTTTCTTCCATTCAGCGTAATCACTCCAGTTTCCTTCAAAGAATCTTACTTCTGAATTATTTTCAAATGCAAGAATATGGGTACAGATTCTGTCTAAGAACCAGCGGTCGTGGCTTACAACCATTGCACAGCCGGCAAAATCTTCAAGTGCTTCTTCAAGAGCGCGTACAGTCTGAACATCAAGATCATTTGTAGGTTCATCGAGTAATAAAACATTTCCGCTTTCTTTAAGCATAAGTCCAAGATTCAAACGATTCTTTTCACCACCGCTTAATACAGAAACTTTTTTATTCTGATCTGCACCGCCAAAATTAAACCAGCCGCAGTAAGCGTGAGCATTAACTTCGCGTACACCGCCTTCAAGTGCACGGCCTTTTTCGTCAGTTGCACCTAACTTAATTAAGTCTGCACCACCGCTTAAGGTTTCGTAAACAGTTTTGTTTTCATCAAGAGTAGAGCGCATCTGATCAATATAAACAAGTTTTACAGTTGAACCAATTTTAATAGTTCCAGAATCAGGTTTTTCTCCACCGCCCAGACCTGCCTGTTCTGCAATTAATTTGAATAAAGTTGTTTTACCGGCACCGTTAGGACCGACAATTCCAACAATAGCACCTGCAGGAATATGAACGTTAAGATTTTCAAATAAAAGCTTGTCGCCAAAAGCTTTTGTAACATTTTCAAAGTCAATAACCTGTCCGCCGAGTCTTGGACCCGCTGGAATAGAAATTTGTGTATCTTTAAGCTGCTTTTTAGATTCTGCAGCCATAAGTTCATTGTAGCGGGTAATATGCTCCTTGTGTTTAGCCTGACGCCCTTTAGCACTTGTATGAATCCATTCAAGCTCGCGAGCTATTTCCTTCTGTCTTGCGCTTTCATTTTTATTTTCCTGAGCAAGACGTGCATTCTTCTGTTCAAGCCATGAAGAATAATTTCCTTTAAATGGATAACCTTCTCCACGGTCAAGTTCAAGAATCCAGCCGGCAACATCATCAAGGAAGTAACGGTCATGAGTAATTGCAATTACTGTTCCGGGATATGTGTGAAGATGATTTTCCAGCCATGCAACTGTTTCGGCATCAAGATGGTTTGTCGGTTCATCAAGAAGAAGAATGTCTGGCTTCTGTAAAAGAAGACGGCACAAAGCAACACGGCGTCGTTCACCACCGCTCAAAACATCTACAATCTGATCAGCAGGCGGACAACGCAGAGCTTCCATTGCAAGTTCAAGATTATTATCAAGATTCCATGCATCAAGCATATCTAGTTTTTCCTGAACCTCTGCCTGACGAGCTGCAAGCTTATCAAAATCAGCATCCGGGTCTCCGTAAGCTTCACCAATTTTATCAAACTCTTCAAGAAGATCAGTAATTTCTTTAACGCCTTCTTTTACAATTTCCATTACAGTTTTGCCTTTTTCAAGTTCAGGCTCCTGCTCAAGATATCCGATTGAATAACCTGGAAGAAGATGAGTTTCTCCTGTAAAATCAGTGTCTTTGCCGGCAAGAATCTTAAATAAAGAAGATTTTCCCGAACCGTTAGGACCGATTACACCAATTTTTGCACCATAATAATATGAAATACTTATATCTTTTAAAACAACTTTAGTTCCATAAGAGCGCGAAACTCTATCCATTGTGTAGATGATTTTTTTATCGTCAAATGTCTTTGCCATAATTATATCCTTATTAATGTGAAATATTTATTGCGCAAGCATAGCTTGCGGTTGAGCCGTTTTTTCGATAATCCTAAAACGCCCCTTACGGCTCGTTTTTTAACGGATTTTCGATTTTAGGCATATCGTCGAATGTTTTTGCCATAATTATATCCTTATAAAAGTATATTTAAGTCTAACAGATTTGGTTATAAAATAAAAGGTATGGCCGGCAGGAATTACAGGATTATTCTAAATGACCGGATGTTTGATTAACAAAAAACTTTTCAATAAAATAACAGCATGTTCAGCGATACTCATTTTCATTTTCATAATATGACAGAAAATTGTTTAATTAACGGTTCAGAAGTTTTAAAAAAAATGGCAGAAAGAAACTGTCAATTTGCACTTGATATTGGAACACGCTCTGATGATCTTCAAATCAGACAGTCTTGTTTAGAAAAATCAATTTCACAGATTCAAAATACAAATGTGGCAGACAAGGTTCGTAATTTTATTTATTTTTCTGCGGGAATATGGCCAGCTGTGGAAGATATCCACGACAGATTTAACAGATTGAAAATTCTTGAAGGCTGTATAAAAAAAGCTTCAGAGAATTCCGATCAGGATACACTTCACAGAAAAATTATTGCAATAGGTGAGTGTGGCTTGGACCATCACTGGAATCCTTCAGGAGAAGATGGCCGGTGCGAAAATGATTTTGATGAAAAGACATATAAAGGTGAAAAAGAACTTTTTGAATTGCAGCTTGAACTTGCAAAAAAAATGAAACTTCCGATAATTGTTCATTCACGTGATGCTTTTGAAGATACTTTGGATTGCATAAAAAATATTGGATATGATAATGGAATCATTCATTGTTATAGTTATGGTTTGAATGAGGCAAAAGCTTTTATTGATCGCGGCTGGTATATAAGTTTTTCTGGTTCTATAACTTATACAAAAAAATCAAAAATGGAAGAAATGCTTGAGCTTCTTCGTTATGTTCCTGAAGACAGAATTCTTTGCGAAACTGATTCTCCGTATCTTGCTCCGGTCCCTTATCGTGGGCAGAAAAATACTCCCTGTCTGGTAGAAGAGGTTTATAAGTTTGCGGCAAATGCGCGTGGAACAACAGCAGAAAAACTTTCTGAGCTTGTAGATGTGAATGTAAGAAAACTCTTTGGAATATAAAGGTCAAGAAAAATAAAATTGTGCTGTAGAAATTATTTTGCGACAGCAAATTACATTGACGTAAAAATAAGTTATACTTCAAAAAATTAAATTTCCGGCGGGTGGTTTAATATTTTATAATCACCCGGTTTAAGATTTTTGTTCAGTTCAAGCTTTCCGATTTTTATGCGGCATAGTTTTATAACTTCATTTCCTAAAGCAGAAAATGTCCTTTTTACCTGATGGAATTTTCCTTCTGAAAGTTCAATAAAACATTTTGATTCTGATTTAAAAGTTATTGTCATTGGTGAGCTTTTTTGCTCTCCATATTTTTTTTCTGCCGGAAGGACAAGCCCTTGTAAAGCTTTTTTTTGATAAATGATTTGCTCTTCTTTTAAAACAGAATTTTTTAATTCAGCTTCATAAATTTTATTAATGTGTTTTTCCGGTGCAGAAATATTATGAGAAAAAATGCCGTCATTTGTAAAAATCAAAAGACCGGAAGTATTGCAGTCAAGCCGTCCTATGGTATGAAGTCTTTCTCCACGTTTTGCATTCTGGACCAGCTCTTGAAATTCAGAAGGAAGTAATTCGTAAACTGTTTTGTGAGAATCAGAAACTGCTGAACAAACATAGCCTTCAGGCTTGTTCATTATAATATAGATTTTTGGTGTTTCTTTTTTTCTCTGCTCTATCATGCTGAGATTGTAACTTTCATTTAAATGAATATCAATTATTAATTGAAGATTCAGACTGAATTGCAAAGTGTTGAAAAAGACAAAAAAAAAGTATAAAATATCTGCCAATATATTATTGTTAATCTGCACATTAATGTGCGCCCGCTGCAACGAAGAATCGCTGACGCGGAGTATTTGAAGGAGGATGATATGAGTATTTTTCGTGGTGCTTTTACAGCTTTGATTACACCTATGAAGGCTGATGGTTCAGTTGATTTTGAGGGCTTCCGAAAAAACGTCAAACATCAGCTCCAGCAGGGAATTGACGGTCTTGTTCCTCTTGGAACTACCGCTGAAACTCCAACATTGGATGAACGTCCTGGCGAAGAAGAAGATAAAATCATTGCGATTGTAATGGAAGAAGTTCGTACTTTTGAAAAAGAAACAGGAAAAAAGATTCCGGTAATTCTTGGTGCCGGTTCAAATAATACAAAGGATGCAGTTGCTTATTGTGAACGTGCAAAGGCAGCAGGGGCTGATGCCGCTCTTGTTGTAACTCCTTATTACAACAAGCCTTCAAAGGAAGGTATCTATCAGCATTTCGCAGCTGTAAGCAAGGTTGGTATTCCAATCATCGTTTACAACATTGCCGGCCGTACAGGTTTGAATATTCCAACTGATTTGCTTGCCCGAATTGCAGAGCTCCCTAACATCGCAGGTGTAAAGGAAGCAAGCGGATCTGTTGCTCAGATGATGGAAGTTATCGGTCAGATTAAGAACAAGAAACCAGACTTCGCCGTAATGAGCGGCGACGATGGCCTTACTCTTCCTTTGATTGCAGCTGGCGGAGACGGAATTATTTCTGTTGCTTCAAATATGATTCCGGCTTTGATGCACGAACTTGCACAGTCTGCACTCGACGGCGACTTTAAGAAGGCCCGCGAGATTCACTACAGACTCGCTCCATTCTTTAAAGCAGAGTTCTGCGACGGAAACCCTTCGTCTATCAAATACGCAATGAACGTAAAGGGCATGCCTGCAGGCGGTTTGAGACTTCCTTTGGTTGAAGTTAACGATGCAGCTAAGAAGCAGATTGAGCAGGCAATTAAGGACTGTGGTTTATAATAGGTTATAGGTGCTAGGTTCTAGGAATTTTAGCAGGCGTTGCGGGCGGCGATTGAGCCCGCAGAGGGGGTAGCGTAAGACTGCGTAGCAGGCTGAAGCTAGGGGGAGACTTCCCCCCCTAGAACCTAAAACAAAGGAGTTTTGAAAATGAGTGATAAGATAAAGGTTGGTGTACTTGGTGCTACTGGTATGGTAGGCCAGAGATATATTAAGTTGCTGGAAAACCATCCGTGGTTTGAAGTTTCTTACGTTGCAGCAAGTCCTCGTTCGGCTGGTAAACCTTACTGCGAGGCTGTAAAGAACCGCTGGCTTATTGGTGCTGAAATCCCTAGCGGCGTTGCAAACCTCATCGTAGAAGATGCTAACGACGAAAAGAAAGCACTTGGAAAGTGTCAGTTTGTATTCTCTGCCCTTGAAATGGGAAAGGATGAAATTAAGGCTCTGGAAGCTGCTTATGCTGCTGAAGGAATTCCTGTTGTATCTAACGCGAGCGCTAACCGCTGGACAGAAGATGTTCCTATGCTGGTTCCAGAAATCAACTACTCTCACCTGGACGTAATTGCTGAACAGAAAAAGCACCACGGCTGGGACAAGGGCTTTATTGCAGTTAAGCCTAACTGTTCACTTCAGACATACATGATGCCGCTCCACGCTTTGATTCAGGCCGGCTACCCTGTAAAGAGAATGATTGTAACAACTCTTCAGGCTACTTCTGGTGCCGGATACCCTGGTGTTGCATCTTTTGATATGATTGATAATATCGTTCCATTTATTGGCGGCGAGGAAGAAAAGACAGAAAAAGAATGTCTCAAGATTCTCGGAAGCGTAAAGGACGGCAAGATTGAAAACGCAAGCTACCCTATCGTTTCTTCTACTTGTACTCGTGTACCTGTTGTAGACGGACACACAGCCTGCGTAAGCCTCGAGTTTGATTTGCCTGATGACAAAAAGCCAAGCCTCGAAGAGATTGAGCGTGTTTGGACATCATACACATCACTTCCACAGGAGCTCAAACTTCCATCAGCTCCAGAGCATCCAATTGTTGTACGTCACGAGGAAAACCGTCCTCAGCCACGCCGCGACCGCGAAACAGAAAAAGGAATGGCATGTGTAATCGGACGCCTCCGCCCATGTAACGTATTCGACGTAAAGTTTGTAGCACTCAGCCACAACACAAAACGTGGTGCAGCTCTTGGCGGAATTTTGAATGCTGAATTGCTTAAGGCTAGGGGATTTTTTAATTAATTGAATAATTAGATTAATACATATGCAAAAAGGGCGGCGCACCTACGGCTTGATAAACGAAAATGAATCAATCCGTAAGTGTGCCGCCCTTTTTGCATGATTTTTTTCAGTATATTTATTAACTCAAAAATATTATTCGCGAATCAATCCGGCAAAGTAACAAAATTATCTTGCAGACCTAAATCAGTCAGTATATAATAGTAGAAATGGAAAAAATCCTGTCAGTAATAAGGACAATCCGTTCTACTATATTCTCTCCTAAATCTACAATGCAAAAACGTATTACATACGCTATGGTTTTGTGTGCAAGTTTTGGAGAACTTTTCGGTTTTATTGAGTCCTATCTGATTGGTCTTCCGACAATTGCTTACCTTCTTCCTTTATTTTCTTTTCTGCTTCTTATGGGACTTTCTGTCTGGGGCTTTAAAACAAAAAAAACAAATCTATTTGCAACAATTTGTATTTCTGTAACAGGCTTATTGATTTTTCCAATTATGTTTTTTGCAAATGCAGGACTTCATGGAGGAATGCCTTATTATCTTTTGATTGCTATTGCCTGCTCAGCCCTTGCCTTACGAGGTAGAACCAGAGTTGTTATTTTTATTCTTCTTATAATAGAATATTCCGGTCTTTTTGCGATTTACCGGTATTATCCTCAGTTTTTTATAACCATGGGAGCGGAAGAAGCTTTTATAGACCAGCTTTGCAGTATGATTATTGCTGGTTGTGTTCTTTTTAGTTTTTCTTTTATTGTCTCTCGCCAGAATTCACATGACCGCCGTAAAATAGAACAGCTTTCTATGCTTTATGAACGACAGGCAAATACTGATGAATTAACAGGACTTTATAACCGCAGGTATTTTAATAACTTTTTAAAGCTTGCAATTCTTACTCTTGGAGATACGGGAAAACTTCATCTTGCAATGTTCGACATTGATGATTTTAAAAAAGTAAATGATAAATATGGACATCCTTATGGAGATTATGTATTAAAACAGTTTGCAAAAATTTTACAAAGCGTAGAAGGAAATGGAGTAACTTCATGTCGTTATGGTGGTGAAGAATTCCTTCTGCTGCTTCCTAAGAAAAATCGCGAGAATGCATTTTCGATTGTAGAAAAAATTCTAGAAACTGTAAGAACAACTATACAGCTTCCAGATGAATCTTTTGTTACAGTAAGCGCAGGATTTTTGACTTGCAAAGATGAGATGACTTATGAAATTGTTTTGCAAAATGTTGATAAAAATCTTTATGCAGCTAAATGCTCTGGAAAAAATAGAATTGTATAAAAAATCTATTCTAGTGCTTTATTAAAATCAGCTACAATTTTATCAATTTCTTCATCAGTTTTTCCTTTTCCGCGCATAGACCGGAATGGATCATTCAGATACATTTCTTTTAATGTCTTTTTGCTGAATGGAACATTAGCATCTGATTCTTCTACATCTGCAAGCTTGTCGGCTCCATAATTTTTTGTAGTAAAATCAATAATTAGAGGCCGCATTTCTGCATTATTCATCATATCGCCGGCAGTTGTCCATCTTGTAATTTCAAATGCTTTTTTTGTTGTAGAGGTTACATTAATAATTGCACTGTCTTTAATGTCGCTTGATGAAGAGCCTATAAGAATTTCATATTCGCCTGTTGGAACATACCAGTCGTTAATATCACTGTTCCACATTGCAAAAGAGCGTTTATCAAGAATTATCTTTACAGTTTTTTCTTCACCTTTTTTTAGGGAAACTTTTTCAAAGCCCTTCAATTCTTTATCTGGACGAATATCAAAACCGGTCAAATCACGGACGTATAATTGAACAACCTCTTTTCCGTCCATGTCTCCTGTATTTTTTATTCTTACACTTACTTCAACGGTCTGATTATCCTTGATGGAATCGCTGCTTAAAGAAATTTTTCCATACTCAAATTTTGTATAGCTCATACCATGTCCGAATGGGAAAAGTACATTTATTTTTCTGGAATCATACCAGCGGTAGCCTACAAAAATACCTTCAGCATAATTAACAGTTCTTCCGTTTCCTGGAAAATTCAAATATGAAGGTGTGTCTTCAAGCCTTAATGGGAAGGTTTCTGGCAATTTGCCGCTTGGATTAGCAAGTCCGAATAAAATTTTTGCCTGTGCAATTCCAACAGCTTCTCCACCAAGATAACATTCAAGTACTGATTTAACTTTACCCAGCCAAGGCATTGTTACTGGCGAACCGTTATGAAGAACAACGGCCACATTCTTATTTACCTCTGCTACAGCCTCGATAACTGCATTGTGACTTTCCGGCATATCAAGTTTATCGCGGTCAAAGCCTTCAGATTCATAACTGTCTGGAAGTCCTGCAAATATAACAACAGCAGAAGCTTTTTTTGCTGCATCTGCTGCAAGCTGAGTATCCTTACCGTCTATAAAATCAACATCAATTCCAAGTTCTTTTGCTGCTTCAAATGCTCCTGTTACTTTATATGTTTTAATATTTGAACTTCCACCGCCTTCGAATCGAGGTGTCTTTGCAAAATTGCCGATAAAAAGAACTTTTTTGCCGTCTGTTCCCGGTTTAGAATTAAGCGGAAGTAAAGAATCATCATTCTTTAAAAGAACGCAGCATTCCTCTGCAATTTTTGCGCTTTCTAAGTGATCATTTTCTTTATCCCAGATTCCAGATTTTTTATTTTCTGTATATTCAAAAATAAAATTTAATAAATCAGCAACAACTTCATCCAGCCTTGATTCTTCAAGCGTTCCATTTTTTACAGCTTCTACAATATAAGAATCTGTAAGTCCACCAGAATAAGGCATTTCAAGATTAAGACCTGCTTTAATTCCTTCTACACGGTCATTAACTGCACCCCAGTCTGAAACAACAAAACCTTTAAAGCCCCATTCATTTCTAAGTACGTCATTTAACAGCCATTTGTTTTCGCTCGAAAGTTTTCCGTTAATTGCATTGTAAGAACACATTATATTTTTTGGCTGTGCTTTTTTTACCGTATTTTCAAAGGCAGGCAGATAAATTTCGCGAAGGGTTCTTTCATCAATTTTTTCAGAAACAGAGAAGCGACGGAATTCCTGATTGTTTGCAGCAAAGTGCTTTACAGAAACTCCAACATTTTGAGATTGAACTCCCTTTGTATAATATTCAGAAAGCTGGCCGGCAAGATATGGATCCTCTGAAAAATATTCAAAATTGCGTCCGCAAAGTGGAGAGCGTTTTATATTAATTGCAGGACCAAGAAGAACAGAAACATTCATGGCATTAGCTTCGTTTCCAAGAATCTGACCTTCTTTAAATAATAACTCTCTGTCCCAGGAAGCAGCTGTAGCACAACCAGATGGAAAACTGACTGCTGTAATGCTGTCATTTTCATCGCTGCCGTTTTCTATTTGAGTTCTTAATCCGGAAGGACCGTCACTTACCATTACAGATGGAATACCAAGTCTTTCTACAGGCTTTGTGCGCCACCAGTCTTTTCCTGAACAAAGAGAAGCTTTTTCTTCTAATGTCATCTGTGAAATAATTGATTTGATTTTTTCAGTCATTTTATTGTTCCCATATTTTAGATTCTAGATAATTTTCAATATCATCATCAAGAAGCTCAAAGAAATTATATCCACAAGCTTCTTCCAAGTAGTCTACAGTACAAATATAATCTTGCCAAGTTTTATTTTTACCACAGCCATTTTTGTTAGGAATACATGCGGCAATAATAATAGAATTTTCGTCAATACGATGTAAATCATTTTCACCTTCTGGAATTGCAAGAATTATTTTCCAGGTAAAAGCCGGAACGGAAATTTCAAGTATCTTTCCAGCAAAATCCGTTGTAGCAGCATCAAAATTTTTAACATTTGAAGAATTATTTGTATTTACAGGAATCTTAGTGAAGAATCCCTTGTCTCCGGTTCCACCTTCTCCAAGCGGACCTGCAAAAATATATAGTTCATATCCCTGATTCGTAAGTTCCCGTTCATATTTTTCCAAAGCAACCCATACAATCCGGTTATTATCTGGAGCCTGAGGAACCATATTAGTCATTAAAAAAGTAACAGAATTATCTTCAGCATTTGAAGTTCTGTCTGCAGAAGGACAAAGATGCCCTCTGTCAAAACCGTACATTGTATATTTGTAATCATTTTTTCCAACTGCATACCATTCTTCTGGTAATTCCGTATCAGCACGAAATTTGTTAGAGCGGTCTGAATTACCCAAATCATCTTTACATAAATGCCAGGCAACCCAGTTAGGAATTAATTTAGCTGAATTATAAGAAAGCGAAAATTGCGGTTTTTCCATCAGATAATTTTCGCAAAAAGAAATATCGCAAACAGCATCAGAAGGATTTCCAAAATAAAGAGGTGAATTTTCTTCATGTCTAAGATCAAAGTCAGCACTGGAGTTTAGAGATTGAGCAGATTCTTCTGCAAAAAGTGTTCCATAAAAATTAAGTCCCGCACTTATAAAGCACAAGACTGTCATTATAAAAAGTTTATATTTTTTCAATTTGTATCAAAATCGCGAAGCAGGCTAATCAGTCAAACAATTAAGCATCAATTTAAGCACCAGGCATTCATATCAGCAATCAGGCGTCAAACTTTGTAACATGCGCCATACCAGTAATCAGGCGTCAAACCCTGCACCAGGCGTTCATATCAGCAATCAGGCGGGCGAAGCCAGGTTCAGTCAATTAACCAAAGCGTCAAGTCATACAGACAAGCCGCGAAGCAGGCTAATCAGTCAAACAATTAGGCGTCAAACTTTGCAACATGCGCCATACCAGTAATCAGGCGCCAAACTCTGCACCAGGCTCCATACCAGCAATCAGGCGGGCGAAGCCAGGTTCAGTCAATTAACCAGCGTCAAGCCATATAGACAAGCCGCGAAGCAGGCTAATCAGTCAAGCAATTAAGCATCAATTTAAGCACCAGGCGTTCATATCAGCAATTAGGCGGGCGAAGCCTCGCCTATGCGTTATAGCGCAGCGCAGCTGTCGGTGTGAACGTAATTTACACGGCTGCGTAAGCAGTCCGTGTATAACAGCTTAGGCTGCAACGAAGTTGTCAGCTTAAGCCTTCTTTCCCTGGTTAGCAACAGCTTCCATCTTAGCCTTCAAAGCTTCCTGGTCGCCAAGGTAGTAGAATTTTTCAACCTTAGAAAGGTCATCATTAAATTCAAATACTAAAGGAACACCAGTTGGAATATTAATTCCAAGAATTTCCTCATTAGAAATGTTAAGGAAGTATTTGTAAAGAGCGCGGAGAGAGTTTCCGTGAGCTGCAATAATTACACGTTTTCCTGCCAGAACCTGAGGTTTAATTTCGCTTTCCCAGTATGGAACAGCACGTGCAATAGTTGTTTCCAAAGATTCATGCTGTGGAATAAGGCTTGGATCAACATCACGGAACATTGCCTTGTTCTTTGCAGAACGTGGATCAGAATCTTCCAAAACAGGAGGTTTAATATCAAAAGAACGGCGCCAGATTTTTACCTGATCTTCACCGTATTTTTCAGCAGTTTCAGACTTGTTAAGGCATTCAAGACCACCATAATGGCGTTCATTAAGTTTCCATGTTTTAATAGTTGGAAGCCAGACTCTATCCATTTCATCAAGAATGTGCTGTAAAGTATGGATAGCGCGTTTCAAATAAGAAGTATATGCAATATCAAAATCATAACCTTCAGCCTTCAAAAGTTTTCCAGCTTCTTTAGCTTCTGCATGACCTTTTTCGCTCAAATCAGGATCCTGCCATCCACAGAACTGATTCAATTTGTTAAATTCACTTTCTCCATGACGGATAACAACAAGTTTCTTCATAAAAATCCTCTATAAAAAAAATAGTATTCGGGTGTGCCCCGCAAGCGGGTCGGGCGTTCCGCACTTCGCTGCCGCTCATTCTTAAAAGAACGCCTTCGGCGGTGCTCCATGCCCTCACACGGTTAAAAATATACATTTTTTTTCTATTTTATACAATGAGCCTTCATATATATGAAAAATCTATGATATCAATATATTTTGTATTATAAATTAAATTTCACTATACTAGAAAAAAAATATTGTTTTATATAAAATGGCTTTATGTCTGGAAATACTTTCGGTTCTATATTTAAAGTTACAACATTTGGCGAAAGCCATGGCGAAGCACTGGGCTGCGTAATAGACGGTTGTCCTGCAGGCTTTTCTCTTTCTCTTGAGCGCTTACAAAAAGATTTGGACCGTCGAAAGCCAGGCGCTGGTGCAGATGGAAAACTTAATGCTGCAGTTACTGCTCGTTCCGAAGGCGATAAGGCAGAAATCCTTTCAGGTTTTTTTGAAGGAAAAACAACAGGAACTCCACTTTCAATTGTTGTAAGAAATACATCACAACATTCATCAGATTATGATAATCTTAGAACAACCTTCCGTCCTGCGCATGCAGATTATACTTATGATATTAAATATGATGGTAATCGCGATTATCGTGGTGGAGGACGTTCAAGCGGGCGCGAAACTGTTGCCCGCGTTGCTGCCGGTTCGGTAGCAAATCAGTTCCTTGAAGCTAGCGGTATAAAAATTACAGCATATACAATTCGTGCAGCAGGAATACAGGTTCCAGAGGCTTCTTATGTTTTTTCTCAAATTGAACAGAATAATATGCGGGCCCCGAATAACGAAGCGGCCGCTCTTATGAGCAAAAAAATAGAAGAAATTCGTGCTCAGGGAGATTCTGCAGGAGGAATAATTGAGTGTACTGTAGAAGGCTGTCCTGCAGGTCTTGGAGAACCTGTATTCGACAAACTTGATGCAGAGCTTGCTAAAGCAATGCTTTCAATAGGCGCTGTAAAAGGTTTTGAAATTGGCGATGGTTTTGCTGCTGCCGATTCTTTTGGAAGTACAAATAATGATTCTATGCGTTCTAAAAACGGTCAAGCAGAATTTCTTTCTAATCATAGCGGTGGTGTACTAGGCGGAATGAGTAACGGAAATAAAATCATTTTCAGAGTTGCAGTAAAACCTGTTCCAAGTATTTTTAAAAATCAAGAAACAGTTCTGCGCAGGGAAAACAGTAAAGTTTACGAAAATTCAGAACTGCAGATAAAAGGCCGTCATGACATATGTCTTTGTCCGCGAATTGTTCCTGTCGTAGAAGCAATGACTGCAATTACTCTTTTTGATTTTTATTTAAGAAATAAAACCGCAATTGCAGATAAAAAATAACATACTATAAATTCAAATGAATGATAAAATGAAAAATACTAAAGCTGATACTCAAGAAATAATTGAAGAAAAAAAATCAAAACGAACTTATAAAAAAATTCTTTTTATTGTTTTTATTATATTCTTTGGACTTTTTTCTTCATTCGGAATTCTTACTTTAAGCCGTGCCAGACAATTTTCTAATATTCAAATTCCAACACTGCTTTCTGCAACAGAACAGATTGAGCTGGATGAATTGCTGCAAAAAAATTATCCGCAAAATTATGGCTTGCTGAAAAAACTTCCATATCTTGTTTCTGAACCAAAACTGAACGTTTATGCAAAATCTTCTATTTTGATTGATGCTTCAAATGGTTTTGTACTTTATGAAAATAATGCCGACGAAATAATTCCACCGGCTTCAATGACAAAACTTTTTGCAATGTTTGTCATTGAAGAAGAAGTTACAAAAGGAAATATTTCTTACGAAGATTATATTTCTCTTCCACCTGAATGCTGGGCATGCAATATGCCTCCTCATTCTTCGCTTATGTTTTTGGGAGAAGGACAGAAGGTTACTCTGGAAGAGCTTCTTTTAGGACTTTCAATTTGTTCAGGAAACGATGCAGCTTATGCTTTAGCTTATGCTGTTTGCGGTAATATGGAAAATCTTGTAAACCGCATGAATGAAGTAGCAGAATCGCTTGGACTTGTTCATACGCACTTTGTAGAAAGTTCAGGTTACAGTGAATTAAATACAACAACTGCAAGAGAAATGGCGGCCTTCTGTGCATATTATATAAAAAAACATCCTGATTCACTTCATAGATTTCATTCTGTTTTAAGTTTTACATATCCTAAAAAACAAAATCTTGCAGATGGAGATGTACTGGCTTCTCAGGATTTTTCAAATGGAATTCCCCGACATATAACAATGCCTGTAACTCAATCAAATACAAATCCACTTTTGGGAAAACTGGATGGCTGCGATGGTTTAAAAACAGGTTATATTGATGAAAGCGGCTACAATCTTGCACTTACCACTGTCAGAGATGGAACTAGATTTTTGAGCGTGACAATGAAAGGCCCGGGAAAAAATTCAAAGGAAGGACAAAATGGGCGTGTCCATGATGGAACAGCTTTAATGGAATGGGCACATTCTTCTTTTGCGGATTATTCTCTGGAAATGACAGTTCATCCATACAATATAAAGGCTTTTGGTTCAGATCAGAAAATGCTGAAGGTTGTACCTGCATATAGTGATAAATTTCTCACCATTCCTTTTGCAGTAGGCTCAAAACGTCAGGATAATCTGGATGCTGTAAAAGTAAAACTCGAATTGCCGGATTACACTTTTGGCGATGTTGAATGTGGTGAAGTACTCGGAAAAATTACAATTTATATAGAAAATTATAAGCTTCAGGAAATTCCTCTTGTTGCAGACCGTAAGCTTAATAAAATCAATGCGCTTTCAACTATGTCCGATAAATTATTAAGTAAAGCTTTTAAAATGAAACTGAAAAGGTCTTGAAACTAAAACCGTTTTTTACTATTATATATTCACTTGCCGGGATGGCGGAACTGGTAGACGCCCAGGACTTAAAATCCTGTGCTGAGCAATCAGCGTGCCGGTTCGATTCCGGTTCCCGGCAACGAATCTCCTTGCAGTGCAGGGAGATTTTTTTTTGCGAGGTATTACTATGCCATATACATATTCATCAAAATGTGCATTCACTTCTGTTGAAGATATAAAAAACAAAAAAGTTACTATTATGGGGCTTGGCCTGAATGGTGGAGGAGAAGCTGCCGTAAGGTTCTTTTTGCAAAAAGGTGCCTTTGTAACAATTACTGATATGAAAACAGAACAGCAGCTGGAAGCTACAGTAAATAAAATAAAAGCTGATACTTCTCTTGATTTGTCTAGACTTACATGGCGGCTTGGTGAACATCGTATAGAAGATTTTGAAAATGCAGATTGCGTAATAAAAAATCCCGGAGTAAAAATTGAAGGAAATAAATTTTTAGCAGCTGCAAAGGCAATAGAAACAGATTTGAGTATTTTCTTAAGATTTAAAGATTGTCCGCTTATTGCTGTAACAGGAAGCAAGGGAAAATCTTCTACTGTGAGTGCAATTTATTATGGCTTAAAAGAAGCCGGATTTAAAACTTTTCTTGGTGGAAACATTACAGTAAGCCCTCTAAGTTTTTTTGATGAGGTTTCTTCTGATACTCCTGTTGTAATTGAATTTTCTTCCTGGCAGCTGGCAGATTTGCGGGGCAGGGGAGTTTTAAAACCTTACATTTCAATTATTACAAAAATTGTTCCGGATCATCAAAACTGGTATGGAAACATGGAAGATTATGTTGCAGATAAGCGTTTGATTTACGCAGATCAGACTAAAGGAGATTATTCAATCTTCGATGCCGAGCCGGATGAAAAAGAATATGAACCTGACAAATCTATTCATGCTGGAATAGAAAGCTGGGGAGATCTTTTTGCCAGTGAATCTAAGGCAACTGTGCTTCGCTATGGCCGGCATTCTCTTGAGTCGGACAAAAATCAAAATATAAAGAAAAACAATTATGGAGTATGGCTCGAAAATAATTCTGATGGTTCTTCTACAGGAAAAATCCTTTTGCCGCGGATGAATGCACCTGAAGTTATTATGAAAGAACTTTCTGTTCCTGGTGAGCACATGAAGACTAATGTTTTAAATGCTGCAATGGTTATGTATTTAATGGGAGTTAGTGCAGAAAAATGTGTTGAAATATGCGGAAGATGGCAGGGAATAGACCATAGACTTCAGTTTTTTCATGGCTGGAAAAATAATAAAGGAATTGAATTTAAGTTTTATAACGATTCTTGTGCTACTGTTCCAGAATCTGCAGTTGCTGCGAGTCAGGCTTTTGGTAAACCTGTAATTTTTATGACAGGAGGAACTGATAAGGGACTTGAACTTTCTCCACTTGAAGAACTTCTTATAAACAAAAAGAAAGATTTAATTCCTGTAAAAGATTTGTACCTGCTTGCGGGTTCTGCTACAGATAAACTTTTACCTGCTCTAAATAACGCAAATGTAAAATATCACGGCCCATATAATTCGTTAGATGAATTATTTGCAGAGGCAAAAAATAATTTTGAATCTGATACTTATGAAAGCAACTCTGCTCCAGAGATTTTTGTATTCTCTCCTGGAGCAACTTCTTTTGGAATGTTCCAGAATGAATTTGACCGTGGAAATAAATATATGTCCACAGTCAAAAAATTCTTTTAATTAATTTGAGTTAGTTTTTATAAACTTCCCAGGTTGTTTTTACAAGAGTATCAACATCGCTGTATTTTGGTTCCCAGCCGAGCAATTCTTTAGCAAGCTTTGAAGTTGTATAAAGACATGCCGGATCTCCATCCCGGCGGGGAGCTTCTTCTGCAGGAATTGCTTTGCCTGTAATTTTTCTTGAAGCATCAATTATTTCTTTTACAGAAGTTCCTTTTTCAGTTCCAAGATTCAGTTTTAAACTCTTATTATTTTTTGAAATATAATTCAGAGACATTACATGGGCTCGGGCTAAATCCGTAACATGAACATAATCGCGGATACAAGTTCCGTCTCGGGTATCGTAATCTGTTCCAAAAATCTTAAGTTCACGCTGACCGAGTGCTGCTTCCATTACACGAGGAAGAAGATTCTGAGGATCTCTTTCTAAACCTCTGATTTTTCCTTCCGGATCATAACCTGCTGCATTAAAATAACGTAAAGCTGCAAATTTAAGCCCTTTAAGCTGTTCATACCAGTCCATAAATTCTTCTATTTTGAGTTTAGTAAAGCCATAATAATTCATAGGTTTTTGTGGATGATTTTCATCCATTGGAAGATATTGAGGTTCACCAAAGGTTGCAGCAGATGAAGAAAAAATCATAATTTTGCAGTTATGCTTTACAGCTGCATTCATAATGTTCAGTGTGCCTGTAATATTATTTATTGAATATTTTTCCGGTGCAACCATAGATTCTCCGGCAGCTTTAAATGCAGCAAGATGAACAAAGGCATCAAAGCCTAGTGAAAAAGCCTGATCAAGATCGCGTTCAATTAAAATGTTTCCATATATAAAATTGTTTTCCGGGAATAAATTGCATCTAAGCCCGCTGGATAAATTATCAAAAACAGTAACGTTATGTCCTGCCTTCATCATTTCTTTTACAACATGACTTCCAATATAGCCTGCACCGCCAATAACTAAAACCTTCATTTTTTATTTTTCCTCCATTTTATTTTCTTATGTAAACAGCAATTGAAATATAGGGTTCTCTTGTGTCTTTAATTATTCTTGCCCAGAAACTATCATAAAAAATAAATTCCCCGGAAATATCTTTTTCCATTTCCTGTAATTTCTTTTTTGACTGGTCTAAATTATAACCATTGGACTTTAAAATAATTACATCTTTTTTAGATTTTATTTCTGGAATTAATTCTTTTAATTTAGATAGTTTTTTATCCAAAGCATATTCGTACCAGAGAGGAATTTCTTTTCCAAATCCCATATATTCCCAGTCATTGAATCTTTGCTTTTTTTCTGTTGAATTGCTCATGCTTGCACAGCTAAAGAACAGGTTCAGAATTATAAAAAGCAGTAAAGACATTAGAAAAGAAAATCTTTTTTTATTTAAGCTGGCACAACACATTTGCGAATATAATATAGCAAAAAATATATTTTTTCCACTTCAGAGAAGAAATTAGGGAAAATGTATTATGAACAATTGACAGAACAAATATAATTTGCGCTGTGTGATAGAGATTCGTACATGAGTGAATTTATATAATACAATTGCGTAACTATTTCTTTATTATATATGTTTTATTGTACAAACTGCTTTTTTGGGATAGAATAAGGCTTATGAAAAAATTACGACTTTTGATTATTGCATTTATGTTTGCAGGACTTTTTATTTCCTGCATGTCTATTAAAGAGATTCCTTTGGAAAAAACATCAGCTCAGATAATTCAGATGGGACAGGATGCTTCTACAAGCGGCTATTATAAATCTGCTATTTTCTGTTTTAATACAGCTATTGATCGTTATGGAACTGATCCTAATGTTTTTGCAGAAGCTAAATATGAACTTGCACATATATTTATAAAACAAAAAAAATATGAAGAAGCTTATGATATTATAATGGAACTTCAGAATATTTATGATTATTATCCTACAGTGCTTCCTCCTGCTTACAAAAAGCTTGCAAATATTGCCCTTTCAAAAATTCCAGATAAAAAATTATCAGAAATTCAGAAAAAGAAGGCGCTTGAAGCAACTGTTGTAGAAGACGAAACAATAAAGCTTGAGACAAATAATCAGAACAGGTCTCAGACCATTATTGAAGAAGCTTCAGAAGAAGAAATAGACGAATATGATGAATCTTATGATGACTCTTATGAAGAAAGTGAAGAATTAATTGAAGAATAATATTTAAAATAATTCAGAAAATGCCTGAAAAAACTCAGGCATTTTTTTTATTTTGAGCAATTATTTGCGAAGCAAAAAAATGCGTTAATCAAACAATGGCATTTACGGCATTGTTTGATTTTGGGTTTAATAAAAACCCAAAAAACGACGAAGTCAAGGCTTTAAGCGAAGCGTGCCTTGACTCGACGTATTAGTCTCTTGGCAGAAGAATAGATTTAATTTTTATTCCTTTTGCCTGCGCTGTCTGATAGGCAAATTCCTTTGAATATTTTCCTGTTCCTCGTGGGAAAGGATGCGGTTCAGCATCTCCAATAAGAATAACTTGTTTTTCGGCTTCTGGTCTCCAGACAAAAAAATCTGCGGCAGCATAAATTGCTTCATAAACAGCTTCTGGAATGTCGCCGCCTTCTTTTCCATTTATGCGGATTGAATTTAAATTCTTTTCAACCATAGAAAGATTATTTGTAAAGCCAAAAACTTTTACAGGTAAGTCCATATAACGGAAGGTATCACCATAATCTCTGTAAAATAACAATCCAACTCGACCGCCAGTTTTACCATTAAGAATTGCATTAAGTTCCGGAATGAGCTCCTGCTTTAATTTGTCCAGATCATCTTTCATACTTCCTGTTGCATCAATTGCAAAAACAATATCAAAATTTGATTTATTTTTAAAATCTTCCAGACAACCTTTTATGTCTTCAATTATAGAATCGGGACCTTTTGAATATATTATTTTTTCTGAAATTTCTTCGAATTTTTCAGCAGCAACAGGATTATACTGGTCTGTTAAAACTGTCTGTTCTTTATCTTCCTGAAATTCCGGTTCATAAATTTCCGGGAGCGGTTTTTCTTCTTTTTTTGGAGCAGGTTTTGGCTGTTCAACCGGCTGAGAAACTGGCTGTGTGGTCTGTTTAGGTTTTGAAACAGTTCGCTTTTTAGTAACCAGATCAAACATAAAAGGGCTGTCCATATAATCGCCGGAATAATCTGCGTAAGGCTTTTCAAATGAACGGATATTTATAAAAGTTCCTTTTCCTATTGTTACTTCTCCATGTCGTGTCCAGTCATAACCGTAACAAATTACCGGCGGAATATAAATATGAAAAGCCGGACCAAAAAAATCAGTATTTTCTACAGTTGAGTCAATTAAGCTGTATTTAGCTCCTTCAGAAACCAGCTGTTTTCCGTCAAGGTATCGTATTTCGTCACCATTAATACTATTATATTCCAGTGCCCGGTAAGCATAGTTATCATTAATTCCCGAAGGATCTTTTGTAGTTTCAGTAAGAAGAATTGAATTTACTCCAGGCAATTTTTTTACATATAAATGATAACCGCCTTTAGAAGTATCTTTTTCCGGAATAAGTCTAACATTTTCAGCAGTTATTCTGAGCTTCTGCTGTTTTGGAGTATATATGGAAAATTGTGAATTTTCTGAATTTTGTGCAAAAGCATTAAAAGAAAGAGATGCAAATATAGATAATAATACAAAAGATTTTAAAATAGTTTTCACACTCATATTATCGGCTGTTTTTCCTGACTTATTTACTTCTGTTTTTAAAGATTTTTACAATGGACTTTATTGATAATTCATATTAAAATAGAATTTAGGGAAAAAGTTAGAGTTACTGTTATGGAAAGTGCAACGAATTTCGAAGACATTGAATTAGCAGATTTTTTGGGAGAACAGGCTTCAGATGCTTCTTCTGGTATTCAGCAGGGTGAGCTGTTTACAGAACGCCAGCATAAGCTGTTAAATGAAATTCTTCCTATGATTCAAAAAATCAATAAGGAAAAATATGAAATTTTTATAAACAGAATTGCTGATCTTGAATCTATGGCAAATTCAGTTGCAAAATTTCCATCTCTGTTGGGGCGCTCGGAACTTGCCGGCGGAACAAGAACTCGTGATACACTTATTGAATCGTTAATTAAGCATCAGGATGATACTGACAGAACTTTAAGGCTTCCTTCAAAAGCAAATCTTGGTAAAGCTCTTTTAGTTGCAAAAACTCATACACTTTCTGATTTTTCTAATTTTTCAAAGCACTCAGGTAATGAATTCGAAAAATATGCAAAGGCATTTGAAAATGAAACTATGCTTTCTATATTTACTTTGCTTGCAGAAGACGTTTATTTAAATTTAATTTCTGATGTTACACAGCCGATGGAATTTCGTCGTGAATGGGCTTTATCATTAATTCTTCTTTGGGAACACTGGAATGATCAAACCAGCGAGAATGTTGCACCCGTTTTGCAGTCGGTATGGACTGCCCGTCGTCGTCTTGCTCCTGCCTTTGGAACTATGATGGGAACCAGTGAACTTCTTCTTATATCCATGCAAATGGATGATCAATGGATAAGCTTTATAAAACAGAAAATGGGCGATAACGGTGTTACTCAGGCAATGGAAGAATTCCTTTTTGGAATTTCAACAGAACAGATTAGTGAATTAAGATCAATTTTAAAGACAAAAGGAATTTCTGCAATTGGTCGTGACGAAGTTTCTAAATTCTTAGGTCAGCACGTAAAAGCTGATGCCGGACTTGATTATCGTGACTTTTATTCGCTTTATACTGTAAGGCGTGATAATGCAAGAAGCCGTACCAGAATGAAACTGGAAGGTCCTCATAAAACTCTTGAAGATTACTTTATTCAGTTTGTAACAGAACAGAACAAGGAGAAACAAAATAATGACACCTTCGCCAAATAAAAAAAACAACGGTGAATTGAATAATGAAAACTCAAAATTAAAAAAATCTCCTTATCACTTTGGAGAGAAACTTAGACAGGTTAGAGAACATAAAGGATATACATTAAAGGTCGTAGCGCAAAAAGCAGGAGTAAGTGAAAGTCTTGTTTCGCAGATAGAACGTAATCATGTTTCACCGGCTATAGATACCCTTTTAACTCTTGCAGATGTTCTTGATATTAATCTTGAATTTCTTTTTGAAGAATATAGAAAGGAACGTCCAGTTCAAATTATCAGGGCTGCCGAACGTCCTTCTGTACACGAAGAAGAAACTACTTATGAAGAACTCGCAAAGCCATCTTCTGCAGAACATGATAATTCTTCTATAGAAGCATATATCATAAAAATTCCTGCTGGTTCACATACACATCGTGGTTCATTCGGACATATTGGTCAGGAATTTGGAATTATTACTAAAGGAACAGCAAAACTTAATTACGGAACAAAAGAATATTTTCTGGAAGAAGGAGACAGCGCTTCTTTTTCTGCAGGAGCACCACATTCTTTAGAAAATGTTGGAAATGGTGATCTTGAAGCAATCTGGGTTGTAACTCCTGCAGAGCGCTTTGTAAAATAATGATTATGACAGATAGCAATACAAAACCTTTTAGTACAAGCGAAGTAAAACAGATAATCGAAAAATGTCATCAAGAGGCTTCAAAAAGACTTGTAGGTCAGGAGCATCTGATTGATGATATTCTTATGGCTTTTATTGCAGGCGGACATGTTCTTCTGGAAGGCGTTCCCGGGCTTGCAAAAACTCTTGCTATAAAAACTGTTTCTCAAATTCTGGATTTAGATTTTAAACGTATTCAATTTACTCCGGATCTTCTTCCTGCAGATTTGACTGGTACTTTAATTTATGAACAATCAAAAGGAACTTTTTCTGTAAGAAAGGGACCCGTTTTTTCTAATGTTATCCTAGCCGATGAAGTAAATCGTGCACCTGCTAAAGTTCAGTCTGCTATGCTTGAAGCAATGGAAGAAAAGCAGGTTACAATTGGAGAAGAAACCTATAAGCTTCCTGAGCCTTTTTTTGTACTTGCTACACAAAACCCTGTTGAGCAGGAAGGAACCTATAATCTTCCCGAAGCAGAGCTGGACAGATTTTTAATGAAGTTAGTTGTTAATTACCCTAATGTAGAAAACGAAGTAAAAATAATTAAAACCTGCGGAAAAGCCGGAGATGTAAAAGTAAATCATGTTTTATCTAAGGAAGATATTAATCGCCTTAAAGCAACTCTTGAAACAATAAATTGTGATGATTCTTTAGTTGAATATATTGTTTCGATTTTGACTGTCACAAGAAACGAAAATCAGCAGAAGCAGAAAGCTGTTCATAGTTTTTCTAATGATATAACTCATTATATTCATTTTGGAGCTTCGCCTCGAGCAGGAATTGCAATTCTTCAATGCGCCAAAGTTCAGGCTATGTTTGAAGGAAGAGATTATGTTCTTCCCGAAGATATTAAAAAAGTTGTTCCGAATGTTTTACGTCATCGCTTAGTTCTTTCTTACGAAGCCGCTGCAGACAATATTTCGGCTGATCAGATTATTTCTAAACTTCTGGATTTTATTCCTCTTCCATAATTTTTAAGGAAAGAAATGGCTCAAAAAATCTTTGAAGATGAATCGCTTATTAAAAAAGCCTCCTATTTGAAGTTACTCGCAGTAAATCTTGCCGAAGGAATGAAGACCGGAACATTTAAATCTCTTTACAAAGGTCAGGGAATTGAATTCAGCGGAGTGCGGGATTATAATCGCGGCGATGATATTCGAAGTATAGACTGGAATGTTACGGCGCGAATGGGAAAGCCGTTTGTAAAAATGTTTGATGAAGAGCGTGAGCTTCAGATTTTTATTGTTCTTGATGGTTCTTTTTCAATGCAGCTTAAAGATGGTAAAAAAACAAAATATGATGTAGCTAAAGAAGCTTTTGCATTGCTTGCCGTTGCAGGAGAAATAAATTCCTGTCCTGTTGGTGCAATTATTTTTAATGATGATATTTTTTTTGCTTCTAAAAGTATGCTAAGTAAAGAGCATACAATGACACTTTTAAAGAAAATGGATTCTATAGAAAAATTTTCAGAAAAAAAAGGATCTGCATTAAAAAATGCTTTAACGGGTGCACAGAAAATGCTTCAAAGCCGTTCAATGATTTTTGTAATTTCTGATTTTAGAACAGGTGACTGGCAAAAGGCAATTCTTCCTTTGACTCAACATAATGATTTAATTGCGATACGTGTAGAAAGTAAATTCGACAAAGAGCTACCTGCAATTGGTTCTGTTGTTTTTGAGGATTCAGAGTCTGATTTAAAAATGGAATTACCAAGTTCTTCCAATTCATTTAAAAAAGAATGGCTGGAATATAATGAAGCTCAAAAAATTCTCTGGAAAAATTATTGCACAAAGCATGGCATTTTTACTGCAGTTATGAATACAGATGATAATCCTCTGGAAGTTCTAAATTTGATTTTTGGTTCGAGAAAATAAATGGCTAAAGGTGAAGTAGTAAGAATTCAACAGACTGTAATTCCTCAAAAGGTATATGTTGGAGATACTGTAACAATTCAATGTACTTTTAATTCTGCTTCACAGGATTTAAAGACAAATGGCATAAGTACAAAAAATTTTGTAGAGATAGAAGATCAGGATTTTCTTGAAATTCAAAAAGCTGAGTTAAGAGAACGTGGTGTAGATTTTTATGATATCATAATTACTGCGGTTCCCTGGCAAACCGGAGAGCTTTCAATTCCAGATATGGAATTTGAAAATGGTAATTACATTATTAAATTTAATTCTTTTTATGTTTCTTCTGTTCTTTCGGGAAAAGAAAACACAAAGCTTAGAAGTATTCAAACTCCACAGCTTCTTGCCGGAACAACATATGCTCTTTATGGAGTTTCTGTTGTTTCTATAATTCTTATTGTCATATTGCTGAATTTAATAATCCGACACAAAAAATTTATGAACTGGATTAAGTTTAAGAAAAAAGAATTTCTTCTTAAGCGAAATAAAAAGCAGACATTAAAAGCAATTGCTGTTCTGCAAAATTCAAAAACACAAACACAAAAAGAATCTGCAAAAGTAATTCAGGATATTGCAAGAAATTATATGGAAGTAAGACTTGAAAAAAGTTATACAAAATTTACCACGTTGCAGATAAAAAAAGAATTGCAGAATGTACCTGAGAATATAAAGAAAGCTGTAATTAATTTATTTACAGAAACAGATGAAGTAAGATACGGAAGGGAAAAATTATCTTCGTTAATAGAATCAGAAAATAATCTGGAAAAGACTAAAGAAATTACGAATAAAAATAATGCACTCTGGTGTAAAAAACTTTTAGATATTGTTAATGATATAGAAAATTATTTTTATGAAGAATTAAAAAAGTCCTTAGAAAGAAGCGAGGTTCAGAATGTTTAGTTTACAAAACCCCTTTGCATTATTACTTTTGCTTCTTCCTTTGCTTTTAGCTGCGTTCAGAAAAATCAGGCTATTAAATAGGATAACATTTAAAGCTGTTCTTTCTGACTGGAACGGCAATTCCTTTGAATATAAAAATAAAGGAACTAAATTAATATCTGTAATAGCAAAGTTACTAACTACCGTTAGTTTTGTTTTTACAGTTTTTGCATTTAGTGAGCCTGTAATTTCCGTTCAGGAAAAAATATACAATTCTCTTGGCACTGATATTATTTTTGTAATGGATACCAGTCCTTCCATGATGGCAAAGGATATGGATGATAAAACCAGACTGGAAGCTTCTAAAAATGCAATTAAGCTTTTACTTCAGGCAAATAAAGGTGCAAGATTCGGGCTGGTAGGGTTAGGTTCTGATGCTGCAGTTCTTGTTCCTCCTACATTTAATCAGGATTATTTTAACAGCCAACTTGAATCTGTTTTTGTAGGAAAATTAGGAAACGGATCTGCAATTGGCGATGGACTTGCGACGGCTGTATGTCATCTTTCTTCAAGCGAAGCTCCCGGAAAATGTATTATTCTTCTTACTGATGGAGAAAATAATGCAGGAGAAATTAATCCTCAAACTGCTGCAAAACTTGCTGCAGAAAAACAGATAAACGTTTATGTTGTTGGGCTAGGAACTAAAGGAAATTTTCCTATAGAGTATACCGATCCTGTAACTGGAGTTTCTTATATGGGGTCTTATAACTCTTCTTTTGATGCAGATAGTCTCAAAAGAATTGCTGCTGTTGGAAATGGTGGATATTACGAAGTTCAGACTCTTCAGGAATTAAATTCTGTTTTAGCAGGTGTTACAAAATCTCAGGGAACCAATCAGCATTTTTCTTATAAAAATAATACAAGGCCGCTTTATAAGAAATTTTTATTGATTGCAATTATTGCCATGCTTGTTTCCTGGTTCATAAAGAAAATTATTTTAAGGGAACTTTCTGCAGTCAATTTTAGAAAATCACTTGCTGTAAAAAGAGTCTTTCAATTTTTTTATTTTATATTTGTCGTTTTATCTTTTCTGGGCTTTTCATGGGGAACTTATCTTATGCCGGTAAAACAGTCAAGCCATGCTGTTTCTTTTGTATTTGATATTTCTAACAGTATGAATGCTCTAGATTCATACGGCGGAATTTCCAGATTAAAATCTGCTTCTGTATTTGCATCCAGACTTATTGAAAATATGGAGGGAACATCTGTTTCTGTAATTCTTGCAAAAGGTGATGGGATAGAGGCAATTCCTTTAACTGAAGATAGCTCTTATATAAATTCTTTACTGGAAATTATTTCTTCAGATTTAGTAACTGTGCCGGGTACAAGTCTTGAAAATGGAATTATAAAGGCAAAAAAAAGTTTTCCAGAAAATTATTCTACTGCATCACATATCTGGTTATTCACAGATGGTGAAGAAACTTTAGGTAAGATGGAAAAAGCAATTTGTTCATGTGTGGAAAGTGGAATAGCCGTTACAATTATAGGTTTTGGCTCAAAGGAAGAATCAGAAATTTTTGCGGGTGATAAAAAAACAAAAGTCAAAACAGCCCTGCGCGAAGAGAAAATTAAAGCTGTAGTTGAATCAGTAAATGAAAAATACAATATTTATAAATCTAATGCAAAAGTTTCTTACATTAATGCAAACGAAAAAGGTTCAGCTCAGAAACTTCTGTTGCAGATAAAAAATAAAGAGAAAGAAAATATTATTACCACTTACGAAATCAAACCACTTTCACGTCATAAATTTTTTCTTGCGCTTGCATTTATCTGTCTTATTTTAAGTTATCTTATTACTGAATTTAACTACAGGTTTTTTAAAAAATTCTTGTTTTTTGGAACAGCAGTAATTATTTTTTCATCCTGTTCTCAAACTTCATCAAAGATTCTAAGCGGAACAGTTAAATGGCAGCAAGGACAATATTCTGAGTCTGTAGAAAAGTATTATGAAGCTCTTGAAAATGCAAAAAGAAGAGAAAATCAAAAAGAAATAGATGCCTGTCTATATAATTTAGGAACTGCATATATGATGATGGGCGAAATGGAAAGTGCAATGAAAATGTTTATGCAGATTTCTACAGACGCTGAAGATAAAATATTATTTTCAACTTACTACAATGCCGGAATAATTGCACACGAGCAGGAAGATTATGATTCAGCGAGAGATTTTTTTAAGAAGGCCTTAAAAATTGACAGTTCGCGTCTTGATGCCAAAATAAATTTTGAGTTATCTGTAAATTTTGAACAGGCGGATGTTCCTCAAAGAGAAGGACAGTCGTTTGAAGGTTCGCAGGATGAGCAGATTCAGGATGAAATGGAAAAAGCTGTTTTTGAACATATAAAGGAGAATGATAAAAAACAATGGAAAAGCAACAACGAAACTCCGCAGAGAAATCTTGCAGACGATTATTAATAAATCAAAATAGTTTATTAATTAAACCCGCATTTTTATTTTTTCTCTTTATTGTTTTTTCCTTGAGTTCTGTAAATGCTCAGACTTCTTCAATTATTTCTGAATATTTTGCAATTCCTCAGAATATAAAAAATAATCGTGTATTTACTGATGAAGAAGTCAAATTTACACTTACAATACCTGAAGTTTCTTCGTCGCATGTTGTTTATAATTTTTCTTATTTAAATGCAGAATTTCAAAAAAACGAAAATTCAGAAAAAAAGAAAATTCAGATTCCATTTGAAATTTATAAAAAGTTTGATTCTCTTAATTCTACAAAAATTGAGTTTTATATAATTTTTAAGGAAGAAGGAATTTATTCTTTTGAGCCTGTAACTTTTTTTATTGACGGAAAGAAAAATGAATTTAAAATAAATAAAATTCTAGCCGCAAAAAATCCTGAACTTTTGAATGCACGACTTGTAATTGAATTTTATGATAAAGGAAAAAAATCAAGAGTTTTGTATTCAGATAATTTGATTTCTGAAATTAATGCACCAGCTTTTAAGGATTTATATTTTACAGTTGGAATTCAGTTTGCAAGAGAATATTCAAATTTTGTTTATGAAATCCCGGATGATTCATTATTTGAGTTGATTAAGTTATATGATAATTTTTCAGTAAATGAAGCAGATAATAAAATTATCAGAATTGCAGATTTTAAATGGAAGGCTATTTCTTATGAGAAAATTGCTTTTCCAAAAATGTCTGTTACAGCAAGAAATAATAATAATTCTACTGTTGAGCTTTCTTTTCCAAAGTTTACAGTCGATTTTACTAACGAGTTACAAAGTTCTTCAGATTCACATTTAAGCGGTAAAAATGAAGGTCTTGAAAAAAATCTTGATTCTGAAGTTTTAAAATATCTTGATAATGCTTTTTATAATGAAGAAGAAACTGAAGAGAATGTACAAAAGCTTTCTATAGAAGAATGCGATGAACTTGCAGAAAAGCTTCGTTCGGGAAATTCTGCGTATAAACCGCTTTTTTTTATTTTTCTGTTTTTGTTTTTGAGTATAGTTATTATTCTGATTTTACTTAGGAAAAAATCACTGCGTTTAAAAATAATTTTTGGAATTATTTCATTATTATTTTTATCAGCTTCTGTTTTCTTTAAAATTCAGATTTCAAATAAATTTGGAATATTTTATGGCGGAGTAGTGTATTCTGTTCCTGATGAAACAAGTTCGATTATAATGGAAATAGAACGCGGAATGAAAATTAAAATTTTACAGGCTGGAGATAACTGGTGTAAAATTTCTTATGAGAATATTGAAGGGTGGATCCCTTCCAAAAACTTTGCAAGAATTTAAAAGCTGGAGAATGCTTTATGAACATGGGCGATATTTTAAATCAATGGGATACAATTCAAAAACAGGAAGCTGTTAAAAAAAGAGAAATAGCAAAGTCTGCTAAAAATCAGATTTCACATAAAAAAGCAAATGCTCCAAGTCTGGAAGAAAAACTTGCAAATAAAGATGCCAGATTAAATAAGCCGGTTGCTTCTTCGGAAAAGAGAGCTAATCCTATGGAAGTGTGGCTTAGACGTTATGGAACAATAGATAAAGATAAACTTGCAGAAGAAAATGAAGAGCGCACAAGACAGCAGGATAAAAGCTATCTTATTAATATGAGACCTGAAGCCTTTTTAGATTTGCATGGTTTGCATAAAGACGAAGCAGAACAAAAACTTACTGTATTTATAAATACCTGTGTCCGAAAAAAAATCAGAAAAATTCTTGTTATTCATGGAAAAGGAAATCATACAAAAGGAACAGATCCTGTGCTTGGTGAAGTTGTTCGAAAGTTTATTCAGTATAATCCGTATTGCGGAATGTCCGGGCATCCAAAAAACAGAGAAGACGGCGGAAGTGGTGCTACCTGGATTATTCTAAAGTTTTAAGTAAATCTAGACTTTTTTCTGCAAGATCAGGCTTGCCGGCAGCAAAATAAATTTCTGCAGAATGCTGAAGAGATTTTTTTGCTTCATTACGCTTAGATTCGTTCGGAGTTCCTTTTAATAAAATTACAGCCTTAATGTAATAATCTGCTCCAAGCCCCATGGAATTTTCTGCACAACGGTCATAATAAATTGCAGTGTTAAGTGCTTCAAGTGCAGCCTTACTGTTTCCGGCCTGCGAATGATTTTGTGCAATCTTGTACCAGGTAATTCCAATTTCCGAAAGATACATACTTTCAGTAAAAAGTTTTGCGGCTTCATTATATATTTTATCTGCTTCTTTGTATTTACCGGAAAGTCTGTAAACATCTCCCAGAATACTGTCGCATTGCGCATGATTGTATGGACTGTTTTTAAAAACTTTTTTTGCATCATCCATTTTTTCTGTAATCATTTTAAAGTTCGGCTGTACATTATTTTTTGCAATAAGAATTCTTGCTTCGGACATAGCACATAAAAGTTCACTTTCTTTTGTGTTTTTTGTATTACCAGAAAGACTATAAGCTTGATTTAAGAACTGTTCGGCTTTTTCAACTTCCGGTGGATTATATGAAAGATAAAGACTTACATGAGTTAGAGAAACCGAAAGAAGCAAATCATAATTATCTATGGAGATTGCCTGAACTCTTGCTTTGCTTAATAAATCTTCGGCCATAGAATAGTTTCCATTCAAAATACATGAATTAGCTGTTTCTATAGAATCTTTACAGTTATTTTGAATTGTAGTTATCACCATCAGCCGTTTTGGACCTGATGAGCAGGAAACGGAAAAAATAATTATAAAAATGAAGGTAGAAAGTGCGGCAGCAATTTTTCCAGAACATTTTGAAGAAAATAAATTATATTTTTTCATTAGAAGTTATCCTCTCTGAGTTTTGGCGTTGCACTTTCTTTTTCTGGCTTTTCTGAAATTCCGTTTTTAAGAAGAGGATTGTTTTTTAAACCTTCCATAACGTCCTGCATTTGTTTTAACAAAGTCTGCATCTGAGAAATAAGAATAGAAATTCCCGGCATATTATCATCTACCGAAGCTGTAATGCTGTATATCTCGCTCATAGTTGCATCCAGCTGCATAAGAACATTTGCGATTGAACCTTCTGCATTTTCATCTTCCAGAAGTCTTGGAACAAGACCGTCAGGATCAGCGGTAATTGCATTTATATTATAAAGAATTGAATTAAGCTGAGTTATTGTATTTGTCAGAGGAGTATTTTCTTTTCCTTCCAGAGCAATATTAACTTGTTTTACAAGAGTGTCTATATCTCCAACAAGAGTTGTTGCCATTGCAAGAATTGTGTTAATTGAATCTGTTTGTTCTACAACGCTTACTTTTCGTGCAAGAATAAGAGCCTTGCCTTCTTCACTTGATCGTTCAGGAATAAAGGAATTGTCTTCCAGATAATCAGTTCTATTGCCAGGATAAAATACTACAGAAGAACCCAAAGGGCTTGTAAGAATTTCTATAATAGAATCTTTTACAACCTTGCTTCTGTAATCGTCAGTAATATAAAAATGAACGACAACCTTATCTGATTCATCCAGAGAAAAACTTTTTATTTTTCCAATTTCAAAACCTTTATAAGTGATAGATTTACCAACGCTGATATTTGAAGCTGAAGAAATGACGGTGTAATAATTATGTTTTGGAACAAACCATTTTTGCGTAGAACCAATTAAGAAGATAATGAAAATTAAAGCGATTATTGCAATTAGGCTTAAAATTCCTACTATCTGATCTGCATATCTTATTTTAAATTTCATAGTTCACCTTCATAATAATCTTCAAGCTGATTAATGTCATCAAGCAGAACTTTTTCTTTTATTTCTCCATCTTCAAAATAGATTTTATCACATAAAAAAGAATTGATTAAATAATTATCATGACTTACATAAACAACAGTTTTTTTTTGTGAAATAAAATCTTTGAGTATTGAAATAAAAAGCTCTTCAGTTTTATCATCAATCGATTCAGTCGGTTCATCAAGAAAAAGAATTTCGGGATCGCAAATTAATGCGCGGGCAAAACTGATTTTCTTTTGTTCTCCAATAGAAAGGGAAGCTGGCCTTATTACAAGCGGTTTTTTATAATCTACAAGCTCGGTATATTTCCCGATTCTTTCTCTGCGATCTTTTAAACTCATTTTTGGAAAATGAATTTGCAGCGGAAGATCAAGATTGTGAAAGATATCCTGATTTGCCCAGAGCGCTGAATCCTGAAACATAAAGGAGGCTTTCTTTCTAAAATCCATAAGCTGCTTTTGATTCATTGTATGTATATCTTTATCATCAAAAGTGACTATCCCCGAAGTTGGTGGAAAAAGTCCGGCAAGAATTTTTAGTGCAGTTGATTTTCCGCTTCCTGGTTTTCCAAGAAAAGCTGTAACAGAACCCGGTTCTATGTAGTGAGAAATATCGTGCAGGATTTTCTGGTTATTGTCTTCATAGGATACGTTTTTCATTTTTATGCCAGACATAGAAAGTCTCCTAGAACGTATAAGACAGAATTGTTATAAACGCATCTGCTATTATGATATAAAGAAATGCTTTACTTACAGCCCGAAGTCCGGCCATAGGGATTTCTGTAAAAGCGCGTCCAGCACTAAATCCATAGAGTGTTGCTGCGCCTGAAATAATCATTCCAAAAACAATGCTCTTTAAAATTGAAATTAAAATGATTTTTAAATCAAGGGCAAGAAAAATATTCATTAAATAATCTGAAATGCTTGTTGTGGAAACAAACTGAATTATAATAGCTGGACATAGAAGTCCAAAAAGTGAAAAGTAAATATTCAAAAAGAAAAGAGAAAAGGTTACTCCTAAAAATCGTGGAGCGGCAATGTGCGCAATAGGATCTATTCCGACAGAAATATAAGCCTCAATTTCATGACGTACAACCATTGTACTTATTTCTGTTGCAATAGCTGTTGCCGAGCGTGCTGTCACAATAAAAGCAATAAGAATTGGTCCGAGTTCCCGCATTATAAGAAGAACCATTAAATCGTATTTAAGCTTGTCCTGACCGAGTGCTGTAAGAAAGTTGTTTGCAATCATAAAAACCGAAGAGCCAATTCCCGCTGCAAGAAAGCAGCAGATAGGTAACGCTTCCACATATGTAAATAGAAGCTGCATTGTAAGAATTTTTCGAGCGGTTTTTCCTCTTTTAGCAAAAAAAAACGACGCGGTTATCAGTTTCCCAAGATAACCGATCATGTATAAAAAATCTCTAACTTTCTGAATCAGTGAATGCCCGAGAGCCGTTACCATTATTAAATGCCTTCTTGAATATTATAATATATCAATTATGCATTTTTCGCCACTTTAAATTTTGTTAGAGAAATGCGCTGCTAATAAATTTTTACTGCACGCTGTAGAGCAAATCTTCGTAGCTTGGGAAAGGCTTGTATTCTTCGCCAAGCAATGGTTCAATCTGGTCGGCTACGGCGCGTACGGCTTCCATTGCAGGAATTACAACCTTGGCGTAGGCGTGGGCTCTCTGCATGAGGTCGGCGATGGCGCGGGTTTCTTCGTGTTTAGCAGCGAGTGCATCGGCTTTGTTGGAAAGCTCGTTTACAAGGTTGTTGAGCTTTTCCATGAGCTTAAGGCCGGCGTCGCACATTGTCATAACGCGCTGCATCTTGAACTCTGTGTCAGAAAGTACGTTCAGGTATTTAAAGGCTGCAGGGATGATATCTTTGTGAACCATCTCGAGCATTGTGTTTGATTCAATGTTCATTACCTGACAGTATTTCTCGAGTTTGATATCGTAGTGGCTCTTCATTTCTTCCGGAGTATAGATTCCGAGGCGGGTGAAGAGGTCTATGTTCTTCTGGTCTATGTAGTGCTCGATTGCCTTTGGTGTTGTGCGGTAGTTTTTAAGGCCGCGTTTTTCTGCTTCTTCAATCCATTCCTGGCCGTAGCCGTTTCCGTTGAAGAGGATGCGCCAGTGAGCGGTGATTTCGCGCTTAATAAGCTTCTGCAGGTCTTCATCAAAGTTCTTTGACTGCTCAAGCTCGTCTGCAAAGGCGCGGAGGGTGTCTGCGAGAATTGCGTTGAGGATTGTGTTTGGTCCGCTGATAGAAAGGGCGCTTCCTACTGAGCGGAACTCAAAACGGTTTCCTGTAAAGGCAAACGGAGAAGTACGGTTGCGGTCTGTAGAATCCTTTGGAATAGGTGGAAGTACGTCGGCCCCAATTGTCATTTTTACGCCGGCTTTTCCGTTATAGTCTGTGCCGTCTTTGATTGCCTTAAGAATTGCATCGAGCTCGTCGCCAACGTAAATTGAAACAATTGCAGGAGGCGCTTCGTTTGCTCCAAGGCGGTGATCGTTTCCGGCAGATGCAACAGAGTAGCGGAGCAGGTCCTGATTATCATCTACAGCCTTAATAACTGCAGTGAGGAAAAGAAGGAACTGTGCGTTATCGCGTGGAGTTTTTCCAGGTGCAAAAAGATTTTCGCCCAGGTCTGTTGCAATAGACCAGTTGTTATGTTTACCGCTTCCGTTTACACCTGCAAATGGTTTTTCGTGAAGGAGGCAGATAAGGCCATGGCGGCGGGCTACCTTTTTCATGATTTCCATTGTCAGCTGATTCTGGTCTGCGGCAAGATTGCTTGTTGTAAAAATTGGAGCCATCTCGTGCTGGGCAGGAGCGGCTTCGTTGTGTTCTGTCTTTGCGTAGATTCCAAGCTTCCAGAGCTCTTCGTTCAAATCTTCCATATATTTGATGACGCGAGGCTTGATGGCTGCAAAGTACTGGTCGTCCATTTCCTGTCCTTTTACAGGGCGGGCACCAAAAAGAGTACGGCCGCACATTTTAAGGTCCTTGCGCTTCTGGTAGAGTTTTTCATCAACTAAGAAATATTCCTGCTCAGGGCCCATAGTTGTTGTAACGTGCTTTGCCTGGTTTCCAAAAAGCTTGAGAACGCGGAGGCTCTGTTCATTAATTGCTTCCATTGAGCGCAGGAGCGGAGTTTTTTTATCAAGAGCTTCACCGTTATAAGAACAGAAGGCAGTAGGAATACAAAGTGTGTGGTCCTTTACAAAAGGATAAGATGTCGGATCCCAGACTGTGTAACCGCGTGCTTCGAAGGTTGAACGTTTTCCTCCGCTTGGAAAAGAAGAAGCATCAGGTTCTCCCTTAATCAGCTCTTTTCCGCTGAAGCTCATTATAATTTTTCCTTCTTCTGCAGGAGAAAGGAAGGAATCGTGTTTTTCTGCTGTAATACCTGTGAGAGGCTGGAACCAGTGAGAATAGTGTGTGGCGCCTTTAGAGATTGCCCAGTTTTTCATAGCTTCTGCAATCTGATTTGCGGCTTCAAGGTCGAGGGGAGTTCCTTCTTCCATTGTATGCTTGAGTGCCTTGTAGGTTTGAGAAGGTAACATTTCCTTCATAACTGACTGATTAAATACAAGACTACCAAAAAGTTCAGGAACGTTAATATTTGTCATGTGGAACTCCATGCCGCGCACCGTTGCGCATTTTTTTCGTATATAAGCTTATTTTAGTGATTTTAGAGGTGTGTTGCAATTACATGTGTAATTACATGTTAAGTTCAAGTTCTGCAAGAAGTTTTTCGGGAGAAAGGTTATACGCTTCTGTACCGATTTTTTGTGAAAGTAGTGCGTGATATTCTGCAGCAGTAATGGCAGAATCTTTTGCATTATAGCCCTGAGCAAGTAAGGCTGCAGTCATTCCGGCAAGTATGTCACCACTTCCACCTTTTGCAAGACTTTGTGTGCCGTCTGTAATTATATAAATTTTATATTTATTGGAGCTATCACGAACGGCAATAAATGTGTTTGCACTCTTCATAATTATTGTTGTAAAAGGATAAAGCGTAGTTAAAAATTTTCCTGCAAGAATTTTTTTATCAGGAGAATTTGAAAGTTCAGAAACAGAAAAATCATTTTCATTTATAGAAAATTGTTTTGCAGCTTCTGGATTTTTTGCAATTACGTTCTTAAGTAAAGTCGCAAGTTCTCCAAGATGTGGCGTAAGGAGAATTCTTGCATTTTGAAATTTATTCAGTCTGAAGAGAAATTCCGGAGTTTCTGCAGAAGTAAGCATTCCCGCATCAAGTACAACAGCTTGTGAATCATAATTATCAAACCAGTTAATAATTTGTTTTGCTGCTGTTTTTGAATATTGAGAAAAACCTGAGCCTGCAGAAATACAGGTTGTCTTTTTAGGAATTGAATCTGAGATCATAAGAGAAGGAGAAATTTTAAATTGAGAAAGCGGAACGCAGAATATATCTGAATCTGTGTTATCTTCGCTCTGCTGATTTTCTGAAAAATAATCAATTATGCTTGTAAGTCCGCTTCCAAAGAGCATTGCAGAAGTTGCAGATAAAATTGCGGCACCAGCTTTATCTCCGCATAAAACAGAAGTATGTCCGTAAGTTCCTTTATGTGCTGCACGTTTTTTTCTGAGAGGAAGTTTAATGTCTGAAGCTTCAATCAGATAAATATCAGTTGCACTTTGCTGAGTTTCTGAAATATCAGAAACTTCGTTATAAGGATTCTGGAATTTATCATTAGAAATTCCAAGACTGGCAATAATTATTTCCCCGCAGACATTTTTTGCTTTATCGGAAAAAAGTTGGAGCTTGTGGCTTCCCATTGTTATTGTGTAATCAGCACAAAATTCCAGAGCAGAAGGAATATCGCAGGCTAGTTTTTTTGCCTGGCTTTCATTCATTGTGTTTATAAGCTCTTTTATTTCAGAAGATAATTCTCCGTGAAAGCCTGTCCCGTAAATACAGTCAATTAAAAAATCCTCTTGTGAAAGTTCTTTACAGAGTTTTTTGGCTTTTTCCAGGGAATGAATTTTGATTCCAAGCCGTCTGCACATTTCGTATTGAACAGCTGCTTCTTTTGCAGAAGGTGCTTCAATGCATATTATAGAAACATTAAGTGTTCCTTGAAGTAATCTTGCAAGTGCATAACCGTCACCACCATTATTACCTTTTCCGCAGATAATAAGAACTGATGAATCGCGGAATGAAGAAAGTCTGGAGATTATAAAATCTGCCATTTTGCGGGCTGCATTTTCCATCATCAAAAAAGGAGGAATAGCGTATTTTTCTTTTGCCTGTTTTTCCAGTTCTGAAGGATTAGCAAATACAGAAATCATTTTTTTTCTTTTGCTTTTTTAGAAATCTTGTAACCGCAGAAAGCATAAATAATTGCAAACAGAATCATTAAAAAGCATAAAATCTGCCCGGTAGAAATATTTGCCAGCGAAGTATTTAAATAAGTTGGTGCTTTTGAATTTCCAATCCGATAACCTAAATCTGCGTCCGGCTGTCTGAAATATTCTATAAAGAATCTTACTATGCCATAGCCGCCGGCATAAATTGCTCCAAGCATTCCATCGAATTTTTTATGCTTACGGAAAAACCATATTACAAGCCAGAGAACAATTCCTTCAAAAAATGCTTCGTATAACTGACTTGGATGTCTTGGGAGATTTACAAGTGCATTGGAAGAAATATCCATTCCAATTTTTGCAGCAAATTCCTTAACCCATTCTAAAGAGCCCGAATACGATTCTGCATGAGGAAATACGACTCCCCATGGCATTGTCGTAATTCTTCCATATAATTCACCATTAAGAAAGTTTCCTATTCTTCCAAAGGTGTAGCCTAGCGGAATGGCGCAGACCATTGCATCGCTCCATTTTAAAAATGAAACCTTATGCCTTTTGCACCAGACTATCATTCCAATAATTCCGCCAAAAAATCCACCATGATAAGACATTCCTTCAAAACCGGTAAAATGTCCGTTATAAAATGGCCAGAAAATCAGCCATGGTCTTTTATAGTAATTTATTGAAGTATCATAAATTAAGGTAGAAAAAATTCTTGCACCAATCAAAAGGAAAACTATTCCAGTAAAAATAAAGCTGTAAATATCGTCATCCTTTACTTTATATGTTTTTGTGTCTAATGCGCCTTCTTTTGCAACCTTTTTTAATAAAAAATATGCGATTGCAAAAGCTACTGCATACATTAAGCCATACCAGCGCAATAATCCTAAAAATTTTACGCCAGGAAAAATCTGCGGCTGAATCCAGGAAGGATAATTGATATACAAAAACATTTTTTTAATCTCCTTAGCTCAATGGAAAATTGCTGTTAATTATACTTTGAATCCCTGCTCGGCAGCCTTTATGAGTTTTGATTTCAAAAGATTGTTTTCTTTTTTCAGCTGAGTCAGTTCATAATTCTGGGCCTTTATCATTTCGGCAAGTTCACTTATGCTTAAAGAACCTCCCGAAACTAAATCATCAATTCCTGAGAGCTTAAAGTTATAATCTTCTGCTGCGTCCTCTTCTGCTGCTTCAAAATTATCGCTGTTAAAGCTGTCCGGATTAAAATCAGAATCAAACTGATGAACTGGAGATGAAATAACTTTATCTGCAATTCTATAAATAGCCTGACCAAGTACAGATTGAGGCTTATAAACTACAACCGGCAGTTGAGAAGAAAGAGCCTTGTCCTGAAGCATATCGCGGTACATAAGACCAAGATATTCAATCTCAAGACCAAGATATTGATTGCAGGAAGCTTTAATTCGCTGGGCTCTGTCTGCATCTTTAGGATCTTCAATCATGTTCATAACAAGGCGCGGACGGAACTGCTGCATGCGGTTTATAAACAACTGTGTTGTCTGTGCATCTGTAGCAGCAAGTCCCTGAATAAGCTGAGGAATATATAATTTTTGCAAAGCCTGTGAATTTTTCTTTAATTCATCAAGATAAGCTCTTCCTGCAGTTCCTCTTTTAAAAGTTGTATAAAGCAGTCTGAATACGGCATTCTTTAAAAACAAATAACCGTTTAAGGTTGCTGTTACGGCTGGTGCCGAAACAATAATTCCTTGCGGAGATAATAGAAACATATCAAGTATAAATTGATGAGTTCCTGCTCCCAAATCGAGAATTACGTAATCTGTATCAATATTTTTTAAGTTTCTTATAAGTTTTACTTTCTGCATATGTTTTAAAGAAGTCAGATCAGGAATCTGGCTGTCGCCTGCAATAAAACTTACATTCTGATAATCAGTTGGCTTAATAATATCTTTAAAATCTGATTTTTCTGTAAACCATGAACCAAGGCTGGCAGTTCCCGGCTGCTGACCGATTACAAGGTGCAGGTTAGAAGCACCTAAATCTAAGTCGGCAAGTACAACGCGTTTTCCCTGCTGTCCCAGGGCTATTGCCAGATTCGCAGAAAGAAGACTTTTTCCAACTCCACCTTTACCACTTGCTATAGGAATTATCTGTGACATAAATATATTATAACACGAATATAGATTTTTTGATAGCGTTTGCTTATAATATATATTATGAAAAATTTATATAGAAGAAGACTAACAAATTGTATTTCTATTGTAATAACTGTTTTTCTCATTATTTTTACATCTCAGTGCTTTGCTGAATCGTCGGAAAAAGAGTCTAAAATTTCAAGCTATCAGTATTTAAAGAAGCTGAATCAGGTTTATGATTTTGTTCAGCAGAATTACGTAGATGAAGTAGATCCAAAAATTCTTTATGAAGGTGCTTTAAAAGGCATGATGGAGGCTTTGGGAGATCCATATACAGTTTATCTGGATGACAGCTCAATGCGAGATTTGACCGATACAACTACGGGAAGCTTTGGCGGTGTTGGACTTTCGATTTCTAAATCTACAGAGTCGCCTGCATACATAGAAGTTGCTTCTCCAATCGAAGATGGCCCGGGAATGAAGGCTGGAATTCAGACCGGAGACAAAATTACAGCTGTAAACGGAACTCCAACTGACGAAATGACTCTGGACGAGGCTGTAAATCTTCTTCGCGGAGAAATTGGAACTTCTGTAACAATTTCAATTTTGCGTGGAGCAAATATGAAATTTGATGTTACTCTTGTCCGTGCTTTAATAGAGGTTCCTACAGTAAAATATGGAATGATAGAAGGAACTTCTACTGGTTATGCAAGACTTATTCAATTTACTCCAGATACACCGCTTCGTCTGCAGGATGCAATAAATGAATTTGAAAAAAAGAATTATACCGGTCTTATAATTGATTTACGCGATAATCCTGGTGGATTAATTACCAGCGCGGTAGATGTTGTAGATAAATTTGTAGATGCTGGTCCTGTGGTTTCTACAAAAAGCCGGGTTCTTTTTGAGTCACGACAGTATAATGCTTCAAAAACAAAAACAACAGTAAGAAAAGATATTCCGGTAGTTATTTTAATAAACAGAGGTTCTGCCAGTGCTTCAGAAATTGTTTCCGGCGCATTAAAGGATTATCATATTGCATATCTTGTTGGAGAGCGGACATATGGAAAAGGTTCTGTTCAGCAGGTTGTAAGTCTTTTTGAAGATGACGGAATAAAATTTACAATGGCAAAATATTATACGCCAAGTGATACTAATATAGATAAAATTGGAATTCCGCCAGATTTAGAAATAAAAAATCTGGAAACCTTCACTCCGGAACAGGAAGAAATCTACATGAAGTTAATTAACTCAAAAGTAATAGATGCTCTTGTAGAAAAGAATCCAAAAATGTCTGAAAGCACAATTGCAGGCGAAGCTAAAAAACTTGCAAAAGAATATCAGCTTGATGAAAGACTTTTAAGAAGACTTATTCGTGTTCAGGTTCAAAGATCTCAGCCTTCTCCGTTGTATGATCTGGATTATGATCTGCAGCTTCAGGAAGCATTAAAAATAATTGCTGATAAGAATTTCTTTAATCTTGTTCAGAATGCTAAAACTTTAAAAGAACTTCAGGAAGAAGCAGAAAAAGAATCTGAACTGGTTGTTTCAAAATAATGCGTCAATTAATTATAGATGAAGCTCCGGATAAAAAAGGTCTTATAAAAATATCTGGAGATAATTTTCATTATTTAAGACAAGTTCTCAGAGTGAAATGCGGAAGCATGGTTAATGTACGTCTAAAAAATGGAGAGCTTTTTCAGACAACTGTAGCAAAAATTTCTGATGAATCAAAAAAAATAGTTTTACAACTTTGTAACGGCTTTTCATCAGATGAAAAAGTTAATGCAAAAAATGTAACCCGGGGAGTGCAGTCGCAGAATATTGAAAAGGAAGTTGAACAGAATATTGAATATACTTTGCTGCAGTTCTTGCCGCGTGCACAGAAATTCGAGCTTATTGTAAGACAGGCAACTGAATGTGGAATAAAAAATATAGTTCCTGTTATTGGTGAATATTCAGAAAAAAGCAGCATTGCTTCTATGAGTCAGAATAAAACTGAACGAATGGAACGAATTGTAAAAGAAGCAAGACAGCAGAGCGGTTCTCCAATTCAAACAGTTCTTCAGCCGCTTACAAGTCTTGAAGCAGCTATCGAAAATTTTTCAAAAAATTCGCTTTGCCTTGTTTTATATGAGCGTACCGAATTCAGCGAAAATCTTTTTGAAGTTTTAAAAAAGAATATCAGCAGCAGTCAGCTTAAAAACGACAGCTGCAGAAAAATATGTATTGCAGTTGGCTGTGAAGGTGGAATAAGTCCTGATGAAATTTCTGTATTAAGAGAAAAAGGGCTGTTTCATTCAATTCATTTTGCCGTAAATATATTAAGATGTGAAACGGCCAGCTTGTATGGAATTGCAGCAATTCAAAGTGCAGTTTCTGAGATTTTGGCAGGAGGAAAAAATGTCTAGTAACCGAATTTCATTAATTGGAGTGCCAGTTGATATTTGTTCACCAGAGAATCTTGAAGGAGAAATTCTTGAACTTCTTTCAAAGCCTGGAACAAAGCAGATAGTTTTTCTTTCTATTTGGAATCTTTTAAAAGCGCGTCATAAAGGCGATTTTGCAGACACAATTAAAAACGCAGATTTAATTCTTCCGATTTCTAAAAGTATTCTTAAAGGTGCAAAATTTCTTAAAAAAGAAATTCCTGTACGTTACAATCCGTTTAATGCAGTTATACAAATTCTTTCAGTTTTAGATTCTCATTATAAATCTCTGTATCTTTTTGGTTCAACAAAGAAGACACTTACAAAAGCTGAAAAAAATATACATGATACTTTTCGCGAAATAAAAATTGTTGGCCGTTATGTCGGTTATTATCAGAAAAGTGTTGAAGATGATGTCATTCAGGCAATTTTTAAAGCACAGCCTTCTTTAGTTCTTTTAAGTGATGGAATAAAAGAGAAAAACTGCTGGGCTTACAGAAGACGAAATAGATTTTCTTCAAGCATATTTTTGTTCTATAAAGATTCATTCGGGATTTTTTCTGAACGCGTAAAACGTGTAAAAGATTCAACCTTCGAAAAAGGCCATGAAATTTATTCAGAAATCCTTCATAACCCTTTTAAAATATTTTTGCTTTTACCATATTTGTGGTATATAATTGTCTTGATTTGGTACAGACTTTTTAAAAACAAGTAAGAATTTTTATAAAGTAAGGATTAAATATTTGAATCAATCTATTGGAAGTATTGCAACGTTATCGGTGCTTTCTTTTAGAAATGATATTGTTGATTTTTGTAAGAATGCCTGCATTTCGTTGTTTTCAACAAATGTTATTCCAATCCTGGACGATTTATCTGAGCTAAATGCAACAATAGTTGTAATAGATTCTGCCTTTTTGCAAATAGCTCTTCCTTTGTATCAGACTTCATTAGAATATAACTCAAAGCGGATTATTTGTTTCCTTCCATTAGACAGTTCTGAAGAAATAAGAAGATATGCCGAAGAAAAATACCGCTTTATTTTGCCTTTTCCAGTAAATCAAGATCTTTTTTTGGATTGCTGCAGACATATAAAAGATGAGAACATATGCCGGTTCAATCCATCCGGTTTTAAACAGCTTTCCCGAGAAAGATTTCTTGGACTCCCTGATTCTGTATTTGGTTTCTTTTCCGGAAATTCTGATTCTATTCGCGAAGTAAGAACAAGAATTTTTAATTATGCTCAATCTACATCTCCTGTTTTGCTTTTAGGCGAAACAGGAACTGGTAAATCTTCTGCTGCAAAATTAATTCATCAGCTTTCACCAAGATGTAATTTTCCTTTTAAGCCTATAAATGCCTCCTGGGTAGTTGATACACTTGCAGTAAGTAGTTTTTTTGGCGTAGATAATGGAGCTTATACAGATGCTGTCTATCAGAAGGGGGTAATAAAAAGTGCAGATGGAGGATCCTTGTTTGTAGATGAAGTTGGCTCTTCTTCTATGAATTTTCAGGCAATGCTTCTGTCTGTAATAGAAAATGGAATTGTTCAGTCTTTAGGAAGCGATAAAAGTGAAACTGTTGATGTAAGATTTATTTTTGCGACTAATGCTAATCTTTATGAAATGATGGAGTATGGTTCTTTCAGACCGGATTTGTATCATAGAATTTCGGCTAATGTCATATATTTTCCACCAATAAGAGAACGGCGGGAAGACATTCCTGTTATTGCAGAAAATATTGCTGAGGAATTTAATGTAAAGCTTTCCGGAAACGCAGTTGAATGTCTTTGCGAATACAGATGGCCGGGAAATATCAGAGAATTACGGCAATGCATAAAAAGAGCAGCAGAACAATTTTCTTTTTTGAATGAAAACGAAATCATAATAGACGCCGATGCACTGGAGTTCGGTTATCTGTAATTTTCTATAATTCCTATAATTGATTTTCCAAATTCTTCGGCTTTCATTTTACCAATTCCATAAATCTCCAAAAGTTCATTTTTGTTTAAAGGCTTTTTTGCTGCAAGATCATAAAGAGTTTTATCTCCAAAAATTACAAACGGTGGAACATTCATATCATCGGCCTTGCGTTTTCTCCATTTCTTTAAATCTTCCATAATTGCATTTGCAGCTTCGTCTGAGCGCTCCGGTTTTTGTGGAACCGGTATATTTTTTGCAGCCTTATATTTTGTCGTTTTTGCAAGTGGAGAAGTCCAGGATTTTTCAAAAGGAAGCATTAAGGTTTCTCTCTGTTCAAGAAATTTTTTGCCTTTTGGAAGTAAAGTAACTATTTTGTATTCTCCTGTGCGTTGAATAAATTCCTTCTGGCAGAGAATGTCTGTAAGATTAAACCAGTCTTCTTTTGAAAGTTCATTTCCAATTCCCCAGGTAGAAAGATTATTATGACCGTTTTCTATAATTCGTTTTTCTATACTTCCAAGTAAAACGTCAATTACGTAAGAAGCTCCGAATTTCTGTTCAGTTCTGATTATGCAGCATAACAATTTTTGAGCAGGAATTGTCATATCTACAAGAGAGTCCGGATCATCTTCTTTTTTACAGATATCACAACAGCACTTTTTTTGCTCAGAGGTAAAGCCTTCAGAAGAAAAATTTTCTCCAAAATATTTTAAAAGAATCTGGCGCCGGCAGGTTTTCGCATTTGCATAATTAATCATTTGTTGAAGCAATTGTTCTGACATTTGCGGATCTGCAGCTTCCTGGAAAAAATATCTTACTTTATTTATGTCGGCAGGCGAATATAAAAGCAGTGCAGAAGATTCAATTCCATCTCGACCAGCCCGTCCAATTTCCTGATAATATTCTTCAATACTTTTGGGAAGATCGTAATTAATTACATAACGGACATCTGGTTTATCTATTCCCATACCAAAAGCAACCGTTGCAACCATAATCTGAATTTCGTCCTTAATGAACAAGCCCTGATTTTTTTTGCGGATTTCGTCACTTAAGCCTGCATGGTAATTCAAAACTGAATATCCAAGGGAATCAAGAAAAGCTGTAATTTCGTCAACCTTTTTTCGTGAATTACAATAGATTATTCCGCTTTCGCCGTAATGCTTTTTTATATAATCAATAATCTGAGTATAATTTTTTTGTTTTCGCTGAACTTCAAGAAAAATATTCGGGCGATCAAAGCTGGAAATAAAGACCTTACAGTTTTTCATTCCAAGATTTTTGCAAATATCATTCCGGACTTCTTCAGTGGCAGTTGCGGTTAAAGCTAAAACAGGAGTTTTTGGAAATAGTTTTCTTAAACCTGCTATCTCAAGATAATCTGGGCGAAAGTCATGTCCCCATTGAGAAACACAATGAGCCTCGTCTATTGTAATGCAGCTTATTTCAAGCTCATCTCGGCATAGAATATCTCTTATCCTGTTTGAAGAAACACCCTCTGGCGAAACGTAAACTATTTTTACTTTGTGTGTAAGAATTTCCTTTACAGCCTGCTTATATTCTTCCAGACTTTGCGAACTGTTTAGAAATACAGATTTTATTCCATTAGATGAAAGGGTTGTAACCTGATCCTGCATTAAAGAAATTAATGGAGAGATAACTACAGTAATTCCAGAAAAAATCAAGGCCGGAATTTGATAGCATATTGATTTTCCTCCGCCTGTAGGCATTACAGCAAGCGTATCCTGATTTTTTAAAATTGAATCTATTATCTTTTTTTGTTGCAAACGGAATGAATCATAACCGAAGACCGTTTTTAAGACAAATTCAGGTTTTTGTCCGGTAAAAGTGTCAGAGAAAATTTTCACCCAATTATTATAGCACATTTTAATTCTTTTAACTTCCTGCATCTTGAAAGATTTTAAAATAAATGTTAGTGTTATCAGGTTCGCCGGAGTGGTGGAATGGTAGACACGACAGACTCAAAATCTGTTGCGAGCAATCGTGTAAGAGTTCAAGTCTCTTCTCCGGTATAGATAAGACGTCTTTAATAAGAAGGCGTCTTTTTTGTTTTAACACGCCTTTTGTATTATCCGAGACTTGAACTCTTCGCTCGATTAATCTCGCTCTGAGCCGGACGATGGTAGAATCTAAACAAACCGCTGGCGCGCTTTGTTTTTAACGATTCTGCTATCGTCGGCTAGTTCAAGTCTCTTCTCCGGTATATAAGGCTTCCTTTATTAAGGAAGTCATTTTTATTTTAAAATCACATTTTTTCTTTAATGGTTGAACTCTTCTCTCGCTGCCGCAGCTTGTTCATGCTGTTTCCAGTTCTGGAATTATATCGCTGCACAGATTTCTGAACGAAACTGCTTCCTGTACGTCTTTTTCTGCAATCAGCTGATGTCCTTCTATATCTGCAATTGTTCTTGCGATTTTTGTGCAGGAGGCGGTTGCTCTTGGAGAAAAGCCGTAGCGCAAAACAGAATTATCAAGGCTTTCCTTTGCTTCTTTAGAAAGAACGCAGTATTCCAGCAGTTCCGAAGGAGATAATTTTGCATTTCTAATTCCCTGCCTTTTTCTTTGCGTTTTTACAGCTCTTGCAATTCCTTTTTGAATTTCCAGCGTAGAGAGTAATTTTTCTCTTTCTTCGTTTACAGCTTTTTCATGAGGGTTTTCAACAAATACACGTAAATCAATTCTGTCTAAAAGCGGTGCAGAAAATTTCTTCCAGTATTGTTCTATTGATTTTGCGCTGCAAAGACAAATTTTTGTTTTTGATCCTTGATTTCCGCAGGGACATGGATTTACCGCCATTAAAAGCTGAAAATTAGCCGGATATACAGTGCTTCTTCCAGCCCTGCTTAAGGTAATTAATCCGCTTTCCATTGGAACTCTAAGCATCTGCAGAACACTTGAACGGAATTCTGCTGCTTCATCTAAAAACAAAACTCCATTATGCGCCAGACTAATTTCGCCCGGTCTGCAATTTGGACCTCCACCGCAAATTCCTTCTATTGATGCTGTCTGATGAGGCATTCTGAATGGTGGAATTCTTATTAAAGATTCACTTGGTTTAATCAAACCTGCCAGCGACCAGATTCTTGTTACGCTTTGAGCTTCCTGCTTGGTTAAAATAGGATTTATAGCAGGAAATCTGGTAAGAGTCATAGTTTTTCCACAGCCGGGGCTGCCAACAGCAAGCAGATTATGGCCTCCGGAAGCAGCAATTTGCAAAGCTCTTATAAGTTTTTCCTGGCCTTTTACTTCTGAAAAATCAAAATCCTTTGTTTCTGGGAATAAAACTCCGTCAACTTCAATACAGTTTTGAGGAATATAAGATTCTTCATTCTCAAATTCCTTTGATTTATAATAATTCTCGTTCTTTAATGCGTTAAATGCGCTTTCCAGAGAATCTGCACCGTATACTTTTACGCCTTGAACTTCCAGAGCTTCACCTTCATTTTGAAGAGGCACAATACATTTAGAAATTCCGCAGGAAAGGGCAGTAGAAACAGCTGCATGAATTCCTTTTACCGGTCTTAATTTTCCTGAGAGTTCAAGTTCACCCATAACAAGAATGTTTTCTTTTAAAAAATCATCAAATCCTCCGGACTCTTCGGCGGCTTTTAAAACTCCCAGAGCGATTGGTAAATCAAAACCAGCGCCTTCCTTCTTTAAATCTGCCGGAGAAAGGCTTATTAAAATTCTTTCCGGCGGAAAATCAAATCCATTGTTTCGGATTGCAGCCTGCATTCGTTCCCGGGATTCTTTTACAGCGCTGTCTGCCAGTCCCACAATATCTATAGCCGGAATTCCACGCCGTAAATCTACTTCAACAGTAACAAGCGAACCTTCATACCCAAACGGTGAAAACGAGTATATTGTCATTTTTTATACCTCCATTGCTGTATGTTAAAATTTCTGATATTATAAAAACTGCGCAAACTTGCAATTTTAGACAAAAATTTTGAATTTTTTTTTGATTTTTTCGTCTTTTTTTTAAAAAGTGTGCTATTATATATATGAGTTAAAAAGCATTTATTAGGAGTTCTTGTGAATAAGCATGATTTTCCAAAAATCCATTTTTATGATCAGGATTTTGTAGATATTTATAATAAGACTTGGTCTTGGGTTTCTTCATTATGGATTAATCCTCAATCTGGTGAACAGGATTCAAACGGTCTTTTTATTTATCCAGAGGGAACTAAATTTGTAATTAATCAGTTAGAATCAATTCTTTCATCATATTTTCTTGTATATTCAAATAGAAATTTCGACTCTTGTAAAAATATTGATTATTTTTATCAGCATCAGGAAGATAATGGGGCAATCCGCTGGCGTTATAATGTAACTACAGACAAACCAATGTTTTCTAAGGAAAATCCTGAGGGAATAGGGCTTCCTCTTTTTGCAGCTGCAGAATTTAACCTTTATCATAAATCTGCAAATAAAAAACGAATTAAAGATGTTATGCCTGTTTTGCAGAAATACATGGCCTGGATTGATAAAAAATTCAAAAAAGCTAACGGCCTTTATTCAGTTCCTGTTGCTGCTTCAGAAATGACAAATTCTCCACGCGTAAATGTATGCTATCCTATAGATTTTAATGCATGTATGGCAATTAATGCTTCATATATGTCTGCGCTCGGAGATATTTTAAATGATAAGGAAATAAGCTTCCAGTATAGAAAATTGTATTTTGCAATTAAGACAAAAATCAATTCTCTTATGTGGAATGAAAAAGACGGTTTTTATTACGATCTTGATTCAAATGAAAAACAGCTTAAGGTAAAAACTATTGCAAGCTACTGGACAATGTTTGCAGAAATTCCAAATGCAGATAAGGCAGAGCTTCTTGTTAATCATTTGAATAATCCAAAAACCTTTGGTACAGAGCATCCGTTCCCTACATTGGCAGCAAACGATTCTCATTTTAGCGAAGAAGGAATGGGCTTCTGTGGAAGCGTAATGCCTGCATTCAATTTTATGGTAATTAAAGGGCTGGAAAAATATGCTCAGTATGAAATGGCTCGTGAATGTGCAATCCGTCATCTTTATTTTGTTCTTGAAGGTTTAATGCCGAATGAAAATAAGCAGCCTGGAGATTTATTTGAAGCTTATCTTCCAAATAAAGAAGGCCGTGCAAAAATGACAGAAAAAAAGATGGCTCGTTCCCGATACCTTCTTACCGCAGGACTTTCTACAATTGCCCTTATGATAGAAAATGTAATTGGCCTTTCTATAAGTCTTCCTAGAAAAACTGTAGACTGGATAATTCCTAATCTTGAGATTATGGGAATTGAAAACCTTTCATTAAAGCGAAATTTAATCACAATCCTTTCTAACAAGAGTACCCGTGGCTGGGAAATTCAGATGGAAAGTGAAAAATTATATTACTTTACAATCAATATCCTTGATCAAAAGAAGAAAACACTACCAATTCCTAGTGGAAAGTGTTCTATGCTTATTGATAAGCTTTAGTGCCTATGAAGTTACCGCAGGCCGTTATCGATATCGGTTCTACGGGAGTCCGGTTATTAATTGCCGAATTTTCTGAGAACGGAGAATACAATATTTTAGATCGCTCCGATAAACCTCTTTCTTTAGGAAAAGATGTTTTTACTACTGGAAGTGTAAGTCAGGATGTTCAGAATCAGTTAATACAAATTTTACAGCGTTATAAGGAACAGTTGTCTGGCTGGGGGCTTTCCTGCAGCGAGACAATCTGTTTTGCTTCAAGCGCATTACGTGACTCAAATAACTGCGATCCTATTATGGATCGAATTCTTGTTCAGACAGGTTTTCGTGTAAAAATTATTGACGGAATTGAAGAAAACAAAATGATGTATCTTGCAGTTTCTGACTGCATTAAAGACCAGAGTATAGATTTTAAAAATGATGATACTGTAATTCTTGTTGTAGGCGGAAGTACTACCGAAATTATGATGATTTCGGAAGGAAAAATGGTCGGCGTTCACAGCTTAAGAATTGGTACTGTACGAATAAATCAGCAGATAAGTAATAAAGCCAGTTCTTATGACGATATTCAGCGATATATGCAGGAATCAATTAATAATACAAGGGGAACTCTTGAAAGTGAATTAAAGCTTTCTAAGGTTCGTCAGTTTATTGCTGTCGGTCCGGATGTTACTCTTGCAGCATTAATTGCCGGACAGCCTGTTTCTACATTTTTATGGGAAATAGAAAAAGAAGATTTTTTTGCCTTTGTAAAGGAAGTTCAGGGCTATTCAGTAGATGAGTGTGTTGCAAAATTTAAAATTCCATATAACGAGGCTGAGACTCTTCTTGTTAGTCTTTTGATTTATAAATTATTTTTCAGCTTTACAAAAGCAGAAAAAATGATTGTTGCAGAAACAAGTATTCGTAAGGGCGTGCTTCTTAGTCAGAATTATGGAGAGGATGAAGTTCTTCAGGAAGAATTTAATATGCAGATTGTTGCTTCTGCAAAAAATCTTCTCAGAAAGTTCCATGGCGATGAACAGCATGCTGAATGCGTAAGAATGATTGCAGCAAAAATTTATGATACATTAAAAGATGAAATTGCTCTTGATGAGCATTCAAAAATTCTGCTTGAAGTTTCTGCAATCCTTCATGATATTGGAACTTTTATACGTTACGACCATCATAATCTGCATAGCTGGTACATTATTCACAATTCAGAAATATTCGGGCTTAGCAGAAAAGATAATACACTGGTTTCTGAAATAGCAAAATATCATAAAGGTTATTCAGTACCTCAGGATGAAGAAAGCTTTTTAATGCTTCCGCGAATAGACCGAATGACAATTTTAAAGCTTACTTCAATTTTGAGAATTGCAGATGCGTTAGACAGAGGGCATATTCAGAAATTCACCGATTTTTCAATTACATTAGAGCAGAACAATTTAGTCATTCACACAGTAAATTCCAGCAGCTCTGTTCTGGAAAAAATTGCTTTGTCAGAAAAATCAGGAATGTTTGAATCTGTATTCGGATATAAGGTAATTCTTGCCTGATGTGCTTCTATGCGCAAAATAAAGGAGAAACAGCATAATTATGGAAGGTAGATTTTTTAATAGAGAGCTTTCATGGCTTGAATTTAATGACAGAATCCTCAATCTTGCGTTAAGAAAAGAACTTCCGTTAATGGAACGTCTGCAATATCTTTCTATTGTCACTTCTAATTTTGATGAGTTTTTTCAGGTTAGAGTTGCAAGCGTAAAAAGAATGTTATATGAAAATCCTGATTATGTAGATTCTTCCGGATTAAATTCCCGGGTTTTGCTTTCTTCAATTTCTGCAAGAAGCCATCAGCTTATCAGGAGTCAGCAGGATTGCCTTCTTTCTGATATTATTCCTTCGCTTGCAAAAAAAGGACTTGTGTATGTTTCTCCAGAATCTTATACAATTGCACAGATAGAATATCTTTCTAATCTTTTTAATACAGAAATTTTTCCTTTACTTACTCCGCTTCGTACAGATTCCGAAGTGTTTCCTCATATAAAAAATCTTTCGGTTTACGTTGCATTTTTGCTTGAACCAATTCCTGGTATTAAAAATTCGCTTCCGGAATTTATTGGAAAATCAGAATTAAAAAATATTGCCTTTGTGGAAATTCCTGAAGGAATTGCAAATGTTTATTATCTTCCTTCTGACAAAAAAAACAGCCTTCAGTTTGCTTTGCTTCAGGATATTATTACTTTGTGTGGTACAAATCTTTTTCCTGGCTTTGCAGTTGCAGAAGCAATGCTTTTTAAAGTAACTCGCGATGCCGATTTTGCCGTAGATGAAGATTCCATAAATTTTATTACGGCAATGGAAGATGTGCTTGTTCAGCGTAAGTCTTCTTTTGCAGTTCAAATGACCTGCAACCAGACAAGTACAACAATTAAAAATCTTCTTATGGAAAAGCTGGAACTTACAGAAGATGATATTTATTATGCAGAACGAATTATTAATCCGGGAGATTTACTTGAACTAAGGGAAACAGATGCTGGGCAGAATCTTTCGTTTGAACGGTGGGAACATTTTTATCCTGTGGATTTACCGGAAGATGAACCCTATTGGGATGCAATCCGAACAAAAGATAAAATCTTACATGTTCCCTACGAAAGTTATGAACCTGTTGTAAAATTCTTAAATGATGCAGCTGATGATAAAGATGTATTAACAATAAAAATGACTCTTTACAGAACAGGTCGTGATTCTCCAATTATCGCTGCTCTGGAAAAAGCAGCTCATAATGGCAAGCAGGTTATAGTACTTGTAGAATTAAAGGCGCGGTTCGACGAGGAAAGAAATATTGCCTGGGCAAATGAACTTGAGCAGGCGGGGGTTACAGTAATTTACGGACTTGTTAATCTAAAGGTTCATGCAAAAATATTAATGGTAATACGTCGCGAAAGTGATACAATCCGTCGTTATGTTCATCTTTCAACCGGAAACTACAATCCAAAAACTGCCAAATTATATTCTGATATTTCTCTATTTACTGCAAATCCGCAGATTGCAAATGATGCAACTCAGTTTTTTAATCTTGTAACAGGTTATTCAACACTTCAGAAAATGGATTATCTTGGAATGGCTCCTGTTACATTAAAAACGCGTTTGCTTTCTATGATTCAGCGGGAAATTGAACGAAGTACACCGGAACAGCCTGGTCTTATTATGGCAAAAATGAATAGCCTTACTCACGAAGAAGTTATTGAAGCATTGTATAAAGCAAGCCAGAGTGGTGTAAAAGTTTTATTAAATGTCCGCGGAATCTGTATGCTTGTTCCTGGCGTCCCGGGCTTAAGCGAAAATATAAGAGTTGTTTCAATAGTAGATCGTTATCTTGAGCATGCAAGAATTTTTTATTTTCAGAATGCAGGTACACCGGAATTGTATTGTTCAAGTGCCGACTGGATGAGCCGCAATCTTGACCGCAGAATTGAATTAATGTTTCCGATTCTGGATAAAGACGCCTTTGAAGATATTAAATCTATTCTTGAACTATATTTTAAGGATAATACAAATTCAATGGAATTAACTCATACCGGAACCTGGGTTCCTGTAGAAAAAGCAAAAAAAGAACAGAATTTTGAAGTTCAGAATGAGCTTTATAAAAAATACAAAAAGCTTAACGATTTAAAACCGCAGAATATAGAAAAACAATTTGAAGTCAGAAGAAAGGATTAAAATCTGGGGAAACAAAAAAAAACATCGCAAGTGCAGCTTGCGATGTTTTCATTTGAGCACTTTTTTTGCGAAGCAAAAAAATGCGTGAATCAAACAATGGCGTTTACGACATTGTTTGATTTAAAGTCGAGTAGAGCACATTCTGGATCGATGTTTACAAGGTTTACATTTGGATGGAACCCGCCTAAAATCGAAGAAGCGTTAAAAAGCAAGCCGTAAGGGTTGCTTTAGCTTCATCGATAAAAAGGCGCAGAGCGAAGGCTGTGCCTGAGCGATGGTTCCATCCAGTTTTTATTTATCAGACCATTTCTTGAAAATCAAAGAAGTATTAACTCCGCCAAATGCGAAGTTATTTGCCATTACGTACTCAGCATCAATCTTGCGTCCCTCACCTGTAATATAATCAAGTGGAGCACACTCCGGATCAATATTAACCAAATTAACATTCGGATGGAACCATCCCTCATTCATCATGTTGATTGTAAGCCAGCTTTCTACACAACCGCAGGCACCAAGAATATGACCGATGTATGATTTTGTAGAGGAAATTGGAACTGCGCGACCAAATGCCTTGTAAACAGCCTGTGTTTCAGAAATATCTCCGTGTGGAGTAGCAGTTCCGTGAGCATTTACGTAAGCAATCTGGTCCTTGCTGATTCCGGCATCTTCAATTGCCATTTCAAGACACTTTGCCTGAGTTTCGCTGTTAGGTGAAGTGATGTGTGAACCGTCCATATTTGTTGCAAAGCCCGCAATTTCGCAGTAAATCTTTGCACCGCGTTTTACAGCGTGTTCAAGGTCTTCAAGAATCAAAGTACCGGCACCCTCACCAATTACAAGACCATCGCGGTCCTTATCAAAGCATTTAGGAGTTGCTTCCGGATTTTTGTTCATACAAGAAGTTGCACCAAGAGTATCGAAAATTGCGGCATCCGGAGCAGAAAGCTCTTCGGCACCACCACAAATCATGATTTCCTGTCGGCCGTCTTCAATTGCTTCGTAACCGTAACCGATAGACTGTGAACCGGAAGTACAGGCAGTATCAGTAATGATTACACGACCGCGAATCTGCCAGTAAACGCTCATGTTGCAGGCATTTGTCTGAGGCATAGCCTTGATGTAAGTCTGGCTGTTGAGGTGACTAGAATCTCCTGTTTCAACCATTTTTGCAAGGTCACCAATGGCATCCATACTTCCCATACAGGTTCCGTAAGCAATACCGGTACGTCCGTTCTTAAGCTCTTCAATTACATCGTCGCCGTCTTCTGCAAGAAGTCCTGCCATCTGCAAAGCATCGTGAGTAGAAAGTAAACCAAGCAAAGCAACGCGGCCCATACCGCGAACCTTTTTGCGCGGGAAGCTTGGAAGCTCCTCATCAAAAGGACAAGCCAGGCGGGTATTCATTTTAGTATAGCGTTCCCATTCCGGCATATAGCGGATTTTATTTTTACAGGTTTTCAAATTAGCATAAGCAGTTTCCCAATCGCGTCCCAGCGCAGAAACCATACCGCCTCCAGTAATTACAACGCGGCGTTTTCCATTTGGTTTTGTGAATTCCATATCAGTTCCTTTTTATTTCTTATTATTTCTGGCGTTCCCCTCACTTCGTTCGGGGCGCTACGTTCCGGGTTTGCTAACGCTCATTCCTCCGCTGTCGCTTCGGAACGGCTTCGCCGCCCTTCACATCGCTAACGCATCTTTATAGAATAAAAATCATATACAAAAAAAGAGTAAATTTCAACTATCGGACAATAATGCCCGTACCTACAATTACATCATCATTGTACAGAACTGCAGACTGACCAGGAGTAACGGCATACTGTTCTACATCAAAAGTAATTTTCCACGGATTACCTTTGTATTCAGTTTTATCGTCTTCGGCAGGAAAATATCGTTCAACTTTTCCAATTGCAGTTTTACTTCGTAAGCGGATTTTTACAGAAGCTTCAAAAGATTCATCAGGCTCAATTCCTGCAGGCCATACAAAATCATCTGCAATTAAGCTTGTAGAATTTAATTCACTTTTTTCTGCAAGGATAATTTCGTTTGTTTTTGCGTCAATTTTTTTTACATAGTATGGAACAGGACCTGCAACTCCAAGACCACGTCTTTGCCCCACAGTATAATATTCAATTCCCTTATGCTGTCCCAGAACTTTTCCTTTAGTATCAATAAAATTTCCAGGAACCGATTCTTTATCACCAAAAAGGGCGTCAATATATTTTATGTCTATAAAATCCTGACTTTCTTTTCTGTTTGCCGCAGAAAGATTTGCCTTTGCTGCTAGTTCAAAAACTTCAGATTTTTTTACGTTTGCAAGCGGGAATCTTACTTTTTCAAGAATTTCACTTGGAACCCTGCATAAAAAATATGTCTGGTCTTTAGATTCATCAGAAGCACAGGCAATCATGCAGGGTGTTTTATCAGAATTCCAAATTCCTTTTTTGGGACGAACTATTTTTGCATAATGTCCTGTACAAAAATAGTCAAATTCAACATTGAGTTTTTTTATTCCTTCAAGCAAGGCTCCAAATTTTATAAAGCGGTTACAGCGAATACAAGGATTTGGAGTTCTTCCTGAACGGTATTCAGAAGTAAAATAATCTAAAACCTGCTTATTATATTCCTGGCTTACATCAATTACATGGTATTCAATATTTTGCTGAGCACAAAACTTTTTACAATCGTCAATGTTTTCCTGTTCATCGGGGCTATAGCATGCATCGTGAAATGCTTTTTCTGCTTCTATAGCAGGAATATGGCCATCCCACACAGACATAGTTACACCAATAACCTTACAGCCGCGCTCTTTTAAAAGTAAAGCAGTTAAAGTAGAATCAACACCACCAGACATTCCTACTGCAACAGTAGATCCTGGCTCTGGCAAATCCAGCTCTATAAAATCCATTTGTTTTTCCAGTTAATTATTTTTCTTCATGTAATCAGCAATCGTTACGCTGTCAAGAAATCCAAGAATGCGTTTATTAAGTTCTGCCCAAAGAGGAAGGGTTCTGCATTCTGCAGCTCTATCACATTCAGGAGCGCCTTCATTAAGGCAGGCAACAGGAGCAATAGAAACTTCGGTAAGTCTGAGAATTTCTCCAATTTTATAATCAGAAGGCTTACGGCTTAATTTGTATCCGCCGCCTTTTCCGTGCATTGTAGAAACCAGTCCCTGCTTAGACAAAAGATTCATTATTGCTTCAATATATTTTTGAGAAATATTCTGTCTTGCAACAATATCCTTTAAAGGAATATAAGAATTTGCATCCTGTTCAGCTAAATCAATCATTACGCGGAGTGCGTATCTTCCTCTTGTAGAAACCATCATAATAAAATAATAATATCAGTAAAAAAGAAAAAACTCAACATATCTACTATAATAATAGGTTTTATTGATTATGTTTGCAAAAAGACTTCCGGTTTTGAATTTTATTTATAAAAAAAAATGAGCTTCCGCTTCAGAGTTTCTGAAAAAGCGCGGTGAAGTCCGTATAGGGAGATTATAGACGTGTTTCACAAGGCTGCACCTTGTGAAACCGGACTTCAAGCGTTTTTCAGCTCCTCTTACGCTCATGCTCATTTTTTTTGAAAATTTAAATTATAAAACGGAAGTCTTTTTACAGGCATTATGTAAAAAGAGCGTGTTTTTGAAAAAATGAGAAGTTTTTAAGATGAAAAACTTGGAAATCGAGTTTATAATAAATTTAAATGGAGGAAAATAAGGGAGAAAAGAGGTAATTCATGGTATCAAAAAATTAATAATAATGGTACACAGATATGGGCAAGAGTTAGAAATGGAATAATAGATAATGCAGGTGTAAATAACTTTCCCCAGATATTTGATCCTGAAACAGGACTTTATAACAATTTAGCTAGGTAAACAAAATGACTACATTGGAAATTAATAAATTCATCATAAATGTATTTGAAGATTATTTAGCAGCAAATAAAGATGATAGTGATATAATATCTATTTTATCTGATATTGACTGTGATGTTTGGAATGATAGAGCTCCTAATGATCCTGCTACATTTAATGATTTAATAAAGGAAATAAAAAAATATGCAGATAGTAATGATATGTTTACTGACAAACAAGTGATTTTAGGATTAAAAAAATTTTTATCTGTCTATAAAGAGAAATATGATTATAAGGTGGATAATTTTCAGAAATATTTAATTGATATGTTTAAATAAACTGGAAGTCTTTTTCACTGTTAATAATTCGCAGACATGCGGTTTTGAAAGGCGGACATCGCCCGGAAGTTATTTAAATTATTAATAATATTAAAAAACTGACTTCTGTTTTTATAAATTTTATTTTGTTGATAATTAGCAGAAATGCGCATATAATTTAAGAAAATGTTTTTTTTGTGAGGAATAAAAAATGGACGTACATAATTTAATGGAAGATGTAGTTGCCAAGGCTGTAAATGATCTTTATGAACGCATTAAAAAAGAGAAAGCTGAATGGCTTACTTGTGACTGCATGAATTGCCGTTTAGACACAATCAGTTATGTTCTTAATAGAATTCCTCCAAAATATGTTGTTTCGGGAAGGGGAGTTACTCATACAGTTGCACAGACTGCAAATTCTCAGACTTTTGCAGATGTAGAAGCCATTGCTTTAGAAGGTGCAAAAATTGTAAGTGCAACAAAACGTCCTTTCCATACAAACAAGCGTAATGAATGTACTATTGAAGCTAACAAAAAGCCTTCATATAATTTTCCTCATTTTACAGGCGAAATTCTTGATGGTACAACCTTTGAACCTGTTATAGGTGCTTCTATTCTTTTAAAATGCGATGGCGAAGTTGCAGAAATGATTGATAAAACCTGGATGAATCCTGTAACAACCTGGAAGAGTACTCACGGAAGTTATTCTTTTTGGGTAAAACCATTCCCGGCAAAACAGGTAGGACATACAAAAACCTATAAATTTACTCTCGAAATTTCAGCAGAGGGGTATGAACCGACTGTTAACCATTTTGAAATTTCAGTAAAGAGCGAAAATCAGAACAGAACAGGAATAGATACAACAATTTCTTATAAATTAAGTGAAATTCTTCTCTTTAAAAAAGAAGAATAGTCTGTTATTTTTCTTTTCTTCATGAATTATATTGATATTTAATCATATTCACACCTTATTTTATTTGTGCTAAAATCATTGCATGAAAAAAACAAATGCAATGAGAATTCTAGATGGCCTTGGAATTCCTTATGAAGCTGCAGAGTATGACGACGATGGAGAGCACGAGCTTGCAAAAGGTGCTGCTCTACGAATGGCAGAAAAGCTGAAGGTTTCTCCAGAAAATGTTTTTAAGACCATTGTAATGCGTACCGAAACAAAAGAAATTTGTGTTTTTTGTCAGAGTGCTGTCAGCGAAATTAATCTTAAAAAAGCAAGACAAAATGCAGGCTGCAAGGAAATTAATCCTGTAAAACCGGAAGAATTACTTGCATTAACAGGTTATATCCGCGGAGGCTGTACTCCAATCGGAATGAAGAAAAAATTCAGGACTTTTATAGATGATTCAATAAATCAATGCGGCAAAGTTTGCATAAGTGGCGGACAGCGTGGTGTTCAGATAAAAATTGCTCCAGCTGACCTTATAAAAGCCACTAATGCAACTGTCTGCGATTTAAAAATTAATTAAGCCGGAGGAAAATATGAGCGAAAAAATCAGAGAAAGAAAAGAAATACCAGAAAGCGATAAATGGAATTTGTCTTCAATATATAAATCAGATAAAGACTGGGAAAAAGATCTTGCTGTGCTTCCAGAGCTTGCAAAAAAAGCTGCTGACTTTAAAGGCAAATTAGGAGAATCAAAGGAAAGTCTCTTAAATGCTTTTAAAGCATATGAAGCAATTCTTTTAAAACTCGAAACAGTTTATCATTATGCTTCTTTAAGGCATTATGCAGACGAAGGCGACTCTTTAGCAACAGAAATGGAAGGAAAAGCAATGATCGCCTATACACAAATTTCTGCAGATTTAAGTTTTTTTGAAAGCGAACTTCAGACAATTAATGAAGATGAATTAAGAAACTGGATTTCGCAGGAGGAATTTGCAGCCTACAAGGTTTATGTAGAAAAACAGATTTATAAAAAGAAGTATATTCTCAGCGAAAAAGAAGAAAGAATTATGAGTTTACAGATGCAGTCTGCACAAACTGCAGATTCTGCATTCAGTATGCTTACAAATGTAGATTTAAATAAAAATTTTGGAACAATTAACGTTGAAGGCAAGGAGCTTCCTCTTACTCAGAGCACATTCTCAACTTTAATTAAAAATCAGGACCGCAGTGTCCGCGAAAAAACATATAAGCAGTTTTATAAAAAATTCGAAGAATATCAGAATACAATTGCAGCATTATATGCCGGAAGCGTGAATCAGGATGTATTTTCTACAAGAGTTCGCGGTTTTAACAACTGTCTGGAAGCGGCTCTTTTTTCTAATAAGGTTCCTGTTTCAGTTTATAAAAATCTTATAGAATGCATTCATAAAAATCTTCCTGCACTTCACGAATATTACAGCCTTAGAAAAAAGATTCTGGGTGTAAAAGAGCTCAGACATTACGATGTTTATGTTCCGCTTGTAAAATCGGTAACAGTAAAAACAAAATACGAAGATTCTGTAGAAATATGTAGAAAGGCTTTGGCTCCATTAGGAAAAGAATATACAGACCGTCTTTGTAATGGACTTTTAAATGGCTGGGCAGACCGCTACGAAAATCAGGGAAAACACAGCGGTGCTTTTTCAAGCGGCGCATATATTGGAGAGCCTTATCTTTTATTGAATTATGATGAAAATGATATAAGAGATGTGTTTACAATGGCTCATGAAGGCGGACACAGTATGCACAGCTGGTATTCTGTTCATAATAATCCGTTTATGTGTTATGACTACACAATTTTTGAAGCCGAAGTAGCCTCTACGTTTAATGAAGAGCTGGTTTTCCAGTATTTACTTGCAAATGCTGAATCAGAAGACATGAAAAAATATCTTCTTGCAATGCGTGCTGACGATATTCTTGCAACTCTTTATAGACAGACAATGTTTGCAGAATTTGAATTAAAAACTCATGAGCTTGTAGAAAGCGGAACTCCACTTACAGCAGAAAACTGCCGCAAAATTTATCGAGAATTGCTTGAGCTTTATTTTGGAAAAGAAATGGTTTTTGAAGACAATTCAGATCTTGAAGGCTTAAGAATTCCTCATTTTTATTCTGCTTTTTATGTTTACAAATATGCAACAGGAATTTCTGCCAGCATTGCTTTAGCAACAAGGGTAAGAAACGGCGGAGAAACAGAACGCGAAGATTATTTTAAGTTCTTAAAGAGCGGCGGATCACGTTATCCTATTGAAAGTCTTAAGCTTGCCGGAGTTGATATGTCTAAAACAGAACCTGTTCAGGCTGCCTGCGACGAATTTAAGAAAATTATTGCAGAATTAAAAAATCTGTTACATAATTAATATGTTATGAAACGTGTTGCTCTATTTGTTCATAACCTTACAGTTGAATATTCACTTACTGTTGCTCAGGGAGTTGCCTCTTATTATACAGAAGATAAGAACGTAAAACTGATACTGGCGCAGACAAATCAGCCGCATTATCCTTACGGACTTTATGAATATCAATATTGGGCGGCCGCAGAGCTTTTAAAAGCCGAAGATATAGATTTAATAATTATTATTTCCAGCGCTTACCAGACTTACACTTCGCCGGATGAATTAAAATCTTTTATTGAACCTTTTACCAAAAAGCCTGTAGTTTCTATAGCTGTAGATTTTCCATTTGCAAAAACCTATCATACAATCAGCGATTGCGAAACTGCTTATGATAATGTTGTAGAGCATCTTGTAAAGGTTCATGGCTGCAAAAATATAGGTTTTCTTTCTGCAACAAAAACAGATTCTAAAGAAGCTCTTGTCCGGTTTGAAGCTTACAAAAAAGCACTTAAAAAACATAATCTTAAATCCAATCCGGATAATGTTCTGGAAGGATATTTTATAAGGGAAGCCGCTTATAATATTACTTTAGATAAATATAAATCTAAAGCAGATGTAAAATTTGATGCAATTATTTCTTCCAATGATTTTATGGCCGAAGGCTGCATGAAGGCCTTACAGAAAATAGGTGTAAAAATTCCAAAAGATGTAAAAATCGTTGGTTTTGATGATATAATGAGGGCTTCTTTTACAAGTCCTTCTCTTTCTACAATCAATCAGGATATAAGCGGCCATGGCTATGAAGCTGCAAATATTGCTTATAAATTGCTGACAGGCCATGAAATTCCTTATGAAACTAAAATTTTTGCTGAACCAATATATCGGCAATCCTGCGGATGTGTAAAAACTTCGAATACATCGTTTATGAGCAGGAATCAGGCTGGCAAAATTATAGAAAACCAGCATATTAATTCTAATACATTAGAAGAATACACGGAATATTCAAAAGATGTTGTTGGAATTTACACATTGATAGATACTTTTCATACAAATCATACTCTTAAAGAACTTTTCAGCTCTTTGCCGGAAATTACATCGCAAATGAAATTTTCTTCTATGGCTGTAGTACTTTATGAGGAACCTGTTTCTTTTAAGAAATATGAAGATATAAAAATTCCGGAAAAAGCTTATTTGCGGGTTTATATAGATAATAATAAACAGATACTTCCATATGATGAAGAAGGAATAGAAACAAATCCACATAAATGTCTTATTCCAAAAACATTTGCTTCTAAAAGGGCAGGGACCTTTATAGTTCATCCAATTTTTTCGGGCGAAAAGCAGTATGGATATATAATTGTTCAGCCAACAAATTTTAAATTTCAGATGCATCATGTTTATCTTAAATTAATTATAAACGCCATAGCAAATGCCTTCGATTTTGACCAGACATTAACAAAAAATGAATTCCTTACGAACCGCAATGAAAAGCTCCTTAAAAATAATCAGATATTGAATTTTCAGAACAGTATAGATGAGCTTACACAGGTATTAAACCGCCGTGGCTTTATGGACAAGGCAGAAAAAGAACTTAAAAAGGCTGTTAAAAATGGAAATAATGGAATGGTTTTCTTTGCAGATATGGACGGCCTTAAAAGAATTAATGACAGCTTTGGACATAAAATTGGAGATATTGCAATTCAGACAGAAGCCAGAGTTTTGCAGGAAGCCTTTCGTGCTACAGATATAGTTGGAAGGCTCAGTGGCGATGAATTTGCAATAGTTTCTGTAGGATTAACTAAAGATTATATTCCTGCAATAAGAGAACGCGTTGAACATCTTAATAAGGTATATTCTATAGAAGCTGAACTTCCTGTTACACTTTCTTTAAGTCTTGGATATGTTCCATTTACGGCAGATAATGCCGATTTAGAAGACTTGTTATCTTCGGCAGATCAGAAATTATATGAAGAAAAAGAAATAAAACACGCATCAAAAAATATAAAGTAAATAACAACTTCTGCCTCGGAAATCAGTTTTATAAATGAACTTTTGCATTTTTTGTTCGAGAAAAGACGTGAGTGGAACGAAGATGAAAAGGCATTTTTCGGGCCGAGCGAGCTTGCACTACAAGCGGCGCTACCCGTAACCCATGACTTTTCAGATTTGTGCAGCGGAAATCTTTTCGCGAACAAAAATAAATACATTTATTTACAAAAACTGCTTTGCGTACGCAGTTGTTTTTATTTAATTACTTTTTCCTAAAGTTTTCTGCCTTTTCTTCCGATATTTATAAAGTAGTATTATACAATAATTGCATTTACTGCCAAACCGTGCTAAAATTAATTGGGTGCGTAGAAAGTAGGAGACTTGAGAATTGAATAAAGCAGAATTTAAAACATTTTTATCAGCTGTTCCAAAGGCGGAGCTGCACCTACATTTAGAAGCAGTACTTACTCTTAGTGGAATTAAAAAATTATACAAAAACAAATTTAACAAAGAAATGTCTAAAGAAGAGCAGAAGGAACTCTTTTCTTACAATGATTTGAATGGATTTATACAGTCTTTTTTAAAAATTCAGGGAATGTATTCTTCTGTAGAAGATTTTAGAATTGTTTTTGATGAATTAAAGAAATATCTTGTTAAAAATGGAATTACATACGCAGAAATTTTCTTTGCGCCATCGGCATTCCTTAAAATGGGCTTTAAATACGAGGACATGGTTCGTATTTTCCATGAAAAAATTACAGAAATCAGGAATAAAACCGGAATTGTTATTAAGCTTTTGATGGATGTAAGCCGTACTTTTGGGTGCGAAAATGCAATGAATAATTATAAGCTTTTAAAACAGTTTCCTTGTGAAGATATAATTGGAATTGGACTTGGAGGAGCAGAAAGCAAAGGTCCTGCAAAAGATTTTGCTCCTGTTTATGAACTTGCACACAAAGAAGGTTTTCACGCAGTTGTACATGCAGGAGAAGATGTTGGTCCTGAATCTATCTGGGATTCTATAAATTATCTTCATGCAGAACGAATTGGACACGGTGTTACTGCAATTCAAGACGAGAAGCTTATGGAAGAGCTTAAAAAGACTAAGCTTCCTATAGAAATTTGTATTACATCAAATACTTTTACAAAGAAAATAGTTAAGAAAGCAAAAGATCACCCGGTAAGAACCTTCTTTGACCGTGGAATTCCTGTAAACATTAATACAGACGATCCGGTTTTCTTTAAAACTACTTTGCTTGATGAATTATGGATTTGTCATAAAGATTTGAATTTTACAATGGACGAAATAAAGGAACTTGTAAAAAACAGCTTCCGTCAGTCGTTTATGAGCGATACAGACAAAAATAAAGCTGTAAAAGCTGTTGATGCAGCCTGGAAATAAGGAGGGAGAAGTCTCCCCCTCGCTCGCACTTTGTAGCTCGCTACCCCTTCTCCTAGGGGGACGCAACAAGTTGCTTACCCCCTAAGACCCCAAAATGAATAATCTGGAAAAATACTACAACAAATTTCACGAAGAACACCGCCTTACAACCCGTCATGGACAGGTAGAATTCCGTACAACCATGCACTATATAGAAGAAGCTGTAAAAATGGTGTCTGGGGCAGCAGAAACTCCTGTTAAAATTGCAGATATTGGCGCGGGAACAGGCCGTTATTCTGTAGAGCTTTGTCATCAAGGTTATGATGTAACAGCCGTAGAGCTTGTAAAGCATAATCTGGAAATTTTACGTTCAAAACATGAAAATATAAAAACCTGGCAGGGCGATGCCAGAGATCTTCATTTTTTAGAAGCTGAAACTTTTGATGTTACTCTGTTATTCGGGCCTCTATACCATTTGCATGGTGAAGAAAATAAGCTTAAGGCTTTAAAAGAAGCCCGGCGCATTACAAAAAAAGGCGGAATTATACTTGCAGCCTATGTAATGAATGAATACAGCGTAATTTCTTATTGTTTTAAAGAACATAAATGGCAGGAAATTATGCAGAAAGGAGGGCTTTCTCCAGATTTTCATACAATTTGTGGCGAAGATGATTTGTATGATTATGCCCGGATTGAAGATATGGACCGCCTGAATGCTGCAGCCGGTCTTAAACGCATTAAAATAATTTCTGCAGATGGCGCGGCAGATTATATGAGGCGCGAACTGAACGAAATGAGCGAAGAAGAATTTGAAGCCTTTTGTAATTTTCAGCTTGCAATTTGCGAAAAGCCAGAATTAGCAGGTGCAGGAAGCCATTGTGTGGATATCCTGAAAAAAGATTAATAATATAATATTAGTTACGGCAGATTTTTGGTTTTGTTCATTTTCGTTTACAAAGTCAAAAATCTGCCGTAACTAAAAAGTAAATAATTATTTTTTTATGAATATCCACAATTAATCTGCACGCGGTGAATGGCAGTTAGAACAGCCGATTACATGAACATGCTTTTTTCCAAGAGATTTATTAAATAGACGTGCAGTAAGCGACTGATCTTGGGCTACAGTTTTATGGCACACAGGACAAATTCTTTTTAATCCGGGTTCGCATTTAGGATAACAGTGCGGGCAGCCCATAACAATCATAAGCTGGTCTGGAACATTCATTGGACGGTATACTTTAGAAATTATATTTTCGCCTGTAAAAAGATTCGAATCGCAGAGCGGACATTTTACCGGCTGCAAATTTTTTGCAGGAGCATTTTTTTTAAGTTTTAAATTCTGCCTGTAAATCCAGACAATAAGCGCAATTATTACACATACTGCGCCACCCATCAGTAAATAATCCATATTTTTATTATATCAAAACGCGGCAGGCAATGGAATGGTGCGAAGCAGTGTGTGCTTTGCACACACCGAACGTTAGTGAGCCATGGAACTGCCGACGGCGAAGCCGGACCGCCCAAAAAAAAATCAAAAAAAATATAAAAAAACTCTAAACTTTTTTTTTCATAGCCCGAAAATCAAGTAAAGGGTGGTGGAAACCCGTGAGGTAAAGCACGAGGTGCTTTTTAACCACGTTGTGGTTAAGACAATACTTGAAAGAGTATTCCCTCCACCATGTGTTTTATCTTATATAACCTAGCTATAAGGAGATTATTATGGTTATTAATCACAATATGAGTGCTATGTTCGCACAGCGTTCCCAGGGAATTCAGGATCTTAATGCCCAGAAGGATATGGAAAGACTTTCTTCAGGTATGAGAATCAACAGAGCTGGAGATGATGCTTCAGGACTCGCAGTTTCTGAAAAAATGCGTTCACAGATTCGCGGTTTGAATCAGGCTTCTACAAACGCTGAAAACGGCATCTCATTCATCCAGACAACAGAAGGTTATCTCCAGGAAACTGAAGATATTATCCAGCGTATCCGTGAACTTGCTGTTCAGTCTTCAAACGGTATTTACTCTTCTGAAGACCGCATGCAGATTCAGGTTGAAGTTTCTTCACTTATTGCTGAAGTAGACCGCATTGCTTCTGCTGCTCAGTTCAATGGTATGAACATGCTTACAGGTCGTTTTGCTCGCCCAACAGGTGAAAACGTAGTTACAGGTTCTATGTGGTTCCATATTGGTGCTAACATGGATCAGAGAACTCAGGTTTACATTGGAACAATGTCTGCTACAGCTCTTGGACTCCGCAACATTGGTGATGAATCTATCATGACTCTTGAGACTCCAGATGAAGCTAACCGCGCTATTGGTACTTTGGATGAAGCAATCAAGAAGATCAATAAACAGCGTGCTGACCTTGGTGCTTACCAGAACCGTCTTGAAATGACAGTTAAAGGACTTGATGTTGGTGCTGAAAACCTTCAGGCTTCTGAATCACGCATACGTGATACAGACATGGCATCTGCAATGGTTGAATTCACAAAAGATCAGGTACTCAGCCAGGCCGGAACAGCAATGCTTGCTCAAGCAAACCAGAGCTCACAGAATGTTCTCTCACTCTTGCGCTAGAACAATGTTTGCTTAAAATAGAAAAATCGCCTCTTTGGAGGCGATTTTTTTTTCTGGTTTGCTTGAGCTGTGAGCCATCAAATGGAAGCAAGTTTTGCATTGCAAAACTTGATAGCAGGTTAAAGCCATGAAAAAAAAGCGCCGCACTTTTGCGACGCTTTCTGATATTAAATAACTTAATATTAGTTTAAAGAAATCTCGCCTTCTTCGCTTATAGAAATAATTGCTTTACAATTTGAACAGCGGAATCGGCCTGCTCTTGTTGCCTGTACAGATTTAGCACATGAAGGGCATGCAACAATTTTTGGGAATACAGACTGCTGTGGAGTTTTTCCCCGGTTGCATAAAAAGTCCATAGCTTCATCCATTGTGTTTTTTAAGTTAAAGAACTGAGAAAATCCTAAAATCTGGAATACTTCGGATACTTTTTCCTGAACTTCTGCAAGAACAATATCTCCGCCTTTAGCTTTTACCATTTTAAGAAGAATAGTAAAAGAACCTAAACCTGTAGAAGAGACATAAGACAATGAACCGCAATTAAATAGAATATTAAAATATCCTGCTCCAATAACTTTTGTAAGTTGTTTTTGGAAAAAAGAGGAATTGTATGTATCGATATATCCTTCAAGAACACAAACTATTCCACCTTGAACATTAGGAATTGTCTTCAAAGTTATCTTTAAGGAATCATCTTTGTCGTTGTCAAAACCTGTTACAATTGAATTGTTAGACTCCAATTTTTCACCTCTCTAAAATGTCTTAAAGAAACTTTTTTTATACCCAACCCTATTATAATATACAACTAAAAATTAAAACTGTCTAGAAAAAAGTGTGAAACAAAACTAATAATGCAAATTTATAAACTTTTTAAGTTAAATTTTTAGAGTAGTCGAGTTTTTATTTCTTATAAAGACAATTTTATTCTATTATAGTTACTTCAGTTACGGCAAGTGTAATATTCCAGGAGCTTTTCCTGGAAATTTCATAGCCTTTTATCTGAATTTTATGTTTGAAACAACTGTATAAACTGTAGTAAACGTCTTCATGTTCTTTATCTGGCTGTAAAAAATAAGTTGTTATGTTTTTGCCGGAACCTTTGTTTATAAAATATGGATATTTGCCTGCAGAATACATATCTAAGGTTCCGGTAACAGTTGTTATTTGTCCTTTTGCAGGGAATTTATTATTTGAAACATCAGAAGAACTGCTTGAAGAAACTTGTGTTGCAGAAGCCTGTGCCGAAGATGCTTTTTTTGTGCTTGAGCATGTGCAAAATAAAAATACTGCAAAAATAATGCATATATTAACTTTTGAATATTTCATGTTTTTTCTCCCATAAATCTGCCTCTTAACCTGCATTTAAGCAATGAGTCGTAAATTAGTTTCTATGCCAGAAGTCTAATAATTTTCCCCATTCATGTGAGTAGCCGGTTACATTAGAATAGTTTTCGTAAATTGGGAATGCTATTTCATATAAGTAAGTTTGAAGCGGATCTTGAAAGTATCCCGGATCAAGAACAAAGGAATGAGAAACTATTGTAAGCCCAAAGGAACCGTCTGTCGTTAATAATTCATTTGTATTATTATAACTCAAGTCCGAAAGATTTTTGGTATAAACAAGTCTTACAGAAGAAGGTTCCGGGTTGGTAGCGAGTTGTGTTTTTGTACCTATCCAGGAAGTTATTATTATTTCATTTAATGTATTCATTACATCATTTGCGGCATTTTTAGTACTGTTAGAAATTCCTAATGTCGTTGAATCAGAAATTTGCCTGCATAAATAACCAATGTCGCTCAAAACTGTATAAGTTCCTCCATAAGTCATTCCTTTACAGTTATTTATATTTGTTCTGTCCTGTTTAAGAAAGTTATTATAAATTGCCATTTTTGTTTCATCAGATTCTCTTTGAATAGCCATTGCCAGAAGATTTATTCTATTAATAAGCATCTGATGTTTTTGAGTTGTTAAATCATATTGTGCCTGAGTAAGAACTACATCGCAGCTTGTGCGGTCGTCATCTGCATCCACAGTTCTTATTCTATATTTAAATTTTTCTGCATAACATTTTACAATTGTTCTTCCCAGCTCTTCTGCATTAATATTTTTACTTGTCAGACTGCTGATAATGTTATAGTGACTATTTGAATAACTGACATTTGCACTGGTAACAAGATAATCTGCGCAGCCTTTTAAAATATAAGCAGTTTCAACGTTTCCCTGCAGGCAGCAGTCCATCCATATTATGTTTGGGTGTAAACCAGAATGATTGATTGCATTTTTTACATCTGTAGCTGTAAGAAGTTTAGAGGTGCTGTTTGTATCATCAGAACAAAGAGAACGGGAATTTCTTAGTGCCGGAGAATTAATAATTCCGCCGGAAATATTTTCATATTCAGTTCCGGAACCATGGTCGCTAAGACATAAAACTATATTATCTGCTGAATAATTAGTATTTACCCAGGAAAGAAAATTTGAAAGTGTAGAAACATCTCCCATATCTGGTTCATAAGAAAGCCAGGGAGCATAATCTGTAAGTCTTTTTGAATATCTGGAAAGCATCCAATAGGTGTTCAGAAATTCTCCGGCATTATTTCTATCTGTTATTAGATTTGCCGTATCTGAATCCATAGGTCCAAGCTCATAAATTTCGCCTCTTGGATGAAGACGGGTATTCCTTAAAGAATCAGCATCCTGCTGATTTTCCCCATCCCACAGCATAACAACTTTTACACTGGGATATCCCTGCTTTGGAGTGTTTATATCCTGAAGAAGAGAATTTTGAGCCAGTTGTACATTTGTAATATCAAGCCAAAGTTCATCATTCAAATTGTTATCGGCATCTATGTACATAACAAAAAGCCAGTCGCTGCTTGTATGCGGCAATTGAGGAATCGATCTTTCTTTTGAAGAGCCCCCCGAAGAAGAAGATTCCGGATTAATTCCTGGAGTACAGGCCGTAATGAAAAGAGAAATTAAAAATACAATAATTAAATAAAAATCTTTTTTCATTACTAGAATTATGCATTATAAAGGTTTATAATTCAAGTATGAAAAATTCTATTGCTGTTTTTGGCGATTCAATTTTGAAAGGTGCTGTTACAGGAACTGATAGCGGACATCTTTTTGATATCATAGAAAATGACAGTCTTTCTCTTGCTCAAAAGGTTCTTGGCTTTGAACTGAATAATCAGTCTGTATTTGGAAACATAATTACTAAAGCGCAGCGAAAGCTTAATAAAATGATGGAGCGTGGCGAAAAATTTGATTTGGCAATTATTGAATCTGGAGGAAATGATTGTGATTACGACTGGCCGCCTGTAAGCGAAAATCCAAAAGGAGCAGAGAACGGAACAATTCCTCATAAACCGCGTGTTGAGCTTTGTGATTTTTTACGAATAGCAGGAGAGATGATTGAAACTTTACGCGAAAATAAAATTACTCCGCTTGTTATGACAATGACTCCTCTTGTGCCGGACTGGTGGTTTGAACATGTCTGTAATGGAAATAATAAAGAAAACATTCTTGAATTTCTTGAGGGAAATCCACATAAGCTTTACGAAAATCATGAATTGTATAATTTAGAGCTTGCAGATTTAGCCCGGGCAAAAAATGTTCAGATTGTGGATATGCGTAAAGCTATGCTTAGTTTTCCTAACTATCGTTCGTTAATGTGCCGGGATGGAATTCATCCGAACGAAAAAGGTTATGAATATATGTCAAAAATCTGGATAGAAAAGCTTCCACAAATTAAAAAGGAATTTTAAAAATGGCTGAAAATGAAAAAATAATTATTTATACAGACGGTGGCTGCCACGGAAATCCCGGGCCTGGTGGCTGGGCAATTGTAGTTATTGCAGATGGAGTTGCTAAGCAGCTTTCGGGCGGAGAAAAGCTTACAACAAATAACAGAATGGAACTGATGGCTGCAATAAATGCACTTGCTGTAATCAATAATACAAAAGGTTTTTCTGAGTGTGATGTAGTTGTTTATATAGACAGTCAATATGTAAAAAACGGAATTACCTCATGGATTAAAAACTGGAAGGCAAAAGGCTGGAAAACTGCAGATAAAAAGCCGGTAAAAAATCAGGATTTATGGGAAAAGCTTGATGCCTTAAATTCTGTTTTGAAGGTTGAATGGAAGTGGGTAAAAGGTCACGCGGGCGTAGAATATAATGAACTTTGCGACAGCCTTTGTCAAAAGGAAATCGCAAAGTTTGAATAGATTAATTAAAAAATATCGCTTACGATTTATTTAATTAGTTTTCTATTTCTTTAGAAAGCTTAGATTTTGAATTTGCAGAAATAAAAAGTCCTGTGAATACTGCAATACAAATTACTGTTGAAGAAGCAGATTCAAGAATTGCATTTAATCCGCAGGCACCTACAAGAGCAAGATATCCAATTCCGCCTAAAGCAGTTCTAACATCTTCTCCTTTGAATATATAAAGTGAACCAAGAACAAGCAGAGTGTGAATTACAGTTGCAAGAAAGCTTGAAATTCCTGCGCTTAAAATTTTAGGCATTTTTGGAATGAGGTTCAAAAGCTTCCATAATCCCCATGCTGCAGCTGCAAAAAGAATTCGTGGAAGAACAGAACACAGAGGATTTACAAACATAGGATCAAGAATTCCGCTTGGAGTCATTGCAGCCATAATTAAAGAAAGAATTCCAAAAACAGCACCAGCAAAAATTCCTTCCGGAAGACCAGCCAAAAGAACTGTAAGAATTACAGGAATATGCAAAATTGTAATTGATGCAGCACCAATAGAAATAAAACCAATTTTAGTAATTCCAAGAACAATGATTAATGCGCTGAATGCACCTGTAAGTGCAAGTTTTTTGGTAAGTGTTAAACGTTCTGCAGTATCTTTCATAGAAACCTCTTATAAAAATTTTTCGAACATCTTAGACATTTTTTAAAATTTTGTCAAACTAAAAAAAATCTTCTAAGAATTTTTCATCAACCCCGGCGCCAAAAAGTGCAAAATCGCCACGGGCGGGATCTTCAGGAAAGGCTTCTTTTAACAGTTCTGTAAGCATTTCTGCTGTTTTTCTATCTGGTTTTGAATCTGGTGGAATAAGCTTGAGCTTAATTGCCATTTGCATAACATGAACATCCAGAGGAATTATGAGGTTTGACTGCGGATACCAGGACCATAAGCCTAAATCTACAGAAGAGTCTTTTCTGACCATCCATCGTAAATACATATGAATACGTTTTTTTGCAGAATTCTTTCCTTTAGGAACAATTCTGGAATTTGGAAAGGCCTGAGAAATTATTTCACTGAGCTGAATAAAATTGTTTGAAGGCTGACTGCCGGAGTTTCTTGATTTTTGCAGAGCTGAATTTTTATTTGCTTCTTCATATTTTAATTTGAAGAATTCACCAAAAGTTTGATTTTTTTCTATTATATTAGAAATATCTTCAAATAAGTTCTGCATATCATCAAAAGAGTAGAAACGGTAAAATTTCTTTTCTCCATGTGCAAAGTCTTTTTTGAAGCACCTGTTTTTTATCCAGCTATAAATTCCATTTTCCGAAGCTTCTGCAGTTTTAAAAATATAATCTATTTTTGGAATAAACTGCTTTCTGTTTCCAAAGGCAAGCATAGCTGCAATAAAGCCTGCAATTTCTATGTCTGCTTTTGTTTTATATCTTTTTAAAAATTGCGAAGGATCGTCATCGTAAAAAGAGGGCACTTCATATTTTTGCGCGAGATTATTCAGCAGTTTTTTTTGTGATTCAGTCATTAAAAAATTGTAGCAAATAAATCGGGAATAGTTCAACAAGAAGATATTGAATCTTTTAAGAAAACTATAGATGATATAAATAGAGGGAAAAAGTGAAGCGTTTTTGTATTTTTATTATTATGGTAAATCTCTCCATTAGTGTTTTTTGCATTCAGATAACAGAATTTTCGGCTTCAAGTTTTATTTCTATATGTGCATTTGGTTATTACCAGGAATATGGAACAATGCCAGAAAAAATTTCTGATTTAACAGAAAAAGAATACTATTATAATACAGCAGGAAATTTAAGAACTTATTCAGAATGTGGTTTTAGGATAACATTAAAAAAAAGAGGTGATAATATTCTTGATATATATGTTGATAGTGAGAATCGTCAATCTCATATTATTTATACGGTAGAAAAATTGCATCATTTTGAAGAATATTTGAATGGGAATCTTATTCAAGAATATTTCAGAGATGATTCAGGAAAAATAATTCATTTGGAAGATGAAAAAAAAATACAAAATAACAAAAAAGAAGAGGCAGAAGATTATGATGATTATGTGATTATTAAAGATATTCTATTGCAATAATGGTTTAGAGTATAAATTTAATTCTCTTCCACAAATAACGATTTGTTGGGGAAAAGAAATCCATATTCTTTAGAGTTTTTTTAGTATGAGCAACGAATAAAAAATAATATAACTTCTAAGTTTGAAAAACTTGATGATATTCCTGACTTACCAAAATCAGGAATACTATCTGGTTATGATGAAAATGGAAATGTTAAAGAAAATCTGCATATTCAAAGGTTTTATGATAAATATAATAAAAATGATAATCTTTCTGTTCCAGATTATGCAGAGAAACAACTAGAACACTACGAAAAGACATATAATCCAGAAACTAAAAGAGGAGATTTATATTATGATGGCCTATAAACGAATTAAGATAACAATTTTATTTTTATTATTACTTGGGGTTTTTATGTTGTTTGCAAAAGAGAATAAACAAAATTGTATTATTTTTTGGGATTATAATCCAGAATTATCAATGGATTATTTAAATAATCATGATTTCATTGATTGCAAAAAGAAGTTTCCAAATTACATTAGAATTGATTTTTCTGAAATTCAAGAATTTAATAAAGAAAGTCAAGTTTTTATTTTGAAAGAGAAATTTGATACTTTAAAATTAGGTGAACAATATAAAAATTCTAAAGATGGCAAATTATTTGTTTCTATAGTCATTGATAATAAAATTGTATTAAATGGTGTAAACGGTTGTGTATTTGCATTATTACTTCCATCAGATGAATATCCTAAACCAGGAGATTTTAAGTACATTATCGACATGGTAGATAAGAAGAATATTATAATTACTGACAGGCTTTCTATGGATATTTTCAAAAACCGTGATACTATAGATAATGATTTAAAAGAACTGATAAATAAAAAGATATCATCGATAAAATAACACCCTCCCACAAATAATAATTTGCAGGGGCAGAGCAAGAATCAAACAGATTTCGCCTGAATTTCAGTATAAATCTGGCGAAAAATGGCGAATTTTAAGATGAAAATCTTATGATCCGAGTTTATAATAAATTTAAATGGAGGAAAAAAAGGGATAAGGATAATAGAGGTTTCTGGAGTAAAAACTTGAAGTTGGGTTTACAAATAGCGATTTGTCGGGGGATTATTCTGTTTCAAGACTAACGCCAATTTTATTGTCTGCATGGAGAGATGGAATTATAGAGCTTGGTATGGATGCCTATAATACCTTTAGACATCCTATACAAACTATAAAAAACTCATTTAATCAAACAAAGGAAGTAATCTTACATCCAATACAATCTGTAAAAAATAAAGTTTCTGAAATTAAAGAATTCTTGACTTTAGATACAGAATCATTTATTTATGAATTTGGAAAAATACAAGCTAAAATTATAGTAGTTTCTGCATTTTCAAATGCAGTTAGTTCTTATACTGAAAGTTCTGCAAGTGTTAGTAAACAAGCAAAACAGATAGAAGCTAATGAGACAACTTCAGTAAGTGTTGTAAATAATGCTACAGGATTAGTTAGCATAAAAAATCCAATAAATAACTTACCACATAATAATGGTTATTCTTCATTTGGTAAATTAAAAAAAGCATTGGGAAGTGCAGGAGACGGAAAACAATGGCATCATATTGTTGAACAGTCGCAGATAAAAAAATCTAATTTTTCTCCAACTCAAATTCATAATACTGACAATATAATTGCAATTGATGCGGCAACACATGCGAAGATTTCGGGTTATTATAGTACTAAATCTTTTAGATTTACTAATGGATTATCTGTAAGAGATTGGTTAGTAGGAAAAAGTTTTGAAGAACAATATAATTTCGGATTAGAAGTTTTAAAACAATATGGAGTAATAGAATAATGAAATATACGACAGATGAAATTCTAGAAATATATGAAAACGCTGGTAAAATTTTATATGAAGCAACTTTAAATGGTGACTATAAAAGTTCAAATAAAGAAGGAAAAAGATTAATAAAAATTTTTAAGATTTTTGAGAAAGAAACAGAATTTGGTCATCAATGCATTGACAGATTGTTTGAATCTTCAAATATTGTAATAAAAACAGAGGCGGCTGCATATTGTCTTGCACTTAATTATAAAGTACCTTATGCAGAATCTGTACTTCAAGAAATTGCCGATAATCCGGATAATAAAATATTTGGATTCAATGCAAAAATGACATTAAAAGTTTGGAAGCAGAATGGGTATTTGGAGATATATCAGAAAAAATAATTAAAAAAAAATTGTATTTAAATTGATTTTACATAAAAAATGTTCTAAAAAAAAATAATTAAATTTCCCCCCACAAATAATAATTTGCAGGGGCAGAACAAAAATCAGGCTTAATTTACCTGAAATTTAGCATAAATCTGGTAAAAACGGGTGAGTTTTAAGATGAAAATCTTAAGATTCAAGTTTATAATTAATTAATATGGAGAAATGTAAGGGAGAAAAAAGGTTTCTGGAGTAAAAACTTGAAGTTGGGTTTACAAATAGCGATTTGCGTGATTATAGCGTTGAAAAAAAAATAAATAAAATATCAGAAAATTTTATTTTCGCTGCTTGTCAAAAATCAGTAGATAAAACTTATCAGTATAGTTGTAATCTTGTAGGTTATAATGATTCTAAAGTTTATCAAATTACATATATCTCAACAAATGAACAGACATACCAAGAATATTACAAATCAAATGTAAATCCCAAAATGCAAGTTCAAACAAAATATGTAAAAACAAATTTAACATCGTATTTTTACGGAAGAACAAAAGATGCATTGGAAAAATTTCAACAAGCCAATAATTTACCAGGTCGAGTAATAAATGAAGTAAATATAGAAATATTACCTACAGATATTCAAGATTTATTAAATAATTCAGATGAAAGTATAATTATAGCTACAGAAGAAAAATATATTTTTTCAAAATATTTGGGAATTATGGGAACTGAAAAAAGTGAAAAAATTCCTGAATATTTAAAAGGTATTATAAAAATAAATACAGAAGGAGAGATTGAAGGTTTATATGAAGTTACAAAGTAATAAAATAATTTTCTTATTATGCTTATTGATTTTTATTTCCGGATGCAAAAATAATAAAAATAAAAAAATAGAAATTATTCCATTACAAAATGAAAGTTTAATTAATGATGTTATTGCTTTATATGCTGAAAGCTATGATAAAAATGATGGAACAATAATAATTTCTTCTAATCAATTAGAAAACCTGATTATTCAAATAGAGTCCTTTATTAAAACAAGCTTTTACAATATAGATAAATATTATGAATGTAAAAAAAATAATAGAGAATATTTTTATACATATTTTACAATAGACAATGAAGAAATTAAAGAAAGTAGTAGAGAAAGTTTTGATTATATATGGGCTCCAGAAAATCAAAACTCTATAAAAGAAGGTTCTAAAACTGGTTATTATAAACAACCATATTTAGATATAGAGCATGAAATATTGTTAATAATAAATGAAACTGCTCTTTATAAAGAACTTGGAATAGCATTGATGAAATCAAATAAATCTTTTTTTATGGATACTGATAAGTATGATATATTAATAGAATATTATTTACAAAAAAACTTGGTTGAACAAGATAATGAAATATCTGAAAAAAAACAGAATATAACATTTGAGCAATTTTCAGATTTATTCACTCTTGAAAGTAACAAATAATAATTTGTCGACGGAAAGTAATAATAACTCTTTAAAATATGTGCAGCTGATGGAACTTCTGTAGTACAATCTTGATGCTACACTAAAAGTGGACACTAACAGGTAGAAAACTGTTGAAAAAAATAGGACAATAAAGACAGTTTTCTGCCATGGAGGTGTACATGGGAAAACAGCTTAGCCCGCTGGAAAAAGAATTCCTTATAAAGACTTATAGAGCAAAAACAGAAGTGAAACTGTCAGACTTCTGTGAAATGAATGATGTTTCTGAAACATCCATGCGTAAATGGATAAAGCAGTATGAAGCAGGTGGAATAGAAGGTTTAAGTAGAGCCGGAGAAATGGGCGATGTCTTACCCGAAGGAATAGACCGCACGGAGGAAAATTACAAAAGGGAAATCCTCAAACTCCGGATTGAGAATGAACGGCTTAAAAAAAACTATACAGTCCAGAAGACCGAAGATGGACAGACTGTCTTTATACGTTTAAGTCCGAAGAATTCGAAATAATAAAATCACTTTCGCATGAATATCCTGTAAGAACATTATGTGAAGTAATGGAAGTAAGCAAGTCCGGTTATTACAAATGGCTGAGCCGCAGCCCTACAGAACGAGATGTACGAAGAGAAGAAGCCGTAATTTTAGTAACTGAAATACATTCGGCTCATAAAAGTCACGGTTACAGATGGACAGCAGCATTTATAAGACTAAATTGTAGTGTGAGGATAAGTGACAACTTTGTTTACAAGATATTCAGAATATACGGACTGAGAGCAGAGACAAAGCACAGAACAAAGTACACCAGGCGGAAAATCAGGGATAAATACCCGAACCTGATATTTACAACCAGGGAAACAGTAGACAGACCAAAACAGGTCATAGTTTCCGATATGACAGCCTTCTGGGCCAATTACACGTACTGGGAACTTACAATGTACTTTGATGTGTTTACAAAGCAGATTCTAAGCTGGAGTCTGTCTTATAAAAGAGGTGACCGTCGAACTCGAACCTGTAGGACACTCCTTGTATTATTTGGAAAATCTACTTTCTAATTCCTTGTAATATAAGAAGATACATTTACGATAAATCGAGTTTTTCAGCGCAGGAGGATGGAAAAACGAATATAAAGTAAAAAGTAAGAATGAAATTATAGTAGTATTTTAAGGAAAACTTTACAAATGTTACGTAATATTGTAAAGTAAAATCATCTTCTGCCTGCCGAGGAAAGGAAGATACTTGAATAAACCTTATTTACTATTCAAAACAAAGCATTCACCATTCTGGTATGCTCAAGTCCGTCTCCCTGACGGCACTATTTCCCGAAACAAAAGTACGGGAAAAGAAAACAAGACTGAAGCCGAACGTGTAGTTATGGGATGGGTCGTTAATGGTTGTGTACCAGACCGTACTTCCAGAACTGGAAAAGCAATCGGCAAAAAATCATTCAACTTTATTACTGTTCTTAATTACCTTGAGACAAACGATTTGTCTGAGAAGGAAATCAACGATCTTATTCAGGTAATGAAGGACCGTAAATTCATCCAAACCGCTGTCCGCACAAATGCAAAAGGTGACCGTGATGTAATGGAATACCTTATTGAATTCTGGACACGAGACCAATCTCCATATCTTCGTGAAATGGAACTGAAGGATCACTCTTCAACAAACCGCCATCTGCAGAACATGAGAAACATCATCAAAAGTAAATGGAGGCCTATCCTTGAAGGAAAACTTCTTGGTGAGGTTACTCGAGATGATGTAAATAAAATCTTCATGGCAGAATGTACAAGGAAGCTGAGTCCTAAAACTATTAAAGCAGTTCTTCAGTCATTGACAATTCCAATGAAATGGGCACACCTTCACGACCTTACTGAAAACAACTGTTATTCAGGAATCATTTCTCCAAGAAGCAAACCAAAGAAAAAGACTATTCTTTCTCTTGAAGAAACAAAAGCACTCTTTAATGCTGAATGGGACAATGACCGTGTAAAGCTTGCCTGTCTGGTTGCCTGTTTTACGGGAATGCGTGAAGGAGAAATTCTGGCTCTTCAGGTTCAGGATATTGGAACTGACCGTATTTATTCGGCATTCTTACAGTCCTTATGAAGGCGGTCTTAAACCTCCAAAGAACGGAGAAGAACGGGAAATCAGAATCCCACCACAACTACGGGATATGCTTTTGAATCAGGCTGCCTTTAATCCCTGGGGCTATGACGAAAACAGTTTTATCTTTTACAGCATACAAGCTTCAGATAAACCTATGAGCCCAAAACGATTCAGAGGTGAAGTTTATGCCATGGCGGAAAAACTTGTAACCGGCCTTGAAGAAGTTGAAGCAGATAAGTCAGGTTTAATTGATTGGGAAAACAATCTGGAAGGTCGTGAAGATTCTTTGAAGCATGGACAGAAAACTCTTGAAACAGAAAAGAAAGAATACGCTGAAGAGGTCCAGAAGAATAAGGAAGCCCACGAGCTTAGGGACAAAATTTCAAGAAGAAAAGAACGGGAAGCAAGAGAAGGACTTGAACAGCTGGAAGAAGAAAGACAGAACCAACAACATGCGAGAGGCAAGGCTTCTGCACATATTCACAAAGGTTTTGATTTCCTCAGAAAAATGAAGAAGATATTTGAAGCCAAAGATGAACAGGCAAATCAGAAACTTGATGATGCTTTGAAAATTGCACAAAGAGCAGAAAATTTACAGAACTCTTTGACTTCACCCTATTATAACTTTGCAGATGACATTAAGTTTGAGGATGCAAGACTTATGGCAGCTAAAGGTGATGGGCAAGGCCTTTGTTATTGGTTTAATTGTTTAGGCCACAAGTTTGGTTCCTGGCTTCACAAGGCAGAATATTTTGTCAAAACGTTCTGGAAAAAGACACCTGATGAAATAATCAATGTCGGTGAAGACATGAAGAAAAATTGCTGCAAGAACTTAGGTGAGTACATCGAAAAAGGAATGAAAGCTAAGACCATTAACCAGATTAAGGAAACAAGAGAAATCAAAGAAGAAATACCTCAGGTTCGGAAAAAAGTCAGAAGTCGTGATGATGGCTGGGAATGGTAAAAAATACTTTCTTTACATATTGTTACCAAAAGTATATAATTTTGGTAACAATATGAACAATATTTCATCAGCCATTAAAAATCGAATTATAAATCTTCCTCAGAATTCGCTGTTCAGCATTAAAGATTTTACTGATCTTGGTGCTTATAAAAGTGTAAAAGTTATATTAACCCGCTTTGAGAAAGAGCATTTCATTAAGCGAGAAATTGATGGACTTTATTCCAAGCCTGAATATTCTGAGTTTTTGCAAGAGTTTGTTGCTATTCCAATTGAAGACATTGCCATTCAATTGGCAAAAAAATTTTCCTGGCATATTGCCCCAACTGGAAATACTGCACTGAATAAATTAAAACTATCAACACAAGTTCCAGCAAATTATGTATATCTTAGCGATGGACCATATAGAGAATATGATATAAATGGAACGAAATTAAAATTTAAACATACAAACAATAAAATGATTTCTACTTTGTCAGATAAGTCTAATACACTTGTACAGGCTTTAAAATCCTTAGGCCAAGAAAATTTTAACGAACAGATAAAAGAAACAATCAGACAACAGTTTTCGCAACAAGACATATTGTTAATTCTGAAAGAAACACAGTACGTTACATCATGGATTTATGAGTGCATAAAAGATATTGCAAATTACGAGGGAGATGATAATGCGTAGATTTTTACATAACGAAAGAAAAAATATAGATGCAGCTATCTTAAATACTGCCAGAAAGAAAAATTTGCCACCTGCTCTAGTAGAAAAGGATTTATATGTCTGTTATATATTGGACTATCTTTTTAATAGATTTGTATATAAAAACTTTCTTGAATTTAAGGGGGGTACAAGTCTTTCAAAAGGATATGATTTGATAAATCGTTTCTCTGAGGATATTGATGTCGTTCTTAAAGCAGATGTTCTGAATGTTAATCTTGAAGATATTATAAATCTTGAAAGTAAAAATAAAAAATCAAAACATGCAGATGAGTTAAATAGAAAGGCTATAGCTTTTTATCAAGAAAAATTAATTCCCATATTAAAGCGTGATTTAGAATCCGAATTGGAATCGGATTTTAATGTTGTCCTGTCAGAGAAGGATTTAGCTATTTATATTCAATATCCTTCTTCATTCAGAAATGAATATGTTAAAGATTCTGTAAAACTTGAAATTGGTCCGTTAGCAGCTTGGACTCCTTGTGAAATAAAAGAGATTTCAAGTTTTATCGCTCAAGAATATCCTAAATTATTTGAAACTGTTAGTTTTCCAGTTTTAATAACGAAGCCTGTACGTACATTCTGGGAAAAAGCTGTAATTATGCATCAAGAAGCTAATCGTGTGGATGGGAAAGTACCTATGCGCTATTTTCGTCATTACTATGATTTGTATTGTATGAATAATTCTTTTGTAAAAAAAGAAGCTTTGAATAACATTGAACTATTAAATGAGGTCAGAATTTTTACAATAACATTTTATAATAGAAGCTGGTCTAGATTTGAAGAAGCTGTTCCTGGTACATTTAAGCTCTATCCAAATGAAAACAGTATTCCTAATTTGAAGAAAGATTATGAAAATATGAAGCAGATGATTTTTGGAGACTCGCCGTCTTTTGAAGAAGTCCTTTCAGTAATTAAAAAGATTGAAGAAGAAATAAATGACTTAGGGAAAAAATATGAGTATAGAAAATTCATTTGATGATAAATCTGAAGCCTTGATTACGCCAGAGAAATTTTACGGAAATCACGAAAGAATTGCGGATATTTGTATCGTCACTTTTTCTCATGTTGTTCATGATAAAGTTTTGAAAACTTATAGTTGCAAAAAAGTTGCTAATTCTGGAACTGCAAATGGA
>JAQXNX010000008.1 GCA_029098225.1 Spirochaetales bacterium | reverse complement strand
AGAAATGACAAAAATAAAAAAATGGCAAAAACAACATAGAGTAAAAAATCATCCAGAAGGAGAAACAGATCAAGGAGCAGTAGGTGTTGAAAGATTTGAATATACTCTTTTAGGAACTTCGTTAGGGATGATAAAAAATTGCTTTTGTAAATCATGTAAGGAAAAATATGATGAGGAATCTAAGCCATACACAACTATAACTATGGAAGAATTTCTTAGACTAAAATCACCCAAGTATTCGTATGAAGAAAAAGAAAAAAAATTGTCTGAACTACGAAAGAAATGGGATTACGAAATTGACTTCAGTGATTGGTAAGTTTTGATGGGTAATTAGGATTACTAGAATTAGAGTAATTCTCTTGGAGGTTTTATGAATGGAAATATAAAAGAAATGAAATATTCTTTATCTAGAGAAGAAATGATAGACTTGTTAAAAAAATATCCATTTCTTGTATATAGAAACGTTTTTTCTGGTGAAAAAAGTCATGATACTTTAGATGAAGATATAGAATATAATCAATGGACATCTTGGGATGGTTCTGGTTGGGAACACATATGGAAACGTTATCTTACTTATCTATTTATTGAATATGACAAATTAAATGAAAAAGCAAAACAAGATTTTATGATATTAGATACAAAAGAAAAATACGGTTCCTTTAGATGTTATACTAGTTTTGGGAATGAAAAGATATTTGAATTAGAAAATAAACTAGAAATGATTTCTGAATGGACTTGTATTAGATGTGGAAAACAACCTAAGAATTCTAAAGGCCAACATATTATTTGGAGAACTACAGGTTGGATTTGTCCATATTGTAAAGATTGTTTTAGGAAGGAAATTTCCGGTAATGACTGGACAAAAAAAGAAAGAACGAAAATGGCAAAAGGACTGGTTACAACAATGTAAAGAAATAAAAAATAGAGACTTTGCTATGTGGCATTATGCTAATAATATTAAGACAAGAATTTCTTATGGAGATTTATGGGATTTTTAGTGATATAATAAAAGAATCGGGGCTGTAGCTCACCTGGCTAGAGCGCTACAATGGCATTGTAGAGGTAGTGGGTTCGAGTCCTGCCCCACTATAACAGACCACTCAGAAATGAGTGTTTTTTTGTTTTTAACTGAAGCAAACTGAACCTCAATAGACAAATAAGACCAAAAATAGTGGCATTCTGCCCTTGGTTACCTACAATATAACACTAGATTTTAAAATTGGCAATTCAATAAAATTCATCTGAATTCACTGAAATTCAACTTTTACTTAAACTCCTTACTTTAAGTTCGTGGGCCGTAGGTTTTTGGACTGCGGCGCTTATATGGCAATTTTTGATATACACTCTACTGAAAAATCATTATATTTAAACCATGGGTGTAAAAGACATTGCAGAAAAGAATCTTGAATCGTTTAACGATGTTTTTGCTGACATTGTAAATGTGCTTTTGTTTAATGGAAAGCAGCTTGTTCAGGAAAATGAACTTGAAACCGATACAAAAGACACAATGTTCAAGGCAGACGGTGAGCTTCATGAACAGGAACGAGATGTTTCTAAAATCTGGAAGAATGGGGAAATCCGTATTTCTATTCTAGGTTTTGAAAATCAGACAAGACAGGATTCTGATATGCCGTTACGTGTTATTAGCTATGACGGTGCATCATACAAACAGGAGTTTCTGGATAAATCAAATACAAAAAGATATCCTGTCGCAACTCTTGTTTTATATTTTGGAACTGATTCAAAATGGACTGCTCCAAAGTCTTTATATGAATGTTTTGATGTTCCAAAAGAATTAAAACCGTTCGTAAGTGATTATAAAATTAACGTATTTGATATTGCCTGGCTTGACGATGAAACAATAAGTCTATTTAAGAGCGATTTTAAATTTGTTGCTAAGTATTTTCAGACAAAACGTTTGAACAAAGATTACATACCTACAAGCGGAGAACTCCTGCATGCAGATTCATTAATGAAAATGTTTACTGCATTAACAGGTGACAATTCTTTTGAAACGGCTTATAATGAAGGTAACTTCAAGAATAAAGGAGGTGTTACTATGTGCGATGTTGTAGAGAGAATTGAGAACAGAGGAAAAGCTGATATCATCCGAAAGATGCTTGATGCAAAAGCATTAACTGTTGAACAGATTGCAGATATTTTAAAACTTCCTGTTGAAGAAGTTAAGAAAATTGCACAGATGGTTCCTGTTTTGAATTAAAACAAGAGTGAAGATAGATAACATCAACTTTCTGCATTATATTTTAATCAGATTGGAGAACACGTTATTTTGTGTTTCTTACGAGAGCGGCGTAAAGGAACCACCTTCCGCATTTGAAAAACCTGCTATAGTTTTAAGCCATCCTTCTGGATCATCACGATTTAAGCGAGGTTTGCATTCTATATTTATACTTTCTAATGCAGGAATATTTATAATTTCATCAAGCAGCATACAGGGCCTCCGGATTACTTCAAAGTACTTCACTGAGACTTTGAAGTTACTTCAAAGTTACTTCAAAGTCAACTTCGCTCTACTTCACTGTGTTCTTAGCCGGTAATGAAGTTCATCACTTTAAATTACAAGTTTAATGCTTTTTCTTAAAGCCTCCAGTATCTTATAACCATAAACGAATGGAGGTAAAAAAAATGACACTACAGAAAGCAATACGAGCATGTCAAGGCACGCTTCGCTTAAAGCCTATGACATGCTCGTTTGACGGATTATAATAAATTATAAATCCGTCATGCGTTATTAGAGCTGAGCTTAAGAAAGAATCAGTAATTGAATATCAAAATAGCAAATGCGTTAAAAAAAATTGCGAAAGCTTGGAGCAATTTTTTAGCATTTACCTTCATCTATCCATGATTATCCTCATCAGATTTCATTTAAGGGTAAAGTTCCTGAAGCTGAAGAAATTGCAGCAAAACGTGCTGAAAAAGTTACTGCTCTTGATGGAATGAGTTATGAAGATGTTGTGAAGAGAATGTTTACTCTTACAGATGCAATTCTTGAATTAAATACAGCAATCGAAAAAGCAAACCGAGAAGGTCATAATCTGCTTTTCAAAGAAGCTGCAATAAAATCAAAACTCTCTGTTGTTGAATATCAGATCAATATGGAGAGAACAGTTGAATCAGAAACAGAAAGTCTTGAGTATGATTATGAGCACATGGATGATAAGGGAAATTACAAGCGTGTAAAAGTTACTACTTATAGCTATCCAATGCTCACAGGCGAGACTTTCGGTCTTTCTCTGATTGGATTGAAAAAGCAGCTTAACCGTGAACTTGAATCTGTTCGTGATGAACTTACAGCTTTCAATGCTACTCACAAAATTGACTATGAATTGCTGGAAGGCATTCTATAGGACAGATATGCAGGAAAGGTGTTTTTCGAGTGGGGGAAAACATACTTGGTTTGATTTTAGTCTATTAATCGTTTGATTATCAGATTATTTTCTTACCAAGTTCCAGCTGGTACCCGCGCCAGGAGGGTAAGACCTCCACCTAAAAGAGGAATACAGCCGCCTTCGGGGGGAATCCCCGATAAAAGATGGCCTCCATTACGCCTTTAAAAATATAAAACTATAATATTTTATAAACCGGATTTTCCGTATTCTTGGTTTTATCTTTTTGAATGTCGATGGCTTTTTAAAAATTAAGGAACAATTAAAAACTTAAAAAGTTCAACAGTTATTTCTATATCAGTTGGAAACTGCAAATCTGGGGCACCGGTTGAAGTTCTTCGGAACGGATTACGGTGCTTTTTTATTATAAGTGCTAATTTTAAACTAACAGTTTAATGAGTCGCAAGCTTACGCTTGCTTACCGAGTTTTCTTCGAAAACTCGCAATTTTAAACTATAAGTTTAATGAAATTTATTTGATAATAAATTATATTGAATCTACAAAACACAAATTAAAGTCGCTGGCCCCAAAAAGCCGAGCGCCGTGTCTCATTGGTTTGACAGGCCTGAGACAAAAACCCGCTGCGCCGTTGGCGTAAAAATATCTTTTATGAAAGGAGTGCGTAATGAGCACAGACACATTTGACATTACAAAATTATCTCGTGCAATGACTGGCAAAAAGAGATGCTATTCGACAATTCTATGCACACCTTGGATTTATGGCTTGCTAAGTGCAGGCATAAAAGATAATGGAGTTTTTGTTAAAGGAGTTAAATCATATGAAGACCGTAACCATTCAAAAGCCGGTTGTTGATCTGAAAGCAACCGGTGCACAAATACGACGGACAAGCCGTCGTTTGCATAAGTGGAAGTTATTGACGTTTGCGCTCGCGCGCATAGGCATCAAATCACAAAATCATTTTACAGTTTATGCATGGGATAGGGAGCGACGGCTGAAAGCCGGCAAAATGCTCCGGTGGAGCATTTTGAGCGAGTCTCCGAGCAGCTGTGCTGCGAAGGGTGGGAAGTCAATTCCAACAATCGACAACTTGCTGGTGCTTGCTCACTTGTTTGAGAAGTCAGTTGAAGAGATTGTAATTCAGCGCATGATTGAAGTTGAAGTTTCATGCGTTTCAAACAAGATTGAAAAGCTCTGCAACAAGAATTGTAACGATTGCAAATTGCGCCTGAGTGCCTAATCTTTTCTGTCTGTAAACCAAAGTTTTAAATTAATGGTTTACAGACAGACTGAGTTTCTAATCTTAAACTAATAATACCGTTACATTTATTGATTGCCATATACGTTACCTGACCTATGATGCTTGGGGCGTTGCGGGGTGTCCCCGCTAGAAGGGGTAGCGAAAGACCGCTTTGCGGGCTGAAGCGAGGGGAAGGCTTTCCCCTCCTATCTCAATTAAGGAAAATATCATGAGGAAATTAGCAAGTGTCCAGACTATCTGGGACGTGCAGCCGATAGAAGGGGCTGACAGGATAGAAGTCGTTTCCGTTTTGGGATGGAAATGTGTTGCCAAGAAGGGCGAGTTTAAAAAATATGATTTATGCGTTTATTTTGAAGTAGATGCATTTTTGCCGGTAAAACCTGAGTTTGAGTTTCTGCGAGACGGATGTTACAGAAGCAACGACTTGAATGGCGAAGGCTTTTTGATGAAAACCAGAAACTTCCGAGGACAGGTCTCTCAGGGACTTGTTTTACCGCTTTCAATTCTGGACGGAATTCCGCCACTCGATGGAGTTGCATGGAAGACCGGTGATATTGTAAGCGAGCAGCTTGGTGTAAAGAAATGGGAAGTTGCAGAAATTGCCACTGGTAGCGGACGAGTTATCGGGGAGTTTCCACACGGTATTCCAAAAACTGATGAAATACGAGTTCAGGCGGAACCTGGTTTGATTGATGAGTTCAAGGGCGTTCCATATTACATCTCAACCAAGATGGATGGAACCAGCGTGACTATGTATCTGATTGACGGTGATTTTGGAGTCTGCTCAAGGAATTACGAAATTGCTGATGATGAGACTAGCCCGGTCTGGAAATTCGTTCATAAGCACAATGTAATTGAGAAAATCAAAAAGGGAGCTGAGGCTGTTGGATTGAAAAATCTTGCAGTTCAGGGCGAGTTCTGTGGAGAAGGCATACAGAAGAATCCGCTCAAGCTTGTGACTGCCGAATGGTACGTTTTCACCCTGAGGGATATGAATCAGGGAAAGCGTTTGGGGCTTAAAAAGATGCAGGCTTTCTGCGAGGCAGCCGGCTTGAACATGGTTTCTGTTGAAGAAACTGGAGATCAGCTTCCATACAAAACTGTGGAAGAGTTCATCGAAAGGGCCAAAGGAAAGTACGCAAGCGGCAATCACAAAGAAGGAATTGTTATCAGACCAATAGAGCCGGTTTACAGCAAAATCCTTGAAGGTCCGCTTTCTATGAAGGTGATTAATAACGATTACCTTTTGAAGCAGAAATAAAAGAAATTCAACTGTCCGATTTTTTCGGACAGTTGAATTATATAAATATGGAGAATAAAAAATGGATTACGAAAGATTCTTATTTGACTTCATGTAGATAACTAATCTGCGTGGAGGATTAAATGAGTAGAAGTTACAAAAAGCACATGGGCGGTTCTTACAGTGGAGGTTCTGATAAGTATTCACGGTCTGTTTATCACCGAAGCAAAAGGCGATCAGACAAGAAGTATTGTTACGAACTTTGTAAAAAGTATGAGATAAAACAGATTTTCGAAAGACAATCCAATTTTTGTTTAGAATGCATGCTTTACACCGAAGAACTGTGTTCTGGAGATTGGGCGTATTGTCCATATCAAACTATTGATGATTTACCAACAGATAAAATTGTAGCAGGAGTAGATTACTCTTGTAGATATGCTGATAAATGGTCATGGGCTAGTGATGGTGGAAGTTTTTTGATGGAAACAGAATCCAGTTTGCGAACTAAATTCAATTCAGAAGTCTTTGGATTGGAAAGTAACTGGAGACATGGACCTCAAAATATCTGGCAGCGTTATCAGTCAGCAATCAAGAATAAACCGCATTATTCTTATGATTTTGTTGATATGATTGTTTTAAGAAACTTACCTAAACTACAGTTCCAGACTTGCGATGAACTTGTTTTCTGGTTTAAAGAAAATCAGAAATGGCTTATTAAAGTTTGGAAGAAATTGAATTATGGGAAGTGAATAAAGGTCATTATTTTAGTGGTGGGATTTTTTCAAAATGTTCACCACTAATTTCCAGAGTTCAAAACGCGTAGTCTTCTTTGGAATATTTATAACTTTCTGAATATAGAGTTTCTGGAGCAATATCAATTTCTCCATCAAGCCATGATACAAAACCATGTGTGACTTTAGCAGTTCTGCGATTTTCTTCTTTACTCAAAGGAGCAAAAGCAGAACCTTATCAAGTAATGAAGTTACGTCAAAAAGACGGGTTTCACCAGTAGAAAATTCTACAAGGAGCATTCCATCATCGAGAATTTTTATAGTAGAGACTTCAATATCAGGATCTAATTCACCTGCATAACAGATTCCATCTTTTATATACATATCGAATCCAATACTTGCATTTTAACATATTTAGTTTGCTAAATCATCAGAAAAACTTTGGAGAAATAAAAATGACAATCTACATGACAAGCGACTTGCACGTTGATCACTGGTTTAAAACAAACCAGCGAAACGAGGATGTCAAGGCTTTAAGCGAAGCGTGCCTTGACGCCTCGTACCATTACATAAATCATCGT
>JAQXNX010000007.1 GCA_029098225.1 Spirochaetales bacterium | reverse complement strand
GATATGTCCTTATGTACGAGCGGTAAAATGGTTCCCATTCGATTGACTCATCTGCCAGCTCCGGCATACTTCCACGCCATATATGATTCCATAAGTTTTTATATGGCTTTATTTTTTGTTTTCGAGATTCGATGTATTCAGTTGTCGGTAAGAATTCTGTGTTAAAATCAATTTTGTATTTTTCTCTAAGCGAAAGAGATGTCATGTTGATGATGCAGACACGGCCTGCCAATGAATCTGCCGCTTTACTCAAGAGCCTGTAGCTTTGTGAACCTGTAAGAATTATTTGTCCTTTATTTTTTGTGCCGTCTGCAAGAAGCTTTATTTGCAAAAACAGGTCTGGAGCCCGCTGTACCTCGTCAACAATAACAGGAAGCGGATGATTTTTGAAAAACAAGGCTGGATCTTTTTGCGCTAATCCAAGTTCTGTAAAATCATCGAGAGTAACATATCCATAATCTGGGAGAAGCTTTTCTTTTAGCAAAGTAGATTTTCCGACTTGACGGGAACCGGTAATTAAGAGAACTCTGAACTGTTTTTTCATTCTGTGCAAATATGGCAGAATGTGACGGTTTATATACATAAAGCCCCCTTTTATGCAGTCCGACTAATTTGGAGTATAACTCCGAAATAGTCGAAAGTCAAGTTTTTTAAGCGTGAGGGATTGGAGCACCGCCGAAGGCGTTCCCCGCTTGCGGGGAATGGAGTGAAAGCGGAAGTGCGCAAAGCCCGACCCGAGCAAGGCGAGGGTCACGCCCTAAATCTTAAACCCAATCCCCGCAAGATTTTTCTTTATCTCTTCTTCGAGCTCGTGGCTCTTTGCGAACATTCCGCCAAGTTCGGTGGTAAGACGGTTCATTTTATCGGCAAAGGGTTCGTCATCCTCTGCTTTTTCTTCTATACCAACGTAGCGGCCGGGGGTGAGGATGTAATCCTGGGCGGCGATTTGGTTTGTGGTGGCAACTGCGCAGAAGCCTTTTACATCTTCGAGGGTGCCATTCTGGAAGGCGGTGAAGGTGTCGGCAAGGCGGGCGATGTCTTCTTCGGAAAAGTCGCGGTGCTTGCGGTCTACCATGTGGCCCATGTTGCGGGCATCTATGAAGAGGATTTTGCCGGTCTGCTTTTTGCCGCGGGTGATGAACCATAGGGTTACCGGAATTGTTACGCTGTAGAAAAGCTGGGTTGGCATTGCGACAATTCCTTCTATTAAATCTGCTTCGATTATTTTACGGCGGATTTCTCCTTCGCCAGAGGTCTGGGTGGAAAGGGCTCCGTTTGCAAGTACAAGGCCGATTTTTCCATTTGGAGCCAGGTGGTAAATCATGTGTTCTATCCAGGCGTAGTTTGCGTTGCCTGCGGGAGGAAGTCCGTATGCCCAGCGCGGGTCGTTCTGCAATTTATCTTGACCCCAGTTGCTTAAGTTGAAGGGCGGATTTGCCATGATGAAGTCGAACTTCTGCGTGGAATGAAGGTCGTTGAAAAAGGTATCTTCCGGGTGGTCGCCAAAGTTTGCGTCGATTCCGCGGATTGCCATGTTCATTTTGGCCATTTTCCAGGTGTCGGCGTTGGCTTCCTGTCCAAAGACTGAGATGTTGCTTCTGTTTCCTGCGTGCTCCTGAATGAACTTTACGGACTGAACGAACATTCCGCCCGAACCGCAGCATGGGTCGTAAACGCGTTTTCCTTCTGAAGGTTTTAAGATATTTACGATTGTTTTTACTACGCTTGCTGGTGTGTAGAATTCGCCGCCTTTTACTCCTTCGTAGGATGCAAACTGTGCGATGCAGTATTCGTAGGTGCGGCCGAGCAGGTCTTTGCTTGCCTCGGTATCGCTCATGTCCATGTTGGTGAATACGTCTACTACGTTACCAAGAACGCGTTTGTCCAGCTCGGGGTTGGCGTAGTTTTTTGGAAGGACTCCTTTGAGGCTTTTGTTGTCGGCTTCTATGGCAATCATGGCTTTGTCTAAGATTGTGCCGATTTCCGGTGTATGGGCTGCCTTTGCAATTTCTGACCAGCGGGCTTCGGGCGGGACAAAGAAGATATTGTCTGCTTCGTAAGCATCCGGGTCGTCTTCAAAGCCGTCACCTTCTGCAACGAGTTCTGCGTATTTCTTTTCGAATGCGGTTGAGATGTATTTTAAGAAGATAAGTCCTGTAAAGATTTTGCGGTAATCTGCAGCGGGAATGTGTCCCCAAAGTTCGCAGGCTGCATCCCAGATCTGCTGTTCAAATCCGATTGTGGCGGAAGAAGATTTAGCTTTTGGGGATTTTGATTTTGCCATGATGATGTCCTTTTTATATGATTTTCTATTATACCATGAAAAAAAGAAACCGCAATGTTCCGAGAGGGAAAATTGCGGTTCAAAAAAAGTCATTGTCCGACTTGACCGGACAATCTATTAATGATGGAAAAGTCTTATTCCGTTGAATGCCATAACCATTCCGTATCCGTCGGCAGCCTCAATTACGAGGTCGTCGCGAACAGATCCGCCTGGCTGAGCAATAACTGTTACACCGCTCTTCTTTGCGCGGTCGATGTTGTCGCCGAATGGGAAAAAGGCGTCAGAACCAAGTGCAACGTTTGTATTTTTTGCAATCCATTCAGCCTTAGCTTCGCGTGTGAATACTTCAGGCTTTACCTTGAAAATATTCTGCCACTTGCCTTCAGCAAGAACGTCCATATATTCTTCACCGATGTAAACGTCGATTGCGTTGTCGCGGTCTGCGCGTTTAATGCCGTCTACAAACTGCAAGCCCAAAACCTGAGGCGACTGACGCAGCCACCAGTTATCAGCCTTCTGACCGGCAAGACGGGTACAGTGAACGCGGCTCTGCTGACCGGCACCAATACCAATTGCCTGACCATCCTTTACAAAGCAAACCGAGTTAGACTGAGTGTACTTCAAAACTATAAGAGAAATAATCAGGTTGCGCTTGTCGTCTTCGCTCAAAGTCTTGTTTTTAGTTACGATGTTAGATAAAGCAGACTGTTCATCAATTTTCAAAAAGTTGTGGCCCTGTTCAAAGGTTACGCCAAAAACCTGTTTGCGTTCAAGCTCAGCAGGCACGTAGTTTGGATCAATCTGAATTACACAATAGTTGCCGTTCTTCTTAGCCTTCAAAATCTCAAGAGCCTTAGCAGAATAGCCCGGAGCGATAACACCATCAGAAACTTCCTTCTTAATCAAAAGAGCAGTAGCTTCATCACATTCATCACTCAAAGAAATAAAATCGCCGAAAGAGCTCATGCGGTCAGCACCACGAGCGCGGGCATAAGCACAGGCAAGCGGAGTAAGTTCAACATTGTCAGTAAAATAAATTTTCTTGAGAGTGTCAGAAAGAGGAAGTCCAACAGCGGCACCGGCAGGAGAAACGTGCTTAAAAGAAGTAGCAGCAGGAAGCCCGGTAGCCTCCTTAAGTTCCTTAACAAGCTGCCAGCCGTTCAAAGCGTCGAGCAGGTTGATGTATCCCGGTCTTCCGTTCACAACAGTAATAGGAAGATCGCCATTTTCCATAAAAACCCTAGCCGGCTTCTGGTTCGGGTTGCATCCATATTTAAGTTCGAGTTCTTTCATGCGGACATAATAGAATAAAATAAGAATAATTTCAAATGTATAAAAGGTAGGGAGCGGCCTGTAGCGCAGGCAAAAACAGTCCGGTGGACTGTTTTTAGCGAGTCTCCGAGCAGCTATGCTGCGAAGGGGCGGAGCCCCGCCCTACGCTCGCACGTTGTTGCTCGCTACCCCACCCAGCGGGGACACCCCGCAACGCCCCGTATAAAATAATTTGCAAAAAAATTCTAAGCGTCTATAGCGAATAATTCTCCTGCCATTGGTTGAGCGCCTGCCAGAATATATGGTTTTTGAGCAACGGTTTGTTGTATTTGTTTTTGGTAAAGATTAATCAGAGCTTCTGCCTGATCATCGCTTATATCAGTATAAGAATCTTTCGGTTGATTTTTTATTGCAGAAAGACGATCTATCAATGAATTTAAAATTCTAATCTTACTGATAGAAACTCCCTGCTGACCAGAACGTGCTGCAACTCCAGAGACATGATCAAAATGTGAATAAAGCAATGCAGACTGACTCACAGGAACATAAAGTTTTCCTGCAACACCGCTAGAGCTGAGAGAACTGCTATACGAATATGCATTACTATAATTTCCAATTGAACTAGTCATACTTTTATTGTCGGAAAAATACTAGAAAATATTACAACTACTTGACAATTTTTTTTCTTCCCACTAGATTGAAAATATCGATGAGCGCAACATCCTCGCGCGCTCATGAAATTCTTTTTAAGGAGGTCACTCCCATGGATAACAGTGTAGTGTATTTTGATTTTAAGTGCGGAATGATTCTCCCTCGCACAAAAGAGAATTAATTCCCACTTAAAATTTTAATCCTCGCAAAATCGACCGCACGATACCTCGGCGTGTGTTTTTAACGTGTTCGGCTCGTTACCGAATTTTTATGCTAAATAATTGTTACTAAAACTATGAACAAACTAAATTTAATGCGATATATTCGCAAATACAGTTTATTATATCTGATTGCACTTATAGCAATGTGTGCAAGTACACTGCTGGATCAGGCTGCACCTCTGATTGTCCAGCACATTATTGATGATGTTTTGATTGCGAAGAAGCTGGAAATTTTAAAATTTCTTCTGCTTGGCATTCTTGGAATAGGAGTGGGCCGCTGCATCTTCCAGTACACAAAGGAATATGCCTGCGACTATGCCGGAAGTAAAATTGCAAGCGAAGTCCGCATAAATCTTTTTCAGAAGATACAAAGCCTTTCTGCAAACTTTTTTGACGGCATAAACTCCGGTGAGCTTATGAGCCGCGTAAAGGACGACGTAGACCGCATCTGGGATATTGCAGCCTTTATGGGGATTCTCATGGCCGAAGTTTTTATCCGCACTGTGACCACAATTATTTTTATGGTCCGCATAAACTGGCAGCTGGCTTTGATTCCGATTGTGGGAATGATTGGCTCTGGCGTAATTGCCATTATGATGGAAAAGCAGCTGGATGATTTGTACGGCGCTGTTATGCAGGAAGGTTCAGAGATGAACAATACTGCGGCAGAAAATCTTGCGGGAGTTCGTACAGTTAAGGCTTTTGCGCGCGAGGGCTTTGAGATTGCAAAGTTCCACAAGCACAACCAGAAGTTTTATGAATTAAACATTGATTTGAGCCGGGTTTTTGTAAAGTACAATCCTATGATTCAGACAATCACAAGGCTCCTTTCTGTGATTTCCTTGCTGCTGGGCGGCCTGATTGTAATGAAGGGAAATCCGCTGCAGGGTGGCGCGAAAATGTCAGTCGGAGAGCTGATTGCTTTTACCCAGTACGTTGGCGGAATGATCTGGCCTATGGAAATGCTTGGCTGGCTCACAAACGGTTTTTCTAGTGCAAAGGCAAGTGTAAAACGTCTGAACAAGATTTATGCTGAGCTGCCTGATATTACAGAAAACAGCGAGCTTGCAAAGAACACAGAAGGTGACGACGCAGAACTTGCAGATGCGATGTTCTCGCAGTTTGATATTGCGGGTGATATTTCTTTTGAACATGTAAGCTACGAAGTGGCCGGAGACAAGACTGAGAATACGGTGGTTGAGGCCCTCGAAAACACCGCAGAGTCTGAGAATGATTCGAAGTCTAAGGTGGTTTCGACAAGCTCAACCACCGTGAATCGTAAGATTCTCGACGACGTTTCCTTCGACATCAAGGCCGGCCAGACTCTGGGAATCATGGGGTCAACAGGTTCGGGTAAGACAACCATCATCAACCTGCTTAAGCGCATGTACGACGTTACAGGCGGAAGCATCAAGCTTGATGGAATTGATATCCGGGAATTGCCCCTGCCTACCCTGCGCCGCGCAATCTCCTGTGTTATGCAGGACATCTTTTTGTTCAGCGACACGATTGACGGAAATATCAGACTTGGTGCTCGGGAGACAATCACTGTGCCTGAGGTGCGCTCGGCTCTGGAGCAGTCGCACTCGGCAGAGTTTGTAGACCGCATGGAAGAAAAAGAGAACACCGTAATCGGTGAGCGCGGTGTTGGACTTAGCGGCGGACAGAAGCAGCGAATCACAATTGCGCGAGCCCTGGCCCGAAAAACACCGGTACTCGTTCTGGACGATTCCACATCGGCTCTGGATACAGAGACCGAGCAGGAGATTCAGGGAGTTCTCGCAGAACTTTCCGGCATGACCAAAATCATCATCGCCCACAGAATCAGCGCGGTACGCAAGGCCGACAAGATTATTGTGCTGGATAAGGGCCGGGTTGTTGAGTGCGGCACACACGAAGAACTCCTGGCTCGCGGCGGGCTTTATAAGGAGACTTACGATAGTCAGTACTAAACAAAACGCGTCATTGAGAGGAGCGAATGCGACGAAGCAATCTACAATATGGATTGCTTCGCACTTCGTGCTCGCAATGACGGAGATTATAACGGGGCGTTGCGGGGTGTCCACGCTAGAAGGGGTAGCGAGCAACGCAGTGCGAGCGAGGGGGAGACTTCCCCCTCCTATTTGGAGATGATTATGAACAGTTATAAAATCGACGAGCAGCAGGTGCAGAAGTCTAACTTCGAAACTATGCCACGGCTTTTCCGCTACCTGCTCAAATATAAAAAACGGATTGCGGGAGTTTTTGCGCTTATGGCTTTTGGTACGGCGGTGGACCTCGTGAATCCGCTTTTGAGTGAGAGGGCCATTGACCGCTATATTATTCCGGGAAACGTTGCGGGCCTGATTCGCGTCGTGGCTCTTGGGGCGACCATCAATATTCTTGCGATGCTGGCAATTAAGCTTCGTATGCTTTTGATGGCTAAGACCAGTAACAAGGTTATTCAGGAATTGCGTCAGGAATTGTACGACCACATTCAGAGTCTGGACCTGGCCTTTTTTGACTCGCGTCCTTCAGGAAAAATTCTTGCGAGAATTATCGGCGACTCAAACTCGCTCAAGGACATTATTGAAAATGCCGTTACCACTTTAATTCCGAACCTTGTTACGGTTATTGCGGTAATGGTAATTATGTTCATTAAAAACTGGAAGCTGGCTCTGGCCGCCCTCTGCAGTCTGCCCTTTTTGATTGGCGGAGTTTTCCTGATTTCGATTATGGCAGAAAAGCACTGGAAGGCAAAACGTCAGAAGTCTTCGAACATGAATGCCTTTATCAACGAAGACCTTTCGGGCATAAAGATTATCCAGAGCTTCCGCGCCGAGCAGGAAACCGACAAGACTTTCCAGCAGCTGGTTTGGGATGACCGCCGCGAGTTCCTCCGCGCTGTACGCTGGTGCGACGGTTTTGGTTCCTGGATTGATTTGTGCTGGAGCGTTGGAACCATGGCTTTATATATGGTAGGAATTAAGCTGCTTGGAATTGAAGGCGTTTCCATTGGAACTTACATTGCTTTTGGAAGCTACGTCGGAATGTTCTGGCAGCCAATTCTGAACCTGAGCAACTTTTACAACCAGTTTATTAATGCGGCCAGCGGTGCTGAGCGTATTTTTGAAATTATTGACAAGCAGCCGGTAGTTACCAGCCGCGAGGATGCAGAGCAGATGCCTGCAATCAAGGGAAATGTAGACTTTAGGGGCGTTACCTTCGGATACAAAGAAGATGTAGATGTTCTTAAAAATGTTGATTTCTCTGTGACTCAGGGCGAGACAATTGCTCTTGTAGGACCTACGGGTGCCGGTAAATCTACAGTAGTTAATCTGGTGAGCCGTTTTTATGATATTAAGGACGGGGCCATCCTGATTGACGGAAAAGACATTCGTAATGTTGAGCTTGCAAGTCTGCGTACCCAGATGGGAATTATGACGCAGGACAACTATATTTTCAGCGGCACAATCCGTGAAAATATTATGTACGGCAAGCTGGATGCGAGTGAAGAAGAAATGCTGGCTGCAAGCCGCGCCGTTCACGCAGATGATTTTATCCGCGAACTTCCGGACGGTTACGACACAAAGCTTACAGCCCGCGGCGGAGAACTTTCGAACGGCCAGAGACAGCTGGTCGCTTTTGCGAGAACTATGCTTAGTAACCCACGCATCCTGATTCTGGATGAAGCAACCTCTAGTATTGACACAAAAACAGAGCTACTTGTTCAGAAAGGAATTGCCCAGATGCTCAAGGGCCGCACAAGTTTTGTAATCGCTCATCGCCTTTCTACAATTCAGAATGCAGACCGCATTTTTGTAATTGATAAGGGAGGAATTGTAGAAAGCGGTAGCCCGGCCGAACTGATGGCAAAGCGCGGGGCCTACTACTCGTTGAGGCAAGCGCAGTTTGCGTAAGCAAACTTTTGGTTGCGTCGAATGGAGCAACAACAGGAGTGCGGAAAGCAGAAAAGGTTTTAGTAGTCGTTTTATGCAGACGCTGCTGGACTTTGCAAAAAATGTGGCAAAATCGGAAATTGTTTCGCTGGAAGTTCGAAGCGACAATATTGGTGCGATTAAGCTTTATAAAAAGCATGGCCACCCGTAGTTCGGGTGGCCATGCTTTATCATAGTTGTTTATGCAGTTTACTTCAAATCTCTGATTATATTATCAACTGCGGTAAAACGTTTTGTAAGCCAGTCCTTAAAATATTCAGCAGATGCAGACTGTCCTTTTGCAGCAGCAGTTTTACTTGCTGCACAAAGTTCATTACTTATACCCTCATTAGAAGTTGGATTTCCCCAAACCTTTCGAGTTGCATCATACACTGCCTGATATTTTTTTGAAGAATATTCATCAATATATTTCTGAAGTTGAGTCAAAATTTTCTGTGAAGGAATTTCTGCCCATTCTTCTTTTACAATTTTCTGGAACCATGGTTCTTTAATAAAAATAACCATCCATGGATTAGCGTTATCATTTCCCGATCCATTTACATCAGGCTGGCAAACACCTGCAAACATTGCATTAATTCCTCCATTAACGCAATCACTGCCAGCTATAGAAAAACGCTTATTTCCCATAGTTGAGTCAAAATCCCAAGGTGCGCAAAAAGTAAGTCTGTGATCTTTACCTTCAGCAAAATCAGTACACATAAAGAAACTTGAATAATACAAATCCGGGTCGCAGATAATTTCATTAAAAATATAAAAATCAGCTAAAGATTCAATATTAATGACTTGAGAAACACATTCACAACATTTTGCATTATTATCAGAACCTTCTGGAGTATATTCCTGAAGATTGTAATTTGAATCAAACTTATAATATTTTTTGTTATAAACAGCTTCGTAACAAATTTTCCATACTTTATTCATATAATCTGCAATAAAATCATGCTGAACTTTATCATTGATATCACTTTTTATTGTGTATCCGCTCTGAAGATTACTTACAATTCTACCATTATAATCTTTTACATTTCCCAGATAATTAATATTGAACTGTTCATTTTCCGGCTCGGTATATGAATAACCGTCTAATTCTATCAAATAACCGATATCTGTATTTTTAGCATCTTTTTCTGGTTCGGTAAGGCCAAGTCTTTTTGCTTCCTGCTGTTCTGCAAGAAGATAAACTCCAAAATATTCACCGTTTACTTCAAGCTCAACAAGCTGACAATCACTCGCATAGCTTTTAAACATTTTGTTGTACATTTCTAAAGCAACTGCATCTCTTAAAAAAGAAGGATCCTTGTAAACTGCAAGTAAAACCCAATTCTTGTATTTTTCGCTGGAATGTAAGTCTCCAATATTCTGTTTTTTATCAAACTTAATTCTAAGAGATTTTTTTGCATAATCTGTAGTCCAGTTTCCTCTTACCTTTACCTGAGCTTCACCAATTTCTCGATCTCCATAAGAAATTATACATTTTTCATAATAAGGCTCTGGAGCATTTATATTTTTTTTGTCTCCCCAACTCAACTGCGATTCTCTTACATGCTTTGCAACCGGTTTTGTAACAAAATCATTACTACCCTTATTTTCTGTAGAAACTATTTTAATCAGGCCAAACCTTTCTGCATCAGCAGGAATAGAAACCTTTTTTTTAGCAGCAAACAAACTTGTAGTAGAAATAAACATACAAATAAAAAATAACACATTCACTTTTGAATTTTTTTTCATTTTTTTCATGCTCCCATAAAATAATTAATAATATTATTTTACCATACTTTTTTTATATGTATATAGAGTAAAACTCACTTTTTAAAGCAGGCATTCTGCAAAAAGTTTATGCCCAGATAACCCAAAGCAAGGCAGCTGCTGCAGCAGTTGTCAAAATGGTAAATGGAGCGCTGATTTTTAAGAAGCCCGGGAAGGTAATCGGATGACCTTCCTTTTTGAGAATTCCCATTGCAACAACATTTGCCGAAGCTCCAAATGGAGTGAGGTTGCCGCCCAGACAGGAACCAATCAAAAGAGCAAACATCAAAAGCTCTTTTTGAATTCCAAGGCCTGCTGCAAGTGAGCCCGCAACCGGAAGCATTACAATAATGTATGGAACATTGTCTACAAAGCCCGAAATCAAAATAGAGAAGGCAAGAATCAAAATAAAACCAGCGAACTTGCTGCCGCCTGTTATGTGAGCGAGCCATCCTGCAAAATCATCAAGCAAGCCAGTTTCGCTGATGGCGCCGACAACAACAAAGATTCCAATCAAAAAGGCAATGGTTTCCCAGTCCAGCTCTTTCACAAGCTGCCAGATTTCTGAAGCCGACTTTTTCTGCGAAAGACGATACCAGAGAAGTCCAAGCAAACCAAGCCCCAGAACAAAGCAGCCCGAACTGTAACCAAGCTCCGGTGTAAGGAAAGAAATAACTGCGAGGCCTCCAATCATAGTCAAAAGGAGCCAGAGCGGTAAATAAGAAATTACCGGCTCTTTGTCTACGCTGGCCTTTTCCTTTGCCTTGCGGAAGAAGCAGTAAAAGAAGATACAGCCTACAAGCATTCCTGCCTGAATAAAGAAGAAAATGGAAATTTTTCCCTGGTGTACAAAAAAGTCATTGAAAGTGTAATGGGCGTAGCTTGCAAAAATCATGCTTGGAGGGTCGCCAACCAGAGTTGCAGTTCCTTCCAGGTTTGACATAAGGGCAAGACCAATCATAAATGGAACCGGATTCAGCTTGAGCTTTTTAGAAAGCGCGAGGGCAATCGGTGCCATTACAAGAACAGTTGCTACGTTTTCAACGAAGATTGAAATAATACCAGTCATTGCAAGAATCAGAATAACCGCAATTCCTGTGCTTGGAGAAATTGTAACGAGAGCGTCGGCAATGCGGGCCGGTACACGGGAGTAAATAAAGAGGGCTGCAATAATCATAGAGCCCACGTAAATCATAAGAATATTCCAGTTGATGAGTTCGAGGAAAATGTGGTGAGCGAGTTCGCCAAGCCCCCCGAGCGGCTCAAAAACATTCCCCGCGAGCGCGCCGCCCTGAGCTAAAAAGCCGAGTACAATAACAGCAATGGCTGCAACCGAAGTCATCCAGACTTTCTTTTCCTGAAAAATAATTACGAGCAGGTACATCACAAGTGCGATACCCAAAATAATCCATTTAATATCCATAAAATCAGTTTAACGTATTTTCCTTCGTGCGTCAAAAAATATGAAGCTGGTTTTATTAATACTATACATAATAGTAGTGATTGTTTTTGAAAATTCTTTTTATATTAATATCCAATCACCGTATTCCAGTCTATATTAAGATAATTTATATTTTCTTTTGTACAGATAATTTTTTGGACTTTTGAATCTGGATTTTTCTGAACCATTTTTCCAGCTTCTTCCAGCGAAAAATAAAGTGCATAAAAATAATTATCTGCAGTTATATTGTAAGACATACCGTGACGCCTGAATTCACCTTCTGCTCTCCAGTCCTGCTCATTTTCAAATTTTCTTTTTTTAATTACAAGATACATCGTAAGTTCATCATTATTCTCTCCAGGTTTTGCAACAGGAACAAGTTTAGAAACAAGATTAACAAGTACACTCACACATTCCTCTTCTGTTTTGCAATTATAAGACCTGTAATTATCAATATCTCTTTCCCAGACAATAAGTTCACAGCTACCAGGAGCTGTTTTTGAAGAACTAAGTTCGACATTAAAGGAACGGTTAATTTGTTTTAACTGATTGTAATATTTTTCTACACACAAAAGCAGAGGTAAAATAGTTTCGTTTTTATCTATGGACTCAGGATAATAAGAAAGTCCCCAGCCCAATCTCAATTCAAATTTTCCTACACTGAATGTTATATCATCATCATATTCAGCATAAACTGAAGCAATAGAAAAAAATACAAGCATAAAAAAAAGCATTATTCGTTTCTTCATATTAAATCTCCAAAAGACCAGTTTTTTTCATTTTTTACTCCACAGCAATTTCTTTATTTTCTTCATTTACAGCTTCCTGCAATAAAGAACCATATAACGACTCGACATTAACAAGCTCCGGATTTTTATTAACAATTTCCTTAAGCTTTTCAAAATAACCTTTATCAACTAATTCAAATGCATGATTAATTAAATCATCTGTCATTTTAATAACCAATCGCCTTATCACAGTTTATGTTAAAATTATTTATTATCCCACTTATCCTGCAAAGCCTGGTCCCATTCAAAAGACATATCAAAGTGACCGTTACTTTCAAGAGAATAAACAGCTCTGTTCCATTTTATTTTTAATTTTATGGGCACATTTTTAATTTTCAGCTTTGCTCATAATTATATCATTATATCGCAACAATTTCCTCAAACTGAATGCCTGTAAGTCCGGATTCTTCGATTTCCTTTTTGGCGTTCTCGGTGCAAAGGAGAACGACAGGCTTTTCAGCCAATATAAAGAAATTATTTTTTTGCAGAGAATCAATATTCCAGTCAATGAGTTTTTTATCCAGTCTTAATTCTTTTAATTCTGTTACTATTTTTTCACCAGTCACATGACTTATAGCTGACGTATAGATTGATTTTTCCCAGTTGAACAATTTGTACTCTGGAAAAATTATTGTATAAAAGTTTCCCCATATTCTGCCGTCTGAATTTCCGCTTTGAGCACAATAATTTTCAAAGTTTTTACCGTTATAGTACACAACACTTTCTAATGCCTCAAAATCTGCATTCAACTGTCTGATTATTTTTAAAAAATTTTCCGAGACGATATTATTATATGAATAAGGAAAATCTGTCGGCTTGTTTTTATTAGATGTATTATATGGTACAGGCAGTTTATTTTTTTGTTCATATTGATTCATAAATAATAATCCTCCAGCCCAGGGACTATTATCCGCTATTTGAAATTCTGCGTATTTAGATGTGTTCGGCATTTTCCGTAAAATTTTATATATTCTCATAAGATTTTATGATTTGAGCCGGAGACAAGCAAAGCGAGCCTGTCAGCATGAAATTAGTTTATCAGGCGCGTAGCGTCCTGATATGTTCCTGATATGCTGCACGCTTGCGTGTCAGCGTCCCTTTCCTATGATTTGTACCGCAGGCAAGCGAAGCGAGTTTGTCAGCACGAAATTAGTTTATCAGGCGCGCAGCGTCCTGATATGTTCCTGATATGCTGCACGCCTGCGTGTCAGCGTCCCTTTCCTATGATTTGTACCGCAAACGAGCGAAGCGAGTTTGTCGGCACGAAATTAGTTTATCAGGCGCGCAGCGTCCTGGTATGTTCCTGATATGCTGCACGCTTGCGTGTCAGCATATCAGACGTTGAACTTAAAGAACAGAACGTCGCCGTCCTGAACCACGTATTCCTTACCTTCCTGGCGGTACTTGCCGGCCGCCTTGATTGCAGCTTCGTCCTTGTACTGGCGGAGGTCGTCGATAGTATATGCTTCGGCCTTGATAAAGCCCTTCTCAAAGTCTGTATGAATTACGCCGGCAGCACGAGGAGCCTTGTCACCTGCGTGAATTGTCCAGGCACGGCACTCATCTGGTCCGCCGGTAAAGAAGGTACGAAGTCCCATAAGGTGATAGGTTTTGCGGGCCAGTGTAGCAAGTCCGCTTTCTTTAAGACCAACTGAATCCATAAAGTCCTTGCGGTCGGCCGGGTCTGTAATTTCTGCAAGGTCTGCCTCGAACTTACCGCAGATTACAACAACTTCGGAATGCTCTTCGTCGGCATATTTTTTAACAACTTCAACATATTTGTTTGTCTGTGCTTCAATAGAATCTTCATCAACATTTGCTACGTAAATTGTTGGCTTCATTGTAAGAAGGAACATGTCGTAAAGGGCGTTCTTCTCATCGTCAGTGAGGTCTGCTGTGCGGGCACATTTTCCGTCCTGGAGCAGAGGCTTGATTTTTGCAACTGCGCTTATCCAAGGTGCGTATTTTTTTTCCTCTTCTTTTCCGAGTGAGCGGATGGCGCGGGTAACCTTGTCCTGGCGGGCTTCGATTGTGTTCAAGTCTGCCTGGCAGAGTTCCCAGTTAATTGTAAGAATATCGCTTTCAGGATCGATAGGTGCGGCCTCGTTTGCATTGTCGCGAACGTGCATAATATCAGGGTTATCAAAACAGCGTACAACATGAGCAATTACAGAACACTCGCGGATGTTTGCAAGGAACTTGTTTCCAAGACCTTCACCGTTTGATGCACCTTTAATGAGACCCGCAATATCAACAAACTTTACACTTGCAGGTGTCTTCTTTTTAGGGTTATGAATCGAAGCCAGAAAGTCCAGGCGTTCATCCGGCAAATCAACAATACCAATGTTAGGATCGATTGTACAGAAAGGAAAATTCTCTGCCGCAGCAGGAGCCGCAGTCAAAGCCGAAAAAATAGTAGACTTTCCAACATTAGGAAGTCCAACAATACCACATTCAAGTGCCATATATGTCCTCTAAAAAATTTTATCAATAAGTATAAATACTATAATAGAAAGAAAAGGATTTAACAATAAGAAAGGAAAATAATAAAATATCCCTTATACTTTTTTGTGCAAAGAAGAACAATGTTCGGCTTTGGTCTCAGATAATAGGTTGAGGAAATCACAAAATAACTTTACAAAATTTGTTTTCTGGCAAAACTGGCTTTTAATATTTTCCCATTTTTAATTATATTTTTATTTATGATTTCAACTAGTTCTGATAAATATTTTTCTTCATTTTCTTTATTTGTAAGTTCAGATTTTGTGGTTTCCTTAAAATATTTTCGAATTTCGTTTTGTATAGGAGTTATGTTGTCCAAGATTTCTTGTTTTGTAATTTCATCTCCAGCTGGATAACAAAGGCCAACCATCATTAATACTCTTGCAGATGCCTCATTTTCATTTTCTTTTGTAACAATGATTAGATTACCAGCAGTTGTGACATCATAATACAAAGGCTCTGCTGTTTGTGAAAAAATTTGAATAATTAAAAATAAATTAAAAATAGCAAAAAAATAAACTTTCTTCATTTTTCTTCCTTCGATAAAAAGTTCAGTATGTCAGTTAATTATTTATGCCTGTGACACCGCAATAGCCAGCTGATCAGCGCAGCTTGTAGATTTCATTCCGCAGGTGTTGCCCTTAAGCTTTGCCGCAATTTCATCTGCTGTCATGCCGTCACAGAGCTTTGAAATTGCCTTAAGGTTACCGTTACAGCCGCCTTCAAAACTGATGTTAGTTATTTTTCCACTCTCGTCCTTATCAAAAGTAATGGAGCGCGAACACACTCCCTGAGTTTTGTAAGTTATTTGCATACTATATATATAATGAAAAGGGATGACTTAAACAAGAATTATGAGAACAAAAAATCAACAAAACAAGTTTGCGATATAGTTCCAATTATTATAAAATAATAACTGAAGAATATGTTGCCATTTACTGTTTTCGCAGTGTAATGGTTAAAAAGGGGGTCTTGCAACACCATAATGATTTCGATGAAACACTGATAACAGGAGGCTTGACCTGTTTCAAAAGTTTATTTAAAAACTGGAGATATAATGAAAACTTTATATTGCAAAAAATGCGGGAAGCCGTTTGAGTTTATAAAAAAATCAAAATATTATTATGAACCGTTTGATTGTAAAGGTTGTGGAGCGCACATGGAGATTTTGACTTGTGAAAAGTGCGGGCATTCCTTTGAGTTTTCAGGCGTACGTAAGGCTCCGACAGTTTTTATATATTGTGAAAAATGTGAATACTGCATTGAAGCAACCTCTGACTATGGCTTTGGTCCTACGATACCTGCACAGATTTTTAAGGGAAGCAGACTGCTTGCTGTTGT
>JAQXNX010000006.1 GCA_029098225.1 Spirochaetales bacterium | reverse complement strand
CGTACGTAAGGCTCCGACAGTTTTTATATATTGTGAAAAATGTGAATACTGCATTGAAGCAACCTCTGACTATGGCTTTGGTCCTACGATACCTGCACAGATTTTTAAGGGAAGCAGACTGCTTGCTGTTGTCAAAGGGGCTAGGACATTTTATGATGCAGACAACAATAAGCTTGATATAAAGCTTCCGCCACAATCGAGAAAAGAAAGCCTTTATACAAGAATTTTCAGTATCTGTTCAGATGTTGCAGATTATTTAATGGAAAAAGAAAAGACTGAAAAAAATGAATAAAAAAAGTGGAGAAAAAAAATGGAGCTCTTAAAAGAATTTGAATTTGAAAAAATACAGCTTTTGGTTGATGACAAAAATAATGTCCGTGATTTTAATATTCTGGATTTACACGACAATGAAGTTTACACTCTTGAAGATTTAATCGGCGCAAAAATTAAAATAAAAACTTATCGCATTATAGAATCTGAGCATAAATTCTGGGAAGGGCATTATTTGATTTTGTATTCTGAAAATGGAAATGAGTTTAAAATCGATCTGTTCAGCTTCAGACGTGAAATTACTGCAAAAAAAGTTGAAACCACTTTGACAAATCTTTTTGATGAATTCGTGGCAAACGCTGATATTCTATATATTGGAGAAGAAATGTCTGTTGATGAAGAAAAGCAGACTATCCGAGATACTGTTGAGGAAAAAGGAAGCTGGTGGTATTTTAAGAAAGGAAGTGACGGTAGATTTTATTTTTGCAGCGGTCCCTGGGAAGACGAAAACAGCGCAGATGATTTTGAATCAGCCGTAATCAAATACTTAAATGAAAAAGAAAGCGCAGCACAATACGATATACGTATGAGCGTATCCCACGGCGACCGCCCCGATCCTGACCCAAGAAAAAGTCTGAATGAAATATTCAATAAAAAAAACAGATGAAAAAATATAAAAAAAGGAAATCAAAAAAGTGACAAGAAAAGAATTTGAAAATTATATAGAAGAAAACAAACTGACTGCTCTTTTTACAAGAGATAAGGATTCGCTATACGGACAGGATATTATTCTCACTTATTGTGATTCCGATAAGGCCGTATATACCGGAGCCTATGGCTGCATCCACGACGAAAAAGGCTATATGCTTGATTCCAGAGTATATGGAGAGCGTGGAGATGAAAGAGGCTGCATTTATTCAGATTATTTTGCCAGCGAAGAAAAAGCTTTTGATGAACTAAAAAAAATCGTGGACTCATACAAAGGCTACACAATAGTTCATTCTTACAAAGAAAACGTCAATAAATTTATGAAAGAGATTGCCGGTAAAACCATTGAACCTCCGTTTTCAAAATGGTATGAACCGGTATATGATATTTCCTTTGCAAAACTGGAATCACTTATAAAAGAATACTTTCCAGGTCTTTCTTTCGTTTATGACTATGACAGATTTTATGGAGGACAGATTAACATAATTGCTAAGGAACATATAAAAATCTTAAGTGTTGGAACCTCAGATTCAAAAGCAGTTTACTGGGAATTCGAGGACAGAAAATTCATTATGTTCAACGAACTGAACGGCACCTTCTGTGATTATAAATGCGATGAATCCGGCATTTATACCCTCTACTACAATTCAATAAACCTTCTTATAAAATACAGTTATGACGGCTCAATTTTGTACAGTTTAAATAGAGGTTCCTTTAACGATGATGACTTGTTAAATCCAAAATTCTTTTCGACTTTTCCGGTTTTTGATGAAAAATATTCAAGCAAAAAATATCTTGGAATCTCAAACGGAACTTCAACAATAATTTTTGAACGAGAAACAGGAAAGATTGTTTACGGGGTAAAAACAGAGTGGAATAAAAAATAAAAGTTACTAACTGTCATTATTTTTGTTATTATAAAAGGGAAAGCGTCATGAAAAAAATTTGTTTAATTTTCTGTTTCATTTTTTTTGCAGTGAATAGTTTTTCTCAGAATATTAATAAAGCCGGGAAAAATCTTCTTGAACGTTTTGAGCCGCCAGAATCTTTTGTAAGAAAAAATTATGAATCAGATTCATTCGCAGAATTCTTAAGAAATTATCCTCTCAAAGAATTTAATTCTCCAGTTTTACTATTTGATGGTTCAACAAAATGGAATAAAGTTCATGTTTCGGTTTTTGATATGCCAATTCTTTCGCAGGATTTAATTCAATGCGCAGATGCAGTCATAAAACTCTACGCGGAATATTTGTACAGCCATAAACGTTATTCAGAAATTCAGTTTCATATTACAAACGGGATGCTTGTACCATTTTCAAAATATGCGGAAGGCTTCAGACTTGTAGCTTCAGGTAATACAGTTGGATGGAAAGACGGCTATAAAAAAGGTTATGACCGCGATGTATTTGAAACTTACCTTAAGTTCATTTATATGTACGCAGGAACTTATTCTCTTTCAAAAGAATCAGTCGCAAAAAACATTGAAGATATTCAACCTGGTAATTTCTTTATTTATGGAGGAAGTCCGGGTCATGTTGTTCTTGTTCTTGATGTTGCAGAAAATCCAGAAAATGGTAAAAAAATTATGCTGCTTGGTCAAAGCTACATGCCTTCCCAAGAATTTCATATTTTAAAAAGTGCCGGAAAAATTAATCCGTGGTATTATATTGAAGATGATATTTTAAGAACGCCGGAGTGGACTTTTCAAAAAGGAAGTTTGAAGGAATTTTCAAAATGAAAAAACTGATTATTTTTTTTACGCTGATTTGTGTTTTTTCTTTTGCTATGATTTTTGCGCAGGAACATGACAAAGATCAAAAATATCGTATTGATGGAAAATCCTACAACAAGCAGATTTTTGACGATAAAAATAATCAGATTACAAATTTTGCAAACTGGGAATTAATTCAGGATTTTTATGTTTCTCCTGATGAAACAAAAATGCTGGTTTACCACCGACCTGATAAAGCAAAAGCTTTTTTAATTACGCTTTACAATTTACAAACAAAAAAAATAATTGCAGAAGTTGAGCCCGGCTGGAGATGCTATGGTATCCGATGGACAAAAGATTATCTTATTTACATATGGGGAACTTCAGGCGGCGGAGAGAGATATGAATATAGGGATTATGAAACACTCGCTATTGAAAAAGTTGTTCAGTCTTATTTATTTTTTGAAGACCTGGAAGAAAATCTGCTTATCGACACAAAATATTATAGGCCTTCTGCAAACGGAATTACTTTTTATAATTATTCTGATGGTACAAAATTAAAATCAATTAAAATAATTGATGATTTATACAAAATGGTTTGGGCTTCTGACGAACCAAAAATCAAAGCAATTATAGGAACTGACAAAGGAATTTTTATAAACGATTACTTATATACCAATTTTCATAAAACCGGAAAACGAAAATATCAATTCAAACTTGATTATCATTTTTGTATAGAAGGAGAAGAAGAAGTCGAATACCGAACAACAGAAATGGAAATTGATTTTAATTAATCTTCATCCCACTCATCAAGTTCTTCAATATCTTCAACATCTTCAATGTCATCTTCGGTTTTTAGAGCATCGTTTGCAAGCTGGCTTACGTCGCTAAAAATATAATCGTTATAACGTGCAAGAACCTGACTAAAGTCAACGCAGAGAATTTTATACAAATATTGCTGTTCTTTTAGAATTTCATCAAATTCCTGTTGAATGAATTTTGAAATATCTGCATCAAGCTCGCCATCGTCGGTCATTTTTGTAATTATGGAAATTGTTTTTTCTGTAGAAAATTCTGATTTATAACTCCGGCTGTCGTTCAAAGCACTTGTAATGTCGGCAACAGTTAAAATTCTTTGAATGAGTGTAAGCTGATCTCCAGATATGTGACGCGGATACCCTTTTCCATTCAACTTTTCATGATGACGATAAACATTTTCGATAATTTGTTCAGGCGCATTTCCAGAAAGAATTCTTTTTGAATGATTAACATGATGCCGCATAATTCCCATGTCTTCCGGACTAAGCTTTCCCGGAAATTCCAGAATGCGCTGAGGCGTAGCAATTTTTCCAATATCATGAAGAATTGCGCTGCAAAAAAGTTCCGAGAGCTCCTCAGGCTTCAGTCCCATTCTTTTTCCTAAAGAAAGCGCATAGCAGGAAGTGTTTATTGCGTGCGAAACCGTATAGGTACTTTTAAAATCAAGAAAATAAATTAAAAGTTTTTCAAGCATTTCCGAATCTTTTTCTGGAAAAGTCAAAGCTTTTAAGTATGCCTGAAACTCATCGGTAAATTTATCATCACGGATTGCTTCTACAAGAACATTATTTTTATTAGCAATTTTAAAAGCGCGCACATATTCAGGATCAAAATAGCCGGGTGCAATTTCATTTAAATCTTCAGGAAGCTCAGAATCGCCATGATGAAAAAGATATTCGCTGATTCTTGCACAAAGATAAATGATAGATTTAAGACGTTCCTGAATTATAAAATGCTTCATAACATCGTTATAAGGCTGAGTAAAATTTTCAAGAGCACAAGCCGAATTTCCCAAAGGCGTCATATATTTTAAATAATAACAGGAAAATACATATTTACTTGCAGTTTCTTTTGTATCTGAAAAAAAATCAATATTACTGTCGTGAGGATTAAAATCAGAATAATTATCAAGCCTAAAAAATCCCAGAGTATGATAAAGCGAAAGCACTACAAGATGCTTAATATCAAGTCTTTTATCATTAACAGTTTCGGCAAGCTTCCACGCTAAAAATGCAGTTCTGATATTATGAAATGTAACATGCTTATTAATACTGCCAAGCATTTTTAGAGAAATAAGAACTATTTCACCAGGTGTCAGAATCTGTTTTAAGGAATCTAAGCTTTCTTGAATCTGATTCATTCTACTCCATTATCGGCTGAAACCATCTAATTTATTATTCCTGACAAACATTCAGGAAAATCACTGAGGAATCAGCCTGTTCAAAGTTACATCTCTTTGCCGCCAGTTTTTATCAACCTTCACCTGCAAATCCAAATCTATTTTCTGCATATAAATTTGATTCAATTTTTTTACCGACGCTGTTCGTATTTCCTTAATCATTGAAGCGCCTTTTCCAATAACTATTCCTTTCTGGCTTTCGCGCTCAACACATAAAAATGCGCGAATCCACAATTTCTTTCCTTCGTTACGATGCTCAACATCGGCTACCTCAACATAAACTGCATGCGGAATTTCATCCTTAAGCCTGTTGATTGCTTCACCACGAATAACTTCTTTTACACGAAACGACAAATCCTGATCCGTATAAAGTTCATCATCGTACATCGGGCTGCCTTCCGGAACAATTTCATAAAGCGCCTTTAAAACTTCATTTATACCATTATCATTTTTTGCAGACATCTCAAAAATTCGCTCTTTGGAAATATCCGGTAAATTCTTTTGAATAAAATCATAATATTTTAAAAGCAAATCTTTGCGTGGTAACAAATCAGTTTTATTGAAAGCAACAACAGTTTTATCCTGATTTTTTTCCAGAAGCCTTGCAGTCAATTCTTCTTCTTCACCAGGCTCTCTTGTTATATCAATAATGTATAAAGCGGCATCAATTCCATCCAGCTGAGATTCAGTAACATTGCGTAATCTTTGATTCAATTTTTTTTCTGAATTGTGGTAACCTGGAGTATCAATAAAAACCAGCTGTCCAAGTGAAGTATTTACAAAGCCTTTAATTGCATTCCGAGTAGTCTGCGGAATTGGAGAAACAATACTTACATCTTCCTGACATGCAGTATTTAAAAAAGTAGATTTTCCACTGGAAGGTCGTCCAATAATAGTAACAACACCAGTGCGCAATTTTTCCTGATTATTATCGCTCATTTTTTTAATTATATAAGCTCGATATAATTTTTGCAATTAAAAGAAAAAAATGAAAAGTGGGGGAAGTCTCCCCCTCGCTCCCAAGTCCTCACTACGTTCCGGTCTTGTCCGCTACCCCCTCTCCTAGGGGTAATCCGCTTCGCTGATTACCCCTAAGACTCCGAAAAAATCCCTAGAATTTATGAAACAACTGTGTTAAAATTATAAAACTATGACTGATTATAAGGTTCATAACGGAAAGCCAATGGGGTTTGGCGCAGTAATTACAAAAGGTGGTGTAAATTTTTCAATTTATAGCCGCGATGCTGCCAAAGTAAAACTTGTGCTTTTTGAAAATGATTTCGACAAAAAACCTTCTGCTATAATGAATCTTGATCCGCAAAAAAATCGTACCGGAGATATCTGGCATATTTTTCTTGAAGGCGCTTCTGAAGGCTTACTTTATCTTTACAAAGTTGAAGGTCCATATAATCCGCCACAAGGCCTTAGATTTAATCAGCATAAATATATCTTAGATCCATATTCAAAAGCTTTTACTCAGGGGTCAATTTTCCGTTCGTATAATAAACAGCATCAAACTGGATTTTCAATGAATCAGGGAGGAGAGCTTCAGGATTTATCTGATTTTCCAAAATGTGTTGTTGTAAATGACGATTTTAACTGGGAAGATGACAAGCCTTTAAATTATCCTTTGGAAAACTGCGTAATTTACGAAACTCATGTAAAAGGATTCACGGCTTCTAAAACTTCAGATGTTGAACCGGAAATTGCCGGCACTTATAAAGGCTTTACAAAAAAAATTGATTACTTAAAAAAATTAGGAATTACTTCCGTAGAATTTCTTCCGCTTTTTGAATTTGATGAAAACGAAAATGCAAATATTAATCCGCGTACCGGAGAAACTCTTGTAAATTACTGGGGATATTCTACTATCGGATTTTTTGCGCCAAAAACTTCTTATGCTGCAGACCGTTCTGCCGGCGGCCCTGTCCGCGAATTCAAGCAGATGGTTAAAGAACTTCACAAAGCCGGCATAGAGGTTATTCTTGATGTTGTTTACAATCATACTGCGGAAGGCAATGAACACGGATACACATTCTCTTTCCGCGGACTTCAAAATGATGTTTACTACTCTCTTCCTTTCGATAGTAAACAATACTATATGAATTACAGCGGCTGTGGAAACAGTGTAAATTGTAATCATCCGGTAACAGCCCAGTTTATTCTGGACAGCCTTCGTTACTGGGTTTTAGAAATGCATGTTGATGGCTTCCGATTTGATTTAGCTTCTATATTAACACGTTCCCAAAACGGAGCACCAATCAGTAATGATATGCCGCTTTTAACGGCTGCTATCAACGATGATCCTGTGCTTTCAAAAACAAAAATAATTGCAGAGCCATGGGATTGTGCAGGACTTTACCAGCTTGGAGGATTCCCCGGCGGACCAAATAACCGTTGGAGTGAATGGAACGGCCGCTTCCGTGATGATATAAGACGTTTTATAAGAGGAGATGAAAATTCTGCTACAGCTGCTGCCACAAGAATTTGTGGAAGTTCAGACTGCTATAATCACAGCGGAAGATCTCCTTTAGCTTCCATAAATTTTCTTACAGCGCACGACGGATTTACGCTAAACGATTTAGTAAGCTACAATTACAAGCATAACGAAGAAAACGGCGAAGACAACCGGGACGGAAGCGATGATAATTTAAGTTATAATCATGGCTTTGAAGGTGAATGTACAAATCCAAAAATAGAAAATGAACGTTTAAAGTCTATAAAAAATTTCCTTATTTATCTTTTTGTTTCTCAGGGAGTTCCAATGCTTCTTGCAGGAGATGAAATGCGCAGAACCCAATATGGAAATAACAATGCCTATTGTCAGGATAACGAAATAAGCTGGATAAACTGGGATTTTGAACGTAAAAATGAAGGTCTGGTTAAATTTACTAAAGAATTAATTTCTCTCAGAAAAAATCATAAAGTTTTCCGCGGAAAAGAATTTTCAAAAGGTTCTTATAATCAAAATTGTGTTCCGGAAACTACATGGTATGATGCAAGTGCAAAAAATCCAAACTGGGATAAAACAGGAAGGTTCCTGGCATTTAAGCTAAATGGAATGGATTACGACAATGATTTTTACATTGCAACGAATATGGATTTATATGATTTAACAATTACATTACCGGCTTTAACGGGCGATAAAAAATGGTATCGCGTTGCTGATACTTCTTTTACCGCTCCTGAAGATATATTAGAAAATGGAAAAGAAGAACTTCTTGCAGAACAAAGGAGATATGTTTTAATTGCAGGCAGTTCAATTATTCTAATAAGCAAGTGAGTTTAAGGTTGGTGTCGCCAGACTCACGCTAAAGCAAAATATGCTAAAGCAAAATTTAGGAGGCATTTTTATGGAATTTGACAAGGAAGAATTTAAAGCAAATCTTTCTGCACGTCTTCGCCGTCAATATGGAAAAGATATTTCTCAGGCAAATAAGCATGATCTTTTTGATGCAGTTTCTGCATCAGCATTAGAAATTATTATGCCAAACTGGATGGCAACACGTGCTGAATATGACAAAAAACCTACAAAACAGCTTTATTACCTTTCAGCAGAATTTTTGATGGGACGCGCTCTCAGTAACAATCTTATCAACGCAGGAATTAAAGAAGCTGTAAAAGATGTTCTTAAAGGAATGAACATTGATTTTGATATGATTGAAGATGAAGAGCCGGATGCAGGTCTTGGAAATGGTGGTCTTGGCCGTCTTGCAGCCTGCTTCCTCGATTCATTGGCTACTTTGGACTATCCTGGACACGGATACGGAATCCGTTATGAATATGGTATGTTCGAGCAGCGTATAGAAGACGGATATCAGGTTGAATATCCAGATAAATGGCTTGCACATCGAGATCCATGGGAAATCAAACGTTCAGACCTTGCTGTTACTGTAAAATTCGGCGGTAACATTGCTTATGGAAAAACTCCAGACGGACAACCACGTTTCTATCTTGAAAACGCAGAAGAAGTAACAGCTACACCTTATGATATGCCAATTATTGGTTATGATACAAAAACTGTAAATACTCTTCGCTTGTGGCAGGCTTCATCTCCAAACGGATTTGACCTCCAGCTCTTTAACAACATGGATTACAACCGCGCCGTTGAACGCCAGAATAGTGCAGAAAATATCAGCCGCGTTCTTTATCCAAATGACAATGGTCCAAGCGGAAAAGCTTTGCGACTTAAGCAGCAATACTTCTTCTCATCTGCATCTCTCCAGGACCTCGTACGTCACTATGTTGCAGATCATGGAACTGATTTTTCTAAATTTGCAGAGCTCCATGTAATTCAATTGAACGATACACATCCTGTAGTTGCAATTCCTGAACTTATGCGTATTCTTCTTGATGAATACAATGTTGGCTGGGATGAAGCCTGGGATGTAGTAACTCACACATTCGCTTACACAAACCATACAATTCTTGCAGAAGCTTTGGAAAAATGGCCAATTTCAATTTTCCAGGGCCTTTTACCACGCATTTACCAGATTGTAGAAGAGATTAACCGTCGTCTTGTAATTGAGCTCCGCCAGAAGTTCCCTAACGACTACTACAAGCACGAGCACATGGCAATCATTCATAACAACATGGTTTATATGGCCTGGATGGCAATTCACGCCTGCTTCAGCGTAAACGGTGTTGCTGAACTCCACACAGAACTTTTGAAGACTGCCGAGCTTAAAGACTGGTACGCACTCTATCCACAGAAGTTTAATAATAAGACAAACGGAATTACACAGCGCCGCTGGCTTTTGAATGCAAATCCACAGCTTGCAAAATTCATTACAGACCGAATTGGTCACGGCTGGGAAAAAGATTTAGCAAAGCTTAAGGGACTCGAAAAATTTATTGATGATGAAGAATCAATAAACGAAATTATCAGAATTAAGACAGAAAATAAGCAGGCTCTTGCAGATTACCTCAAGCACACTCAAAATGAATTCCTTGATCCGGACAGCATTTTTGATGTTCAGGTAAAACGTCTTCATGAATACAAACGCCAGCTTTTGAATATTCTCCATGTAATGTATCTTTACAACCGGCTTGTAGAAGATCCAAGTTACAATCCACCTGCCCGAACTTTCATTTTTGGAGCAAAGGCTGCTTCCGGTTACCGCCGTGCAAAGTCTATCATCAAACTGATAAATACTGTTGCAGAACGCATCAACAACGACCGCCGTGTCCGCGGAAAGATTCGTGTTGTATTTGTAGAAAACTACCGCGTTTCTGTTGCAGAAAAGATTTTCCCTGCAGCTGATGTTTCAGAACAGATTTCTACAGCAGGTCTCGAAGCTTCTGGAACTTCAAACATGAAATTCATGCTCAACGGTGCTTTGACTCTCGGAACTATGGACGGTGCTAACATTGAGATTTTCGAAGAAGCAGGAAAAGAAAACGGCTTTGTATTTGGTCTTCTTACAGAAGAAATCAAGAAGATGGAAGCCGACCATTCTTATAATCCACAGGAATATCTGGACCGCAATCCTGCTCTCGCAAAGGTTGTTGAACAGCTGGTAGACGGAACCTACGATCCAACTCATCAGCTTTTCAAGGAGCTTCACGATTCTCTCGTGTTCGGTGTAGAAGGTCAGCGTCCTGATGTTTATTATGTACTTGCTGATTTTGATTCTTACTGCCAGGCACGCGAAAAAATTGCAGTTGCTTACGGTGACAAAAAGAAGTGGGCTAAAATGGCTCTTAAGAATATTGCCAATGCCGGAAAGTTCTCTTCAGACAGAACAATTGAAGATTACGTACGCGACATCTGGCATCTTAAGAAGGTAGAAGTAAAATAAATGCATTAACAGGCAATTATTCCTACAAACCAAAGTTATTTTTGAAATTATTCTAAAATAACTTTGGTTATTTTTTTTTAACCTTGGTTAAATATATTCAAAACTAATTGCGCTTTTTATTCTCATTTAGTAGTATTTGCATATATTTAAAAATGAGTTAAAAAAGTTGAGTTGAATTTGACAGTTATTCATTTTTTTTACTTTTTGCGTTGCAATTCGGAGATGTGATTCTGAGAGTCGAAAATGTTTAAAAAAGTATATAAAAAAAGAGGTTCGGAAGTCAGATGATTTTTATCCTTTGTCTTCCGAACCTCTTTTTATTTATGTGTTTATTTTGTTACCTGAAACTGAAGAAGTAAGAGTCTTAATTCTTCCAGTTTAGACACACCAAATATTTTATAAACACCAACAAATTCACTTTTTACCGTAGAAATACTTACATAATATTTTTCACTCAATTCTCTAAAAGAAAGATTGTTATAAATATTATCAAGTACAAGCTGAATCTGCCGGTCTGAAAGATTATAAGCAGATAAACTTAATTCTTCACCTTTTTTCTTATCTCCAAGTTTTTCATTTTGAATTACGTTTTTTAAAAGATGACAGGACAATCTTGCTTTTAAAAGCGAATAAATCCAGAAAAAAAAGACAAGATAAAATATACTAGAAAAAAAGCTTATACACATTTTTGGAATTCCATGAGTATAAGTTAAACTTAAAGAAAACAGATGAATAATAAAAGAACCGAAAAGAATAGGCTTTTTAAATCTTGGGTATAATTCCTTACAAAGAATCAGACACACACAACCATAATAAAAGAAAATTCCAAGCTGCGTATAATTTGTCAGAATTGTAAGAATACTCTCAACCATAAGTATTATTACAATACCAGTTGGTTTTGGTTTAATAATTAAAAAAGCACATAACGCAGTACAAATAACATGAACAGTTCGTACAATTATTTGTGAATCACCAAACGTTTCTAATATGGAATTTTTATCACCAGAAAGAAAAAAACTTGCAATTGTAGAAATAAGTAAAAATAAAAATCCAACTACTGGCACAACTCTCTCGACGCTGTTACCATTTATCTTCATATTTATATACTATCATTTGTTCAGAATTTTTTCTACAACTAGTTTACAAATATTTTGACCATCCATTGCACTGGAAACAATTCCTCCCGAATAACCGCTTCCTTCTCCACATGCAAATAATTTTTTTAGCGCCGGACATTCACCGGAATCTTTATTGCGTATAATTCTGACAGGTGTACTAGTTCGTGTTTCCGGAGCAATTAATACAGCCTGTTCACAGATAAAGCCATTCATCGATTTATTAAACTCATAAAACGCTTTTCTTAATCTGGAAGATATATGAACTGGCAGCCATTTCTGAAGCTCACTGGAAACAAGTCCAGGTGTATAACTTGAAGGAGGAAAGTCTATTGATTTTTTTTCATTTAAAAAATCTATAAGCCTCTGAGCTGGAGCCGCCTGCCCTTCTCCATTTTTTTTTGCAAGCCGTTCAATATCTGTTCTGAACAAAAGTCCCGCAATTTGAGGACATCCCATTTTCTGAGCCTGAATTTTAAATTCTTCCGGAATATCTTCCGGTCTTATTTCTACAACTATTGCAGAATTTGACCATTTAGAATTTCTTGCAGCAGCAGACATCCCATTTACAACAATTCCTTCTCCATCAGAAGATGAAGGAACTACAAAGCCTCCGGGACACATACAAAATGAATAAACTCCACGCTCGTCTACCTGAGTAACCAGCCTGTATTCCGCAGCACCAAGATCTTTATTTGCTGTAGAATTATTATGAAACTGAATTCCATCTATTATTTCTCTTGGATGTTCAACTCTAACACCCGCTGCAAAAGTTTTTGCTTCCAGAGCTTCAGGAGCAATTTTTCCAAGCATTTTATAAATATCTGCAGCTGAATGTCCTGTAGCAAGAATAACAGCATCTCCATAAAAGCATTTCTCCTGCCCAAGCCTGTCTACACACTTTATACCACAGACTTCATGCTTTTCATTAAAAACCAAATCATTGCAACACAAATTAAAATGAACTTCTCCTCCAAGCTCAATAATTTTATTACGCATTGCATTTATAACCTGAGGAAGTCTATCGGTTCCAATATGTGGATGAGCATCTGTAAGAATTCTTTTTTCAGCGCCAAAATAGTTGAATATCTGAAGAACTTCTGTAATGTTTCCGCGCTTATTACTTCGTGTATAAAGCTTTCCGTCAGAAAAAGTACCTGCACCGCCTTCGCCAAAACAGTAATTTGAATTTTCATCTACAATATGTTTTGTACTTATTGAAGCTATATCCTTTTTTCTTTCTGAAGTTTCTTTTCCGCGTTCTATAATTACTGGCTTTATTCCATATTCCAGAAGCCTTAATGCACCAAAAAGACCGGCTGGCCCAGAACCAACAATTATTACAGATTTTTTTCCATCAGCTGTTTTCCACTTAGGTTCAAATTTTTCATCCTCTGGTTTTTCATCAATGAAAACCTTATATCTCAAATGAACCTTTACTGTTCCATGCCGGGCATCAACAGACTTTTTCTCAAAAATTACAGAAAAATCCTTATAACTTATTTTCTTTTTAGCAAGCTCTGCCCGGATTAATGAATTTATTTTTTTCTCATTTGCAACATCAGAAGGAAAAACAGTAACAGTGATTATTTGAACCATAAAATTATTATACATTTTTTAATACTATGTGCAAAGCAAGCAGAATAAATGCATTGCGCAATCATAAGCCAATTTTTTTTGTTATGATGACACAGTATTAAAAATTTGCTATAATGACTCGCTATGAACGCTAATGAACTTCGCTCAAAATATATTGAGTTCTTTAAAAGTAAAAATCATGCTGAAATTTCGGGTCAGTCATTAATTCCAGAAAACGACCCGTCTGTTTTGTTTACAATGGCGGGTATGCACCCTCTCGTTCCTTATCTTCTTGGTGAAAAACACCCGGCCGGAACCCGTCTTACTGACTATCAGAAATGTATTCGTACTGGTGATATTGAAGAAGTTGGAGATCCATCTCACCTTACCTGCTTTGAAATGCTTGGTAACTGGTCGCTTGGCGATTACTTCAAAAAAGAATCAATTGCATATTCTTACGAATTCCTTACAAGCAAAGACTGGCTTGCCCTTGATCCTAAAAAGATTTCTGTAACTGTATTCGCAGGTGACGAAAATGCTCCTCGCGATGAAGAAGCAGCTGGCTACTGGAAAGAAAACGGCATGCCAGAGGATAAGATTGCTTATCTTCCTGCATCAGACAACTGGTGGGCAGCAGGCCCGACAGGTCCATGTGGTCCTGATACAGAAATTTTCTACTGGGTTGGCGAAGGCCTTCCACCTGTAGGTTCTAACAAGGGTACTGACAGCGCAAACTGGATGGAAATCTGGAACAACGTATTCATGCAGTACAACCGCGTAGACGAAAAGACTCTTCTTCCACTGGAAAAGAAAAACGTTGATACAGGTATGGGACTTGAACGTACAAACTGTATCCTTCAGGGAAAAACTTCGGTTTACCTTACAGAAGTTTTCCAGCCAATCATTAAGACAATTGAAAATCTTTCAGGCTATAAATATGGTACAGAAGAAGAAAAAGATAAGTCAGTTCGTATTATCGCTGACCACACTCGTTCTTCTGTATTCATCCTTGGTGACCAGAGAGGAGTTACTCCGGACCGTGTAGGTGCCGGTTACGTTCTCCGCCGCCTTATCCGCCGTGCAGTTCGCCACGGAATGAAGCTCGGAATCGAAAAAGACTTTATGGCAGAAGTTGCTGCTACAGTTATCGAAAACTTTAAGGGGCCTTACCCAGAACTCGAGCAGAATCGCGAAAAGGTTTACAAAGAGCTTACAGCAGAGGAAGCAAAGTTCCGCCAGACTCTCAAGAAGGGTGAGGCAGAATTCCAGAAACTTCTTCCAAATCTTATGAAAAATCCTAAAAAGATTATCAGCGGTAAAGTTGCTTATAATCTTTACGAAACATACGGATATCCACTCGAGCTTACACAGGAACTCGGTGCAGAAAATGGTTTCACTGTTGATGTAGAAGGCTTTAAGGAAGCTGAACGCAAGCACCAGGAAGCTTCAAAGACAGTAGACGCAGGTGCCGCTAAGGGTGGTCTTGCTGAACAGTCAGAAATCACAACAAAGTATCATACTGCAACACACCTTTTGCAGCAGGCACTGGTAAACGTTCTCGGCGACCAGGTTGCACAGAAAGGTTCAAATATCAACAACGAGCGTATGCGCTTTGACTTTACTTTTGAACGTCCTATGACTAAGGAAGAAATTCAGAAGGTTGAAGACATCGTAAACGAAAAAATCAAGGAAGACCTTCCAGTTACTATGGAAGTTATGCCTCTTGATAAGGCAAAGGCAGAAGGGGCGCGCGCGCTCTTTACCAACAAGTATGGCGAGGACGTTAAGGTTTATACTATCGGCCGTGACGCTAAAAATGACTGGTTCAGCAAGGAAGTTTGTGGCGGACCTCACGTTCAGCACACTGCTCAGATTGGAGACTTCAAGATTCAGAAGGAGCAGTCTAGCTCAGCTGGTGTACGCCGTATTCGCGCTGTAATCAGCGGAGGCTTGCCGTTGGAAAACAGCTAAAAAACTTTTCTGATGAAAAGTTTTTCTTAACGCTGTTTGCTATAAGAGCAGGCACTTCCACTGGATAAGTAGATTTTTAAGACTAAGGTTGCAGGCATGTAACCTAAAATCTAATAATTTGTTATATAAAAAGGAAAAAAATAAAACAAGGGAATATCGTATGAAAAAAATAGCACTTTCAATGATTCTTTTACTCGCAACAAGCGTTGCAGCTTTTGCACAATCTGATTTACAGGTACTTGCAGTTGTAAAATACAATAAAAGCGAATCTATAACTGTAAAACAACTTAAAACAAGAGCTGCTTTATATGAACGCCAAATTGGACGTTCACTTTCTATTGATGAAAAGAAAGATCTTTTAAATCTGCTTATAGAAGAAAAGCTTCTTCTTCAGGCTGCTCAAAAAGAAAAAATTTCTGTTGCAGATAGTGATGTAGATCAGACATTTGCACAGACATTAAGCCAGCAGCTTGGTGCCAACGTTTCAGAAAAAGAACTTTCTGATTACATTAAAAAAACACAGGGTGTTACACTCGAAGAACTTTTCTTACAGCAGAATGGAATTTCGGTAGCTGAATATAAATCAAATTTAAAAAATCAGCTTTTAATGCAGCAGTATGTAATGAAGACAAAACAGTCAGAAATTGAAAAAATCACTGCTACAAACGATGAAGTTAAAAATTTCTATGAAGCAAACAGTGAATCTTTTGCACGCGCAGATTTGATGAAACTCTTTATGGTTATTGTTCCTAAAGGAAGTGCTCCAGAAAGTGCAAAAATAAAATTAAATGACTATTTGAACAAATATAAAGAAAAGAAATTATCTATGGATGATATTATAAATCAGTCTTCTGCAGATAATTCAGGTTTCCAGGCAGGAACTTTCCTCGTTACAAAAACAGAAACAGCTGCTAAAGCATATGATATGAATCTTCAGAGCCTTATTTTCCTTTACTCACAGGAAGAAGGTTATGTTTCTGAACTTCAGGAAACTTCTGCAGACTACAGATTTATCAGTGTTATTAAAAAATATCCAAAGAAATTCCTTGATATTATGGATGAAATGCAGCCAGATTCTGGTGTAATTGTTTATAACTACATTTCCGCACTTCTTACACAGCAGAAACAGCTTAATTATCTTTCTCAGGCAGCAAATGAACTTTCTAAATCATTAAATACAGAAGCAAATGTTGAATACAAGAAGAAGGACGCTGCTTTAGATAAGCTTTTGGATTGGGAGAACTAATTTGTCTAGAAGAAAAGGAAGAATTCTTGCTTTTCAGGCACTTTATTCATGGGATGTCAGCAAAGCCTCTATGGAAGATTTGCTGACATTTTCATGGCTTCAAAAAGATTCAGAGATTATTTCTGCAAATCAAAATTCAAAGCAAGAAGAAAAAGATTCATTAGATATCTCAGATAATTCAGAAGAAAAAACTTTTGCAAGTCTTATTATCTCGGGAACTATTGAACATATTGCAGAAATTGATGATAAAATTAAAGCACACCTGTCTCCTACATGGAGCATGGAAAGAATTAACAAAGTAACACTTGCAGTTCTTAGAACAAGTATTTACGAACTGATTTATCAAAAATCAGTGGAACCAAAAATTGTAATTGATGAAGCTATAAATATTTCTAAAAATTATGGCTCAGATGATTCATATAAATTTATTAATGCAGTTTTGGATAAAATCGTAAAGAATGAACGTTCATAAAATAATTCCATATTTATCTTGTTTTCTTTTAGTAATTATGCTTTGCTCGTGTAAAATGCGGGCAGAGCACAATTCATTATCGAATCAATTTGAAACAATCGATTCATTAATAAGCCAGAATCAGATGAGTTCTGCCATTAAAGAGCTTAAAAAAGCAGAAAAACAGGCTTACGATTCTTGGTCATATATTGGAATTTACAGAAGATATAAATTGCTTGGAGAAACAGAACTCTCTTCAAAACTCCTTAAAAAAGCACTTAAAAAACATTCACAAAATCAAGAATTGAACGCTGTTTATACAGAATTTCTGATTAAAAATAAAAATCTTACCGAAGCAAAAAAATATGCTGAAAAATTAAAAGATTCAAAATATGCTTCACTATATTCAGAAATTATTTTAACTGAATTACTTGAATCAGAAAAAAAGAATGAACCTTATGATTATTTTTCTGATACTACTTTATATAATATTTATCTTGATGCCTGGAAAACTTCCAAAAATACACTCTGGCTTAGAAACTGCGCTGTTTTAAATGTTTGCCGCGGACAGTATGGAATTGCAGCTAATCTTAATCCTGGTTTTTACTCAGACGCCGATGACGCTTACTTCTGGGGACAGGTTCTTTACGATGCAGGAAATTTTTATGATTCTATAGCAGCCCTTGATTATAGTTCAAAAGCATTAAATGATTTTTCACTAAAATCTGTTTTTAAAACTACAGAAGTTATGGTTGCAGCCCTTGAATCTGATGCATATATGGCAGTTTCCCAGATAGAAGACGCAGAAAGAATAAGACAACAGTTAATTTTTAATACTGAAGAAAAACAGCTGAATTCTTCTGATGAAAAAATCTTAAGCATTATTTATGCAAACAGCGCAATCTGGGCAATGAATCAGGGACTGACAGACCGTGGCGTAGATCTGCTATTTAAAGCTGTAAACCGCTGGCCAGAATTTGTTCCAACTCTGATTTTATACACCGATTTTGCATATTCTTCTAATCTTGAGCGCGAAGAAGATGATGAAATTAAAGCATTAAGAAAAGCCGGTATTTCTACACTTGAGATGGAAAAATATGATAACCGCAGAAAAGTTCCATTAAGTGATGCTATTTATAGAATTGATCGTGCAATCGATAAAACTCAGGATCCATATTTAAATATTGCAAAACTTGATCTTCGTTATAAAACCGATAAAAGCGTTACCGAAAAAGAAAAAATCAGCGATTTATGGAAAATGCTCGAAGCAGCATATACAGATAACGAACAATACAGGACTCTTTTAATACAATACGCAATGCATTTCCTGCTTCAGATAAAAAAATACGATGATGCCTGGGAGCTATTTTTTGATTTTGTAACAGATTATGGTACCTACTCTCCTAAAAGAGATTTCTGGGAACAGTTCATTGAACAAAAAAATCTTTATGATTTAAGCTTTGTTGAATTTGCTGCATATTTTGCCTGTGAACAAAAGCTTTATGAAGAAACTTTAAGATTATATGAATACTGCGTTTACGAAAGCGGCGGAATTCTTATGGATGGTGCTGTTTCACAGAAGGCATCTACAGCTGCCTGTATGAATCTGGCTGATATTTATTTTTCTACAGGAAAAAAAGATAAAGCCCTTGATTTATATGGAAGAGCAGCAGGTAGAGAAAGTAACAACAAAATCCGTTCAGAAATTTTCTACAGAATTGCCTGTATTTATACTTCTACAGGCGAAAATAAAAACGCCCTTCGCAGTCTGGAATATGCAATAAGCATGAATCCCGAAAACGAAAGGGCATCTCTTTTAAGAACGCAATTGCTTGCTTTGAACTATTAAAATCTATTCAATAATTGCAATTACATCAGAAAATTTAAGAATCAGATGATCTTCTCCATCAATTTTAACCTGAGTTCCTGCATATTTATCATACATAATGCGGTCACCCTTCTTTAATGTAGTTTTCTCATCTTCAGTTCCAGGTCCAACTTCAACAACAACTGCAGTCTGAGTTTTTTCCTGTGCTGCTTCTGGGATAATAAGTCCGCCAGCAGTTTTAGTTTCTGCTTTGTCATTTTTTACAAGAACTCTGTCTGCTAATGGTTTAACTTTCATATTGTATACCTCGATTTATTTTTTTTTCGTATATTTTTAAAATAATAAAATGATTAACCAACGTCAAGAAAAAAATTGATTTTTAATAATTCAACTTTGACATAATCAAGGTATTATAGTATATTTAAATATGAAGAAATTTAATGTATCAGGGAGATGTTATATTTCTTCATAATTCTAAAAGTTTGCCATGCAAACTAAAAAGTAGGAGTGTAATATGCCAACACAGATAGTATGGTATATTGTTCTCCCTATTGTTGGAATTATTCTTGGATGGATTATTCGCTGGATTTATGCCAGATTTCAATTAACAGCTTCTGAACAGAAAGCAGAACGTGTAAAACAGGATGCTATAAGAGAAGCAGAAGCACAAAAAAAAGAAATTTTGTTGAATGCAAAAGATGAACTCATTCGGGAAAGAAACCAGCAGGAGCGGGAGAACAGAGAACGCCGGGCTGAGGTTCAGCGTTTTGAAGCTCGTGTAAACAAAAAAGAAGAACTTCTTGATCAAAAAGCTGCTGAATTCGAGAAGATTGAAAAAGACTTTGCAGAAAAAAAACTTGCTATGCAAAAGCGCGAAGGCGAAATTGCAAAACAGGAAGAGCTGTACAGACAGGAACTGGAAAAAATCTCCGGATTATCTGCACAGGAAGCAAAAGATTTAATCATCAAAAATCTTGAAAACGAAGCTAGACATGATGCACAGGCTCTTATAAACAAAATCGAACAGGAAGCACAGCTTACTGCAGAAAAGAAAGCAAAAGATGTGCTTATTACAACTATTCAGCGTCTTTCTACAGAAACTACCAGTGATATTACAGTCACAACAGTTTCTTTACCAAGTGATGAAATGAAGGGAAGAATTATCGGTCGTGAAGGTCGAAACATTCGTACCCTGGAAACTTTAACTGGAGTTGATATTATTATTGATGATACTCCTGAAGCTGTTGTAATTTCTTGCTTTGACCCTGTAAGAAAAGAAATTGCAAAAGAATCCTTGGAAAGACTTATTTCTGACGGACGAATTCATCCTGCACGCATTGAAGAAATTGTGCAGAAGGTAACTCACGAAATTCAGAATAAGATTTATGAAGAAGGCGAAAAAGCATTATTCGATGTAGGTATTCACAATATGCCTACAGAAGGAATTCGTGCTTTAGGAAGACTGTACTTTAGAACAAGTTATGGACAGAATGTTCTTACTCACTCTAAAGAAGTTGCCATGGCTGCCAGCATGATTGCTGCAGAAGTTGGTGCAGACAGAGAACTTGCTAAGCGTGCTGCAATTTTACATGATATTGGTAAAGGCGCAGAAACAGACAGTGATCAGAACCACGCAGAAGTTGGTGCTGAAATTGCCCGCAAAATGGGTGAAAATCAGGCTGTAATTAATGCAATTGCTGCTCACCATAACGATGTTCCTACAGAATCTCTGGAAGCAGTAATCGTCCAGATTGCAGATGCAATTTCTGCTGCAAGACCTGGTGCAAGACGAGAAACTATTGATAACTATGTTAAACGTCTTGAAAATCTTGAAGCAATTGCAGAAGGATTCCCTGGAGTAGAAAAAGCATATGCCATTCAGGCTGGTCGTGAATTACGAATACTTGTAAATAACGAAAAAGTTCCGGATGGAGACGTAAAAGAACTTGCAAGAAGTATTGCAAAACAGATAGAAAGTGATTTACGCTATCCAGGTCGTATTCGTCTTACAATGATTCGTGAAACAAGAATTGTTGAATATGCAAGATAATTTTTAATTATGCATAAAAAAGCGGACTTCAAAGAGTCCGCTTTTTTTTTTAACGAATAATTAAACTTCATTCATTCTAAAAATTTGCCATTACATAAAGCATAATTATATTATCATAATTACTGTTTCCTCGTGGCATTAAATTCCATGCTAATCCAATAGAAGGCAAATACTGGGATTGTCCGGAATGCGCAAAATTATATTCCAAATGAAATCTAAAACCGTTTCCCCAGGCTTCTACTCTATTTATATGACCAGAATATTCAGTTTTTATAAAATCAGCTCTAAAGCCAAGAGTATAAGCGAGCCCAAGGTTTAAACCACCAAGCCCGGGATACACTTTTGCTCCTACAGGAAAATCAGTATGAAGAAAATTCAAATGCTGTTCTCCCTTCCAGGAAAAATCACCCAGAGTATTTGCACCAATAAAAAATGTAAACTGTTCAATAGGATTAATATTTATGGAAGCCAGAGTTCCAATAATAACTCTGGCATCATTATCAAAATTAACTTTCATTTCTGAAACAGATTCTGAACCATAAAATGGAATTCCTGTCGAAATACCTGCAGAAAAAGTAATAAGACGTTCTTCGGCAAATATATTTGTTACACAAAGCATAAATATAGCCAGACACATACTTTTTAAAACAGATTTTCGCATAGTTTGAATCCTCTTCGTTTATTTTGAAAGTAAATTAGTTTTTAACCTTAACAATTGCACCTAAAACTAAAAGATGGCTTGCAAGACGGCTTAAATAAGCAAGAAAATCTTTATCAAAACTATTGAACAAACCATTCTTTCCAATAAAATCAATCATTACAATTGCAACAATCCAGCATATCATAATAATAATCATTAAAACTGTATCAAGGCCTGTATTCAGGAAGACAAATAAGCGAATAACTAAGAATACACCTGCAACAATTTCAATAACACCAAAAATTATACATATAACCTTTGCTATATCACCATCAAAAATTGAATAAATTGCTTTTGCAATTTCATCTCCTCTTGAACCCTGCAAAATCCAGATTCCGCTAACAATAAAAAGCAAAGCTAAAGCAATCTGCAGGATTATTGTTCCTATTGTGCGATTTTGTTTTTCCATAAAAATACCTCACTAAATATTTTATAATAAAATCTAAATCCGCCGCAGCAAATAATTCATTAATCTGAACATCTGCTGTTACTGAAATTTGATTCTATTTTTTATAAACTACGCTGAATGTCTGAAAAACAAGCTTAATATCGGGAGTAAATTCAAATCCCATAATATCGCCCTCTTCTTCCAGATATTCTCGTTTTTTTTCTCGCCAAACTTCCAGATTTTCATCTTCACCTTCAAGCTTTGCCATTTCCCAGGTTACTTCATTAAAAGGAATAACCTGCACACTTTGAGTTTCTATAACACAAACAGGTTTTTCGTTTCTGTCCAAAACAAGATACAATTCTCCAGAAACAGGAACAGGTTCCTGATCAATTGCATAAGTTGACCAGCTTGTAAAAAATGCTGTTTTTTTGCCGGAAAGAACTAATGCTATCATTTCATCTGCTACAAAACCTTTGGCTTCAAAATTCAAATCGCCGGCACAACGTTCTTCTTCATCGCGACCTGTAGCCTTTAAAAATTCATTCCAAAATTCATCTGCTTCAGTCATTTCATCATTTCCTGCTTTTTAAAATCATTAATAATAAACCAATTGCAAAAAATATATCTGGAACTAACGTACAAATATAATCTGTAAGAGGAATTCCCATAAGATTATAATCAGGTTTTATTACAATTCCAAGTTCAATCAATAAATCAAAAACTAAGGCTGCATACGAAAAAAGAAATCCCAAAACAATAGCCATCCATTCGCCATCTCTGTTTTTAGACATAAGATAAATAGCAAGAAAGGCTACAATACCGCCGGCAAACAGTTTTATTATAAACATAAGAATTTGTGGTGTCATATATTGATTTTCGGCATTAAAATACAAAAGGTGAATTTTTTAATTTTGTAAAAACACCTTTATCAGCACCAAACGGAACAATAGAAAATCCATTATAATCCGGATTAACAGCAATTTCCATTTTTAAACAATGCTTTACAAAAGCCTCATATTTTTCTTCCGGAACCTTAGGGAACAGATAAGGACCTTTTCTCTCCCAATATTTTGTTAGAACTGTATCATAAATAAACCAGTCTTTTTCCTGCCGTGCCGGAATTTCAGCAATTAAATTATAAATTGCTCTTGTAACTGCAGTTTCCAGCGCAAAAGGAATTTTTTCCGAAATAAGTCCGGCTGCAAGCTGCGCATTAATGCCGGAATTTTTGCTGCAAGAGTTTTCTCCATCGCAGGAACCTTCTTCAGCACTTAAGCTTTTATTTATATCCGAAAGTTTTGCATCTATCTGAACAGCAAGTATAAAAAGAGAATTTGTCCACGGAAGAGGTGGTTGAATAATTACACATTTTGATTTTGAATAAATTCCTTCTTCTCCACTCCAGGGTTTATAAACACATGTACTATCGGGAGAAAAAAGCAAACCTGTTTTTAAGGCTTCCATTTTTGTATGAAAGAAAAAAACTTTACGTTCAGATTTTAATAATTCAGAAACAGCCCTGTCTATACGCTTTGGATTTTCTCTATCTTCGCAAAAAAAACTTCCGGTTAAACCTTTTGAAAGAATATTTTTAAAATATGTAAAAGCTGAGCCGCCTTCCCAGCCAAGAATTGCCCTTCCATTTTCCAAAAAAAGATCTGTAAGCCGAACACCTTTTTTTGTATATAAAAAGCAACCTCTTGCTCTGGTAACTGCTCCATAAGATTGAAAAATCATTTTTGAAAAATCATTTTGAGTCATTTTTATAACTCCGAAAAATTAAAAACAATTTGATCTTTTTTACAATCGGCAGTAACATAACCGCCCTTCTCTAAGGAACCAAATAAAACTTCATCTACAAGCTTGTCTGCAAGTTCAGATTCTACAGTGCGGGCAATATTACGTGCGCCAAATTCTTTTGAATAACCTTTTTGAGTTAAATAACTTATACATTTATCTGTCGCCTTAAGATAAATCTTTTTATCTTTCATTCGTTCTGCCAGATTTTGAATTTCTTTTTTGCAAACCTTTTCGGCAACTTCAATGTTCAAATAATTGAATGGAATTACAGCATCCAGACGATTACGAAATTCAGGAGGAAATTCTTTATTTACAGCTTCATTTATAGATAATTGAATATTGTCTTCGTTCTGAGTTCCAAATCCAATTTCCTGACGTTCAAGGTCTCTTGCACCAGCATTACTCGTCATAATTATAATACATGATCTGAAGTCGGCTTTTCTTCCCTGATTATCTGTAAGCTGTCCATAATCCATTACCTGAAGAAGAACATTATAAATATCTTCATTTGCCTTTTCTATTTCATCAAAAAGAACAATACTATGAGGATTCTTTCTTATATCTTTTACAAGCAGACCGCCTTCTTCAAAGCCAACATAGCCTGGTGGAGAACCAACAAAACGACTGACAGTATGTTTTTCCTGATATTCGCTCATGTCATATCGTAAAAGCGGTTCATTTAAAATATTTGCGAGCGATTTTGCAAGTTCAGTTTTTCCACAACCTGTTGGACCAACAAATAAAAAGCAGGCTTCCGGTTTTTCAGGATTTCTAAATCCTGCGCGTGCTCTTTTTACAGCTTTAGCTGTAAGCGAAACTGCAGTTTCCTGACCAAAAATATTCTTAGAAAGAGTTTCAGAAATACTCATCAAAGCTTCTTTCTCGTTATTCTTAACATTATCAATAGGAAGCTTCGCAATTTTTGCGGTAACAAGTTTTATAGTTTCCGGAGTAACTCTGACAATATTTTTACGATTTGCAACCAGACCTTTAAATCCACCGGTCTTCATAATATTTAAATAAGAGCCAGCTTCATCTATTAAATCTATTGCTTTATCTGGTAAACGTTTTTCAGGCATAAATTGAACAGAAAGCTTTACAGCTTCTTCTACCGCACCAGATGTATATTTTACATTATGATAATTTTCATATCTTGGAAGAAGCCCTTTAAGAATTTCTATAGATTCTTTAACTGTAGGCTCAGAAATATCTATTTTCTGAAAGCGTCTTGCAAGTGCCCGGTCTTTTTCAAAATTCTTTGCATATTCTTCAAAAGTTGTAGAACCAATTATTTTTACTTCTCCAGAAGCAAGAACTGGCTTTAAAAGATTTGCTGCATCCATTTGAGAATTTCCGCCGCTTCCAGCTCCCATAATCATATGGATTTCGTCTATAAATAAAATTGCCTTCTTTTCTTTTTTTACTTCATCAATTACAGAATGTAATCGTTCTTCAAAGTCGCCCCGGAATTTTGCACCGGCAAGCAGCAAGCCTAAATCAAGAGAGTAAATTGTGCTGTCTTTTAAAATATCCGGAACCTGATTCAAAACAATTCTTTGCGCAAGTCCCTGAGTAATTGCTGTTTTTCCAACACCTGCATCTCCTACATGCATAGGATTATTTTTTACTCTGCGGCATAAAACCTGAATTGTACGTTCAATTTCCTCTTCCCTTCCAACAACTTCATCATAAACGCCTTTAGAAGCAAGCTGAGTCATATTTGTAGCAAATCTTTTTAAGCCGCCAGAATTATTTGTTGTGTATGGATCCTGAAACGGAGGTGGTAAAACCTGATTAGGAGGACGTTTTGGAGGATTTACTTTTGCAATAGTTTCCAAAAGCTTAAGACGTTCAACACCATTTGCCCTTAAAAAATAAGAACAATAATTTTCTTTTTCATCGAGCATACTTAAAAGAACATCTGTTATATCTATTACATCTGAATTTGAAGTTACACAATGAAAAACAGCCTTATTCATCATTGTCTGAAAGCCCGCTGACTCTATAGGTCCTTTTAAAAATTCAGGATTAGCATCTTTTGTAATTACAGGCAATTTTGTATTAAGATAATTAATTATATCATCATGAAGATTTTTGGTAGAAGCACCACTGCTGGCAAGAATATTTTCTACAAATTGATCATTAATAGCAGTTGCAAGAACATGTTCTGGAGTAAAAAACTGATGATTATAATCTTTGGCGACAAGCAAAGATTCAGACAAAATTCTGCTAAGCATTGGACTAACTTTCATTTGTCTGATTGTTGTCCCTTTTTCTTTATTCTGATTACTCAACTTCTACCCTTAACGGAAATCCGTTTTTTCTAGCCACATGAACTGCAAGATTTGTGCGGGAAACAGCAACATCCAGTGTGTAAATTCCCACTACAGAATGACCTTTTTCGTGAATCTGAAGCATTAACTCGTGAGCAGCTTGTGGTGATTTATTAAAAATAGAAACAAGTACATCAACGACGAATTCCATAGTAGTAAAATCATCATTATAAATAACAACTTTTCGCTCCGGTGGCAAAGCGATTTCGTCTTTGAGAGTTTCTGCTGCACTGTAACCTGTTGAATTATATAATTCTTCGGACATAGTTTAAATATACCATATTTGATGCAAAAAAAGAAGAAAATTTGATTTTATTTTGCTTTTATTTTCATGAAAAAATAATATAATAGCTTATGGCTAAAAAGAAATTTAAATTCGGATTAAAGATTAATCTTGATTCTCCTGTTGCAATCTTTTTTACAGGAATTTGTATTCTCTGTTTTATTCTTGATTATTTTATTCTTAAAGGAAAATTAACAGCTTCTCTGGCATCTTCTCCAACAAATGCAATGGGTGCACTACCTTTTGAGATAAAAAATCCGCTTTCCTATTTAAGATTATTCTTCTATGCATTCGGTTTTGAATCTCCAGCCGCATTAATAACAAACCTGATTTTTATTATGCTGCTTGGACCGGCAATTGAAGAAAGATATGGTTCTGTTGTCATAGGAATTATGATGGGAGTTTCTGTAATTTTTTCCGGAGTCTTAAATTCCTGCTTCTGCTCAACAAGTTTAAAAGGCTGTTCAAGCATAATTTTTATGCTGATTTTTCTGAATTCATTTATGTCCATTACAAAAAAGAAAATTCCTCTTTCTTTTATATTTGTGATTATTCTCTATATAATTAAAGAATTTCTGGAAAAATCATTTCAGCTTACAGCTGTCGAACAGAGTCAAACTGTAGAAAAAAGTTTTGAAATTATAAGAATCTTAATATGCATTGCTGGCGGCTTATGTGGAAGTCTTCTTGCTTTTCTTACTTCTCCAAAAGCAAGAGCAGAAAAAAAATATAATAAAGCAGCAAATGAAATTGACTCTCAGAGTCCAAGATTTTCTAATAAAACTTATAGCAAAAAAAATAACGACTCCGATGATGATGACGACACAACTGTAGTTGGAACTTTGAAATTTTAAATAAAAAAAAGCCGGCTTTTTGCCGGCCTGTAATGTGCTTTCAGTCTCATATGGACTGGCACTATAATATAATCTGAATCTAAGCGTTCAGTAGCTTTGAATTGTCTAACGTATTATATAACCTCGACCAGGTTATCTCTCTTTGTCGGAAACTGCATATTGCCTCCCTTTCAAGCAACCGGTGGGCGTCCTCATCTCGCTCCTGGCTACAACTTTATAATAACACAGGTTTTCAATAATGCAAGCAAAAAAATACTTTTTTTTATAAATTTTTTATATATTCTCCATTTATTAAAGAAAATCCCATTTTTCTCAGGTATCGGGAATGAACACTCTTACCTGAATCTTCATTCTGCTTTACATGCAATTTTTTAATTCCGTTTTGAGCAAGATAATTATACAAATGTTTTCCTACAGAACAGTCACGGTAAGAAGGCGAAGCATAATCTAAAATTACATTAAGCTCATCTTTAGAAACATAATTTGCGCTTAAAATTCCAGCCGGATTTGACCCGCAGCAAACCATATAATGTTCTTCTGCCTTTGAAAGATTAAAATCTTCCGGGAAAAATTTATTTATATCGTTTTTATAAAAAGCTTCAAAATAATTTATAAAATTATCATTTTTGTTGAGTTTTATTACGCTATACTCTTTTTTATTTTTAAAAAGCTTGAATAAATTAATTACATTAATAATTATAAGGCAAAATTGCATTATGGCAGTTGGATAAGAATGAATTATTAATGCATAAATTGCAAAGATTACACTGCCGATTGTATTAATTACCCTAAGCTTAATTAACGAAGTCATCAGCATAGAAACGATGACTAAAAATGAGCCAATATATCCGATAAATTCAATAATTGTATTAAAAGACATACTAAATTATCGGTAATCTATAAAATCTTTTTAAGAGGTTTTCCTACAATTGAAATTACTGGTCCAAGTAAAAAAGACATTGCAATAGATCCAATTATTGAACCTTGAATTTCTCCATTTATTTTACCGGCAAGCACACCAATTCCAACAGCAGAAAAATCAAAAAGAATTCTTATAAGGAAAAAAGGAACCTTATGAATCCAGCCGCTTATAATTACAGGCATTGCATCGTAAGGAGCAACTCCCATTTGAGCATTCATATAAATTGCAGCTACAAAAACAAACAATAAAAGTGTAATTATAAAAACAGCCAGTCTTAGTCCAAGGCTACCCTGTATTAATATTTCTGCAAAGCCAATATTCTTCCATATTAAACGGCATAAATCTATTATGTAGCCGATTAAAAGCATATTTGCCAGAGTTCCAAAACCAATCATTTGTGCTCCAAATATAAAAGTAAAAACAAGCATAAGACCATAAACCAAAACCTCTGTATTTCCAAGGCCCCAGTTTAATGCTGCAGAAATATTTAAATTCATAAAACTTGCAGGATCTGTTCCCCAGCCAATTTCTACAAGAATAGAAACAAACACACCCATTAAAATAACAGCAGGAAGCATAAATGCAAGACGCTTGCCAAAATTCGGAACTATAAACTGCTTGAATGAAAATTTCATAAAAACTCCAGCGCAAAGATTATTATGGAGTATAGTAAGAAAAAAAAACTTTCACAAGATAAAGGATAATTCTATAGACCAATTTGACAATATTGACAAAAATGTCATAATAAATTAAGGTTTATTTATCTTCATATTATATGGTATAATCATTCAACATAATTTACCGAATTGATATTGGTACGCAAGGAGATTTTTGAATGTCACAACGAAGAGTTGTTGTTACCGGACTAGGTTGTGTTTGTTCTGTAGGAAACGATGTAAAAACAGCCTGGGAAAATGTAAAAAACGGAAAAAGTGGAATTACAAACATTACACTTTTTGACGCATCTCAGCACCAGGTACAGATTGCTGGGGAAGTTAAAAATTTTGACATTAATAATTATGGAGTAGATCGCAAGCTTGCCCGCAAAATGAGCCGCATGAGTAAATTCCTGCTTGCATCAAGTATAGAAGCTGCTAACGATGCAGGTTTGAATACAGAAAATCTTAAAAATGAAAAAGCTGGAATTGTTACCGGAGTTGGAATTGGTCTTTCTGATGATCTTGAAACTGCATATAAAAAATATCTTGATCCTGCAAGCGGTGTAAATAGAATTCCTCCGCTTACAGCTCCTTTTGTTTTGAATAACGAAGCTGCTGCCGGAGTTGCAATGCACTTCCAAATTTATGGTCCTTCATGGACGCTTTCTACAGCTTGTGCTTCTGGAACAGATTCTTTAGGCTTATCACTTGATATGATTCGCTCGGGCCGTCTTGATCTTTGTTTTGCAGGCGGTGTTGATGCAAATATTACAGGATTCAATATCGGCTGCTATCAGGCTCTTTCTGCACTCACAAATAAATTTAATGATGCACCGGAAAAAGCAAGCCGTCCATTTGATAAAGAACGCAGCGGCTTTGTTATGGCAGAAGGTTCTGCTGTTCTTATTCTTGAAGAATATGAACACGCTAAGGCTCGCGGCGCAAAAATATATGCCGAAGTTGCAGGCTATGGTGCAAGCTCAGATGCTTACCATATTACTGCTCCACGAGAAGATGGAAGCGGCGGTGTGCTTGCAATGAAACGTGCCTTTGAAGATGCCGGCATGAAGCCTTCTGAAGTTCAGTATTATAATGCACACGGAACTTCTACTTCTGCAAATGATTCTGCCGAAACTGCAATGATTAAGAGCGTATTCGGTGAGGATGCAAAGAAGCTTCATATTTCTTCTACTAAGAGTGAAATTGGTCATATGGTTGGTGCAGCAGGTGCTATTGAAGCAATTATGTGTATAAAGGCCATGGAAGAAAATTTTATTCCGCCGACAATCAATCTTGATGAGCCAGATCTGGAGCATGGCTGTGATTTGGATTACACTCCAAACAAAGGTGTTGCCTGTGAAATAAATGCGTCTGCCAGCTGTTCACTCGGATTTGGCGGACATAATGGCTGTGTTATTTTGAGAAAAATTTAAAATGCGCAAGGGATTGCAGTGGCGGCGGAGCCGTACCGCTTGCGGTATGGAGCGATAGCGGAACCACGAAAAGCCCGACCCGAACGAAGTGAGGGTTGCGCCCAAATATAGGAGAAAATAATTATGATTATCAAACCAATGGTTCGTTCGAACATGTGTCTTAACGCTCACCCGATTGGATGCGCTAAGGAAGTTGAAAATCAGATTGCATACGTGAAGTCGCAGAAGGCTAAACGCGGAACTAAGAGCTTGAAAGAGGGCGGAAACGGTCCTAAATTTGTTCTCGTTTTGGGCTGTTCTACAGGTTACGGACTGGCTTCCCGCATTTCTGCTGCATTCGAATACGGTGCTGATACTATCGGTGTTTCTTTTGAAAAGGCCGGAACAGAGACTAAAGGTGGAACTCCTGGCTGGTACAACAACCTCGCATTTGACCGCGCTGCTAAGGCCGAAGGTTTGTTCACAGAAACTTTCAGTGCTGATGCTTTCAGCCACGAAACAAGAAAAATGATTATTGAAGAAGCAAAGAAGGCCGGTAAGAAATTTGATCTTATTGTTTACTCACTTGCTTCTCCAGTTCGTTCTGACCCGGACAAGATTGACCCTAACAGCGAGACTGGTGCTCACGTACTTTACAAATCTGTTATTAAACCAATCGGTAAAACATATGCTGGTCTTGGAATTGATATTTTGACAGACAGTCTTAAGGAATCTGCCGCTGAGCCTGCTAACGAAGAAGAAATTGCAAATACTGTAAAGGTAATGGGCGGCGAAGACTGGAAGCTTTGGATTGACCAGTTGAGCGCAGCCGGCGTTCTTGCTGATGGATGTCGTACAGTTGCTTATTCATATATCGGGCCAGAGTTGAGCCACGCTATTTACCGCGACGGTACTATCGGTCAGGCTAAAAAGCACCTTGAAGCTACTGCTCACGAATTGAATGACAAGCTTGCTAAGGAGTTCGGTGGTGCTGCTTATGTTTCTGTAAACAAGGGACTTGTAACCCGCTCTTCGGCTGTTATCCCAATTATTTCTTTGTACCTTTCTATTTTGTTCAAGGTTATGAAGGCTAAGGGAACTCATGAAGGCTGTATCGAGCAGATGGAGCGTCTTTTTGCAGAACGCCTTTACACTGGTGAAAATGCTTCTGCAGGTAAGGTTCCTGTTGATGAAGAAAACCGCATCCGTGTTGATGACCTTGAAATGCAGCCAGATGTTCAGGCAGAAGTTGATAAGCTCATGGCAAGTGTAAACAACGACAACATTAAGGACGTTTGTGACCTCGCCGGCTACAAGCACGACTTCTATGCTACAAACGGCTTTGACGTTGCCGGCGTAGACTACACTGCTGATGTTCCTAGAATGGATCAGATTTAATATTTCCAAATATGTCTCTGTCGGACTTAATCCGACAATTAAAAAAAACAGGCTTCCGTAAATGGAAGCCTGTTTTGATTTTTAAAAGAGCATTCGCTGCTAGTATTCGTAAACGTATTCAGCCATGAATACTAAATCATTTATTACTGTTCCGAACTTTTCAGAAACTTCATAATCAGAAATTCTTGCTACGTTTCCGCTGGCATCATATTTTAATAAAAGTCTTTTTGAAACCTGCTTATCAGCATCATAAGTTGTAATTTCATTCAAAGCTCCGTCTGAACTATAGCGGAATACTTTTTGGCTGTAATTATTTTCAAATGAACTGTAAGTTGAAACTGTTTCAATATTTCCATTTTCTGTGTATGTATAAGTACTCTGTTCACTTAAGGTACCGTTTGCAAAATATTCAGAAACTGTCTCGCATTTTCCTGCTGCATTATATTTATATGTTGTTTTCCAAACTAAAACGCCATCGCCATTATAAGATGATTCGTCAATTAAAAGTCTGTTTTCGTAAGTAAAAATTGTTCTGCCTTTCAAACTGTTCAATGCATCATATTCTGAAACATCAATTTTTAATCCGTCTTTATAGGTTGTTATGCTTTTCCAGACAATAACACCTTCTGCATCTGTACAAATCTGTTCCTTTAATCTGTTTTCTTCATCATAAACAGAATTAATTTTATTAAGAACAGCATCTTTTGCACTCAATTCTGTAGATTCAACTTCAAGTCCATTTTCATCAAAGGCATGAGAAAATTTTACGCTTGGTGTACGGAAATAATTGCCGAATTTTGAAGCAATTGAATATTCTGTTTTGGTATAATTCTTAATATTTCCTTTTATTGGCGCATAGTTCAAAATTTCATCTGCAAACAATGCACATCCAATAAAAAATACCAACGCTAAAATAACTGACCTTTTCATCTTTCCTCCTACAACTCCACCCTAGTTGTCGCGCAAGTATGCACGAATTTTTACCTTTGCAACCGGAAAAAAATATGGAATCGCAAACAATATTAATTGTCTCGCCTTACTTTTGCAAGTAATTACGATATTATATATTATTATCGGATAAAGTATATCGGAAGTTTACTCTAAGTTGAAAGACCGGTTACATTTTTTATCAGGTCAGGAAGTTTCGTGAGGTATTCAATGACAGATGATCAATGGAAGAATTTTTGCAATTTTAGAGAAGAATTTTATGAATATGTAAATTCTATAAAAAATAAATATCCTCAATTAAAAGAACTTCAAATGGAAGCTGCAAAAGTCGCAAAAACTCCCGATTACAATTTTGAAAATCCTATTGTTTATAACCAGGCCCTGAATGAAATTCAAAAATCCGATGAAATAAAATTAATAGTAATTGGAGACAATCCGGGAAAAAATGAACAGTTATCCTGTAATTGCCGCTATCTGGTTGGACAGGCTGGCAAAATAGCAGAGGGATGGTTCAAGAAAAATCCAGAATTTAATATTGATTTTAGAAAAAATGTAATAATATTAAATAAAACTCCAATTCATAGTGCAAAAACTACACAGCTGAATACTATTTCTAAATTAGGCGGAAAAGAAATTTCTGACTTAATTGAACAAAGTCAAATTTGGATGGCTGAACACACCGCTAAACTACATATGGAACTTTACGAAAACTCACTTCCTGAACTCTGGCTTGTCGGTTATGCAGAATTAAAAGGTAAAGGAATCTTTACAAAATACAAGGAAAAACTATTTGACTGCTATAAGAATTCAGAAATAGCAGCATCTAAAACCACACCAATTTCTACAGCCTGGAATTCAGTTTACGTATTCCAGCATTTTTCTATGAACAGATTCTCAATAGACCTTAATGAGTTCATAAATAATTCTTCTTCCTCTAATAAATCTCCCGATAATCAGAATTTTTCTTCCGCCGGTAAAAATTCCTCTTCCGCCGGTAAAAATTCTTCTTCCGCCAGCAAAAATTTTTCTTCCGCTGCTCTGCTTCAAAATCAGAACGAACTCTGGAATAAACTTCATAAACTTGGCGAATTTCATAAAACAGAAATTTTCTCATAAAAAAATGTATTAAAGATTAAATTTATGGTAGAATGAAAAATATGAAAAAGCTTTTTATTGTTGGTAGTGGAGTATCAGGACTTGCAGCTGGAGTTTATGCAGCAAAATCTGGATTTGATGTTACTATTTTTGAACAACACAATACTTTTGGAGGCCTTTCAACAGGCTGGAGTCGAAAAGGATATTTTTTTGAAGGCGGAATGCACTGGCTTACCGGCTCAGGAAAAAATTTTCCATTAAATGAAGTCTGGCATGAAGTTGGTGCACTGCAGGAAAATAATCCTATAGAAAACAGAGATCCTCTGTATACAGTTTTAGATGGAAAGAACAATTTAAAACTTTTTCGATATCTTGATGAAATGAAAAATGAACTTCTGGCTTATTCACCAGAAGACAAAAAAATAATAAAAAAAATGTATCGCCACGTAAAGGCGTTTTCTCATTTTTACCTTCCTGTATTTGATGTACGAGGCTGCAAATGTAAAACCCCTGTAAAGCCAGATTTTATCAAATTAATGAAAATGTTACCGGCAGTTCTGCTTGTTCCAAAGCTGATGAAAACTTCTTATATAGACTATGTTGGAAAATTCAAAAATGAAAATATAAAACACCTTCTTATGAGTGTAATCGGTTACCGCTATAATGCACTTTCGTTTATTTATACACTTGGTTCTTTTGCAAGCGGAGATTGCGGTTATCCACATGGCGGTTCAATAAGACTTGTAAAAAACATGGCAGAAACTTTCGAAAAACTCGGCGGAAAAATCTGTTATCGTTCAAAGGTAGAAAAAATTGTGGTAGAAAACGGAATAACAAAAGGAATTATTACAAAAGACGGATTTTTAGAAGCCGATGCAGTAATTGTTTCTCAGGACACCAGAAACGCAATAGATACACTTTTTGAAAAACCTGTTCATTGTAAATGGGCAGAAAAAATGCGCACCAATCTTATAGGTGAACAAAACATGTTTATTTGTCTTGGTGTAAAAGCAGATTTATCAAAACTGCCATACAGCTGCATTCTTCCGCTGGAAAAACCGCTGGAATATGCAGGTTTAAAATTCAATGAAATTCGAATAAATAATTATGCTAACTATAAAGATCATTCTCCAGAAGGCTGCACTTCCATAACCTGTCTTTTAATTGGCGACAGTTATGATTTCTGGAAAAAAGCAAAGGAAGACGGTTCCTATAAGGATAAAAAGGCTGAACTTGCAAGATTATTTGTAGATGCTGTTTCTCAATTCATTCCGGAAGTGAAAGAACATCTTGAAGTAACAGATGTTTCAACTCCACTTACTTATGAACGTTACTGCAGCTCTTATAAAGGAAGCTGGATGAGTGTCTGGACAAAACACGGTCATCAGGATGATTATCCACAGACTGTTCCTGGAATTTCAGGCTTGTATTTTGCAGGTCAGCGAATTTTTATGCCTGGAGGACTTCCTATTGCATGTTATAGCGGAAGACAGGCTGTTCAGCTTTTATGCCGGGATACAAAGACTATATTTGTACGCTGATTTTTGAAAGATTATCTTTTGACAGTCATTTGACGATAATAAACTACTGTGATATAATTGAAAAGTGAAAATTTCTGCTAAAATCACTTTTGGCAGATTTTTCATTGGATGGGATGAATGTCTAAAACTCAAAAAGCTTTAAAAAAAGCTGAAAAACAATTTGCCTCAAATGTCAGCCATGGTTTCAGGGCTTTTTGCAGCTCTATCGGCCGTTTTTTTGTGCGCATATTTAAAGTTTTTGACAGAAAACTCACAATTATGATTGTTCCGCATTCGCAGAATAAGGTTATTAACTTTCAGACTAACGTATTTGCACTTCTATTAGGATTTTTAATTGCAACAGGCGTTTTATCTTCATTCTTCTATTTCAACCGCCATTCTATTTCTGCAAACAGAGAAATTGCAAATCTTACTACACAAAACAGAGAAACACTTGCAAGCCTTGATGAACTCCGCGATGAAAATGCAAACTTATTCCAGGCTGCAAAAAGATTTCAGACTTCACTTTCACAAAGTCTTTCTTTACTTGGAATTGAACAGGTTACCAACAATTCAAATCGTTCTACTTCAAACAGCGACTTAGCTTCGCTTTTTACTTCTTCAGAAATGGTTCAGGGAACTTCTAAAGAAGTAGCAGAAATTAAAGAACTTACAACTTATCTGGAAGATGCGGTAAAACCAATTGAACAGGTTGGAAAAATTCTTAAAACGCAACAGAACTTATTTACCGAAATTCCTAGTATTTGTCCTGTTCAGAATCCTAACTACCATATTTCCATGGCTTTTGGTCCTAATGTTCACCCGCTGCAGGGTAACTGGTATATTCATAAAGGCCTGGACTTTTCTACATATCGTTCAGGAGATGATGTAGTTGCAACAGCTTCCGGAAAAGTAGTAACAGTAACATTTGATAACAGTTTTGGTAACTATGTAATTATTCAGCATAGTCACGGAATGTATACAAGATATGCACATCTTCTTCGTGCAAATGTAAAAAGAGGACAGGTTGTTTCGCAGGGCGAAGTAATTGGAAAAATAGGTAATACAGGTATTTCAACAGGTCCTCATCTTCACTACGAAGTTCACATTGGTTCAGATGTAGTAGATCCTGCAAAATACATCAATTTAAATCTGGCAAAATAAATTATGGCTTTACGAATAGATGATATTTCAATCAACACAATTTTAGGAAAAGGAACTTCCATTTCCGGAGATATAAAAGTTAACGGATTTGTCCGCGTAGACGGTGATATAAAAGGAAACTTAGAAACCGACAGTAATGTAATTGTTGGAGAAAATTCAAGAATTCAGGGAAACGTTAAATCAAAAACAATTATAATCGGCGGAATAATTTTAGGAAATGTTTTTGCTACAGATAACGTAAAATTACTTTCCGGAGCTGTAGTAATAGGCGATGTAATTTCTCATAAAGTTCAGATTGAAGATTCCGCAGTAATTCACGGCCACTGCATTTCGTTAAAGAATGAAGAGCTTTTTGAAAAAACAAGTAATGACTATCTTCAGAAAAAAGCAATTAAGGACAGGATTTTAGTTTAATGCCCGAAATAGACCCTTTAGGAACAAATTTCTATTACTCAGGTATTCAAAATGCATCAAAAGAAAATGTTCATAAAAAGGAAAAATCTGAAGAATTAAAAAATACAAGAAAAACTAAATTTGCAGACTTATTAAACAAGACCGAAGAACCTGAACCACAATTTTCAGCCGTTGGACTTCCACCAGAAATTTTAAAAATGCCGTTTGACGACGCGGTAATTTATTTAAAAGACAATGTTGATTTAGCAGGAAACGACTTGTCTGAACAAATTACCAGCGAAAACATTCAGAATTTTAAACATGCTGTTGCAAATTTTGTAAAATTCATAGTGATGAATAATTATCAGGTTTCTTCTAAACGAAAACAGCGCATGGGCCACGATATAACAGTTCCTTCCAGAACAAAATTTTTCTATTCAACTTACTCTATTCCACCACATAAAGCAGATCCAAAATATCAGATAGAAGTTATAAACAAAAAAATAGATGAGCTTACCAGATTCACATTACACAATCAAATGGATAATTTAAAAATTCTTGCACAGGTAAATGAGATAAAAGGGTTAATAGTAGACTTGATGTCTTCATAATTCGTGATGTATAATAATATAAATATTAAAAAACTCTCAAAAAATTCGTAATACGAAAAATAAGGTAAATATGAGCGATATATTTGAAACAGATATAGATAACGAAGATGAAAATCTTGAAGCGCTGGAAGATTCAGACATCAGTTCTGTTGAATCTGAAAATTTAGATTTTGATTTTCCTCTTTACTGCACAAAATTAGATTATTCCTGCGAAACAATTTATGCAAAAACTCCCGAAAAAATGACTTTAAAGGCCGGAGATTTTGTAATAATTCCTACCCGCTATGGAAAAGATATGGCCAGAGTTCTTGGATGCAGTAAAAAACCAATGGGAATAAAACAGGCCGATATAGTAACTATTGAGCGCAAGGCTTCAGAAGAAGATTTAAAAAGAAAAAAAGAACTTGAACAGAAAGAAAAAGATGCATTCCCGATTTTTAAGGAAAAAGTTGCGTTGCACAAGCTTGATATGAAGCTTATTCAGACACATTTTCTTTTTGAAGAACAAAAAGCATTATTCTTCTTTAGTTCAGATTCACGAGTAGACTTTAGAGATCTTGTAAAAGATCTTGTTGCAGTTTTCCGTCTTAGAATTGAATTAAGACAGATTGGAGTTCGCGATGAAGCCAGAATTACCGGAGGACTTGGAGTTTGCGGTCGTGCATTCTGCTGTCACGGACTTTCAGATAAGCTTAAGCCTGTTTCTATAAAAATGGCAAAAGATCAGAATCTTTCATTAAATTCTATGAAGATTTCCGGTCAATGTGGAAGACTCTTATGTTGTCTTTCTTACGAATTTGACTGGTATAACGAAGCCAGAAGAAACCTGCCGGGTGAAGGAATTAGAATTCATTACGACGGAACAGATTTTAGAATTACAGAAGTAAATCCGCTTACTTCCATGATAAAAATGATTGGCGAAGACGGTCGACTCCTGGAAGTAAATGCAAAAAGATTCTACAAAGATAATAATAAATGGAAAATCAACTAAAATCGAATTTTTAATTGAAAAAATTAAAATTTTGACTTTATAACTTTACTATGCTATATTTAAAGTAATCACATCTTACAGGAAGTTCAGCCATGAAGTTTTTTGATACTCATGCCCACATCGGGCTTATTTACGATGATCCTATTGAACAATTACGCGTAATTCAGCAGGCAAAGCAGGCTGGAGTTATGAGAATTGTTTGTATAAATAATAGTCTCTATGATTTTAACAAGGTTTATGCAAATCTTAAATCTGTTAATGGAATTTATTATGCCGTTGGTGTTGCTCCTTCAGAAGTTACAAATCCAGGAGCTGACTGGATTAATACTGTAGAAAAAGGTCTGGAACTTCCAAATGTTGTTGCAGTTGGAGAAACTGGTCTGGATTATTTTAAACAGTTTGGCGATAAGCGTTCTCAAATTGAACTTTTTATTACACAACTTGAGCTTGCCCAAAAGCATAATTTGCCTGTTATAATTCATAACAGAGATGCAGGTAAAGATTTATATGATGTTTTAACAGAGCGTATGCCGGACAAAGGCGCTATTTTACACTGTTATTCAGAAGACGCTGCCTTTGCAAAAAAATGTCTGGACAAAAATATCTGGTTTTCTTTTGCGGGTAATCTTACATATCGCAATGCAAGAAATTTGCATGAAACAGTTTTAAATATCCCTGTTGATAGAATTCTTCTGGAAACAGAAAGTCCATTTATGATTCCTGCAGAATTCCGGGAAAAGAAAAGAACAATGCCGGCTTATCTTCCTTCTACAGCACGCTTCTTAGCAGAAATGCTTGATATGGACTTAGAAGTTCTTAGCGAACAGCTTTGGAAAAACAGCTGTAAGGCATTCGGATTACCTGAGGAATAAGGCCTCTGGCGTCCGTATATGGCAGGTTTATATCATCCGGTAAACATTGGAAATATCTCTTTAAAAGGAAATCTATTTCTCGCTCCTGTAGCTGGGTACAGCGACAGTGCTTTCCGTTCTGTATGCATAGAAAATGGAGCCTGTTTTACTTATACAGAAATGGTAAGCGCAGAAGCCTTAGTCCGCAAAAACCTTAAAACAGAAATTCTTATGCGCCGCGCCTATAATGAAAAGGCTTATGCTGTTCAGATTTTTGGCGGAGACGAAGATATTATGGCTCAGGCTGCTCAAATTGTTCTTGAAAAAACACATTGCGAAGTTATTGATATAAATTGTGGCTGCCCGGTTCCAAAAATTATAAAAACAGGAGCAGGTTCTGCCCTTACCCGCGACCCGGACAGATTATTTAAAATTGCGAGCGCCGTAGTAAAAGCTTGCGGCGGAAAAGCAGGAATTCCAGTTACGGTAAAAATCCGCTCAGGATGGGAACAAAAACAAATAACCTGGAAAGAGGCTGCTCAGGCTGCTCTGGAAGCTGGAGTAAGTGCAATTACAATTCATCCAAGAACTCGTGCACAAGGTTACGAAGGACATTCAGACTGGCAGATAATGAAAGAGCTTGTTGATTATGTAAAAAATCAGTCAGATAGCAGCAGAATTGTTCCAGTTTTTGGCTCAGGAGACTTATTCAAGCCAGAAGATGCAAAAAAAATGCTTGAACAGACCGGCGCAGATGCGGTTATGTTTGCCCGAGGCGCTATGGGAAATCCATTTATTTTTAGAGATGCTGTACAATTATTAACTGAAGGCAAATATACACCGGTTCCTCCCGAAGAAAGAATTAAAACAGGATTTGCAGAACTTAATCGTCTTGTGCAAGAAACTTCTGAACAGCATGCCTGCCTGGAAATGAGAAAAAGATTTGCAGCCTACTCAAAAGGAATAGAAGGCGGAGCTGCAGTACGCGCAAAAATCGTTCATGCTTCTACTGTTCAGGATTATGTTGATATTTTTAGTTTTATTGCAAATTTCCAATAAATCAAGTATAATATTTTAATGGTGTTTTGCTGTGTACCACCAATATTTAAAAACTGCAAGAAAAAATGAGTTTATTTCAAATCATTTCAGAATTTTTTGATTCTATTTTTCATAAATCCTCACCTGAAGTACAAAAAAAGCAGTTATTAAAAAAATTTGAAAGTCAGTTAAAAGAAATGCGACCTGTTCTATGCAAAAATGGAATGCTGCAGCCAAATTTTGGTGAAGCCATTTTTGCCTTGTATAAAAACACCCTTCCTTTAGACCGGCTTTTTTTAGCAACAGTTTCTCCAAACGATGTTTTAAGACAACACCGATTTGAAGCTCAGCTTATTATTACAGCTTATTCACCACAGGAACTTCAGCTCTTAAATAAAATTTCTTATGAAGCACGCAAAGAAGAAGCTCAAAGTGATATTGCAAATCTTGACCGAGTATTTGCACGCCAGCGAAAAACCATGGAGACTTTATTAAGAGATTTGAATACAGAAAAATTCAAAAAAATGGATCAGGATATTTTAAATCTGCGTCAATTTGTAGAATTCTGTCACTACGGTTTTGTTCCGTTTCTTCAATCTTTTGATTCAAATTTTATACCTGCAGATTTTTCTTATATGCCTTCATATTCAGAAGTTTCGGCAAGCCGTGCTCTTAATCTTCTGGAAGATCTGTATTATCAGACTGCAGGCTTAAGAATTGATACAGCACTTGCCGAAGCAGTTTTAGCCCTTGCAGAACTTAAAAAGGGAAATGAACTTTCAGATACCGAAAGAAATAATTACCTTGGAAATATCAAAAAAATCAATTATGTGCTAAACAGAATCCTTACAAGACAGAATTTAAAATTATTAATTCAGGTAAGTCATTCTGATGAAAATTTTGAACCAAGCAAGGCAAACTATTCAGGTTCTCCACGCCAGGATTTTGCCAATATGATTCAGGAACGATACAATTCAGACGACCAGAAAATTAAATCTGAAATTCAGGAATCAACAATTTCTGATGAAATTCAGGAATTATTTGGAGATGTACCTCTGGAGGAGCTTTCTGCTTATAACCAGACTTACAATAATATGCTCCAGAACGAAACTCCATCATCATTTAAATGGATTCTTCCTTTACGTATTTTAAAGACATTTTTGCATATTTATCTTCCTGCCGGAGTAAAAAGTCTGTTAAATGACCTTGTAATTGAAGGATTTTTTAATAATCCAACTTATAAATCAAGCTTTTCATCTCAGGTATATGCAGTAATTAACGCAGAAGATGAATTTAATACTTTTGAAGAATCTTTTAAACAGGATCAAAGGAATAATATTGCAATGCTTGAAAGTTATATAAAAGACAGTAAACGCAATAAAGATTTTATTTCCCGCCTGGATAAAATGGTTACTTCAATAAATGAAGAAGCACACGAAGTTTTACAGTCAATTTGCACTAATTTATGGTCACTATATAAAGCTTTAGATGATATTGTAGCAGATGCAAAGAAGCCTTCTAGTGAATTAATTTCTAACTTAAAGGTTTTGATGTTTTCTTCAAGAAACAGAGATAATTCAAACTTTCTTGAATCGCATTATGAAAATTGGAACATTTTTTTTGAAATTATGAAAAACTATGTTATAATAAATAGTGGTGATATGTCACATGAGTAATACTAAGGCAAGAAGCAAAACTACAAAAGCTAAAAAAGATTCTCATAAAAAGACTTCAGCACAGACTGCTTTAGAGCAGACATTGCAATATGAAAAACAAATTTATGATTTAGAGCAGCTTCTTGATATTGCAAAGTCTTTCTGCCAGAACATCGATTTTACAAACCTTCTTGAATCAATTGTTTATGTTTGTATGGCTCAAATGCACGTTCTTGGAACAGAAATTTTTGTACGTGACTTAATTTCTAACGAAGTATTAAAGCTCGAAACAAGTAAAGATAATTTCGAAAAACCTTTGGAAATTCCTATTTCTTCAGATATCGCAACAATTCTTCTCCAGCAGGCAAAACCTGTTACACTTGATGAATTAGAACGCGATATAAAAGATTCTGAATATCTTGATGTTATAAGACAGCTGAATCCAACTTTAATTATTCCTTTAATCCAAAAGAATCACTTAAATGGTATTCTTGTTTTACAGGAAAGAATTGCTATTGAAGATGATACAACTTATACAGATTATGAAAAAGATCAGATGATGTCTATTGCATCTCTAGCTTCTGTAGCAATTAATAATGCTGTTCTTTTGGAAACCGCCTCTACAGATATGATGACGCATTTAAAGATAAAATATTACTTCTTTAATATGCTCACAGAAGCAATTGATAATGCATTTTTACAAAATCAGAATCTTTCTATTTTAATGTTTGATATTGACTTTTTTAAGAAATTCAATGATACATACGGTCATGAATGCGGCGACTTTGTTCTTATAAATGTAGCAGACTTAATCCGCAAAAATCTTCGCGAAACAGACATGGCCTGCCGTTACGGTGGAGAGGAATTTACCGTTTTATTGAATGATACAGGAAAAGAAGATGCTATGCTCGTTGCAGAAAGAATTCGTTCTGCAATAGATGAACACGACTTCCATTATAACGGGCAGCATCTTCATGTAACAATTTCCGTTGGTGTTACAGTTTTTGATGCAGAAAAGAATTTAGTTAAATCTCCGAATGAACTTGTAAATCAGGCAGATCAGGGACTTTATCTTTCAAAAAATAACGGCAGAAATATGGTGACTTATTTTGAACCTAAAAAATAAATTTTTCAGAAAGCCTTTTGCATATACATTTTTTAATGCAACAATAATGATAGCTGTTATAAATATTGTCATTTATGCTATCAGTTATATAAATCCCACTTTATACAATTATATATATCATTATTGCGGACTATCTGTGCTTGCCATTGATAAATATCATTTTTACTGGCAATTTTTAACATACATGTTCGTTCACGGAAGTCTTGAACACGTAATCTTAAATATGCTCTGTTTTATCTGCTTTGGTATAAGTATAGAAAAAGCAATCGGCTCCAAAGAATTCCTTTTATTTTATTTTTTATGCGGAATTTTAAGCGGTGCTTTATCTTATCTTGTCTACAAATTCACAAATAATTATTATGTTATTCTTATAGGCGCTAGTGGAGCTGTTTATTCAATTCTATTTGCATATGCAGTATTTTTCCCGCGTTCTATAATCTATCTCTGGTGGGTAATTCCTGTTCCGGCACCAGTTATGGTCATTCTTTACACTATAATTGAATTAGGAAGCCAGTTATTCTATAGAAATTCTGGAATTGCTCATTTAACACATCTTTTTGGATTTTTGACCGCTTATCTTTATTTTGTTATAAGAATGGGAATTCATCCGATAAAAGTATGGAAGGGATTAAAATAACAATTAATGCGAAAATTTAAGCTATTTATTATTTCTATACTATTATTATCAGAATTTTCTTTTACTCAAACGCCATCTGTAATAAGAAATATAAGAATTCCTCTTTGGGCAGAACTTGATGCTTTTCCCGGGCTTTTTGAAGAATTTTCTGAAACAGAAGATTTTACAACAAACGAAAACTACGAAAATCAGGAAGAGAATACTGTAAAAACTGACTTAGAAAGCGGAATTTACGATTATCCTATAAATTCAATAAAAGAAGTTGCGCCATTCTTAATTAACGGAATGGTATACGGATGGTCTTTTACATATACGCCCTCAGATAAAGCTCGTGGAGTTGACGAATATCTGGAAGTAACAGAATTATATGATCAGAGTTATATATTAGCAGGCATTCATTATGCATCTCCGTGGATTCAGAACAATAGATTTAACTGCTGGTGCGAATTTAACAGGAACGAAGCTCAGATTCAATATTATAATTTGTGGGATTCAATACAAAATCCTGTTATTCATGGCAGAGGTTATGGAGATTTAACGCTTGGCTTTGAAGGTATACGGAATGCTGCTGAAGATTCTCTAAAAGAGGCCGTGCGTGCATATTATCGTAATCTTATAAAAAATAAACCAAAGGAAATTTCTGGAAAAGTATTAATCAAAAATCAGCCGACAATGGGAATAGATTCTGGAAGATATGTTATTAACCTTGATTTTTTTCTAGAATGTGATAGAATAATAGAGTATAAATCTTTTTAACTTCAAGAAAAAGATAATGTAACTTTATTTCAAACTTGTTGTTAAATAATCAAATTAGAAACTAAAAACACATTTTTTTGGTTTTTAAATAATCATTTTTTCGATTTTCAGGAGTATGCTATGAAAAAGATAATATTTTTTCTTTCAATTATGATAGTAACTGCATTTTCTTTATGTGCTGCACCAGTCGCAGATGAAGACTTGGAAAAATATGAAGAAACAAAACTTCAGACAACAACAATTATTCCAGAAAATCAGCATTGTACAGATAAAAATGCAAGTGTAAAAATTGAATATAATCCTATGTACGATGAAGTAAGAATTTATTATGAAACTCTTTACGTTACTTACGAGAAGGGAGAAGCTATGAATACTGTTATGGCTTGTCTTTTGGACTTCCAGAAAGAGAATCAGTATTACAGCTACAATTATCTTAAACGCGATTCTGAAAGATACTTCCGTGATGAACGTGGACAAAGAAAAGCTCAATATTCTGCATATTTGAAATTTAACAGATAAAAATCTATACCCTATTTAATTTTTATGCAAAATATTATAGAATATAAGCCGACAGTTTAAGCTGGCGGCTTATTTTTTTGCCGGTGATTAAAATCTGTCGAAACAACTTTGTGCATTTGGGAAAACAAAAATGGACGTTAAAAACATCATCAAAAATCTTCATCCGCTTGAAATTAAGGTTTTGTTGAAATATTCAGAAAAGGATGAACTTACATCAGAAAAACTTCAGAAGGAACTTGAATATAAGGAAGGTCATGCTAACCAGGCCTTCTCCTGGCTTTCTGGAAAGGAACTTCTTAAAGAAATCCGCCGTACACCACATACATTCTTTGAAATTACAGAAATGGGTCGCAAGCTTGCAGAAACAGGTACTGTAGAAGAACGCATGGTAAACTTCCTTAAGGAAAAGGGTGCTCACACAATGCCGGAAATTGCGGCAGGTGTTGGTCTTGAGCAGAAGGATGTTGGTTCTGCATTTGGTCCTCTTGTAAAGGACGGTGTTCTTAAAATGAACGCAGAAAAGAAGGTTGAGTACACAGGTGCTGCCCTTCCTGAACGCATTAAGGCAACTATGGATCTTGTAAAGAAGGCTATCGCTGCTGAAGGCGGCCTTCTTAATAAAGATGATTTGTCTGCTGCAGAAGCTTCTGCTATGGAAGGTCTTGCTAAAAAGCGCGGTGCTGCAGATTCTCCTTTCAAGATGATTGAGCGAGAGACTGTATTCTACAAGCTTCAGAGCGGTTTTGAAGCTGTTCGCGATGCACTTAAGAGCGCTGGTGTTACAGGTAATGAAATTGGCGAAATCACTCCAAAAATGCTTGCATCTGGAGAATGGAAAAACGGTACCTTCCGTGGTTACAACATTGCAATTCCACCTGCACGTATTATTCCTGGCCGTACAAACCCATATGTTCAGTTCCTTGAGTCTGTAAAAGACAAGCTTTGTTCTCTTGGCTTCCAGGAGTTTGACGGTCCGCTTGTAGAAACTGAATTCTGGAACGGTGATGCTTTGTTCATGCCACAGTTCCACGCTGCCCGCGATATTCACGATGTATACCGCATTAAAAATCCTACACATGCAAAATTTATTGAAGAACCATATTTGAGCAACGTAAAGGCTGCCCACGAAACTGGTGGAAACACTGGAAGCCGTGGCTGGAACTACACTTTTGATAATGAATTCACACGCCGCCTTATTCTCCGCTCACAGGGAACTGTTTTGTCGGCTCATCAGCTTCATAAGGCAGAAGTTCCTGGTAAATACTTTGGTATTGCACGCTGTTTCCGCTACGACAAGGTAGATGCAACACACCTTTCTGACTTCTACCAGACAGAAGGTATTATTGCAGGTAACGACGTAACTTTGCGCGACCTTTTGGGTATGCTCAAGATGTTCGCTACAGAAATTGCCGGTGCCGAAGAAGTAAAATACGTACCTGGCTACTTCCCGTTCACAGAGCCTTCTATTGAAGTTCATATCAAGCACCCTGTTTTGGGCTGGTTTGAGCTTGGTGGTTCCGGTATTTTCCGTCCGGAAGTTACAAAGGCTATGGGGCTTGATTGTCCTGTTCTTGCCTGGGGTATTGGTATTGACCGTATGGCCTTGATGGCACTTGGTCTTAACGATTTGCGTGAGCTCTTTTGCGAGGATATTGAAAAGGTAAGACTTAGAAAAGCGAAGTTCTAAATCATGAAAGAGACGCCCGATAAATCGGGCTCTGTGCTATTCAAAAGGAAATCTTGTAAAGCAGGATTTCCTTTTTTTTGTTTTAAATATTTTGCAGAAATAAAAGCAATACGTCGAGTAAAGTCATACCTGCGCTTAAAGCCTTGAGTTCGCCGTTTTTAGAGCTTGTAATACCCCCTAAATAAAAAAAGGAATCCAGGCAAAAGCAAGGATTCCTTCTTCCTGCACCGAGCAAAAGCAAGGTGCCTGTGGGTTCTGCCGCAAACGAGCGAATGCGAGTTTGCCGGCAGGAACCTGATTTCTCCCGCGCGAAGCGTCGGGAGATAAACACGTTAGACTGCAGTCACGAAAGTGACTGTCAGTTTAGCGTTTATTTTTTTGCAGCTGGCTTTTTAGCAGCTGTAGTTGTTGTTTTCTTAGCAGCAGGCTTTTTTGCAGGAGCTTTCTTAGCTGCAGCATTTGCCTTAATAACTGCCTGAGCACCAGCAAGACGAGCAAGTGGTACACGGAATGGTGAACAAGATACATAGTTCAAACCAATCTTGTAGCAGAGAGCGATAGAAGCTGGGTCTCCACCATGCTCACCACAGATACCAAGGTGAAGGTTCTTCTTAACTGAACGTCCCTTAGCTTCTGCGATTTCCATAAGAGCACCTGGACCATCTGGATCAAGTGTAGCAAATGGATCGTCTTCGAGGATTCTCTGATCGAGGTAAGATTCGATGAACTTACCATAGTCATCACGAGAGAAACCGAATGTTGTCTGTGAAAGGTCGTTTGTACCGAATGAGAAGAAGTCAGCAAAGTTAGCAACCTTATCAGCGATAAGAGCAGTTCTTGGGAATTCAACCATAGAACCAATAGCAAACTTGAGGTTTGTTCCCTTTTCTTTGTTTACATTAGCAATTACAGCTTCTGCCTGACCGCGGATCTGTTCAACTTCACGATAAGAAACAACGTTAGGAATCATGATCTGAACTTCGTGAGCAACGCCTTCCTTATCGAGCTGTGCTGTTGCGCGAGCAATAGCTTCAACCTGCATTTCGTAGATTTCTGGATAAGTAATAGCAAGACGACATCCACGGTGTCCGAGCATTGGGTTGTGTTCGTCGAGAGCAGCAACCTTTGCAGCAAGAGCAGCTGGCTTCATATCAAGTTTCTTAGCAAGAGCGTTGAGCTGATCTTTTGATTCAGCCTGGATGAACTCGTTAAGAGGTGGGTCAAGGAGACGGATAGTTACTGGGTAACCCTTCATAGCCTTGATGATTTCGTAGAAGTCTTTCTGCTGAAGTGGAAGGATCTTTGCAAGATTCTTCTTGCGGTCTTCTGTATTTTCAGAAACGATCATCTTCTGGAATGCAGTAAGTTTTGGTTCGTCGAAGAACATGTGTTCTGTACGGCAAAGACCAATACCCTTTGCACCGAAGCGGAATGCATCTTCAGCATTCTTTGGTGTATCACCGTTAGCGAATACATCGAATCCCTTAACAGTCTGGCCAGAAGCAGTCTTGCGTGTAGACTTAGCACGAACTTCATCTGCCCAACCAAGGAATGTTTCGAGATCGCCAGAGATTGTAGCAGGTTTTACAGCAACCTGTCCTTCATATACTTTACCTGTAGCACCATCGATTGTGAGGAAGTCTCCCTTCTTGTATGACTTGCCCTTTACAACGATTGTGTTAGCGTCTTTGAATGTAACATCTGAACAACCACAAACACAAGGAGTTCCCATACCACGAGCAACTACGGCAGCGTGAGAAGTACGTCCACCAGTTGATGTAAGAATACCCTGTGCAACAGCCATACCTGCGATATCATCTGGAGATGTTTCTTTACGAACGAGAAGAACCTTCTTTCCAGCTTTTGCCCATTCTTCAGCTTCATCAGCTGTGAATACGATCTGTCCGCATCCAGCTCCAGGAGAAGCGTTAAGACCAGCAGCAATTTCTGTAGCCTTCTTTACAGCGTCCTTGTCCAACTGTGGGAGGAGGAGCTGGTTGAGCTGTTCTGGTTCTACGCGGAGAAGAGCCTGTTCTTTTGTGATGAGCTTTTCAGCTACCATGTCTACAGCCATCTTTACAGCAGCTGCACCAGTTCTCTTACCATTGCGGCACTGGAGCATGAAGAGTTTTCCTTCTTCAACTGTGAACTCCATATCCTGCATATCGTGATAGTGCTTTTCGAGGCGGTCACGAATCTTGCAGAGCTGGTCATAAACCTTTGGATTTTCTTTCTGAAGCTGTGAGAGCTTCTGTGGTGTACGAATACCTGCTACTACGTCTTCACCCTGAGCGTTCATAAGGTACTCACCCATGAACTCGTTCTTACCTGTTGAAGGGTCGCGTGAGAAACATACACCAGTACCAGAAGTGTTACCCTTGTTACCGAATACCATGGCCATTACAGAAACGGCTGTACCCTTAAGAGCACCTTCCTTGATGTTGTTGAGCTTACGGTATGTAATAGCACGTGGGTTCATCCAAGAACCGAATACGGCACCGATAGCACCCCACATCTGCTTTTTAGGATCCTGAGGGAAGTCTTCTCCCTTTTCCTTTTTGTACATTTTTTTGTAGTTAGCAACGATGTTCTTGAGTTCTTCTACATTCAACTCTGGATCATCTTTAATACCACGCTTAGCCTTTTCCTTGTCAATGATTGCTTCAAATTTGTCGTGGTCAACACCCATTGCAACGTCACCGTACATCTGAATAAAGCGGCGGTAAGCATCCCAAGCGAAACGTTCGTTACCTGTTTTATTTGCAAGACCAATTACAGACTTGTCGTTAAGACCAAGATTGAGGATTGTATCCATCATACCAGGCATAGAAATTGCAGCACCAGAACGAACTGATACGAGAAGAGGATCCTTCTCATCTCCAAGCTTCTTACCCATAGCCTTTTCAAGCTTTGCAAGGTACTTATCAACTTCTGCTGCCAAACCAGCCGGGTACTTGCGACCGAGCTTGTAGAATTCCTGACAAACGTCTGTTGTGATTGTGAATCCAGGTGGAACTGGAAGACTTAAAGGTTTCTTTGCCATCTGAGCAAGGTTTGCACCTTTACCACCGAGTTCAGCGCGCATTGACTCATCACCGTCAGCGTCGCCGTTACCGAAAAAGTAAACATACTTTGTTGCCATTGATTTTACTCCATATTTAAAAAAAGATTTCAATGTTAGTCTTTACATTTTATAGATAAAAATGATTACAGTCAATGATTTAAAAGGACAGTTAACTAATTATTCAGAAACATCAGTAAATAAACTTGACCGTTTTTCATTCTACAAAATATAATAAGAAAATGCAAAAACTGCTTTATTATATTTTTTCATTTTCCATCATACTTATTTTTTCACTGATTCTTTCATTGCAGGATATAAAACACAAATCAGTAAAAATATACATACAACTGCTTTCAGTTTTTTTTGCGCTTACTATTCAATTTATTTTTTTTCAAACAAAAATTTTGATTATAATTATTACAGGATTAGCAGCCGGGACCTTTTATTTTTTAATAAGGAAAATTACAAAAAACAAACTTGGAATGGCAGATGTCTTGTTTGGTGTCTTTCAGGGAATTTTTCTTTTGCCAAAACTTCTTCCCGTTTGCATCGTTCTGGAAGTTTTTATTGCATTTCTATTTAATATAAAATCAAGAAACAAAGCCTTCGCTTTTATTCCGTTTATGGCAGCCGCTCTGATTATTACATTTATCTTTCAGGAATTTTTTTTTATTAATAATTTATAAAATCAAGAGATACATTTTGAGTAGAAAGCATTCATTCACAGGCTTGACTGCGGTTATGAATCTGCTTAATTATTCAAAATAAAAGATATCTTCAAACCTTTTATCTAAAGCAACACATAGTATAAGTGCCAGTTTTGCAGTAGGGCAAAATTGCAAAGTTTCTATGGAACTGATTGTATTTCTGGAAACTCCAACCATTTGAGCAAGCTCTGACTGTGAAAGTTTTTTTTCTGTGCGAATTTCTTTTAAGTGATTTTTTAGAACCAGATTTTCGTTCATGCTGCTGACTCCTTATTTAAGCGGACCGGTTAGGCCCGCGTTGCTATTTATCCAACTATTTTTCCAGACAGCTGCAGAATAAAGAGAATCAGCAGAGCTATAAAAATCAAAAGATAGCCAAGTGCTACAAAGAGTTCATGTAATTTTTTAAGTTTGACAAACTTTACAAAAAATACAATACAAACCATTCCAAAAAAAACAATCCAGCACTCTATTTTTATCTGTCTGGTAAAAATCCAATTTAAAACAGAAATCAAAATGCATAATCCAAAAGATGAGAAATATGCAATTGTTGCTGCCCTCTTCTGAACTTCCAGATCTTCAATATCTTTTCCAGCATTATCGCTGCGGCTCTTTTCCAAAATTTCTTCTTTTGTCATTTTGACCTCTTATTATATCTTATATCAGTTAAAGCAAAAAATTGCGTTTACAAATTTTTAATGCTTTGTTATAGAACATCGTACTTCCGTAACCTTAAACATATTATATTCAAGAACTTCTTTCGTGCAAGCCTTAATACATTCCCCGCACAAAATGCATTCCGCAGACTTTATCTCGCCATACTTTAATAGTTGTGTCACATTCAAACTCATCGGGCAAACTTTTTCACATTTTTTACAACCTATACATTTCTCTTTTTTTGATTTGATTTTCAATTGAGGCAAATGCAAAGTCCTTCCGACCTTATATCCAAAAATCATAAAAGGCGCCATCCAGCAAATATAGTGACAGTTTGCCCTCTTCCCATGAATTAAAGCCGGAATTAAAAATACAATCACAATTCCATAATAAATCACATAGCCGTAAATATCAGAAATTGATATTCCATGCCTGGTCATAAAAAAAGGCTGAACCGTGTAATCGCCGCTTCCCAGAATATGGCAGACAAATATTCCGCTGACCCACACAAGCCAGATTCCATATTTAATATAATTGCGCCAGAGCTGCTTTGGAGCCTTATCAGAAATCTGAGCAAAGCATTCGCACATACCGCCGGTTGGACAGAAAAATCCGCACCATAAACGGCCAAAAAATAATCCCAAAATGAACATCAAAGAAAAGACAATAAAGCTTCCATTTATGATATGCTGCATTGCCGCCCTTATAATCAGATAGGGCGAAAAATAATAAATCGTAATCGGAAAAAGCAGCATGCTGATGATAAGCGTAAATCTGCGGATTTTTTGTAATGTCATAATATTCCTCCTCGGCAAGCGGGTGCGCACGGATGCGCAATATAACAGTTTTGCAACCTCTTTAAAACCAGTAACTAAGATATGGCATTATGCATAATCTTCTTGTTGAAAAATCAGCATTATGCGAAAAATCAGAAATATCATATAAGACAGAACAGCAAAGCCTAAAACCGTCCTCTTTTGTAAAAGCATATTCTGCGCCACATTCAATTCCGGCCGCAAAAATGTCATCACTGGAAAAAATATTTAAGTCATTTTTCCATCCACCGATAGACACATCAAAATCACTGATTTTAAAACTGAAGTTAGGTCCTGTAAAAATTGAAAATCGCCCATTAATATTCTCTATTCCGGTAAATGTAAATTTCAGCAAAACAGGAATGTCTATTGTCATAAACGAAACATTAGTTTTTCCATTTGAATTTGTAAAAGAAAATCCATTTCTATGATGAAAGAAGGTCTTTATTTGCAAGGTTGTTATTTCATTAAAACTATATTCTGCGCCTCCCCCAAACCTGACAGTTGGAATAAAATCAAAATCAGATTTTGTACCGTCTGAGAACTCAATTATTGCAGTATTGATTCCTGCTCCTCCTTCAACACCAAATGAAAAATTTTTTGCAAATAAAGAGTTTGAAAAGATTATTAAAATTGCAATTACTATTATTTTCTTCATTATGTTTAACTCCTATAATTAGGTTTATGCCAAGTAAACTTGGTACAAACCTAATTATAAACTTGCAAAGTATACTTGTCAATATATACACAGTATACTTGGTGTAAATTTATTAATTTTTGTTTGAATCAATAGTCAATATTAGCGTTTGTTACTATGAAGTTTTAAGTCTTGCAAGTAAACTGCACATTCATTACCATTTAGAAGAAATGGATTTCAAGATTCAAAAATTCTGAAAGAAAATCTAATTCATTTTTAATACTTACACTAAAGAGGATACAAATGGTAAAACACATAATTTTATGGACACTAAAAGATATGAGCGATTCTGAAAAAGAATCTGTAAAAAGTGGGATCAAAGAAGGGCTGGAAAGCCTTAAAGGAAAAATCCCGGGACTTGTAGACATCAAAGTCAATACAAGCGGACGTCTCGCAACTTCTACTGCCGATTTGATGCTGGATTCCACCTTTGAATCTGAAGAAGCCCTCAAAGGCTATTCAAAGCACCCCGAGCACGTTGCCGTAGCAGACAGTAAGGTTCGCCCATTCACCGCAAGCCGTGCCTGTCTGGATTTTGAAATATAATCTAAAAAAACAATTGACGCATTTTTATTTCTATTACTGCTGTTCAAAATAAATTGGGGCTTTAATGAAAATATTTCATTAAAGCCCCAATCTTACATACAAATATTTAGTTACAAATTTTCTTAAATAGTCTTTCCTTCTACAGCAGCATATTTATTCAGCTTCTGGCAGAGTTCTTCAAACATCTGTGGAGGCAACTGCTGGCTTGCATCAGAAAGAGCTTTTTCCGGATTGCAGTGAACTTCTATTTCAAGACCATCGGCACCAGCTGCTACTGCCGCCTGAGCAAGAACAGGGACCATCCAGCGAATTCCACATGCATGGCTAGGATCTATTACTACAGGAAGATGAGAAACTTTATGAAGATATGGAACTGCGCTTACATCAAGACAATTTCTTGTATAACCATCATAAGTTCTAATTCCGCGCTCACATAAAATTACCTGCTCAGTTCCGTTTGCCATAATATATTCAGCGCTCATAAGAAGTTCCTGAATTGTTCCTGAAAGTCCTCTCTTAAGCAAAACAGGTTTACCGAATTTTCCAATCTCTTTAAGCAAGTCAAAATTCTGGAAGTTACGTGCTCCTACCTGAATTAAATCAACATTTTCAAAGTACTTTAATTCAGTAGCGCTCATAAGCTCTGTACAAATAGGAAGACCAGTTTCTTTTTTTGCAAGCTCAAGAATTCTAATTCCTTCAGGACCAAGTCCCTGAAACGAATATGGAGAAGTTCGAGGTTTATATGCACCACCGCGCAAAATTCTTCCACCAGCTTTTTTTACGGCAATTGCCGCATCCAAAAACTGTTTCTCGCTTTCTACAGAACAAGGACCAGCAATTATTGGAACAGTCTTTCCATCTCCAATTTTACAGGCTGTTACACCGCTTCCACTTCCTACAGTAACAATAGTATTTTCCGGATGAAAGCTTCGGCTTGCCATTTTATATGGAGCACTAACACGTTCAGCACTTTCAACAATTTCGTTTACAAGAAAATCTTCAGGATCTAATTTTGAAGTATCACCCAAAAGACCAAGAATAGTTTTTTCGGCACCTTTAGAAATATGAACATCAAGATTTTTTTCTTTTACTCCGCTTATAAAATCATCAATTTTATTCTGACTTACGCCGCTTTTTAAAATTACAATCATTTAATTACCTCCAAGCCAAGCTGACTCAATAAGATTTAATTTTCCTTTTTTAATTACGATATTTTCACGAATATCTGACCTTACTAGTTTATGATTTTTTTCATAATAATCAATAACAATATCGTAAATTCCTTCATCTAAATTTATTCCAGTAACACTTGCTCTAGCCGGGAAATATCTGGAAATTCTCATATCCGCATGATCTGTAACCTGACGAGAAACATTTCCTACCATTGTAAATATCTGAATTAATGAACCGACCGCAGCTACATTAGAATCACCGGATTTTGACATTTCTTCGCCAACAACCATTCCCACATCTGAAGCTATAGATTTTGTAATTGCCCTTGCAATTGATTTTGCATATATTACATCTCTATGTAAAAGAAATGTATCTACAGCAACATTTTCTAAGCTTTCCAAAAGTTCAAGAGAAGATGTATAAACTTCTCCAGTTTCAACATTTGTTGCAGTTACATGAATATCTGTTAGTGTATATGGATTTTTTATAAGCTCTGGAAGTGCAAGAGAAAAACTGTAACTGGAATAACCAGAATAATCTTTAATTGTAATTTCATCTTTTACAGGCGATATACCAGAAAATGCAATTACATTTAATCTTGCTTTATCTTTTGGAATTGAAAGTTCTTCATTAACAGAAGCAGGCATTTCAAAATCATAAAGCTGGGCTTGAGTCATGTACGCATCTTTTATCATTCTTTGATTTGTATATGCGCCGTCCATATCAAGGATGCCTCTGCGATACAACATTGCAAGATATTCAACTAATGCTGAATCATGAAAAGTGATAGAAGCCTTTGGCAAAGAATCTGAATCGGATTTTTTGCCATTTTTTTCTTCAGCTTCCTTTGTGGCATTTCTTGCCTTAAGAATTTCTTCTTCATATTTTATTGTTAAATTTTTACTTTTATTGATTGCACGATTTGTTTCTACAATTGCATCATCAATTTTTCCAAGATGATAGTAATTTAGAGAATTAAAAACATTTAAATAAATATCTTCGTAATCTTCTCCTGAATAATCCAGAACACTATCATTCAAAATAAAAGAACCGATTTGCGCTGTAATACTTTTTGTATATAGCTCGTAGATTTTAGTTTCTGCCTCTGAAAAATGTTTTATAGAAGCCTGCCAGTTCTGATTATAATGATTAAGAATTCCTGTATCGAGCTCATACAAAACTTCACTTTTATTTCCGTAAATTGTTTTTTTCTTTTTATCTATAAACTCTAGAGATTTTTCATAATCACCTTCCTGGGCACTTTTTATTGAAGCTTTATGTTCGCCTGGTAAACTTGCACAGGAAATAAGCAATAATGAAAGAATGAGGAGAGAAAGTATTTTTGCAAAGCTTTTATTCTTCGAAAAAAAATCATAAACTAACGAACGTTCGTTCGTATTTATCTTAATACTTTTCAAAGCGTGATATTTTTTCATTTTAATTCCATTTTAATTTACAGGCGATTCAAACATTGTCAAAAATTTCTGTGAAAAATCATCCATAATTTTTGATTCTGCATCGCGTAATGCAGTCTGCATTGCATCATGTTCAGTAAGTTTTCCTTTGCGTGCATTTATAGAAAAACTTAGAACTTCTTTCCCTGATTCTCTTATAATAAGTCTTACATCAAGATTGTAGCGGATAAAAACAGTTTCTTCTTTTACGCCGTCATTTACAAAGCTTGCTTCACATAAAAGCATATATGGAGAATCTTCTTTATTAGTATTTGTAGAAATTCCCGTCTGATGAATTGAAGAAGCAAATGCAGCAGCAAGTCTTCCAGTTGAATCTCCATTTACTTTTATCTGAACAGAAAGCTCTTCAAACGCAGACTGAGCTTTTTGCATTACAAAGCTGCTGTTTTCGTAAAGAGGAATTTTTCTTACAGAAGCTTTCAATATAGAAAGTAAAGCTTTGTACTCATCATTTTCAAGAGCAAGCTTATAAGCATTAACAAGCATTGTACACTTTTCAAAACTTGCAGATTTTTTTTCTGCAAGAGCAATCAGTGAATTAATTCTGCTTTCATTTTCGTTAAACAAAAGAGAATAATTTCTTGCAGCATCTGCTTTATTTAAAACCGCCCGCGAAAAGAATCTTCCTTCTTTTGTTGTTGTTCTGTCTGTAATAGAAAGTCCGGAAAGATCTTTTAATGCAGAAGTTGTCTGAATATTTGTAAGATAAGAGGATTCTTCATCTGTATTTGTTGCTTTCTGTTCAAGTGTAGAAACAGCCTCTATATCCTGAGAAAGAATAGAGGCTATTTCCAAAGCAGCATTATGATCTGCATCTGTACTGGTTTTTCCGCTTCCTATGGCTGCAATATATTCTTCAGACGAAAGTCCAAAATATGGATCTGACATCCAGGAAACTCCACCTACAGAGCCACAAAAAACAGAAAAACAACAGATACTAAATGCAATTAGAAAAACTAATTTTTTTTTCATTAAAATTTATTTTTTGATCTGGTAATAACCTTTTTAATGGAACTGTTACTTTCCATCCAAAGCTTTTTGTTTGTTTCAATATCTACGAGTTCAGCTGTAACATAGTAAGTTCTTGTACTCTTATTGTCCAAAGAATCAATAATTGTTTTTATTGAACCCTGAAGCATAAAATCTGCACCAGTTTCATTACGAAGAGCTTTTGCTGTTTCTTCACTTGAATTTTCCTGCTGATCAAGACGCTCTGCTCTTATTTCTTCACGCTCAGATGCTGCCGAAACAAAATCAACTTTTCCGCTATTTATTAATGCAGCTTCAAGCTGTTTTGTAACGATTTCTGTATCAATATGTTCATCGCTCAAATTTCTGAAAGAACCTACAATAACAACAGGAGCTTTTCCTTTATGAGCAGAAGGGAAAGACTTTACTGCATTAGAACTAAGACAACTGTCAATTAATTCCTGAGCAACAATTCTTACATCTGTATCATTCCAATATCCGCTTAAGTCAACTTTCTTATCTGGATCAACTCTATCTACCTTTGTAGATTTACAACCAGCAAATACAAACAAAACTGCAATAGAAATTACTGTAAAAATTTTTTTAATAGTTTTCAAAATAAACTCCTTTTTTAGGGGAGCAGTTAAGCTCCCCAAGCTATTAGAACTTAGCTGAGTATTATTCAGCAGTATTCAAAAGATTATATTTTTTAAGAGCTTCAGCTACTTTTTCTTCTGTAATTCTAGTCTTAGCATCTGTTACATATTCATCAACAATATCATTAGCTTCGATTGCAAGACTTTCAAAAGGAAGATACATAAGAACATAAACAGTTCCGTCATCATCCATCCAGTAATCCTTCTGCTGAGAACCATTAAGGATGCCTGCAGCGCGATCTACAGTTGCAGCTTCCATATAATTTAATGTCTGAGAAGCAACTCCTGTATCTTCTGCATAAGTTGTAATTGCTGTTTTAAGGGTTGTCTGAATTGTTCTTAAAAGTTCAGCACGACCATTTGTTCTGGCAGCAGTAATTGAATTCTGTTTGTTGCTCATTTTTGCAGCACCAACAGCATAAATTCCATCATCAGATTCTGCACCTGCCATAACCCAGCGAGGCATTGAAACACCTTCTTTTCCAACTGTAGCAGGAACCTCATCAGCAGCTTTTTTAGAAGCACAGCTCATCAAAAAAATTGACAAAATTCCACACAAAAGAATAATTTTTTTCATAATAGATCTCCTATTTGTTGTTTTTTTTATAAGCGTATAAAAACGGTTATATAATTATAACAACTAAAAACGCTCGGGGCAACAAACAATTTCATAAAAAATTATACTGGAAGCCTGCGCAACATTTAAGCTGTCTACCAGGCTTTCTTTCTGCCCGTTTTCGTAATTTCCCCAGGGAATTATTATAAGTTCATCACAGTTATTTTTTACCTCATCACTGATTCCGTTTTCTTCATTTCCAAGTATTATCAAAAGCGGCTTTTTTTCTGATTTTTTAATGCGCCTATAATTAAATTCAGAAATTGTTTTTCTTGCTTCGAGAGAAGTTCCAATACTTATCATCTTTCCTTTTACAGCTTTTAACAATCGTTCCGGTGACTGAACACTATAAACATTAACATATTCCATTCCGCCTTCTGCAACACGATAACTGCTTGTTGTAATGGAACTCTGAGCTTCATCAAGCGGAATAATAATATTTTTTATTCCAAAAAATGCTGCGCTGCGGACAATAGCTCCAAAATTATTTGCATTTCCTATTCTATCCAGAAGAACTGCATTTTCTCCATTCTCTATCCAGTTTTCTGTAATATCGGAATCCAGAGGAATAATTTCCGGAGGTTCTATCATGGCAACAACTCCCTGATGATGAACACTTCCGCATAATTTTTCTAAATCTTCAGCGTGTTTTTGATTATATATTCCGTGATCTTTTGCAAGCTTTCTGCACAAGCCTCCAAATTTTGGTGCCACATCAGACGTAAAATACAGACGCTTAATTTTTTCGGGATGATTTTTTTCTAATTTTTTTACAGCCGCAAATCCGCAAACCGCAAGCTCGTTATTTCTTTTATTCTTCATGTTTTCAGTATATATAATAATCAGCACAAATTCATCATTTATTTCTTCAGTTTTTCTTGACAGAATATTTCTCGAGTATTATACTACGACTATCAAAGTATGACAGACGTAGTAAAATATCTGCCATCGAGGAGAATAATATGAATGCTAAAAAACTCTTTTGTACATTTGCAGCATTAAGCTTATTTGGAGCCCTTTTTGCCGCACAAAATCTGGCGAAACAGGAAATTTTTTCTGAAGCTGAAGTTTTAAATCTTAACATTAATCTGGGATCTGAAGATTTAAAAATTGAAAAATGCACAAATTCAGAAATTACTGTTGAAGTTTACACAAACAATAAAAATCGAATTCCTGATATTTCCCTAAATAAAAATTGCCTTACAATTATTAAGCAAAAATATAACATTTCTAAACCTGGTGAATATTGCAATCTTGTAGTTTATATTCCAGAAAACAAAAAATTTGAAACTCTTGAAGTTTCTACAAGCTCCGGAGAATTAACAGCTGATCAATTAATTGCACAAACAGCTGTTATTTCTGCTTCCAGCGGCGATATTACTCTTACAGACTGCAGCTTTGAACAGTCAAACGTAGATACTTCCAGCGGAGATATTTCTATAAAAACAATTACAAGCAAAAAATTAAAAACAAAGACAAGCAGCGGAAGAATTAAATTCGGAACAATTACCTGCGATTCTTTTTCTGTTCATGCAAGCAGCGGAAATATTTCTGTAGAAAAAATTGAATGCGAAACATTTTCTGCAGAAACAAGCAGTGGCGACATAACTTTTGATAAAGTTACTGCAGATTATTTTGATGCAGAAGCTTCCAGCGGAGACATAAAACTTGGACTTGAAAAAGTTCCGGAAGCTTCTTCTTCATTAAAAACAAGCAGCGGAGAACAATCTGTTTTTGTTCCTAAAGAACAGGGTTTTTCTTTAAAGGTTTCAACTACATCAGGAACATTTAAAGACAGAATCGAAAACAACAGATTTTCTCCACGCGGACATTATACAAATAATTACAATGGCGGCGGAGCTCAATTAAGCCTTACATCAACTTCAGGCGACATTGAATTATGGTAATCCGCAAAGAATAGCGTCTTTTTAGTTTTACCTTAAATTACCATCGTATAAAAAAGCCGGGAAAGCAACTTTTGTTTTTCCGGCAAGCCCTGCCAAACCGGCAACAGTCAAAGCTTCAGAAGCATAAGCTCCAAGAGGCTCCACTCCCGCAAACGAAGACGCACCCTTCAACAATTTTTTCAAAGATCGCTTCTGTTTAAGATCAAATTTTCTGACTTCAGCTTCGTAATCTTTATCACCAAATTCTTTTTCTTTTAAAATTGAAACAGCTTCATCAAAGGTTGCAATATCATCAACAAGGCCAAGCTCTTTAGCCTGACTCGCAGAATAAATGCGTCCATCTGCCAGTTCACGAACCTTTTCTAAATCAAGCTTACGACTATCGGAAACAATTTTTGTAAATTGTGCATAACATTCATCGGCTAGAGCCTGCATAATTGCACGCTGCTCTTTAGTAACCGGCTCAGTAATGCTTCCCATTGTCTTATTTTTTCCTGCATGAATAGTTTCTGATTTAATTCCGTATTTTTTCATAGGCTCAGATAAATCAAGAAATCTTCCTGCAATTACACCGATAGAACCAGTTATTGTGTTTCTGTTTGCAATAATCTTATCAGCCGAGCAACCAATATAGTATCCGCCACTTGCTGCAAGAGAAGCAAAATAAGCATAAACCGGTCGCTTAGTTTTTTCTTTATATTTTTTTATAGCCAGATAAGCCTCATCTGATTCATAAACGCTTCCACCAGGAGAATCAATATACAAAACCATAGCTGCATTTTTTTTATTCTTCGTCAGTTTTTCAATAGTTTCCAAAAGCCATTTCTGATTATAAGATTCGCCTTCTTTTTCAATAACGCCTTCTATTTTTATTCGTGCAATGAATTTAGACATAGACACACCTCGCTTTCTCAATTTGGTAAAATAGTGTAGTAATATAGATTTGTCAAGAAAAAATATAACAATGACTTATTATTTCAGGAAGAAGCTGAAAGGAAAGCTGATGAGCTTCTTTTTATGAATGAGCTTTCTATGTACGGTATTCACAATCTTAGTGAAGAAGCATTGCGCCATGCTGTAAAAATGGGAGGGCTTGCTAACCTTTCTATGGCCGTTGTAGATACTGAGAAAAATAGTTTTGGTTGACGAGCCTCCAAAAATTGACGGTTGTCATACATAAAACCTGGTTTGAAAAATAACCAGTTTTTAATCTGCAAATTAGAAAAATAAAAATCTCTAATTCCTTATCAGCCATTTCCATATTGGAATTATTTCTATT
>JAQXNX010000005.1 GCA_029098225.1 Spirochaetales bacterium | reverse complement strand
GGTTCAAGAGTTCTTACTGCAGTTCCATCAAAATAACCTTCGATTGTCATGGTGCGCCTCCAATAACAATAGTTATATTCAGTATAACATTTGTTAGTAAAATTTGCATTAAGTTTAAAAAAAGAAGTCCGCGGTCCCTATCGGTGCAAAGCATCCACTGCATAAGCAGGAGAAGGACTTCCGCGGCTCACGGTTTTAATATATCAGATATCCTTTCAAAAGCACAAGAGTTTGCTGACCGTCTTCAAACAAATATTAAAAACACATGTCTACCCTTTTTATTTGTCCTTATATATATTGGATTTTATTAAAAAGCCAGTTCATATGAACTGGCTTAACTAATTAATTAGAATGCATCATTAGGTAATCCCATTTGTAACAAAATTCTTTTTGTTTTTAATGGAATAGGACAGTTTCTAAAACATCCTATAGCAGAAGTAGGATCTGTCTCACGCCCATACTTTGCTGCTACCGCCGCAGCAAAAGGTGCCATAATATTATCCGATGTTTGATTTCCATTTTCTTTTATATATTTTTCTGTTTGTGCAGCAAATGTATTATAGTCTTCAACTTCAGCAATCGGAATTCCTGCAAAAACTAATTCCGATAATGATTCGCACCCGGCAAATCCATTTTGTCCAAATTTTCTCATAGTAGAAGGTAAACTCACTTTCTTCAAATTCTTACAGTATGAAAACATAGCTGGATATACAGCTATACAACCTTCTTCAAAAACAACTTCTTCCAAAGAATCTGATCTTATGAATGCAGTTTCAGAATCATTAATATAAAAATATCCGGCTCTTTTACGATAGACAAATTGCCAATCTTTATAAACAGTTACTTTTTTTATATTATTATCTGAAAAGGCATCAAAATAAATCGTCAATTCTTTTCTAGGTATATTCAATTCAGTAATATTATTATATCTAAAAGCATTTTGATCTATTGCTTGAATTTCTGAACCTTTTTCAAAAACAACATTTTCTATACCAAGATTTACAAAGGCATCTTCCCGAATTTCAACTATATTTTTAGGTATAACAACTGTCTTAAATTTTGCATCTGTTAATGACTGCATAGAAAAAATAACATTTACCGGTATACCTTCTATTTCATTTGGTATTTCCAAAACATCTTTACTTTCTCCAAGATAACAAGCAATTGTTAATGAACCTGAACTATTCATTTGATAAGCAAAGGAATCATTTTTGTAGGTATCTTTATGCGCAATAATTTGTTTTAAGAGATCTTTCTTTTCTTCAATGGCCTTTTTATTTTCTATTTCTATCTTTTTTTTCTCTACTAAAGTCTTTAATAATTGTTTTTCACTTTCTGTTTCATTTGCTATGAAATAGAAATCATTACGCTCACTAAACGCTTTATATGATTTTATTTTTGAATTATATGGAACTATCATAAAACTTTCATAATTATTCATTTGACCATAAGTTCCATTTGTTTCACCAGTATTAGAATTGTAATTATATCGTGCAGGAATAATATTTCCATTTTCAACTGTATACACATATATTGTTTGTGCTGTACGATCTTTGTATGTCATTTCTTCTATAGCTATTAATTCAGCAAGCTTTTCAAGATTTACAGTATCTCCTTTTTTCCGTAAAATAATATAATTCCTAATTGAATCACTTTTAAAAATCAAACTATCTTTACAGATAATTTTTCCTTTTTGATCAAGATTTGATACTTCAAACCCCCATTCTGTTTCAGTTACTTTTAATGGAATTTCTTTAGCAAACAAAAAAAGTGTTACTAAAGAAGCTAGTAAAAAACAAATAATTCTTTTCATAAAAATTCTCCTTTAATTCTAAATGAATGAATATATAAAGATTATATATCTAAAAGATTGATTTAACAATTCTTTTAGAATGAATTTATATGATATTATTCCTTTTAACTTATGTTTAATCAAAAAATTTCCATTCATACTATAATTAATATGGAAGATATTGATATCAGAAAAATTTTTGGTGAAAATGTAAAATATTACAGAAAGAAAGCCGGATTATCTCAAGAACAATTGGCCGAGAAACTTGATATTTCCCCAAATCATTTGAGTGTAATTGAAACTGGCGGAAAATTCGTTACATACAAATTACTTGAAAAACTTATTACTATTCTTGATATTATGCCTTCTGCATTGTTTTATGTTTCCGGTACAGCTTCTAATGACGATACTATCCAAAATAAGATTAATTCCATTATAAAATCTGAATTAGAATCATCATATAAAGAAATATCACAGAAAATTGCAAAGATTTAAAATGAAAAACCGCTCCTCAAACGAGAAGCGGTTTTCTTTTACAAGGTGGTTTCGACAAGCTCAACCACCGTTGTTTTCCTTAAGCAACTATGCCCAAGGATTCTCAGTAGGGTATCTAACTCCCTTAGGCTGGTTGTAGCCAATCTCGCTTACGTCTACACCGATGTACTTGAATACTTCGAAGAGAGCCTTTCCAAAGTGGCCGAATGCAACGGCTCCGTGGTGTGGGAAGCCCTTTTCGATGAGCCAGTGGCGGTAGAAGCGGCCCATTTCTGGGATAGCGAATACACCAATTGATCCGAATGAGCGTGTAGCAACCGGAAGAACTTCACCCTGTGCAATGTATGCGCGGAGGATGTTGTCAGAAGTTGACTGCAGGCGGTAGAATGTGATAGGACCTGGAGCGATATCTCCTTCCAAAGTTCCGTTTGTAACTTCGATTGGGAGGCTGCGTGCCATAATCTTCTGATACTTCATCTCGCAGAATGCAAGCTTCTTTGAACATGTGTTTCCGCAGTGGAAGCCCATGAATGTATCTGTAAGAGTATAGTTTGTCTTGCCCTTGATTTCTGAATTGTACATATCCTTTGGAACAGAGTTGTTGATGTCGAGCAATGTAACGATATCATCAGAAACGACAGTACCAATGAATTCAGAAAGACATCCGTAAATATCAACTTCACAAGAAACTGGAATACCTTTTCCTGTAAGGCGGCTGTTTACATAGCAAGGAACAAAGCCGAACTGTGTCTGGAATGCAGGCCAACATTTACCGGCAATTGCAACAAACTCGCGGTAGCCCTTGTGAGCTTCAACCCAGTCAAGGAGAGTAAGCTCATACTGAGCAAGCTTTGCAAGGATTTCAGGTTTTTTGTTACCCTTTCCAAGCTCTTTTTCCATGTCAGCAACAACTTCTGGAATACGAGCGTCGCCAGCGTGCTTGTTGAATGCTTCAAACAAGTCAAGCTCAGAGTTTTCTTCAATTTCAACACCAATGTTGTAAAGCTGTTTAATAGGTGCGTTACAAGCAAGGAAGTTGAGAGGACGTGGTCCGAAAGAAATAATCTTAAGGTGGTTCAAAGCATAAACTGCCTTTGCAACTGGCAGGAAGTCGTGAATCATATCAGCACAATCTTCTGCATCACCTACTGGATATTCAGGGATATAAGCCTTAATGTTGCGGAGCTGCAAGTTGTAAGAAGCGTTGAGCATACCACAGTAAGCATCTCCACGGCCGTCCATAAGGCTGTTTCCAGACTCTTCTGCAGCAGCACAGAACATCTTAGGACCATCAAAGTGCTTAGCAAGCAAAGTCTCAGAAATTTCCGGACCAAAGTTACCAAGGTAAACACAAAGAGCGTTACAACCGTTCTTCTTGATGTCTTCCAATGCCTGAACCATGTGGATTTCGCTTTCTACAATACAGATAGGGCATTCGTAAATATCGTCTGCACCATACTTTTTTGTGTAAGCTTCAACAAGAGCCTTTCTGCGGTTTACAGAAAGTGGCTCTGGGAAACAGTCGCGGCTAACAGCCACAATACCGATCTTCATTTTTGGTTTGTTGTTAATCATTTTATTATACTCCTATAAATTTTTTTCATTTTTATAAGGGGGGGGGAAAGCATTCCCCTCGCTCCAGCCCGCTGCGCGGTCTTTCGCTACCCCTTCTCCTAGGGGGACGCAGCAAACTGCTTACCCCCTAAAACCCCGGATTTTACTTGCTCTTAGAAATATCGATGTTTACACCAGTCAATCCAACAAAAGCGCCGGCCTTTGCTTCGCTTGAATCTGGATGTGCAATGAGCCACTTGTTACGTGCCCAGAGCAATTTATCTTCAAAGTCAATTTCTTTGAGAGCAGGCTTTTCTGTATTTGTATCTTTTGGAAGAACGATAATTACGCGGAAACCTTCCTTAGAAACTTCGCCGTTCTTAACAGCAGTACAAGGTGCATAGTGAAGAGTTGTTTCATAAACCTGAACGACAGTTCCCTTTGGAACGTAGAAAGCTTCTACAGAATTTGTGTTCAATTTTCCATTTTTTACAGACTGAAGAGATGCAAGAAGAAGAACGATGTCATTAGAAGGAATGTTGAGCTCAGAACCACGGTGCCATTCCAGACAGTTGAGCTTTGTGTTGTTACCATTGCAGTAACCAACCTGAATTGGCATTCCGCCATAAGCATTGTCGCTGAATTCCTTAGCGATTGGAAGGCTTTCAAGACCAGCATCGCCCGGCTCATAAATTACAGCATTGTCAGGCTTTTTAGTAGTTTCGTCCAGTTTTTTAAGCAGGTCGGTTACATCATAGCCAGTAAGAACCTTACCATACTTTTCAAAACTGTGACTGAATACAGATTTAATTCGCATGTTTTTTTACTCCTATAAAATTTCCGCAAAGGCGTATATAGTTCACCATAGCGGCTGAACGTCTTACTATCTTTTTGACTGTAAGCGCCATCAAAAAAAAATCGCAAAAACGCTCATTTTCATTTTATCACTGTAATCAGAAAAATGCACTAAGAAAAATGTCTTAATCTGTAAATATTGAATATCACTTTCTTTCCATATATAATATCAAAAAAAATAACAGAGGACTTTATGAGCGAAGAAATTCAGTATACAGACATAAACAAGAGCTTTGAGGCAGCTCTTGAACGCAGCCGAAAGATTGAAGAAGATTTAACTAAAAATCCTAAAAAATACCGTGTTTTGACCGGCGACCGTCCAACCGGATTGCTCCACATTGGACACTATTTTGGTTCATTGCAGAATCGTGTTCGCCTTGCAAATATGGGCGTTCCTACAATGATTCTTATTGCGGACTATCAGGTTCTTACAGACCACGATGCTTTTGATAAAATCAGTCAGAATACAAAGCAGCTTGTAATTGACTATCTTGCTGCGGGAATCAATCCTGAAAAGCAGGATGTAATCATTTACCCTCACAGCTACGTTCCTGAGTGCAATCAGCTGATGATTCCATTCCTTACACTCGTAAGCAATGCAGAGCTCAGCCGCAACCCGACTGTAAAAGAAGAAATTGAATCTGCCGGCCTTAAAAACGTAAATGCCGGAATGTATACATATCCTGTTCATCAGGCCTGCGATATTCTTTTCTGCAAGGGAAACGTAGTTCCTGTTGGAAAAGATCAGCTTCCACATCTTGAGATGACACGTACAATTGCAAACCGTTTTAACAAAAAATTCTGTACAGATATGGGAAAAGAACCTGTATTCCCTGAGCCTCAGGCTCTGCTTTCTAAGACTCCTATGATTCTCGGACTCGATGGAAGCCAGAAAATGTCTAAGAGCCGCGGAAATGCTGTAATGCTGAGCGCAACAGAAGATGAAACTGCAAAACTCATCAAAAAGGCAAAGACAGACCAGGACCGTAACATCACTTATGATCCTGTAAACCGCCCTGAAGTTGCAAACCTTCTTATGCTGATTTCCCTTTGTACTGGTGAAGAGCCTTCTGCAATTGCCGCTCGCATTGGTGACGGTGGCGGTGGAATGCTCAAGGCTACTCTTACAGAAGCACTCAACGAAAAACTCCGTCCGTTGCGCCAGGAACGTGCCCGCCTCGAAAAAGACCCTGAGTATATCCGCAAGGTATTGCTTGATGGTGCAGCTAAAGCACGCGAAATTGGAATTAAAACCCTGGAAGAAGTTCGCGAAAGAATGAATATGTGTATTTAAAATAATTCAAATTTTTTTTGAAAATTCAAATGACAGTCCTAAGCGGCTGTCATTTTTTTTATTGGAATAAATTGACAGCAGAGTTAACCTTCTTTTAACATTTTTTTGCATTTATACATATTTTTGTCGGCACGCTCAAATACACGCATAAAACTTCCATCATTTCCGGATTTAAATGAAGAAAATCCCATTGCAATTATTACGCCATTTTTCCTCTTCTCTTCCATAATCTGATTAGAAAAGTTTTCCAGAATATTTTTATGATCATAGTAGTCTTCACCTTTCAGAATTACTACAAATTCATCTCCACCAATTCTAAATACAGGACTATGCTTAAAATACTTGCAGATAATCTTACAGGCTTCTTTAATATACTCATCGCCTTTTTCGTGCCCAAGAGTATCATTAATTTTTTTTAGCCCGTTTAAATCAAAAACAGCTATACCAAATTCTTTAATATTTTCATCTGCAATCAGCACTTCCATTTTTCCTACTTCATCTATATATGACGCTTTATTTTTTACACCAGTTAGTGGATCTGTATACGCAAGCTGACGTGCAAAACCAAGTTCATATTCCTGAATCTGTTCCTTTTGAATTAGTTCTTCAAAAAGTTTTCTTCTTTCTTCTTTTTCATTTTCAAGAACAAAGGTATGAAGTAAACATAACCCAAGCATTAAACCAATAGAATAAAAAGGCATAAATGGATAAAAGGCCTGAAGAACCACAAAAAGAGTCATAGAAAGACCAAAAAATCCTACAGTTCTGTGTCTGGCCTTTACCCTCTCTTTGCTTTTTGCCGTTACAATAAGCATGTAAATAGTGGTTAAACAAAACAGGCAAATTTGAATTAAAAGATTTATAAATCTTGCTATTGTAGTATGATATTCTCCATTTGAATCAAAATAAAAAACAAAAGGAACAAATAAATTAATTACAAGAATAACTACCTCGTAAATAAATATTATTATTCCTGACCAATAAAGAATTTTGGAAAACCAGTTTTTATCATCCAGATAAGCAATAACATAACGCGTCCATAAAAAAACTGAAAGCATAATTGATACAAAAAATAAATTTGTAACAATATAAGAAAGTATTCGTAGTTTTAATGCATAAGAGACGCCCCAAAGGATATCTGCAATACAAAACAGCAATACACCAATAATAAACCATTTATAGGAAACAAGAACTTTGGAAAAATTTTTTTTGGTAAAATCTTTTAAAACATCATAATTTAAAATACTAATAATAAGAAATGCAAGAATTCCAATAAATGAATAATACAAACTGATTTTTCTCCCCTATAGAATAACTCTCTATAAGTATAACATATCTTTTTATAATTTCAAAAAAAGATTATTTACAAGAAAATTTATAAAGAGTATGCTTATACCAAAACAAAATGAAATTATAAATGGAGATTAAAAAATGTCTGATGAAAATACTTTACAACCACCTGTCTGGGCAAAGGAAATGCCGGAAGGAAGCTTTATTTCTAAACAGCCGACATACAAAGTTGGTGAATATTTTAATCGCTTTCATAAAGATTCTGGAAAAAATCTCAATTATTATTTTTATGACCCAACGGAACATGGTTTTGAAAAAGGAAAAAAATATCCTCTCTTAGTTTTTATGCATGGTACATCTAATGCACTCGAAGGAGATGTCTGCATTAATTATTCAGGTGCAGAATTTTATTCAAAAGAAGAGTATCAGAATAAACTTGGCGGTGCATACATTCTTATTCCACTTGCGCCAGAATACCGCGATAATACCGGAACTGTTCACGGAAACTGGAATGAAATTGAAACAAAAACTGTATATGAAGTAATCTGCGAATTTATAAAAAAACACACAGAGCAAAATGGAGGAATAAGCAAAAAAGTAATTCTTGGAAATTCCAGTGGCGGCTCTATGACTCTAAGAGTTACTTTTGATTATCCTTCATTTTTTAATATTGCTGTTCCAATGGGTGCTCCAGAAATTCCTGATCAGAAGATTTTTGATTTATATGATGAAAATGAAGTTCATCTGTTTTTTGCAATTGGGAAGCATGACGAGATAAACGATTTTAAAGAAAATGTTGCTCCACTTTTACCGCGTATGCAGCGCATGAAGCATGTTTTTATATATACACCTGACTGGGTATATAACGGCGACCATGGAATAGCTTCTATAAATTTTGGATATGAAATGGGTCAGCATTGTATAATAAATCCAATGCACTGTAATTTAATGTTCGATGACGGAACTCCTATGGAATCCAGACTGCCTGAAGGTGTAACCGGCTGGCTGGCAGAAGAACTGGAAAAATAACGTATGTTCAGAGTTGCAATCTGCGAAGACGAAAAAGTAATTCTTGATTTTGAAAGTTCTCTTGTTGAACAATGGAGTAAAGGTCCTTTGTGCAAAGGCGATCTTGAACTAGATACATATATTTCTTCTGAACAGTTTCTTTTTGAAAGCGAAGATAAAGCTCCTTATGATGTCTTGATTTTTGATATCCAGATGAAAAATATGAATGGTATGGAGCTGGCGAAAACACTTCGTAATCGAGGCTGTGATTCAATTATTATTTTTATTACCGGAGTTCCAGATTATGCAATTGAAGGTTATGAAGTTGGAGCTGTGCGATATATTTTAAAGCCTGTAAAGGAAGATGTTCTGAACGGTCTGCTGGATTCTGCTTTTGAAGAACGACAGAAAAAGGCGGAAGATTTTTTCCTGCTGGGTCAGGGATCTGATTTTGAAAAAATAAGTTTTGAGAAAATCCTTTACATTGAAGCACGCGGGCATTATGTTTATTTAAAGGGAATAAATTTTGAACGCGAATGGAAGTCCGGGTTTACAGAAACCTCCGGTGCCTTTGAAGGAAAGGGATTTTTCTGTCTGCGCCGGGGTTTGATGGTGAATCTTAGTCACGTGGCGCGCATTACCAGAACGGACTGTATTCTGGATAGCGGAGAGTCGCTGCCGGTTGCCCGCGGAGTTTATAAGGAACTCAATGAAGCATTTATAAATTATTTCAAAGTGCAGTAGAGATTATCCGGGCTTGACCTGAATATCTTTTTTAATGAAATCTTATAATTTTTAGTGTATAATAATATTTGTGAATAATTTAATAATGTTTCTGCTGGTTGCCCTGGTGACCGCCTGTTTTTCTATACTTCTTACAATTCTGATTCTCAAAAATAAATATGACAAACGTCTGTCTGATTTTCAGGATTCTGTTTTGAAAAAGCAGCGCGACGAGGTTCAGAATATCTATCAGACTATGCGGGCCTGGCGGCATGACTATCACAATCACATGCAATCTATTAAGGCCCTGCTTGAAATGGGAAAAAAGAAAGAACTGTCTGATTATCTGGATAATCTCGAAAAAGACTTAGACAGCATTGATATTGCAATCAGAACGGGAAATGTTGGACTGGACGCAATTTTGAGCTCTAAGGTTTCCATTGCCCGCAAAAATAATATTGATGTGAACTGTACGGCGAAAGTACCGTCGGAGCTTAAAATTACGGATGTACACCTTTGCGCCATAGTCGGAAACCTTATGGATAACGCGATTGAAGCCTGTGAGAAAATTACAGAGGGCTCGGAGCCTAGATTTATCCGCATTTATATCGGGCTTTTCAAGAGCCAGCTTTACATTTCCGTTTCTAACGCAACCTGCGAAAAGCACCGCCGCCGTTTGAGTGAGCTGGTTACTTCGAAGCTTGGCGAACATGGCTTCGGCCTCCGACGAATTGATAAGCTGGCGGAAAAGTATGACGGCTACGTGAACCGAAAAAATGAGCCTGGGATTTTCGCGACTGAGGTTATGCTGCCTTTGTAAGGTGAATGCCGGGGGTGTTATACGTTCGCTTCGTTCACTAACGAGTTTGCAAGCAAACTCGCGGGGGATTTCAGGGGTCTTAGGGGCAAAGCCCCTAGGAGAAGGGGTAGCGTAAGACCGCGAAGCGGGCTGGAGCGAGGGGAAGGCTTTCCCCTCCTTACAATTCATGCACCAATTTTTGCATTTCGTGTACCTGGCCTGAATCGGGCCTTTTTTCATGATATATTTTGCCCATACTAAAATTACGGAGGGCTATGAAAATGGCTGAAAAAACAAAGCGCAACAACATGTTTCAGAATGCCTTTATTGTCTATAAGGCTATGTTTAAGCGGTATCCGACTGCGATTCCACTTGTGCTGATTTATATCGTGATTTCCGTTTCGCTGCCTTTTATCAACACGCTGATTCCGGCTATGGCGATTAAGGGAATTACCAGCGGAAGTGTTAAGATTTTCTTGAATTACATTGGAATTACTGTTTTTTGTATGTGTCTTTTTTCGGGTATTAAGCTTTTTTGCGAAAAGAAAATGCAGCTTAAGCACACTTATAACCGCGTTGGAACCTTTATGATGGGCTTTATAAAAAAGGCTATTAATACTGATTACCTGAATATTGAGCCTCAGCCTAAACAGAAGATTATGGGTAAGGCTGCACAGGGGGTAAACAGCGATGGCGAGGGAGCGGAAGGGGTTTCTAAAGAATCGCTTCAGTTTCTTGTTGTTGTACTGGGCATTCTTAGTTATGGTACGGTTATTTTTATGCTGGACTGGAAGATTCTGGCTGTTATGTTTGCAATGTTTTTCTTTGATATTCTGATTCGTAATCATGCAATTAAATTCGGCGACAATAACCGCGAGTCTTTTTCTGAGCCCTGGAGAAAGATGAACTACTATGAACGTAACAGTATGAATATCAGTGCCGGAAAGGATATAAGAATCTTTGGGCTGAAAAAGCTTTTTGCTTATCATTATGAAAAGCAGATTCAAATCTATAAAAGATTCCGTCATAAGTATCAGCTCAAGTGGTATTATCCGACTCTATCTGATACTGCCTTTAATATTTTGCGAGACCTGCTTGCCTACAGCCTTTTGATTCATAAGGTTTTGTCTGGTCAGATTGGGGCTGCTGAATTTACTGTTTACATCGGTCTTGTCGCAAGCTTTTCTGAATGGATTTATGATGTTTCCTGGAATATCGGTAATCTGCGCGAGGACAGCCACCAGTTTAATGAATATCTTGATTTTATGAAGCAGAAGGATGTTTTTGAGCATAATGAGGATGGCTCTGCGGTGGAAGGGGCTGAACCTGCGGTGGTTGAGCCTGTCGAAACCACCAGAAGAAATGGGCCTGCTCCTTCCATCGAATTCCGTAACGTCACATTTACCTACGAAGGCAGCGACAAACCAGTCCTAACTAACGTTAGTTTCAAAATCTCTGCTGATGAAAAAATTGCCTTAGTTGGAAACAACGGCGCCGGTAAAACTACTATCGTAAAACTTTTGTGCGGCCTCTATCCGCCGACCAGCGGCGACATTCTGATTGACGGTAAAAACATCAACGAAATTGGAATTGAAAAATATCAGGATATGATAAGCGTGCTCTTTCAAGACACAAGTCCTATTGCAATTTCTGTGGCAGAAAATATTACCGGCTGCGAGGTTGAGGATGCTGATAAAGAGCGCATGGAAGACTGCCTAAAAAAGGCCGGGCTTTACGAAAAAATCCAGACTCTTCCAAAAAAGGAAAAGTCTTATATAACACAAACTCTGGATCCGGAGGGAATTGTCCTTTCCGGCGGCGAAACTCAAAAGCTGCTGCTGGCAAAAGCAATGTACAAGGATGGGCCTATGCTGATTCTTGATGAACCGACCTCTGCCTTAGACCCGATTGCCGAAAGCAAGATTTATGAGGAATACAACAGCATGGCGGAAAATAAAACTGCAATCTTTATTTCTCACCGTCTGGCGTCTACCAAGTTCTGTAACCGCATTTTGTTTCTGGACGGCGGACAGATTATTGAAGAAGGAAGCCACGAAGAGCTTATGAAAAAAGGCGGCAGGTATAAAGAGATTTTTGATATACAGAGCCACTACTACAGGGAGGGAAAAAATGAAGAATAAAAATGCTAAGCGCGGAACTGTGAAAAAAGTTTTAGCCCTTACTCACCGTATTGTGCCGGGCTACATCATCTTCCTGCTGGCTACAAAAATGATGGCGGCTGCTCAGCCTTTTATCGGCATTTACTGCACCAGCCTTATTCTGGATGGCCTTATTCATTTAGACAGATTCGAAAGCATTTTTAAAACTGTACTCATTATGATTGCCCTGGATTCGCTTCTTGTTTTAATCCGCTGGAGACTGGAAGGAATCAACTGGGTAAAGCGTCACGAGCTTATACAAAAAATCAACAAGATGCTCAGTATCAAAACTATGGAAGTTGATTTTGATATTCTTGAAAAGCACGAAACTCTGGATCTGGTAAAAAAAGCCAAGGAAGGAGCCAACTCTTATGGAGATATCGGAGCCTTTTGTAATAATCTTGCAGACATAATCGAAAAGCTTGCTACTATAGTTTATTCTGTCGCACTCCTTGTGCCGCTCTTTATTCCAAAAGGTCTTCAGAATTCAGAAAGCCTTTCTGGTTTGAGCTGGTTTTTGAATCAGTGGTACAGCCTTTTTATTATGCTTGCTGTTCTGGCCTTTCACGTTTTTATTTCTTACAAAACAAACAAAAAGTCCAGCCTTCTTCAAAAGCAGTTTTTTGAAAAAAATGTTTCTTATAACCGCTACTTTGGATACTGGTTTGATTTGATTTTTGATTACTCAATCGGAAAGTATATCCGCCTTTACAAAATGCAAAAGCTCATGATTAAAAGGGTAGAGGAAACTAACAAAAATCTTGAGCAGGAATTTAATAACTGGATAAATAAGGATATTAAGATTTCCTTTATTCCTTTTTTATCCCAGGCCTTTATGCAGCTGGCAAGCTATGCCTACGTTGGCCTTAAGGCAGTTTTTGGTCTGATAAGTGCGGGTAAATGTCTTATGTATGTTTCAAGCTATACAAAACTTGTAGAAAGCATTACAGGCATTTCTGATAACTTTGTAAAAATCAGAATGGAAAGTCAGTATCTTTCATTTTTCTATGATTACATGGAAATTAAAAACAAGCGTTACGAAGGAACCATTCCGACCGAAAAGCGAGATGACAATATTTTCGAAATTGAATTCCGTGACGTTTCCTTTAAGTATGCAAACTCAGAGACCTGGGCTCTGCGACATGTGAATCAGAAAATTACTCTGGGAACAAAAAACGCCGTTGTCGGCAAAAACGGAGCAGGTAAGACAACCTTTATAAAGCTGCTTTGCCGCCTTTACGAGCCTAGCGAGGGCCAGATTCTCCTTAATGGTGTAGACATCCGCTATTACGATTACGAAGAATATGCCAAGCTTTTTGCGATTGTTTTCCAGGATTTCAATCTCTTCAGCTTTGCTCTGGGAGAAAATGTTTCGGGCTCTGTTGATTATGACAGGGACCGTGCCGCAAAATGTCTTGAAGAAGCGGGCTTTGGAGAAAGACTTTCTAAAATGGAAAAAGGTCTGGACACTCCGCTTTATCAGTACAGTGATGAAAACGGAGTTGAGATAAGCGGAGGCGAGGCTCAGAAAATTGCCATTGCCCGTTCCCTTTATAAAGATGCACCTTTTGTAATTATGGATGAGCCGACCAGCGCCTTAGACCCGGTTGCCGAATATGAAATCTACCAGAACTTTGACAAAATGGTTGAAGGGAAAACCAGCATTTACATCAGCCACCGAATGTCATCCTGCCGTTTCTGTGACAACATAATTGTTTTTGATGAAGGTAAAATTATAGAGCAGGGAAGCCACGACAAATTAATGTCAAACGGCGGCTTATACAGCGAGCTCTGGAATGCTCAGGCTCAGTATTATGCGTAATTGAATGGGGAATTGATATGAAAGAAAAACAGGAAAAAAAGAAGAATGATATGCAGAATGAAAAGAAAAACGGAGTTCTAAAAAATATCAGAATTGCCTTAAAGGCCTGGTTCCGCCGCTATCCTTCGGCCTGGATTCTGGTGCCGGTATATCTTGCAATCAGAATTGCAACTCCCTTTATCAATACTCTTATTCCTTCTCTGGCAATCCGTTCAATCGGGCAGGGGAATGTAAAAAATTTTGTAATTCTTATATGTTTGTCGCTGCTTGTTTTTACAATAATAAATGCCGCTGCAAATATCATGGGAACTTATGTGCAGGCGCAGCGTACCTATACAAGACTTGCAGGCTATACTGCAGACTTTGCCCATAAGACTCTTGTGACAGATTATCAGAATATCGAGCCTCAGAAAAAACAGAAGATTCTTGGAAAGGCGGCTCAGTCACTTTCCAGCAACTGGAAGGGTGTTGAACATCTTATGATTCAGACTACAGAATTTTCTATTCTGACTTTTGGAATCATAACTTACGGAAGTGCGGTTTTGATTCTGGACTGGAAGATTCTTGTGGTGACTCTTGCCATGTTTGTTTTTGATGTTGCACTCAGAACTCACGCCATTAAATACAGCGACAGCAAGCGTGAGGAAAGCAGTGAAATCTGGCGGAAGAAATATTACATTATGCAGAAAAGCCTGAATATCAGTGCCGGTAAGGATATTCGAATCTATCAGCTTGGTAACTGGTTTCATAAGCTTTTGTGCGAGGTAGTTATTGCCAGAGGCAAGCTTGAAAAAAAGCTGCAGCTGCGCTGGTATCTTCCTACAGTTTCTGGAACCTTCTTTAATTTCGGCCGCGACTTTATTGCCTATTCAATTTTGATAAAAAGAGTGCTGGATGGTCAGATGGATATTGCAACCTTCACCCTTTATCTTGGAATTATAAGCGGCTTTACCAGCTGGATTTATTCTCTTTCTGAACGCTTTAATAATATCAGAAAATCCAGTCACGAATTTAATGATTTGCATGATTTTATGAATCTGCCGGATAAGGTGAGAAAATCACCGTCTACTGCGGTGGTTTCGACAGGCTCAACCACCGTACACAAAGAAAGTGCGCCGGAAATCACCTTCAAAAATGTCAGCTTTGCCTACCCGGATGTAGAAAAAAATACAATTCAGAATCTGGATTTTACAATCAAGGCGGGAGAAAAAATTGCCTTGGTCGGAAACAACGGTGCGGGTAAAACAACAATCGTAAAACTTCTCTGCGGCCTTTACGACCAGACCCAGGGAGAAATCCTTGTGGATGGAAAAACAATTGATGACATTGGCCTGGATAAATATCAGGATAAAATTTCCGTCCTCTTTCAGGATACAAATCCTATGGCCTTTACAATCGAAGAAAATATTACGGGGTTGGAAGAAGGCCAGTGCGATCAGACCCGGCTTGAAGACAGCCTGAAAAAATCAGGTCTATGGGAAAAGATTCAAAGCCTGCCTCAAAAAGAAAAGACTTATATCACCCAGACTTTTTCAGATGATGGAATTCTGCTTTCCGGCGGCGAGACTCAAAAGCTTCTTTTCGCAAAGGCAATTTACAAAAACGGTTCCTTCCTTATTCTAGACGAACCGACCAGCGCCCTTGACCCTCTTGCCGAAAGCAAAATATACGAGGAATACAATAATCTTGCCCGGGGAAAAACTGCGGTCTTTATTTCGCACAGGCTTGCCTCAACAAAATTCTGCGACCGCATAATGTTTCTGGAAAACGGAAGCATAGTAGAATGCGGCAGCCACGAGGAGCTTATGGCCAAGGGCGGCAAGTACAAGGAGATGTTTGACATTCAGGCACAGTACTACCGCGAGGAGGAAAAAAATGAAAACAACTAATAACACAATAAGCAAAGTTTTAAAACTCACACACCGCCTGCAGCCGGGACACATCACTCTTATCATCATTGCAAACATCATAAGTGTTACCGGAAAGTTTGTGCCCATCGTTTTTGGAAGCCTTATTCTTGATGCCCTCGTTGCCCACAGTCCTTTTGAAGAAATCTTACGCTATGCACTTATTATGATTTCAATCGGGGCTTTTACTTCGCTTGCTTACTGGGGACTCAACCACATCATTTCTGTAAACGGTTCTGTAATCGGTGAAAAGGTAGATCAGATGATATGTGAAAAATCCTTTGTCATCGATTATGATATTCTAGAAAAACGCGACACTCTGGATATGATAAAAAAAGCACAGGACGGAATGAATTCCAACGGCGACTTTGCTGCCTTTTCTTCTCAGTTTGCTTCGTTTATAGAGCATATACTTTCCATCACCTACAGTATCATTCTGCTTGTTCCGCTTTTTGTTCCGAAAGCTGCTGAACTCACAGGCCTGCCGGGCTTTTTGAATAAGGGCTACAGCTTTGTGATTCTCCTTATCATGCTTGCCCTCAGCATCTTAGTTTCTACAATAATCAAGAAAAAGGAAGCCGCCTTGCAGCATGAGCTTTTTGAACGCAACGTAAGAACAAACCGTGAGTACGGATATTTTTATAATCTGATTTTTGATTACGCAAATGGAAAATACGTGCGCCTTTATAAGAGCCAGCCTTTGATTGAAAAGAAGATGCATAAGATTGTTGAATTCCTCGAAGACTCTTTTAAGTGGATGATTACCAGGATGAATAAAAATCAGCTGCCGGGAGTTTTTGTAAATTATCTGCTGCAGGCTGTAAGCTATCTTTATGTGGGACTCAAGGCAATCTTCGGGCTTATCTCGATTGGTTCGGCCCTCAAGTTTATTTCTGCCTATTCAAACCTTGTGGAAAGCGTTACAAAAATTTTCTACGCCTGGATAGATATAAAAGTTAAAGCTGATTATCTTTCTTACTTTTATGATTTTATGGAGATTGAAAACAAGCAGTACGAGGGAACTATCCCGACAGAAAAGCGCGATGACAATGAGTTTGAAATTGAATTCCGCGATGTTTCCTTCCGCTATCCAAATACAGAAAACTATGTGCTCCGCCATGTGAATCAGAAAATCAGAATCGGAACAAAAACTGCTGTCGTTGGAAAAAATGGTGCGGGTAAGACAACCTTTATAAAGCTTCTCTGCCGTCTTTACGAGCCGACTGAAGGCCAGATTCTGCTAAACGGTGTGGACATCCGCTATTATGATTACAAAGATTACTCAAGGATTTTCAGTGTTGTCTTCCAGGACTTTAATCTCTTCTCCTTCAGCATTGCTCAGAATGTTGCCTGCGATAAAGCTTTTGATGAACAAAAGGTAACCGACTGTCTTGAGCGCGCCGGCTTTGAAGAGCGCCTTAAGAAAATGCCGGAAGGAATCAATACAAGCATTTATCAGATGAATGATAAGGGTGTTGAAATAAGCGGCGGTGAAGCACAGAAAATTGCCATTGCCCGTGCCCTCTACAAGGATGCCCCTTTTGTAATTCTTGATGAGCCGACTTCAGCACTGGACCCTGTTGCCGAGTATGAAATCTACCAGCATTTTGATAGAATGGTTCAGGATAAGACTTCAATTTATATTTCGCACCGAATGTCTTCCTGTCGTTTCTGCGATAAGATTCTTGTATTCGACCAGGGACAGATTGTGGAAGAGGGCAGCCACGAAAAACTGATGGAGGCCGGCGGGCTTTACAGCGAGCTCTGGAAGGCCCAGGCTCAGTATTACGCATAAATAAATTGACAGAATTATATGATGAGAAGCCTATTTTAAATTTAATGCACCAGACAACTATAATTACGGAATTGATTTGCGGAGAATAATCAAGGACTTGTAAAATAATAAAAATTTGTGCCCTTGTTTATTCCATTTATATCAGATAAAATACGCTTATGACAGATATTGAAATTGCACAAAACAATGTGATGGAACCCATCACAAAAATTGCTGAAAAAATTAATATTTCTGAAAATCAGCTTGAGCTTTATGGAAAGTATAAAGCAAAAATAACTTTTGAAGAATTAAGAACTCTTCAGAAAAAAGCTGAAAAAAATCCTGGAAAATTAATTTTAGTAACAGCTGTAACTCCAACACCTGCCGGAGAAGGAAAATCAACAGTCTCGATCGGTCTTGTTGACGGACTTCGTAAAATTGGAAAAAATGCTGTTGTTGCATTAAGAGAACCCAGCCTGGGTCCATGCTTTGGTGTAAAAGGTGGTGCCTGCGGTGGCGGCTATGCACAGATTGTTCCAATGGAAGATATTAATCTTCATTTTACAGGCGACATTCATTCAATAAGTATCGCCAACAATCTTATATCTGCATTAATTGATAATCACATACAACAGGGTAATGAATTAGGAATAGATCCAAGAACAATTACGTGGAAGCGATGCGTAGACTTAAATGATCGTGCTCTAAGAAATATTACAATTGGACTTGGCGGAAGACTTCAGGGTGTTCCTCGTGAAGATCATTTTACTATTGCTGTAGCTTCAGAAATAATGGCAATTATTTGTCTTTCAAAAACAATTTCTGATTTAAAGGAAAGAATTGATAGAATTGTAATTGGTCAGAATTATGCCCGTAAGAATGTTACATTTGGCCAGTTAAAATGCACAGGAGCCGTTGCTGCATTATTAAAAGACGTAATCAGGCCAAACCTTGTTCAAACGCTTGAAAAAACTCCAGCTTTTGTACACGGCGGTCCTTTTGCAAATATTGCACATGGCTGCAATAGCGTTAATGCAACATTATGTGCACTCGCATCTGGTGACTATGTAATTACAGAAGCAGGTTTTGCCGCTGATCTAGGAGCTGAAAAATTTCTGGATATTAAATGCCGAATGGCAAATCTAAAACCAGCTGCTGTTGTTATTGTTGCAACAATCAGAGCTCTTAAAATGCATGGTGGTGTTGCAAAATCTGAATTATCTAAACCAGATACAGTTGCATTAACAAAGGGCTTTGAAAACTTAAAAGTTCATATTGAAAATATTGCAAAATTCGGCTTAAAATCAATTGTTGCAATTAATAAATTTATAACAGATTCTCAGGAAGAAATTGAATGCCTTAAAGAATTATGTAATAAAAATAATTCACAGGCAATTCTAACAGAAGGCTGGGGAAAAGGCGGAGAAGGAGCAAAGGATCTTGCTGCTGCAATTGCCGAATTAGCAGACAGTGGAAAATCAAATTATCATCCACTTTATGAACTTGAATTGCCACTTGCAGAAAAAATCAAAAAAATTGCAAAAGAAATTTATCGTGCAAAGGATGTGGAATTTGATTCTGCAGCATTAAAGAAAATTAAAAGTTTTGAAGAAAACGGATATGGAAATCTTCCTGTTTGTATAGCAAAAACACAAAATTCTATTAGTCATGATCCATCTTTAATTTGTGCACCTTCTGATTATATTTTCCCTATCAGAGATGTTCAGCTTTATGCAGGAGCAGGTTTTGTTGTTGCACTTGCCGGAGATATTATGACTATGCCAGGACTTCCTAAACTTCCAGCAGCACTTAACATAGACGTTAATGATGATGGAATTATATCTGGACTATTCTAATTTTTCAGACCCAGTAGCTCAGCTGGATAGAGCATTCGCCTCCTAAGCGAAAGGTCGTGCGTTCGAATCGCATCTGGGTCATTCTTTTTATATAAAAAAACACAATCCTGCCAGATTGTGTTATCTATTTAAGCCGACTGTCGGACTTGAACCTGTCCCCTCCGTTCGCAACCCTCCTGTTTGCTCTCTTCGGGCGTCTTCGCTCGCTGTCGGCGACATCCCTGTCGCCTTTTCCTAAAAAACGCTCCGCACTGCTCGCCTTTTTTAGGCGCTCGCTTCGCTAGTTGGTTCAAGTCCTAAAATAAATAAAAAAAACACAACCCTAATAGATTGTGTTATATAATTAAGCCGACTGTCGGACTT
>JAQXNX010000004.1 GCA_029098225.1 Spirochaetales bacterium | reverse complement strand
TGGTTACATTTTTATTTTACATTGGGTCTATTTATTATTGTATAAGCTTATTTATGGAAAAAAGAAAATTAAATATCACATAACAAAGCTTCAAAGCCGACAAACCGGTCAAGCCGGTTTGCGGTTTAAGCAGTTGTTATGGCGACAGGCGCACTGGCCTGCTTTTTTAGGAAGGAAAAATGAAAAAAACGTTTATATATTTTACAATACTTTTATTAAATTTTTCTCTATATGCACAAAGTATAATTAAATTAAATAGTGGCAAAATAAACGAAGAAAATATTTATATTGTGGAAGATGAATTAAAAATATTATCGTCAAAAGAAGATGCTGAATTCTATATTGAAAAAACATTTCAATATTTACTTCAAAATTTAAATGAAAATAGATTTTATTATGAAGTTCTTCGTAAAAAAGAAAATTATTCAGTTCAATTATTTACAAGGAAAGATGGAACAAAAAATATTGTATATTTAAATTTCTTCATTCTTGATTATAAGGCTGAGTATTTTAACACAACACAAGTTGTTGTTTGGGATGGAGGAACTAATTTTTGGAATATTTCATTTGATATTCAGAAAGAGAATTTCTATGATATTTGGATAAATGGATTTTAATAAAAAATTAGATAGAATATTTAAGAAAACAAGTCGAGCTTGTTTTCTTAAATGAAATTGAACTTTAGGGTTTACACGAAGCAGCGATAGTACGCGGCTTTACGCCGCTTAGGAAAAGTATAATAATAGAAGCATACGCTTCAAATGGTTATACAGAATATTCTTAAAGAAAAGAGTATTTATGAAATCCAATTCTGTATAAGAAATATAATTGTCATAACAAAGGTTCGTAGCCGACAGCGGGTCAAGCCCGCTGCGGTACAACCAATTGTTATGCTGACACCTCACTGAGGTGCTGGAGAAAAAATGAAAAAAAGAATAAGTTTAATTGTATTAATAACTTTATGTATTAATAGCCTTTTTTCTGAAAAATTTAAAAGAGACACATACAACATTGGTAACTATGAAGAAAAAATAATTCCGGGTGTAGAAAAACACTTGAATAAATATGGTTATATGATTTGGAAAATTGATACTATAGTCATAGATGGGGATTATGATTATCAGTTTTTAGAAATTCCATATATGCACGCTGATGATTTTTTTTATTCAACAATCCAAAATAATGCCGAAACTTACAAATTGAACAAAAGTCTGTGCCCTTCGTTAGTTTCTTTTGTTGATAATATAAAAGCTTCATCTACTCTTAAAGACAATAATTATTCTTATGATATTGAAAATGTTACTTTCCCATGCAGACCAAACTGTTATGTACAGAATCTTCCTTGGGCGGAAGGAAAAACTGATGAAGGAATCGGTGAAAGTATCGAGTTTGATATTATGAGCGTTTACGATGCATATTCTGATGGAGCTGGAAGAAAAGAAATTAAAGGAAATATTAAAATTTCTATTCTGAATGGCTTTGTAAATCCCTATAAACAGACTCTCTTTTATGAAAATAATAGAATAAAAAAGGCTAGTGTTTATGTAGACGGTAAAAAATATATGGATCTGAATTTTAATGATGTTGTTGAATTCACAGAATTTGAAATTCCAAATGACTCAAAACACGTAAAAATTGTTATTGATGAAGTATATAAAGGAACAAAATATAATGACACTTGTGTAACAAAAATCGATGTCTTTTACAGAATGTCGTTTTTAGATTAAAGAAAGCATAACAAAGGTTCGTAGCCGACAGGCAGTCAAGCTGCCTGCGGTACAACCAGTTGTTATACCGACAGTCTATTGGACTGCCTTTTTTTATAAAAAAAAATAAGGCGTTTGTTTGTGTAAAAAACTTTCGCACGTGCATTCGCACTGTCTCAAGTTTCTTGCATGAAGAAATAAATATTTTAGAAGTTTATTTTTCGTGGACTTTCAAATTTCCGAAGTCTAAGAGAAAATAAAAAAAATAGATTGCAGTTAGTTATCTTAATTTACGCGCCCTCCGGCGCTAAAAGATATCTAGTGTCATAACAAAGGTTCGTAGCCGACAGCGGGTCAAGCCCGCTGCGGTACAACCAGTTGTTATGTGGACGCCCTCATTGGGGCGCCTTTTTTAAGGAAGAAAATGAAAAAAATTATAATTTTTTTAATGCTATCAATTTTACTTCAGAATATTTTTGCACACGATGAGCCGCCAGCAGATATATTGATTAAACTAAACGATGAACAAATCGTAAAGATTAATATTCCAAAAGCGTATGATGTTTCTGTTCCTGTAAATGTAGATTTGTGCAGTACTTTGAAGTCTCTAGACACAAAAATAAAACAGGCAAAAGAAATTCCTTTGGGCAAAGCTGAAAAATCGTGCATTGATGAAGGCAATTATACAATTGAATATTTGCTGGACGGCAAAAAATATCACGTGCAAAATGATTATTGGATTTACGAATCTGTTTCTAAAAAGTTTTATCGGTGTCATATTTTAAACGAATTACGAACTCTTAAAGAAATACATGAATATTCAGATTATTATGATGAATATTTTACAAAAAAAGCCTTGCCCGTAAATGATTGTGAAAATCTTGATTTTATAAAATGGCTTTTTAAATACGAAAGCGGAATTGAAGTAAGCGATAAAAATATTGAACTAATTAAAACAAATTATTTAAGTGGCGTTCCTGTACAAATTACTCAGCTTCCATATTATTATAAAATTCCCATTACCAAGGCTGAATATAAGCAATTCAAGAAAAAATTGAAAAAAAACGATTCTTGGGAAATATATAAAAACGGAGAGGTATCATTGCGTCTTATAACAAAATTTTGTTTAAGCTGTGTTATAAAAGAAAATGAATTGATTTTTGGATTCGGAAATATTGATATAATTCAGCCATAAGTAAAGTAATCACATATCAAAAGTTAGAGAGCTACGGCGGGTCAAGCCCGCTTTTTTTTGCCTTGACAAATATTCACTTTAGTTCATATAATTATTTCATGTGGAATGTTGATTCATCAGATGAATATGATGCTTGGTTTCTGAGCTTGGACGAAGACTGTAAAGAAGCTGTATTACAAAGAGTTCTTTTACTACAACAGTACGGCCCAAATCTTCCTCGTCCTTATGCAGATGTTCTTCATGGTTCAAAAAAATATAAGAACCTGAAAGAATTAAGAAATCAGACTCAACAACATCTTTTGAGAGTTTCCTATTATTTTGATTCCAAAAGGAAAGCATTTTTGCTTACCGGCGGAGATAAGAAAGGGAAAGATCAAGAAAAATTTTACAAGGATTTGATTACAGAATCCGAAGTAATCATCGAAAGACATGAGAAGGAGTTGGAAAATGAAAGACGCAATCAAAATGATGGAAAGTAATATGTCTCCCGAAGCTGTTAGAAGAGCTCATATAAAGGCTGAACAGGATATTATGTCAATTCGACTTGCTCAGCTCCGAGAAGAGCAGAATATAAAACAATCAGAAATGACTAATTTTACTCAGTCATCTGTTTCAAAAATCGAAAAAAGAAAGGATATGAAAATTTCTACTTTAATAGATTACCTGGACAGTCTTGGAATGGGATTGGAAATAATTACATACCCGAAGGTTGGTGTATCAAATAAGCAGGAAAAAGTTCTATTGAAAGTGTAAAATCACATAACAAGAAGTTCAAAGCCGACACGCGGTCAAGCCGCGTGCGGTTTAACTCATTGTTATACTCACACGCCACTGGCGTGGTATAGGAAATATAAAGTTATCATGGTAGATAAAATTCAAATGATTGGTACGGCTTTTTTGCCAATAGATAAATCCAACAAAAAAATTTTAGTTTCAAAAAGAAGTATGAATAAAAAATATTTTCCGGGTTATTGGGAAGTAATTGGCGGAAATCTTGAATTTGGGGAAGATTTTACAGACTGTGTAATCCGCGAAGTGAAAGAAGAGATAAACTGCAATATAAAAAATCTGACACATTTACATTCCCGAACAATGTATCTTAATGATTTGATGTATATTACAGTTGCTTATTATGGCGAAATATTAGAAAAACCTGTTTTCAATAAAAATGAAATTTCTGAAATCAAATGGATTACTGAAAACCAAATAGACGATTTTGAATTTTGTCCTGGTGATGTTGAATTATTGAAAATAGGTTTTAAAAGTATAAAGTAGCTGATCAGGCAATATGCGCCAAAGGATCTTCTACATCAATTCCTTTTTCGTAAATTGTATAAGGGTCAATATCGATACAATTGTATTTATCGTATTTACCATCCAATGTCCATGCAAGAGTTCCGTTCAGTACAGTACAGTTATTCATGTAAAAATCTAAATCATTTAGTTTAGAAAAAACGCCTTTGCCTACTAAGTGAGATACATTATATTCTTTTATCTTTCCGTCTACGAAATAAACGAAAACATTGTAATTGTCTTTAGGCAAAACCTGTACAATTTCCATTTGTATCTCCTTATTTAAGTGGATCTATTTTTGCTGGTAATTCCATATTTTTAGCCTGTATTTCTACTAATGCTTCTTGACCAGCATATTTTGCATGAAAATGAGGTGGTAAATAATCATCAAACTAAAGGCAAATTTCTATTCCTTCAAATTCACTAACAACAGGCACTATTTACTCCTAAAATAAATATATCATAAAAAATCAATATCGACTATAATATAAAGCATAACAAAGGTTACGACCTTCGGTCGTTTGCATTTAAGGAAATTATTATCTAGTGCGCTTGCGCGCACGATGCATCATAGCCGACAGCGGGTCAAGCCCGCTGCGGAACAATCAATTGTTCCGAGCCTTTATTTCGATGAGCCTAAAAAATGCTGTCGCATTTTTCTTAACGACTCTTCGATTGTAGGCAGGTACAACCAGTTGTTATGTGGACGCCCGCACTGGAGCGCAGGAGGAAAAATGAAAAAAAGTATTATAGTTTCTTTATTTATTCTTATATCGCCTTTCCTGTTCGCAAATGATATAAAAACATATATACCTTTTAAAGAAAGTCCTTATGTTAATAAGGCAAAAATTAAAGCTTCAAGTTATTTAACAGAAAACAAAATAAGTTATGATGTTTCAAATTTATCTCCTAAAGTAAACTTACCTTGGATACCAGATTTTCATGATAACGGAAAAAATGCTTATTTAATAATTAACAATTGTGAGGTAAATGAAATCTTCATTTCAATTGGTTATGTTGATACTAATAGGCCGGATTTATATTACAAAAATTCCAGACCTAAAAAAATCAGAATATATTTTGAAAAGACAAAAAAAGAAAAAGAATATTTATTGGAAGACACAAGCAATGCACAAAAAATCATTTTATCAGAAAATCCTGGTGCAGTAGGAACTATCATAATTACTTTTTCTGAAGTATATGAAGGTACAAAATACAAAGATTTATGTATTAATTTTCTGGCTAAAAAAGAAATTATAGAGGATTCTAAATTATATGATGCAATAAAGAATATAAATGAATATTTTAAAACTAATAAAAAGTATTTATATATTCTTTCGGATAAAGACAGTTATTATCCGGGAAAACCATTTTATGGTTGTCCCGTAGAATCAGAATATGTATTTAAACATGAATACAAACATGATTGTATAGAAGCTTTCGGAGATGGCTATTGTATAAAAAAAGATTTTTTACAAAATACTCTAATTCCATTATTTGAAAATGAAGGAATACATTTTGAAAGTATTGAATATTTGTACGAAATAACAGAAAACAACATTGTATATTCCGATTTAGGATTCTCAATAAATAATGTAAAATATAGAATAACTGCATGGATGTTTGATAAAGATTTTTTTATTCTTGATCTTATATTGTTAGAAAATTAATAAGAATAGCACATAACAAAGGTTCATAGCCGGCAGCGGAACAATCAATTGTTCCGAGCCATTATTTCGATGAGCCTAAAAAATGTTATCGCATTTTTCTTAACGGCTCTTCGATTGTAGGCAGGGTCAAGCCGCGTGCGGTACAACCAGTTGTTATACGGACACCCTCAGTGGGGTGCTTGGAGGAAAAATGAAAAAAATATTTTTTTTATTATACATAATTATATTTTGTAATATTTCTGTTTTTAGTCTTAGTCCTGAAGAAGAATATGATTACCTTTATAAGGATATAAGAAATGTAAGTACTTTTGGTTATAAATGCACACTTGAAGATTCAGGAAAGTCTGAAGGCATTCCTATATTTAATCAAGGTGCTTTTCAAAGAACCTCAACTACTACTGATTTTGCTATTATGGGGAAAGGTTTTTTCAAAGTTTTAGATGAAAGTGGTAATGCATTTTATACAAGATATGGACATCTTAATTTTACAACCGATTTCAGACTAGTTATTCTCTGTAATGATAAAACATATTATCTTCCAGTAAAATCATTGCAGGAGTCCTCTTTATTAGAAGAATTACAAATTTACAGAAATGGTAAAATTGAAAGCAAGTACATAAAAAATAATAATATCATAGAAACCGAAGAGTTGGGAAATATTCAATTATATGAAATTACAGATGAAAATATTGCAAGTTATGATGGATTTGTTATACAAACAAAGAAAGAACCAAAAAAAATCACAGAAGAAGAGTTCGGAGAATTTTATCAAGGATTTTTAGAACAGTCTAATGTTTTTTTGCCTTCAACTTTAATTCGAATGTTATTTTTGTTAGAACAGATGGATGATTCCCAAATTAAATGCAAAGAAACAAAAAAATATATTATAAAGTATTTAATGGAAACTGATTTTCAGGAAAACTTTCGAAAAGGATTGGAAAACGAATTATATACATTAAATGAGCTGGATAGGTATACATTTTTTCTAGAAAGAAATTATAATTAAAATTTTTTTTAGGAGTATTTTTTTATCGACTCAAGCTCGATTAAAAAATGAAATTGAACTCTAGGGGTTAGACGAAGAATTGGTTGTAAGCGGCTTAAAAAAATTAGAAGTTTTGTCTTCTTAAAACAATATGAAATAAATTTTATAATCTATTTGAAATAAAAATCGTATAACAAAGGTTCGTAACCGACAGCGGAACAATCAATTGTTATGTGGACGCCCGCACTGGGGCGCTTGGTTTGAAAAGTATGAAAAAATTAATTTGTATATTATTTACTTTAACTGTTTTGGTTGCCTCAACATTTGCAGACAAGAGCCGGTTTTACAAGGACGGCAAGGTCATCGACACGATGTATGTGGATTCGGAGGACGGATTACGCGTCAGGGATTATCCTTCTCTAAAATCCAACAGGCTCTGCGGACTTCAACACAGGCTTCCCGTCAAAGTCGTGGCAATCGGCAAAGAAGAAACGATTGACGGCATAATGGCTCCGTGGGTAGAAATCCTTATTCCTCGCTACGAGTGGAACGCAGAAGAACCTGAGTTCGGTTGGGTGTTCGGCGGGTATCTGGCAAAAGAAATGCCAAAAACTTTTGCAGTTCCCAAAACAAAAGACCAACTGAAATTTTACATTGAAACGCACACTGCATTCAGAGGAACTTATAAAACAGGTGTCGATTATAATATCAGTTTCTTTGTTTCTAATAATTCTGTAGGAATTGGAATCATAGATGAATATGGTAAGGATTCTGATTCTGGAAAGATAACATATGTATCTGCCAACAAATTTGAATTTGCGGCAAAGCATAATGATTATACAAAAGGAACTATTGTTCTGAGCAATATCATGGACAATGGCTTTACAGGAGAGATTTCAGGTTATAAAGGTTTGAATAATGGCAGACCAATGTCATTGACTTTTACGCTGGAAGATACGAATACCTATTGTGGCTTCAATTCCGTCGCCCTTTATTTCAGAGATTATTACAATCAGACAAACGAACTTTATTCCAATCCTTATTTTTCAACGCAGGGATTTGATTTTCCGCACACAGAAAAAGAACTTGATGAAGAAGAGTTTGTCGCTGAACTCATAAAAGCGGGTGTTTCCGCCAAAGGCACAATATACGAGCAGCAGTATCACGACTACTGGAATTCGATTATGGCGGAGCACCAGAAAAAAGCCGACGAGATGAAGTAAAATAAGGAATATAATTTCAGCAAGTCGAGCTTGCTGAAATTATTAATTGAACTTTAGGGCTTGAACGAGGAAGTTTTTGTAGTTAATTAACGCAAACAAAATCAGGTCAAGCCTGATTTTTCATATATTTTCCAATTTTAGAGCAAAAAATTCAGAAATATGCTATAATTATTCTAATGGAGGTCTATCATGGTTGCAGAAGCTCTAAAAGAAAAGGTTATGGATTATTTCACGATTCTTGATGACGAGCAGGCTCAGATGGTCATCTCATATATAGAAACAATAGATTTCTCACAGAAAAAGAAGCAGAAAAGCCTTGCGGACTTGAAAGGCAAAATCCATTTCGCCGACGGCTATGACTACAAGGCTATGAGGTCTGCACAATGATTCTTATTGATACATCCGTACTGATAAACTTCTTCCGCGGCAGGGAAACTTCAGGAACAAAATACCTGGAAAACTTAATCAATGAAGAAAAGGCATTCTGTATCAATGAGTTCATTTATCAGGAAATCCTGCAAGGTTCAAAAGACGAAAAAGAGTTCTCCACGCTCAAATCATATCTAAGCGAAATACCTCTGTACTCATTAAAGCTTGGCATTCGGTCTTATGAAAATGCCGCAAGCCTCAATTTTAGATGCCGAAGAAAAGGCGTTACAATCCGAAGCACGGTCGATTTGCTTATTGCTGAGACTGCGATAGAAAATAATATTCCCCTGCTCCACGATGATGAAGATTTTGTAAATATGGCTCGTGTTATTACGGAGTTGAAGCTCGCTATATAGAAATAGCACATAACAAGAAGTTCAAAGCCGACAAACCGGTTTGCGGTTTAACCAATTGTTATGCTGACACCCGCACTGGGGCGCTAATAGTATATTATGAAAAAATTTGGAATAACAACGAAACATAAACTTTTTGTTTGGCTTATAATTTCAGCCTTTTATCTTTTTGCAATCAGCTTTCTGGTTTACGAAGCAATCATCGGAATAAAAAATTATGCGGCATACTTCAATTTAATTTTTCTTGTAATGTTTGTCCCTGTTTTTCTTACAATTATGGCCATCAAGCAATTCAGTACATATTTTATTTTTTTTGACAATTATTTTGAATATCACAAAGGGAGAAAAACAATCAGAATTGAAGCTAAAAATCTTCGCTATTTTTATTTTAATACCGGGCTTCTTACAATTTATTTTGTAAAGGATGGAATTCATGATTTTGAATCTTCCTTTTGTAAAGAAAGCCTTGTGCCCGAAAATTCTAAGGAAAGACAACTTGCTTTACCTGAAGATAAAGAAATGTACAAGCTTGTGATTGGTATGGGAGGAATTGAAGATAGTGACCAGATTCTTAACTGGTTTTTTGAAAATCTTCCTATTCTTCCGGATGGACAGGCAATGAATGATATTCTTGGTATAATTGAAAAATATAATGAACCGGATTTCAAAGATGTAAATTTAGTTCTTGAAAAGGCTCAAAAATTTGCATCTTTTATAAATTGGATTTCTGTGATTATTGCCGTTTGGTGTGCCCTTTTCCCTTATCCTTATCGCCTTAGTATTGAACTAAACCTGCTTTTGCCAATTGTGCTTTTATTTATCCTTCATTATTCGGACGGCTGGATTCATTTTGATAAACGTGGTAATTCAATTTACCCAACTATAATTCTTGCAGGAATTTGTCCAGTGTTTGGGCTTGGTTGGCGAATGGTAAATGATTACTCCTTCGAAAATTCTACCGGAAAATTTTTTATTGCTTCTTTTATTTTTTACCTTATTTACATGATTTTATTTATGATTTGCCAAAAGGAATTTTCATTTAAGGAAAAATATACTTACGGTGCTCTTCTGCTTTATTCGATTTTCTTTTTTGGCTATGCAATGGGAGCAACCGCTGCAATCAACTGCCTGTTTGATTTTTCCACACCTGTTAAAGAAACAGTCAAAGAAAGTGGTCAAATTATTGAAGTTTTAATGCATAAGGGACTATTTGGAATAAAGTGGTATTAAAATATAACATATCTAAATCTTGTCTAATATGGTAAAATAAAAATCACATAACAAAGGTTCGTAGCCGACAGCGGGTCGAGCCCGCGTGCGGTACAACCAGTTGTTATGCTGACACCTCACTGAGATGCTAGGAGAGGAAAAATGATTAAAAAATTATTATGTATTCTTACATTTGGAATTTGCACTTCCCTTTTTGCAGAAAATGTCGTTATTCATTCAGTTTTAGTTACTGATTTTCTTAAGGATGAGAAAAATGTTTTACGTTATCAACCGTTGAATATGTTCGATTCATCTTCAGATACAGTTTATGCTGTTACAGGAAACAAACAACTGTTATCAAAGCCGTTGATAAATATTTATTTTGCAGAACCAGTTGAGATTGATTCATTATCAATTAAAGCTGGATATTTTGATAGCAGATATTTTGAAAATAATGATCGCATCAAAAAATTAACAATTACCGTTAATAATGCAAAATCAACTCCTGTAAAAGACAAAAGTTTTATTCTTAATGATGAAATGAAAATACAAAAACTTGATTTAGGAAAAACAGTAAAAGCAACTGAAATTCATATTACAATAAATGAAGTTTATCCAGGAAAAAAATGGAATGATTTAGTTATCAGCGATTTGTTCTTCTGCAAGAATTCAAACAATTATTCTGTATCATTTGCTTGTAATCCAAAAATGTGTGTTACAGGAGAAGCCCGATTCAATAGAAAATTTGACAGTAAAGGTAATCTACTTTCCGAAACACTTCAGGAAGGAAAAAGTGGTTCTGCAGATATTACATACGAATACAATGAATATAATCAGCTTATTTGTAAAAAGGAAATTTGGGATGATCCAAACAATCCGGAAGTAAAAAAGTATTCATACAAGACAAATACTGATAAATATCCTGCTGATACAACTGTAACTTATAATAGCGATGGAACAATTAAAACTGTTGCAGAAAAAAACTGGCGTGGCAGTAAAACTTATTATTTTGAAAATAATCTTTGTATTGCCGAAAGCATAGGAAAAGATTTTATAATTTATCAGTATAAGAATATGAAAAAAATATTTGGAATACAAGTTTGTTCAGAATATGGTTATCCAATGTTCCAAACAGTGAAGTATGATTCAAATAATAATATTTCAGAAGAAGTATGGTATGAACATTACAGTAACTGGCAATACTTTAGTGTGGAATCTTATTAATTTGGAGTTAATTAATAGCATAACAAAGGTTCGTAGCCGACAGCGGAACAATCAATTGTTCCGAACCTTTATTTCGATGAGCCTAAAAAAAGCTTTCACATTTTTCTTAACGGCTCTTCGATTGTAGGCAGGTACAACCAATTGTTATGTGGACGCCCGTACTGGGGCGTTTGGAGAAATAGAAAATGAAAAAAAGTATTTTTATATTTTTATTAGTTTTAATTTCCTTTAATCTGTATTCTCAAGACCTGACAAAAATAAATATTAAAGAATATAAACTTGATTCAAAAATTACATCGATTCTTGTTGAAGAAACAAAAGTAACCAAACCTCTTAATATCTATCAGGAAAATAATTTTATTTATGTATTAGGATGGTCTAAAGATGGAAAACTTGCATTTATTCTTGATAAAGGAGTCGACGGTAGAGGAGGAAGTGATCTCTATTTTACAATTCAAGACATGGTCGAAGATGTAAATGTATATTACAAAAAAATCAAATGGTACGATAATGATAATTATGGAGAAAATACGGAGCTTGCGCAAACATTTGAAGAATGTATAAAAAATAATTCGAAGGAATTTAATAGTGAACTAAAAAAACATAAAATCATTTTAAATCCGGTAAAAACAGAATTTTTGCCTGCAGTAGATAATAAAGGAACTGCCATAGATTTCAAAATAGCCAATAGTAATGAATATATTGGAGAATTCAGTTTACCTCATATGGATTACGAAATCATTGCAATAAAAAATAATAAATATAAATTACTTGGAAAAATAGAAAATAAATTGTGTGATTATGTAATGCCGACAGCATATATAAAAAGTCCATATGAAGATAGAATAGCATTAATAGTCGCTAATGCAGAATATGTATTTGAAGGAAGAGAAGTATTTGTTAATTTTTATGGTTGTAATCTAAACTCTGGATTTATAAATGAAATAAAATAGCATAACAAAGCTTCGTAACCGACAGCGGGTCAAGCCCGCCAATAAAAAAAGAATTTACCTTTAGTACCATTTTCATGTATCATATATTTATGAACTCAAAACAAAAAAAAGTTTATCAAAGAATTTTTAAAAATTCTGTCCAATCAGATATTGAATGGAAAGATATTGAAAAATTCTTAGAATCACTTGAAGCAAAAATTTCCGAAGAAAATGGTTCTCGAGTTCGTATTGAATTAAAAGGAGAAAGAGCTGTCTTCCACAGACCTCATCCAGAAAAAATTACAGACAAAGGTGCTGTAAAATCAATGCGAAGATTTCTTGAAAATGCAGGAGTAAAAGATGATGACTTATAAAGGATTTGTTGGTGTAGTTGAATATAATGATGAAGCTCGCATCTTTTCGGGCGAAGTAATTAATACTCGTACTGTAATTACTTTTCAGGGAACATCAGTAGATGAAGTCGAAAATGAATTTCATGCTTCCGTTGATGATTATCTTGAATGGTGTAAAGAAGACGGAGTTGAACCAGAAAAGCCTTACTCAGGAAAATTCAATGTTCGCATTTCACCATTATTCCATAGTAAAATAGCTATCGCTGCAAAAAAATTAAATATGTCTTTAAATAGTTTTGTAGAAAAGTCACTTAATGATGAATTAAATTCTATGGAATTAGAATTTTAAGAACGCAACCTAACAAAGGTTTGTAGCCGACAGGCAGTCAAGCTGACTGCGGTTTAAAATATTATTATGTAGACGCCCGCTACTTCGGGCGCTTGGAGAAAAAATGAAAAAATTGAAAGTATTATTTTTTTTAAGTTTACTAGGCTTATTTAATCTTTATGGAATAGATTATCAAAAAGAAGCAACTGAATTATTACAAAATGGAAACTTCGAACAATGTATTACACTCTTAAAAGAATGGGAAAAAGCTGAACCTAAAAATCTTGAAATCAATATTTATTATTTTAATTACTACATGCATAGAAATGCACAACATTTTCCTACCATGGGACAAATGAAAGACGGTAGATACGGAGTATACGATAGAGTTGAATATGATTTAGATGATGTAAAAACAGCTGTTTCTTATTTCGATATAATAATTAAAAAACAGCCAAACAGGCTTGATGTGAGATCCAGCAAATGTACTGCATATATTTATTCAGAACAGTATGATTTGGCTTGCGATACTTTAATTGAAATTATTGAATATTCAAAGAAAAATAAAAATTCATGGACCTGGACAGAAAATAAATCTCCAAAAGAAAATGGTTTATTAAAAGAAGGTGAAGACCTTTTATTTTCTGTAATAAATGAATGTTTCACTGGCATATATTTTCCTTTTGAAAGTAATAAAGAATTTATAAAAAGGATAATAGAAAAAGAAACACAATTATATCCGGATAATACCTGGGGATTAAATCATGCTGCAAGATATTATCGCGAAATTGGAAATTACAAAAAGAGTATAGAAATACTCAAACATGCAGTTGAACTAGATCCGAATGATTATGTTTTAGTAGGAAATTTAGGATATGCATATGAATTAGATGAAGATTATCTAAACGCAAAAAAATGGTATGAGTTTATGCTTACAATGGATAATCCAGATGCCGTTGAATATGGAAAACAAGGTTTGGAATATATAAAAGGAAAATATTAACACATAACAAAGCTTCGTAGCCGACAAACCGGTCAAGCCCGCTGCGGAACAATCAATTGTTCCGAGCCTTTATTTCGATGAGCCTAAAAAATGCTGTCGCATTTTTCTTAACGGCTCTTCGATTGTAGGCAGGTCAAGCCGGTTTGCGGTTTAAGCAATTGTTATGTGGACGCCCGCACTGGGGCTCTTGTAGGTGAAAAAATAATAATTTATATTTTATAATAGTTTATTCAGGAAGGATAGAAAATGATATTAGATGACGTAAGTTCTTATGTACTTTGGGCAGTTTTTGGATTATTTGCAATTATTAGTATTATTTTCCTTACCGGGCACGGAGTAAGTCTTATTGCGGGTTACAATACTGCAAGTAAAGAAGAAAAAGAAAAATATAATGCAAAAAAGTTGTGTCATTGTATGGGAATTGGTATGTCAGTTATTACCATACTGCTTGGAATAATGGCAATAAATAAAAGACTTTTGCAAAATAATTATTTTATATTTATATTTGTAGCTCTGGTTTTAATAGATATTGTTGTAATGATTGTAGTGTCTAACAAGTTTTGTAAAGAAAAATAGTAAATACAAGTAAAATATGTTATAATAAATCATGCAAGGTGGTGTAGAATATACGCTATGACAGGAATAATTCAAGGAAATACAGTTCTCACAAACGACAATTCCGTTGAAAAATATAACGGCAGAAAAGTCATTATTACTGTTCTTGATGATGAAAAACAATTTGATACTATCTCTGATGAAAAACTTTTTGCTATGTCAGATTCCCTTATAAATCAGAATATGGATGCTTATCAGGAACTTGCAAAATGATCTTTTTTGAATACGAGCAGGTTGTAAAAATCCATAGTACTTATCCGGAGATTTTAGATAAAGCATCTCTGTTATGCTATTCCCTTATAGAAAACCATCCTTTTGCTGATGGAAACAAAAGAATTGGAGTTCATCTAACTTTACTTTTCTTAAAGATAAATAATATTGAGTTGTCCTATACACAAAAGGATTTAATCGAATTTGGTTTAAATGTTGCTTCCGGAAAAAGGCCAGAAAGGATATAAAACAGTGGTTAATAAAGCATAAACAATAAAATCACACATAACAAAGGTTCGTAGCCGACAGGCACACTGGCCTGCCCTTTTTTTGGAGAAAAAAGTGAAAAAGATTTTAACATTATTTTTTATTAGTATATTTTTAAGTAATATTATATTTGCTCTAGACAATAATGAAAGGAAATCATTTAATCTTGTACTTGCAGTTGATGAAGAACAATATTTTTCTGCAAAGATTGAAAAGTCTCAATATGTAACAATGGATAAAATAATTCAAATATTTCCCGGTGAAAAAATTTACATTGAAGCTGATGTACTTAATAATGAATTAATAAATCTTATGAGAGTAGATTCCGTTAATAATCCAGAAAAAACATTGACCATTGAGTTCAAGCAAGTCAGCGATGGAAAAAAACATAAATATATGATGCTCTTTATTGAAAATCCATATAAAAAGAAACTTCATTATTCCGCAAATATATGTTTATTAAAATATGGTAAATGGATTTCAACAGATGTATATGATGTAGAAGCTGGAAAATCTAATTATGAAATATGGCCAGATTTAATATCATCAATTACATTAGATTCTTTAAAATTGATTGACTAAAAAAGAGTTTTAGGAATTTAATTTTATAAAAGAAATATTAATGTCATAACAAAGGTCACGACCTTCGGTCGTTTGCATTTTTATGGAAATTATTATCTGGTGCGCTTACGCGCACGATGCATCATAGCCGGCAGGCGGAACAAGCTGCCTGCGGAACAATCAATTGTTATGTGGCTGCCCGCACTGGGGCGCGATTGGAGAAAAAAATGAAAAAAAATATAGTTTTGATACTTTTACTTTTTTCATATATGTTTATGTATGCTAATGATTCAATAGTTACAAAAGGTTCTGAATCAATATCAATTAATTACAATGAAAACAACATATTTATCCAAAACGAAGAACTGAATATATATCTTTTTACGGATTCGTATAAAGTTACAATAGAATATGAATATAACAATATAGGATCTGATAAACAAATTTTGCTTGGATTTCCTATAAAATATGTTTATACCTCTAGCGAAAAAGAAAAAAAAGAATATATAAATAAATACACATTCACGCAATTTTTCAATAATCAAAAAATCGAAGTAAAAGAAGAATATGAAGATGAATCCAAGGAACAATATCATGTTGAAGGAATTCATTGGATAATACGTGAAGTAGACTTTAAAAAAGGAAAAAATATTTCCAAAATAGAATATACTGGACCTTATTCAAGAGTTGGATTTGAAACACAGTTTAATTATATTATCGAAAGTGCTGCGTGTTGGAATAATAAAATCAAACACTTAACTATAACTATACATAATGACAATAATGTTCTGATCGACAGTAATAAATGGGAGATAGGATCTTATTCAAGCTGCAATTTCCCTGAACAATTCAAGACATTGAAGAATAGTTTTTCTTTTATTTTTGAAAATATAGATCCAATTAGATTTAAGGAAATCAATTTAAGAATCAAACCGTATAACCTAAACAGTAATTGGATCCCTTTCAATGACGACGCAAATGGCTGGGGTTATAACATATACAAGGTATTTCAAGATGAAAATGAAATATGGCTTTATACAGAAGAACAAATTCAGTTATTTATTAATTGCTTTTATGCCTCAAAAGGATATATATTCAAAAATAAAGAACTTGAACAATACTTTAAGAACAAATATTTTGATTTACTTAATAAATATTATATTCCTGATAAAAACTTCAATGAATCAAAATTTAATGAAGTTGAAAAAGAGAATATTGATTTTTTATTGAATATGAAGAAAATGTTATATAAATAAGGAAAAACACATAACAAAGCTTCGTAGAGTTTTCCTTTTTAATGATTTAGCTTTTATAGGTATTAACGAAAACGGACAGCTTACACCTGACAGTATCTGGTTTGCAAATTATCATACATTTGAATTCATGGAAAAAGATGCCAAAGGAAATTTCATCCATAATTAGGAATATTTAAGAAATAAATGCAAAAATAGAAGAAGTAGAATATACACATACCAGGCGTTCCCATTATTGCACCATTTATTTTGAATATGAAATTGAAGGAATAAATGAATATAGTTATACGGGAAAAGAATTTGTTGAAAGAAAATCAAAAAATGCAAAGGAAGAAGAAAAAATAATTAATGATGAATCAGAACTTGAAAAAATAATAAAAAAGCAATTAAATGAAATAAAAGCATAACATAGGTTCGTAGCCGGCAGGCAGCGCACTGACCTGGAAAAGAAAAAAATATGCGGCATCGTCGCTGGTGGTGGTAAAATGAAAAAAAAGTATTTTATAGCTAGATTGTTGATTATTTTATTATCACTTCTTTTTATGTTTCTATTTATTCTTCCTTTTTTACTTTTTAAGGTATTAAATATTGGAAATATTCTTGGATTAGGCATAGGAATTTTCATATTATTTATTGGAATATTTCTTCCTGCAATTATTACTATAATTACAGCTTTGTTTAAAAAGAAGTCTGGAAAAATACTTATAATTTGTCTTTCGTCTATATTATTAATAGGATTTACGATTTTTTCATATGCACACTATCTAATGATTTCAAAAATATCAACAAAAAATCAGCAGATAAATACTGTAATAGTTTTAGGATGCCAGGTAATTGGGGAATCTCCAAGTATAATGTTAAAAGAAAGAATTGATACTTGTTATAAATATCTATGTAATAATCCAGATGCAATTGTAATATTGTCAGGAGGACAAGGCATGGATGAAGGAATTTCGGAAGCTGAATGTATGTATCGGGCTTTAGTGAAAAAAGGAATTTCTCAGAATAGACTTATTCAAGAAAATCAATCAACATCAACAAAAGAAAATTTAAAATTTTCAAAAGAAATTATTTTGAATAAAAAGCTGTCTACAGAAGTAATTATAATAACAAATGATTTTCATTGTTATCGAGCAGCACATATTGCAAAAAAATTAGGTTTACAACCAAAAACATATAGTGCAAAAACTCATTGGTATTTATTGCCAACATTTTATCTGCGGGAAATATGTGCAATTATTTATCAATGTATTTTATAGACTATGTAAACGTATTAAAATATCGTATATCATAGCTTGTGTTATGACGTTATTTGAAGTAGAATTATACATATCAAAGTTTTTACGTTATAAGCAGTTGTAATGTGTACGCCCGCACTGGGGTGGTTTTGGAGAATTTAAAAAATGAAAAAAATGTTAGCAGTTATAATAATGGCATTAACGTCATTATTATGTTTTGCACAAAGTAAACGTTTTATTAATGAAAAATATGAACTTCTTGATCAGCAAGGACAGTACGAAGCAATCATAACTTCAATAAAGGAATCAGATGAAGCTGCATATACAGCTACAGATTTTTTTTATCTTGGCTTAGCATATTTTAGATTAGAAAATGATAATGAAGCACAGAAATATCTGAAAATGGCAATTCAGAAAGATCCTGATTTTTCCAGACCATATTATTATTTAGCCGGAAGTTACTATTATACAAATAATTTATCCGAAGCTATTAATAATTATTTAAAATGTATAGAACTGAATGAAAATGATTCTAAATCATATCAAATGCTCGGCGTTATATTTGAAAAACAAGGTGATTATAAAAGAGCATTAGAATATTTTTCTCAATTTTATGAGATTGAAAAATCACCAGATGCGGCTTATAGAATGGCTTACATTTTATATGAAATGAAAGATTACAAAAAAGCAAAACCATATGTAGAAGAATATTTAAAAAGTAATAAAGATTCATTTTCAATGACAAATCTTATGATTTTGATTTTGTATTCTAATGAAGATTATAAAAATGCTCTAAAATATGAAGAACAACTTCGAGAAATATGGAAGCAATCCACTGATGAAAGTATAAAAAATCAAGCATTCTTTATAATTAATTCATTCTCATATGACAAATATGAGATAGATGTTTTTGAAAAATTTGATCTTTCAGGATATTTCTATTATCCGTTAACTTGTAATGTTTGGTTAGACGGAAAAATAATTAAAACAGTAAATCTGGAATATGATGCAGTCACAGAAGAATTTGGGACTCCATATTTATTAGGAATAGATGAATTAAATCCTAAGAGACATTTAACAACAAATATAGGTTTTACAAAATATCCGGAGTTCCCTGAATTTATAAAATTTGTAAAACTTGCTGTAGACAATAAATTGGATATTGGAGCTTCCAGCGAGTCATATTAAATAAAATAACAAAGATTAAAAGCCAAAAGCAGTCAAGCAAGTTGCAGTACAACAAGTTTATTATGCTCATGTATTTATACTATTTATTCGATTTTTAGATTGCTTTTAATTCAGCAACTGACTTATTATAATGCATGGAGGACAGTTCAGAAATGTCAGGAAAAAAAGTAATTACAATAAATGAAAATAAAATAAATATTAATTATTCTGAATTAGAAAAGATAATCAATAATTCAAAAAATGCTTCAAACGAATTAACAGTAGTTATTAAAGAAGAAGCAACACTATCACTGGATAATAAAGAATTAGTAATTCTTAAAGACGGTAAATGTATTGCAAATTATATAATCGAAATCGAAAAAGAAAGTCCAGACTACAAATATATTCATTTATGCATAGTGATTCAAAATAATTTTGGATTAATGATTGATGGTGTAATCGATAATAGTCCTGTTATGAAAGAAACAGAATTATATAAAATGAATGGAATAAGATTTCAGCCGGTTTTATTAAATTCGGAAAATAATGAAAACCAAATTTTTAGAGGTATGGGGTTATTTAGCAGAGGCTTACACTTTTCGGGATATGTAACCCCATCAAATATCAGATTATGCTGTATATGTGATGAATGTAAAAAGAGTTTTATCATTCATAGTTATCATGCAGGAAACGGTTATTTTCAATATTTTTATTCAGACGACGGCAGTGAAACATTAATGGTGCCTTATTATGAAATTGAAGATATGCCTGGTCAGCTATGCAAAAATATTTCTAAAACTACAGTTGAAAAAGTAGATGCTCATCTTGCACAAAAGGGCTACGGACGTTTTAAATTTTACAATCCTTTCCGATGTCCTTATTGTAAGGCTCCATATATTGATTTTCAAAAAAATCCGGAAATTAGAGAATATGAATATTATGCAAATGTATTTTTAAATAAGAAAATGATAAAATATGAAGAAAACACATAACACATATAAGGTCACTCGCCTGCTCTTAAGAAAGGAAAAATGAAAAAATTTTTAAATATTTTATGTTTTAGTTTTCTTATTCTCTCATTGCATGCAAATGGAATCACATTAACAGATCATTCAAAAATAAAAGAACTTTCTTCTTTCAGAATAATGGGAACAATTGATTTACGAACAGAAAAAGATTATTTATCAGAAGTAAAATATAAGACTATAAATCATGAAGGCGGAATGAAAGTAACTGTTTTAGAAGTTCTAAAAGATGATATACAGAATAATAAAACAGGAAAATGGCTTTATGTTTTGCTGACCTCGCCTATGTGGGTTGAAAGTGGTGAATGGATAGAAAAGTATCAGAAATTTTTAATTTTTCTTCCGGATGATATAAGTATTTTTGATTTTGAAGAATAACATATAAACAAAAATTCGGATTAATTTTAAAACAATTGAAAAATATATATTTATGCTATAACCTATTTATAAAGTAAATGAAATATTTTATTAAAGCAATTTACAGGAATTTGGAGCGGTATTTTTCAAGAAGGAAATACAATAAAAATGACAGAATATACATACAGGCCCTGCAGAGTAATAAATGAAGCTTCAATAATCCTTGAAGATTCTGTTATAATTTCGGATTTGGAAACAGTATCTATGGTATGCACGGGTACTTTTGAAGGATATTTTTCATTTACAAGTAAAAATGGTATGAGTTATTTTCCTGTACATTAATATTTTTTTGAGTTTAAACTCAAGAGAGATAAAAAAAATGGGTGATTTAAAAATAATTGATTTTAATAAAAAAAAATTTATCCGGATGAAAAAAGAGGTTTTATATAATCAAGAACCTTTAACTCTGTTTCTTTTTCATGGTAGTCCATGTTTATGGATAAAAAACCCCGACCAAATAGAAATTCCAAAAATGGAATTTGTTGGCGGTTTTCCTAATGAATGGTGCATCTATATTTATAAATTAACCAAAGAAGAAAAAAAACAGATCAAAGATAAAAATGGAAATTCTATAGACATCAGTAAAGAACTGAAAGAAGATGACTTTATTGAAATCAAAGAATGCCTTAAAAAATACACAAATTTTTATGCAATTACAGAAGGAATATTTAATAAAGATTGTTATCCTCCAGAAATACAGAAATTATTTGATAAAGAAATTCAAAAGAGAAATATACAGAATGATGAAATTGAAAAACTAAGAAAGAAAGAATTAATACAATAAAAGGAAAACAAAATGAAAAAAAAGTTTATCGCATTAACTATTCTGTTTTTCACAACAGTTATGCTATTTAGTTCATCAAATAAAACTGATAGTGATTTAATTGAAACAATAAATAAAAACATTACCCCCTACAGAGATAATTATTTAGAATTTACAATAATTACAAATGAAATAGTAATGAGTAATTATGAAGATAAAAATATCTTCAAAGTAATATTAGATCATGGAAAACTGGATATTAAGCTAACCGAAAAATATAAGGATTTAGGTTCAACTAAAGAAGAAAATGAATTTTTGGAAAAAGCATTAAATGAAATTTCAATGTTGTTAAAATATTTGGCAGGCTTTTATTTTGGCAATGGTTTTCCTGAAAATATATTAATATATGAGAACTCAGAAAATAATATGACTTTATATAATGAATATACGTACGATAATTTAGATTGTATAAATTATTATTCAATAAATGATTATTTATTGAAAGAGACTCAAGTATTTCATAAAAATAATTCACAAGTACAGGTTGATACAAAATATTTTTATAAAACTTATCAGAATAGAAACTATTTAAAAGGCTTTAATTCAAAAAACAATTTTCATTCTTTTGATTTTTCATTAGTTATAGACTATTCAGAAAAGAATAATATTCTTGTTCCAACGAAATTTACTGTCAAAATTAAACAAAATATAGATGATCAATTGGTAAATTCAAGATTCATAATAACAGCAGAAAATCATATTATAAAATAATTTAAATAAAGGAAAACAAAATGAATGGCCCGATAGTTCAAAATATTGCATTGTGTTTATATGGAAATGCTTTTCTTAATGGAGAAACTGTTTCTGATTTTTTAAATAATTCCACAGCACATTTTTGTAAGACAATAGAATTCAGTTATTTTACTAAAAATTTTTTAGGAAAATATGATGAAAAAATTTTGTATAATAATCCGGACATATTTTTAAAAGAAATGAATTCTTTACAAACTCATTATAATTTATATTATGAACCGGTTAAACACGATAACGGACTGGAAGAAAGGATGTCTGCAGGTTTTATAGGTGGCGGCGGAAAATGGCTTTTATTATCAACTAACAAAACAGGAACTATAAACTGGAGTTCATTATGGAATGTAATTGATCAGAATAATCCGGATAATAGAATATGGGGCGTAAAATATATTCAGACAGGCAATAAATTTCTGTCTAATGAAAAGGATGAAAATTATCTGGATAAGTTTTATAACGCCTTAGATGCCATTTATAATTTTACAGTCTCAAAAAACGATTCAGCTTTTGCAGATAATTTTAAAAATGCAATGACTACTTTAGATTCTCATGGAGAAAAATTATTCGGCTACCACAAAGATTTAGTTCCTGACTGCTATAAAAAAATTGAATATATTCTGGATGCCTGTCAAAGTGCCTGGGTATTCGGTGGCATGGGAACCTGGAATGATGTATATTTTGAAGATGATTCTATTTTTGAAGAATATAAAACGGTTTCTGATAATTTATATTCTTCACTTATAATAGCAGTAATTCAAAGCGTTAATAGTGTACAGGAATAGACAAAAAAAACTTCGAAACAGCTTTAAGACAAAAATGTTGTAAAGCTGTTTTTTATGATGTAAAATAAATAAATAAATAAAGTGAGCTAAAAATGAAAAAAGTTTTGTATTCTTTATTATTAATTATTCTATTTCTCTCCTCTTGTAATTCACAAAAAAAAACAGACAAAACGCTTAGCGTTGAACAGGCAATAAAAATTTATGAGGCTGGATATAAAGATGTGGCAAAAGATATATTATTAAAACTTTCAAAACAAGGTGATTTTAATGCCGATTTTGAATTATTTTATAGATATCTTAATACCCCTGAAGATTCATATAAATATTTAAAAAACGCTGCTGAAAATGGCCACGAAGAAGCAATGAAATATTTTCTGGAGAAGACGATTTACCGTGCAGAAACTTTTAATAATTCAAGACCAAAAGAAGCCTTAAAAGTATACAAAGAATATTTAAAGAAAAGCGGAAAAGAAAATGATGAACAGTCAAAAAAGCTTCTTGATTTTCTTACAAAATGCGCAGAAGTTCCGAAACTTAATGCCAAAAAATTCTGTAAAAAATATAATCTCTTATATAAAGATGAAGATATAAAAAGAGAAGCATATTATATCTGGCAGCTGGCAGAAGAAGCTTCTAAAGAAAACAGTCGTTTTGGAAAAGCAGATCCTACGCTTATTCTGCAATTAATTATATGCGGTGGCTATGTCCCTGCCGAAACCAGTTCTGCAATTAATGAATTTTATGAATATTACAAAAAAGGCGAAGTTCATGAATTTAAAATAGAAAATTATGTTACAAGCGGATTTGGAATAAACTTTTGCAGCATGAGGGAACAGGAAAATAGAAATAAAAAATTTAATGAACGAATTGAAAATCTTAAGAAGTCTATAAAAATAGACAATCAGGATTGTTTTGAGAATTCTATTACAGCTTATTTTACTTTTATAGATACAAAAATATGGAAAGAAGAATGTCATGATGGTTCAGGCTACATAACATGGGCACTTGAATCTTCAAATAAGCAGAAAAACGAACTGCTTGAATATATTGAACAGTTATTTGCAAATTCAACTCCTGCGTCAAATAATAAAAATATTTCCGAGCTTACTTTTGAATTAAATCAGCTGATAGAAAAGCGAAATGCTCTTCCCCCTTCTGAAGACGGCAGCCTGATTCAAGGCCCTAAGTTTTCTGTTTCTTTAGATGATATGAAAAATGTAGATTCGTTATGGCAGACTTACAAAGATAATATGATTGAATTTATAAAACAACAATTCGGTTCAAAAGCAAGTGAAGAAATGAATAAATGGATTTTGCAAAAACGCATAGATGATTTGCAAGCAGTTTTAGAAGCTTATTACATTTATAAATAAAAAAGTTCAGAATACAGGAGATGATAAAATGCTAAATAAAAATGTCCCATACGAAGAATATGCAGGATTTAATGCATTCAATAATTCATTTATTCATTTTACACATTTAAGACAGGGAGATCGGGAAGGTATTTTTGATTCAGATCTTTCAATTGGAAAAACTTCTTCGGGCTGGTTATTATCCTATGAAAGAAAAACACAAAGAGAATCTGTAGACGGTTTTGTTTTTGATTTCTATATTGATGATTATTTATTTACCGAAGATTTTTTTGAAAAATATTCAAAAAAAGAATTCAGTAAAATACTCAAAATTATAACTCATTCAGAATTTGAACTTAAGGATTGTAAAGAAATCAAAAAGCTATTTAAGCCTGGAGGTATAACATCAGAATGGACTGAATCAATATATTGGAGTGATATAAAAGAACAATTAGAACAAAAAGAATATTTTATAAGCGAAGAATATTATTCCGATACCCTGCCATGTAATCAGTTGCCATTATTAAATTCATTTTGCATTGAAAATAATATCGATGTAATCAGAAATGGTACTCGTTTAGACTCATATAAGCCATGGCAAAAATACTTAAAGAAAAATAAATAAAAAATAATAAAAGAGTACTAAAATATGAAAAGAATTTTAATTATTTTTTTAATGCTGTTCGAATTATCAGGCACCTTATTATTTGCAGATGACCTTGCTAAAAATGAATATATGACTCTAGATTTAGACTGGGAATCTGCATTTTTTCTTACTCCGCAGGCAATATATGAGATTAGACATTATAATGAAACTTATCAAAAATTAGATCGCAGAGATTTTAAGCTTTCGGAAAACGGATGGTTTTATTATAAATCCAATTTTTATATTCCAGGTCAAAATCCCGAACTTTCTTCTGTTATGATTGATAGAAAAAATCAACCAAGATATAGCTCATATGATTTTTATAATTTCTGGTTTAATGCAAAATATACCGCATCATCTGTTCTCAAAGAAAAATCAAAAGACGAAACCAGAACTTATCATGCTGCATACCTTGGAACCTTTGCCTATACTTCTGATAAACCTTACGAAAGCCTTTCATGGAATTTTGATCATTATCCATGGGCAGAAGGTGAAAATGGATACGGAATTGGAACTTCAATAAAAATGTCCACTGAACAACCATTTAAAATGGTCATTATTTTAAATGGCTATGTAGATCCGGTGAATCCAGACTTATACCGCAACAATTCACGTGTAAAATTATTTTCTGTACACGATTTAGACAACGATGCTGATTATTACTTTGAAATGGCAGATTGTGTTTGCTTTCAGTTTTTTTATTTGAATAAGCAAACAAAAAATATTGAGCTTACAATTAAAGAAGTTTATGAAGGAGATACATGGGACAATACCTGTATCACTGCAATTATTCCAGAAAAAAATAATTCAACAATAAGATTTGATAAATATCAGAAATATTCGCCGTATAGTTCAAAAAATGATATTATTGAAACATTAAAAATATATACTTCAAAATACAATCTATATAAATATGAAAATGAGCCATACAAATAGATTTTTATATCAGCAGTTTTGCCTTCAGCAAAAGCAACAATCTCGCGGGGCCGTGCGCGACCACTGCCGTGGAGGCTTAGAGGAGGAAAGATGGAATTATTAAAAGAGTTCAAAGATCAGAAAATTCAGGTATTATGCGATAATAAAGATAATATCAGTCAGATTGTATTTTTTGATTTAGACACAAATATTGAATATCAATTAAAAGATATTCTCAAATCTGATATCGGAATTAAAAAAATATCCTTTGATGAAAATAAAGTTGTCCCAAGAGTAATAATTTATTCTACGAATGGAAACGAATTTTCTATTCCACTTTATTCACTTAATTATGAAGTAAGACCTGTAAAAGTAGAAAAAACACTTAAAGCTTTATTTGATGAATTTTATCTTCATTCAATTCAAATTCCTGATCAAAAATATAAATTAGATACAATAAATAAAACTCTAGAAATAGAAAAAACAAGTGAAAATTTCTTTTTCAAAAAAAATTTAAATGGAAAGTATACATATAAAGTAGATTCCCGGGAAAATGAAAAATCAACAGATAATTTTGAGGAAGCTGTTATTAATTTTTTAAGTAATTCAGAAAAAGAAATCTCTCATTGTATAGTCATGAGCGAGATGCACGGCTATTGTCCAGAAAAAGCTAAAACAAGAAAACATAAATATGAATTAAAAAATGCAGAGGAAAAATAATATAAAAAAAAATCTTAATTATATGTATTGATTCTGCAGAATAAAATACAATTTTATTAAACAAAAAGGCTTTCTCCGCAACGCAAAGAAAGCCCTAAATTGGAGTATAAACTTTTATAGTTACATTACACACGTATGGTGTACGCAATGTACGCTCAACCTGTAAAGTGCGTTATGCTGCAGCCGCGGATGCGGCTGTCGGTGTTAGCGCACGCTGAATAATAAATCTCCGTAGCTTGGAAATGGCCAGAGCTCTTTTGGAGTTATTGTCTCAAGCTCATCGGCACAGGCACGAAGCTCGTTCATTGCAGCAAATACATGCTCGCGGTAGAAGAATGCTGTCTTACTTGAATCTCCGCTCTCTGCAATTTTCTTTGCTTCCAGAACTTCCTGCTCAAGCTTTTCTGTTTTGCTGTAGATGCAAGATGTAAGGCAACTTACCTTTTTAAGCATAGCACTTTCGTAAGTTGCATCACACTCACCGCAGGCAGCTTTTTTCAAGCCGATTGTTTCAGCTAACTTGTTAGCATATTTACTTGCAGCCGGCAAAATGAACTTGTTTGCCATTTCGAGCATTGTTTCAGCTTCGATGTTGATAATCTTTGAGTAGTTCTCGTTATGAATCTCAAAGCGGCTTGTAAGCTCAACCTTGCTGTAAACACCAAACTTTTCAAACACCTTAACATTCTTTTCGTCGAGGATGTGTGGAAGAGCTTCTGGTGTAGACTTGAGGTTATAAAGTCCGCGCTTCTCAGCTTCTTTTACCCATGAATCATCATAACCGTTTCCGTTGAAAATGATTCTCTTGTGTTCTTTGATTGTCTTCAAAATCAGATCGTGCAGGTCGCTCTTGAAGTTGCTTGATTTTTCCAGAATATCGGCGAACTGTGAAAGTTCTTCTGCCACTACCGTATTCAAGAATACGTTTGCACAGGCAATTGATTCATTTGAACCAAGCATACGGAACTCAAACTTATTGCCGGTGAAAGCAAATGGTGATGTACGGTTACGGTCGGTTGTATCCTTATTGAAGTCAGGCAAAACAGTAACACCAATCTGCATCTTTTCTTTTTCATGCTTTCCGTATGGAACGCCCTTTTCAATGGAGTCGAGAATCGCGCTGAGTTCATCTCCAAGGAAGATAGAGATAATTGCCGGAGGCGCCTCGTTAGCTCCAAGGCGGTGGTCGTTACCAGCAGAAGCAACAGAAATACGCAGCAGATCCTGATACTCGTCCACAGCCTTGATGATTGCGCAGAGGAAGAGGAGGAACTGCGCATTCTGATCAGGTGTGGCACCAGGGTCAAGCAGGTTCTTTCCGGTGTTAGTGCTGATTGACCAGTTGTTATGTTTACCACTTCCGTTTACACCGGCAAATGGTTTTTCGTGCAAAAGACAAACCATACCATGGCGGGCTGCAACCTTGCGCATCATTTCCATTGTGAGCTGGTTGTGGTCACAGGCCAGGTTAGTTGTAGAGAAGATTGGTGCAAGCTCGTGCTGAGCAGGCGCAACTTCGTTATGTTCAGTTTTAGCAAGAATACCAAGCTTCCAGAGTTCGCGGTTCAAATCCTTCATGAACTCCTGAACGCGAGGTTTAATCATTCCAAAGTAGTGATCCTCAAGTTCCTGACCTTTTGGCGCCTTAGCACCAAAAAGTGTGCGTCCTGTGTAGATGAGGTCTTCGCGCTTGTCGTAAACGCTCTTGTCTACGAGGAAGTATTCCTGCTCAGGACCGACTGTAGTTTTTACCGAAGTAACAGCTTCGTTTCCTTCAAAAAGCTTGAGCACACGCACAGCCTGCTTGCTGATAGCCTGCATAGAGCGAAGGAGCGGCGTCTTTTTATCAAGAGCCTCGCCGGTGTATGAACAGAAGGCTGTCGGAATACAGAGAGTTCCGTCCTTGATAAATGCGTAGCTGGTCGGGTCCCAGGCAGTGTAACCGCGGGCTTCAAAAGTCGCACGGATTCCTCCACTCGGGAAGCTGGAAGCGTCAGGCTCACCCTGAACAAGCTCCTTGCCGCTGAACTCCATAATAACTTTTCCGTCACTTGTTGGAGTAATAAAGCTGTCGTGTTTTTCCGCAGTGATTCCAGTCAAAGGCTGGAACCAGTGAGTAAAATGAGTAGCTCCCTTTTCAACTGCCCAATCCTTCATTGCATTAGCAACAACAGTGGCAACCGAAGCGTCCAGTTTTTCGCCGCCCTCAATAGTCTTCATCAGCTGCTTGTAAGTTTCCTTAGGCAGTCGAGCCTTCATCACAGTTTCATTAAAAACGTTCTCGCCAAAAATTGGTGTTACTTCATCCATTATAATCTCCTTCTTGGGTTCCCGGCCGCCTTCGGCGGCCGGTCGGGCTTTCCGGGGTTCCGCTTCCGCTCCAGCCTCCTCGCTCACTCGCAAGCTCGTTCGCTGCGGTGGCCGCGTCGCGCCCCTCCAATCCCTACCCCGAGCAAGCTCGCAGGCAAGCCCCTTAATATAAAAAAAACGCTGCACTTTCATTCTGTGTACATCAAAATGAAAACGCAGCGTCTTTGCCGATTGTTAGTTTCTCCGAACATGCCAACGGCAGCCGGAATGTTTAATCAAACAATGTCGTAAACGCCATTGTTTGATTTACGCATTTTTTTGCTTTGCAAAAAAAGTGCATAAAAACAAAAAAGGTCGCAGAAATACCATTTCTGCGACCTCATTGTCGTTTGATATTTATTTTATACATTTCTTAAAAAAAAATGTCAATAATTTTTTTTAATTTTTTTTTAAATTTTTTCTGCAATATCATAAATCAATTTTTCTGTTTTCTCCCAGCCAAGACAAGGATCGGTTATAGATTTTCCATAAATCCCCTCACCTATTTTTTGAGAACCATCTTCTATGTAACTTTCAATCATAAATCCTTTTACAATTTTAGAAACTCGTTCGCTGTGTTTACATGAATTAAGAACATCCATAACAATACGAGGCTGTTCAAATGGATTCTTATTTGAGTTAGAATGATTTGTATCAATAATTACTCCAGGATTCTTTAACTCACGCGCATCATAAGCGTCACACAACCGAATTAAATCTTCATAATGATAATTCTGCTGATTTGTTCCATGCTTATCTGTAGATCCGCGAAGAATGGCATGACAGCAAGGATTTCCTTCTGAATGTACTTCCCATCCGCGATAAATAAATGTATGAGGATGTTGAGCGGCTAGAATAGCATTCATCATTACAGCATAATCTCCGCTTGTAGGATTTTTCATTCCAACGGGAACATCTATTCCACTTGCAGTTAGCCGGTGCTGCTGATCTTCTACAGAACGTGCTCCAACTGCTACATATCCAAGAACATCATCAAGATACTGATAGTTTTCCGGATAAAGCATTTCATCTGCAAAAATAAATCCGGTTTCAGAAACAGCACGCATGTGCATATGACGGCAGGCAACAATTCCTTTGAATAAATCTGGCTTTGCGTTTGGATCAGGCTGATGAAGCATTCCCTTATAACCTTCTCCTGTAGTTCTTGGCTTATTTGTATAAATTCGCGGAACCATCATAATTTTATCTTTTACCTTTTCTTGTATTGGAACGAGTCGCTTCATATAATCCAAAACTGCCACTTCATTATCTGCAGAGCAGGGACCAATAATTAAAAGAAGCTTATTTATTCTTCCTTCAAAAATTGCTTTTACTTCTGCACGTTTTTCTTCTACAATTTTGCTTATCTTTCCTGTAAGCGGATACTGTTCCTTTACTTCTGCAGGAATTGCAAGTCTTCTTTCAAAATCCATATTCATATTAAAATCTCCCTAAAATTTTTAATTTATCGCATCTATACCGCATTTCTAAAATCATCTGATTCCATTCTGCAGTTCCGTATTCACCTTCTGCTTCTATATAAAAATAATATGACCAGGCAAGTCCATGAAGAGGTCTGCTTCGAATTACGCTCATATTAAAACCAAACTCACCAAGTTTATTTAATACTTTTACAAGCGCACCGGCTTCATTTTTTACAGTAAACATAATTACAACAGTTTTTTCTTTATCTGAAAATCTTTTTTCTCCATCACGCGAAAGAATGGCAAATCTTGTTGAATTATCCAGTTTTTCATTTATTCCTTCAGCTAAAATCTCAAGTCCGTATAATTCAGCAGTTTCTTTGCTTGCAATAGCTGCAACAGTTTTATCACCAAGCTCTGCAACCTGCTTAGCAGCCCGCGCAGTATTTACAGCTTCTATTGTCTGCATATTATATTTTCTTAAAAAATCTGCACTTTGTTCAAGTGCCTGTGGATGACTTATAACCTGTTTAATATTCTCTATATCTGTTCCTTTTACACCAAGAAGATTTTGCTGAACATTTAATGTATAAACTCCATTCAAAAATAAATTTCCCTGAAACATTAAATCATTAACTTGAGCAACTTCGCCGGCATAACTATTTTCTATAGGGAGAATAGCATAATCGCAATCCTTATTTTCAACTGCCACATAAGCAGAATGAAAATCTCCATAAGAAATTAACTCTTCATCTGGAAAAATTCTTTTTGCAGCTATATATGCAAAAGCTCCTTCAATTCCACTATACGCTATTTTCATAACACCTCCAAAATTAAACAATGTCGAAAACGCCATTATTTGATTCACGTATTTTTTTACTTCGTAAAAAAAGTGCTCAAAAAAAAAGCGGCTCTACCCGGAAAGATAGAACCGCTTTTTCTATAAGCAATTTTTTACATTCTATTCATTCCGCACAGCTCTATCTTTGCCCCAAAACCAGAAAGCAAAAAATGAGAAGAATGAAAATGTAAAAAAAGAAATTCCAAAAATCATTAATCTCAAAATAATATATTTATACGTTTCTGTCAATAAGAACATACAATTTTATTTTTTTCTTGACACTATTATTTCATTTTTGTAATATTAATAAATAAAGACAAAGAGGTCGCAGACAAAATTTCTTATTAAAGAAATTTTATCTACGGCCTTTTTGTTTTTTAAAATATATTCTCAAAGACGGCAAAGAAGCCGCAGAACCTACGTTTATTACGTTTGTATCTGCGGCTTTTTTTATAAGGAAAAGGAAAATGAAATTAGATGAACTGCATTGTAAAACGAGTTTTGCGCAGAAAAACTCGCTAAGTAGGCGAAGCGAACGTCGGACACTTTACGAACCTTCTTTTGAGCACGACAACTGTGGTATTGGTGCAGTTGTAAATATTGATGGAAGTAAATCACATAAAATTGTTGATAATGCTCTCAGCATTGTTGAAAAACTGGAGCACCGTGCCGGAAAAGATGCCAGCGGCGAAACCGGAGACGGTGTAGGAATCCTTGTTCAGATAAGCCACGAATTTTTTAAGAAGGCAACGGCTGACCTGGTTGGCAAGCTTGAGGAACGTGAGTACGGAATCGGCCAGTTCTTTTTTCCGTGTGATGTGGTTTCGACAGGGTCAACCACCATTTGTGAGTCTGAAAAAGTCCGCTTCGAAAAATGCTGTGCTGCCGAGGGTCTAAAATTTCTGGGCTGGCGTAAGGTTCCTGTGAATGCAGACGTTCTTGGTAAAAAGGCCCGCGACTGCATGCCTCAGATCTGGCAGGGCTTTGTAGAAAAGCCTGCCGACTGTGAGACGGGGCTTGATTTTGACCGCAGGCTTTATATTGTGAGACGTCTTTTTGAAAACGGGGCGTTGCGGGGTGCCCCCGCAGAGGGGGTAGCGGAAAACGCCGCAGGCGTTTGCAGCGAGGGGGAGACTTCCCCCTCATCACCTAAAACCTACGTCTGCTCCCTCAGTTCCCGCACCATCGTTTACAAGGGAATGTTCCTGGTTCACGAGCTCCGCACTTTCTACGATGACCTGCAGTCGCCGGAATACCAGTCGGCCCTTGCGATTGTGCACTCGCGCTTTTCTACAAATACTCAGCCTAGCTGGCAGCGAGCTCACCCGAACCGCTTCATAGCCCACAACGGCGAAATCAATACTATCCGCGGAAACGTAGACCGCATGCTGGCCCGCGAAGAAACTGTTAGTTCAAGCAAACTCGATAAAGCTCAGATGCAGAAAATTCTGCCGGCTGTAGACACGACAGGTTCCGACTCTGCAATGCTGGACAATACCCTTGAGTTCCTTTTGATGAACGGCATGCCTCTTCCTCTTGCAGTTATGACCTGTATACCTGAGCCCTGGAAGCATGACGACAATATGCCACAGAACAAAAAGGATTTCTATCACTACTGGGCCACCATGATGGAAAGCTGGGATGGTCCTGCCGCAATTCTTTTCAGCGACGGTGATATTCTTGGCGCAACCCTTGACCGTAACGGACTCCGCCCAAGCCGCTACTACATCACAAAAGATGGCATGCTGATTTTGAGTTCGGAAGTCGGCGTTCTTGACATTCCTGAAGAAAACATCAAAATCAAATCCCGCCTGCAGCCGGGCCGCATACTTCTTGTTGATACTCTTCAGAAAAAGATTATCAGTGATGAAGAATGCAAAAATCAGTATGCTTCGCTTTATCCATACGGAGAGTGGCTGGATATGAATCTTCTTCATCTTGCCGACCTTAAAATCCCTAACAAAAAAATCCCGGTTCATACATTGGACGAGCGCAATATTCTTTACCGCGCTTTTGGCTGGAACTACGAAGATGTAAACGAGATGATTCTTCCGATGGCCCGCAACGGTGTTGAACCTACTGCCTCTATGGGTGTGGACACTCCACTTGCCGTTATGAGCGAAAAGCATCCGAGCCTCTTCTCATATTTCAAGCAGCTCTTTGCCCAGGTAACAAATCCGCCAATCGACAGTCTGCGCGAAAAAATCGTTACAGACACAACCGTTTATGTTGGTAAGGACGGAAACCTTCTGCAGCCACAAGCCCGCAACTGCCGTGTGCTTGAAATAAATAATCCGATTCTTACAGGTACAGACCTCATAAAAATTGCCGCCCTCAATCAACCGGGGCTCAAGGCAAAGACAATTTCGATTTTGTTTGAACAGGATCTGGCCGCTGCCCTCGACAAACTCTTTGCCGAAATCGACGCCGCCTATGCCGAAGGCTACAACATCATCATACTCACTGACCGCGGCGTAGATGAAAATCACGCAGCCATTCCTGCAATTCTTGCAACCTCAGCCATTGAACAGTACCTGATCCGTACAAAGAAGCGCACTGCCGTTTCAATCATTCTTGAAACTGCCGAGGTTCGCGACGTACATCAGGCTGCAATGTGTCTTGGCTACGGTGCGCGTGCAATCAATCCTTACCTTGCTCACGAAGCAATTGCCGAGCTTATCGACCAGAAGATTCTGGACAAGGATTATCACACAGCAATCGACGATTACAACAAGGCTGTTATTAACGGCATTGTAAAGATTGCCGCAAAGATGGGTATCTCAACAATTCAGTCTTATCAGTCTGCCCAGATTTTCGAAGCAGTTGGAATTGCCCAAGATGTAATCGAAAAATATTTTACAAATACAGTAAGCCGCGTTGGCGGTATTGGCCTCAAGGAAATTGAAGAGGATGTCCGCTACCATCACGACCAGGGCTTTGACCCGGCCGGCCTCACAGTAAACCAGCACCTCGATTCTGTTGGCAAGCACAAGTTCCGCCGCGGTCCTCAGGCAGAAAGTCATCTTTATAATCCTGAAACAATAGTGGCTCTGCAGCAGGCAACCCGCAACGGCGACTACGCCCGCTTTAAGGAATACACTGCGTTAGTTAATGATAATAGCCACCCTCATACTCTGCGTGCTATGCTGGATTTCAACTTCCCTGCAGACGGTGGAATCCCTCTCGAAGAAGTAGAGCCTGTAGAGTCGATTGTTCAGCGCTTCAAAACCGGAGCCATGTCTTACGGTTCAATTTCTGAAGAAGCCCATAAGTGCATGGCAGCCGCAATGAATCACCTGCACGGTAAATCAAACTCCGGAGAAGGCGGTGAAAAGCCTGAGCGCTTGGGAACCGAATACAACTCTGCAATCAAGCAGGTTGCCAGCGGCCGCTTTGGTGTAACAGAAGAATATCTGCTCAGTGCTAAAGAGATTCAGATTAAGATGGCCCAGGGTGCAAAGCCTGGCGAAGGCGGCCATTTACCTGGCAAAAAGGTTTACCCTTGGATTGCAAAGACACGTTACGCAACTCCTGGTGTAGCCCTCATTTCGCCACCACCACATCATGATATTTATTCAATTGAAGACCTGGCCCAGCTGATTTACGATTTGAAAAATGCGAACCGTGCAGCCCGCATCTCAGTAAAGCTTGTAAGTGAAGCAGGCGTCGGCACAATTGCAGCCGGTGTTGCAAAGGCCGGTGCCCAGGTCATTTTGATTTCCGGACATGACGGTGGTACCGGTGCAGCACCAATCAGTTCGATTCATCATGCGGGACTTCCCTGGGAGCTTGGCTTAGCCGAGACTCACCAGACTCTGATTCAGAACGGACTTCGTGGCCGTGTAGTAATTGAGACCGACGGTAAACTAATGAGCGGTAGGGACGTTACAATTGCAGCATTGCTTGGCGCAGAAGAGTTTGGTTTTGCAACCGCTCCTCTTATTGCAATGGGCTGTTCTATGATGCGCGTCTGCCAGCTGGATACCTGTCCTTTCGGAGTTGCAACTCAGAACGAAAAACTCCGTGCAAAGTTCCCGGGAAAGCCTGAGTATGTTGAAAACTTTATGAAGTTCATTGCCCAGGAAATGCGCGAGCTTATGGCAAAGCTTGGAGTACACTCAGTTGAAGAACTCTGCGGCCGAACTGATTTGCTTAAACTCAAAGACAAGCAGGGCTTTAAACGTGCCGGCCTTGTTGATATGAGCCGCGTTCTGGCACAAGCAAGCAGTCGGGGTGACGGTGATGCCTGGAAGAAAAACCGCTCTCTCTTTGATTTTAAGCTACAAAACACAATAGATTGTAAAACTTTGCTGCAAGCTTTTGAAAAAGTATCAGGAGGGGAAGGCCTTCCCCTCGCTCGCACTACGTTGCTCGCTACCCCTTCTGCGGGGACACCCCGCAACGCCCCGGAGAATTCTGCAATCTCTATTCAATCTACCGACCGAACGGTAGGAACAATTCTAGGCTCAGAAATCCAGAAGCGCTACGGCAACACACTTGCCGACGACACCTTTGTTGTGAACTTTGTAGGCGGGGCAGGACAGAGCTTTGGAGCCTTTATCCCGCGCGGACTTACCCTGCGCCTCACCGGAGATGCAAATGACGCCTTTGGAAAAGGGCTTAGCGGCGGTAAGCTTGTAATCAAAAAGCCAGCCGGCTTCGAAGGCGCCGCAGACAGCAATATCATTGTTGGTAACGTAGCCATCTTTGGCGCAACCTCCGGAACTGCCTTTATCAATGGTGTAGCAGGCGAGCGCTTCTGTGTACGTAACTCCGGAGCAACCGTTGTAGCAGAAGGCTGTGGTGACCACGGCCTTGAATACATGACAGGCGGAACTGCAGTAATTCTCGGCAGCACCGGTAAAAACCTCTGTGCCGGAATGAGCGGTGGCGTAGCTTACGTTCTCGATGAAAATCACGATCTCTATAAGCGGCTCAACCATGAGCTGGTAAAGGTTTATGCCCTTGATGATGAGACGACTACGCTGAAACAAAATGATGTGGTTTCGATACGTCCTTCGGACTACTCAACCACCGGTGTATCTCCAGACGAGGTCCGCCTTCACTCTCTTATCGAACAGCATGCCGCAGAAACCGGCAGCGAACGCGCTAAGGCAATCCTTGAAGACTGGGATTCTTGCAAACATAATTTTAAGAAAATAATACCTAATGATTATCTAAGAATTATGAAAGAAATTGCAGACCAGGAAAAAAGCGGCACAGAACACGAACAGGCTGTTCTTGCTGCATTCCTTAAGTGTACTGCATAAAACAAAAAGCCACTCAAATTGAAGTAATAAAACACTTCAATTTGAGTGACTTTTTTAACCCTCATCCGTATAAGCAACGCTTAATAAATATTCAATTAAATTATGCTATAGTAAACTGTCTAACATCAGAACCTAATTTAGATACATTTGTATCAAGTTCTTCTACACAATTATCAAGATTCATTCCGCTCTTTACAACGCCCTGAGCAACCTCTGCCATTTCAAGCATACTCTTCTTTACGTCTTCAAGAGAATTTCTTAATTTTTCCATTTCTTCAAGAACATGCTGACTTCCTTCAGCCATAGTTACAGAAGCGTTACGAACATTTTCTGCTGTTTTATCCATAACAGAAAGAGAAGATATTACAGTTCTTGAATCTTCATTTTGAGTTACAAGAGAATTTCTAACAGACTGAACAAGAGCATCAGTTTCTATAATTCTTGAAGAAACACCAGAAAATGCTGTGCTTGTTTCTTTTGAAGCAGTTACAATTTCTCCAATACTATCCTGAATATTCTTTAGCTGTTCACCGATTGTCTTTGACTGCTTTGAAGAAGTTTCAGAAAGCTTTCGAATTTCGTCGGCAACAACTGCGAATCCTTTTCCAGCCTCCCCTGCATGTGCAGCTTCAATTGCAGCATTCATAGCCAGAAGATTAGTCTGAGATGCAATTGAAGCAATAGTTGTATTTGCTTCCTGAAGCATTTTTGACTGCTGATCTATTAAAACAATACGTTCATTTACTTTTTGCTGTTTAGACATTCCATTCTGTGATTCAACATCTAGCTGAGTAAATGACTCTGCCATACTTTCCATAGATCCGCTGATCTGCTCAATACTCTTTACAAGCTTTCCAACAGCTGCAGAAGACTCCCGGATATTAGTTGTCTGAGAATCAATCATTTCGCTTACGTTTGCAATACTTTCTGCAACATCTCTGATTACAGAAGAAGTTTCTTCAAAACCGTCAGACTGTCGTTTTACCTGAACCTGAACATTATTAATACTATGACGGATTGTTGTCATTGAATCAGAAACTGAGGCTACACTTTCTTTCATATTTCCGGAAACAATATCAAGAGTTGAACTGGATTTACTCAAGGTACCGATCATATACTGAAGTCTTTCTGAAAAAAGATTAAATCCGTTAGAAAGAAGAGATGCTTCCTTTGTAAAATAATCTGGATATTTTTTAGAAAAATCACAGCGGGCAATACGTTCACACCCATTTGCCATTTCTTTAAAGCATTTAGAAACACGATTAGCAACTATAAAATCAATCACAAGAAGTACAATAACAAGAATACCAAGCCCAAGAAGCACATATCCTATCATTTTAATTAAGTCGCCGGAAAAGTCTGTTACCGGACCTTCTACTACAATAAACCAATCTGTATTATCTATAGGATGAACTCCATAAAATTCTTTTCCTTCAATAAATGCCTTTGATGATCCATCAAGATATGTATTTTTAGAAATAGTACTGAAAGAAACTTCATCAAAATAATTCAGATTCATAATTGCTGAAAAATCATCGTTTGTAAGATAAAAGCCATCTTTTGTAATAATATGAATCTTACTGTGTTCAGATAGCTTAATATTCTTTACAGATTCACTTAATGCATCAAGAACAATATCCGCAGCTGCAATTCCCCTGACTTTTCCATCTTTATCAAGTACGCGATAACTTAAAGTAATATTTAGTTTTCCGGTATTAGCATCAGTATAAGGTTCTGTATAGCATACTTTTGTCTGGTCAGCTATTGCATTTTTATGCCATAAACGTGACTGAATATCAAAATCTGCTGGAGGATTCCATCCTATATTAGTATAAACACAGCCGCCTTCCCAAAGCTGTTCATAACTTGCAAAATAAATCATGGTATTTTCGGGCAAATCTTTTCCCATACCATTTACAATATCAATTATTTTTTCGCGAGGCTCAAGATAGGTAATGCCATTAGAAAGATTTACAACAATATCATTATATTCACCAAGGATACCTGTAACTTCTTTATCAAGAGTCTCCATAGTTTGATTTACAGAATTAACAGTGGAATTATTAATAACCTTTTTCATTAAAAGTATAAAAGAAATGCTTAAAAAGGTTGCTGCAATCAGCATGGAACCTATGGTTCCAATTAAAACCTGAATACTAAGAGCCATCTTTTTTCTGCTCATTGTAAAACCCCTAAGTCGGTAATAATATGATTTAAATTGGAACTTTTTTGAATATTTTTTTTCGATTATATATGTTTCTACGCACGAAATCAGCACAAATTCTCAGTATAAACAGCACCAAATCAGCACATTTTATTTAAAAAATAAATTTATTATTTTAAACACTTATGATATAATGTTTTTTATAGTATGAAGTTAAAATTTTTCAAAAAATCCTTTTATGAAAGTTATTCAATTTCACTTATAGATCTTTCTGAATTTGCTGAACAAAATAGAGTCCGCATAAAAATAGTAAGTCCTTTTATCTGCTTATTTGGTGTTGTATGTTTTATCGCTACAATTATTCTTCATTACCATAATCTGCAGGAGCAAATTGTTTCTCTGCTTTATTTTGGAATATATGCAATTACAGCTTTAATTTCTTATATTTTTTCATCAAAAATAAAAAATTGCCCAAAAGAAAAAGCCGTTATATTAAAAAATATTCCTCTTTACAGTCTTTTTTATGAAACACTGCTTGCTTCACTATATAATTTTTATTTTCTTAATCAACCATTCAACGGATTTATAATTTTCTGTCTTATCTGTTGCATTGTTTTAAATTTATTTTCTTTTGCACCATTATTATTTTTTTTAGGACAAATAATAGTATTCAGTTTTATGGCAAATAGACTTTATACTAACTTTGGATTTACTGGATTTTTTGATGCAGCCATGATTACAATTGTAATTTTTTGTCTTATGCTTTATAAACGAAAAACAGAAAAGAAAAGCATTCAATTTGCAAAAAAACAGAAGACAAGATTAATGGCAAAAACATTTGGGAATTTTACACTTATTTATGATAATAAAGTCGTAAAATTTTCCAGAACAAAATCAAATGAATTGCTCGGTTATCTGGTTTACAAAAACGGAACTTCAGTTAATACAAAAGAACTCATTAATGTTCTTTGGGGAGACTATGCAGATTCTTCACGCTATGGAAGTAATCTGAGAAACCTGATTGTTGATATAAAGCATACTTTCTGCGAACTTGAAATACATGACTTTTTTATTGCTGAATATAATAACTTTAGAATTAATCCAAAATCTTTAAAATGTGATTATTACGATTTACTATCCGGAGATATGGATGCTAAAAACAACTTTACAGGCGAATTTATGAGTCAATACAGCTGGGCCGAAGAAGTTGCAGGCTTTCTTGAAATGAAAATATTAAAATAAAAAATATACACATAACAGAGAAAAAAAAGGACAATATCACAAACATAATCTCTAACTTGACAACAGTATAAGATTTTGCGATAATATATATATTATAACACGGCAAAGAGGTCGTAGATATAATTTTGTTTGACAAGGTTATATCTACGGCCTTTTTTGTTTTAACTTGATTTTGGAGGCTAAGAAAAAGCAAATGGCAAAACCAACAGGATTTATGGAATATAAACGAATAGAAAACGGAAACGTAGAGCCTTTAGAACGAATTACTAACTTTAAAGAATTTCATCCAAAGCTGGATGAAAATGCACGACGAGAACAGGCTGCACGCTGTATGAACTGCGGAGTTCCTATGTGCCAGAGTGCAATACGCCTTAGCGGAATGGTAACAGGATGTCCTCTTCATAATTATATTCCTGAATGGAATGATGCACTATTTAACGGGCAATTTGATATGGCTGCATGGCGTCTATTAAAAACTTCAAGTTTTCCTGAATTTACAGGAAGAGTCTGCCCTGCCCTTTGCGAAAAAGCCTGTAATCTAGGCTCTCCAAATTGTGCAGGCTTTATAGATGGACAGCAAACTGCTGTTACTGTTCATGATAATGAACTTTATATAATCGAAAAAGCTTTTGAAACAGGCTACATGAAACCGGAAATTCCTGTTTACAGAAGCGGGAAAAAAATAGCAGTAATTGGAGCAGGCCCGAGCGGACTTGCATGCGCAGACTGGCTTAACCGTCGTGGCCATAATGTTACAGTTTTTGAACGTGAGGACAAAGCCGGTGGACTTTTAATGTACGGAATTCCTAATATGAAGCTGGATAAAAAAATTGTTGAGCGTAGAATTGAATTAATGAAAGCGGAGGGTGTTGAATTTATTTTTAATGCTGATGTAGGAAAAAGTTATGCAGCTTCGCAAATTTTAAAAGATTACGATGCAATTGCTTTATGCTGCGGTGCTAAAAAAGCGAGAGCTCTCAACGCAGAAGGCATAAACACTAAAGGTGTTTTATTTGCCGTAGATTTTCTTACAGCAGTTACAAAAAGCGTAATAGCAACACGTAATGCCTTGGAAAAAATTGAAATTGAGCCGGCAAATACTCAGATAAATCAAATGCTGAAGCAGGACTTTGGAATTGAAGTTGAAAATAAAAATGTAATAATTGTAGGCGGTGGAGATACAGGTAATGACTGCTGTGGTTCTGCTATAAGACTTGGCTGTAAATCTGTAACACAGATTGAAATGATGCCCTGCCCTCCTGTAGAACGCTCAAAAAATAATCCATGGCCGGAATGGCCAAAGACATTAAAAATAGATTACGGTGCAGAAGAATCAATTGCAAAATTCGGACATGATCCACGAATTTATGAAACAACTATAAAAGAAGTTTTAAACGAAAATGGACACATTAAAGCTGTACGCACTATTGAAGTAGAATTTAAAACAATAGACGGAAAACGCCAGCTTGTTGAACGGGAAGGAACAGAAAAAACTTTACCTTGTGATTTGCTTCTTGTAGCTGCAGGTTTTACAGGCTGCGAAGAATATACTGCAAAAGCATTTAATGCAGAACTAAGTCCTCGAGGAACAGTTGCTTCATTTGGAGAAGAAAATACAGAGTTAGCTAGTCCTAACGGATACGCTACATCTGTTCAAAAAATATTTACTGCGGGAGACATGCACCGTGGACAATCCCTTGTTGTATGGGCAATTGCAGAAGGCCGTGAATGCGCCAAACAGATTGACAGTTATTTAATTAACGGAGCAAAATAAAATGGGTTTTCGTGATGAATGTGGTGTTACAGGAATTTACGGAGTAGAAAATGCAGCTGCACTTTCTTATTTTGCTTTAGTTAGTCTTCAGCACCGCGGTCAGGAAAGTGCAGGAATTGCTGTAAGCGACGGTTCAAAAATAAAACTGCACAAAGGAATGGGACTTGTAAGTGATGTATTTGAACAGGGACATTTTGAATCACTGGCTGGAAATATAGCAGTTGGACATGTACGTTATGCAACTGCAGGAGGCCGTACAATAGAAAATGCACAACCCTTTATGAATTCATTTAAAATGGGTTCCATTGCACTAGCGCATAACGGGCAGCTTGTAAATTACGAAGAATTGAGGGAAATACTGGAAAACGGAGGAAGCACATTTTCCAGCTCAAGTGATAGCGAGGTTATTCTTAAGCTGATAGTAAGAAAATTTATTGAAAACGGAGGAAAACTGGGCCAGGCTCGTCATTCAAAACCTGTTTCTAAAGCTGAATCTGAAATTTTAAAGCATGAGAGTGATCTTTTTATTAGAGCAGTTGTTCAGGCTGTAAAAGAAATCAAAGGTTCATTTGCTCTCTGTATTATGACAGAAAATATGCTTATTGGAGTTCGCGATCCTAATGGAATTCGTCCTTTGTGTATCGGGACTTTAGAAGGGGGGCGTTCCCCCCTGCGCTCGCACTCCGTTGCTCGCGACCCCCTGTGCGGTGGAGACCCCCGCAACGCCCCCCCGCAGTCAAAATACATTCTTACCTCCGAAAGTTGTGCAATAGATTCAGTTAATGGCAAGTTCATTCGCGATATTAAACCAGGCGAAATTGTTATAATTAACCAGGATGGAATTAAAAGTATACTAACTAACGATAGTTATGAATTATCAGACACAGCAAGTTTACAAAATAATTCCAAGCAGACTTGTATTTTTGAATACGTTTATTTTGCCCGCCCGGACAGCGTAATAGATGGAATTTCCGTTCAGGAAGCCCGTTATAAAATGGGAGAAGTACTTGCAAAAGAATCTCCTGTGGATGCAGATATTGTAATTGGTGTTCCAGATTCAGGACTTGGTGCTGCCCAGGGCTATGCACGGGCAAGCGGTGTTCCATATGGTATGGGAATAATTAAAAATAAATATATAGGCCGAACCTTCATTGCACCAACCCAAAAAGAAAGAGAAAACATGGTATTTGTAAAACTGAATGCCATTAAGAGTGATCTTGAAGGAAAGCGTGTTATTGTAATTGATGATTCTATTGTACGTGGAACTACAAGCCGGCGTCTTGTTCAAATACTGCGTAGAGCTGGAGCAAAAGAAGTTCATTTCCGTGTAAGTTCTCCGCCTGTAAAGTTTCCATGCTATCTTGGAATTGATACACCTAGCAAAAACGAATTAATTTCCAGTACACATGAACTTGAAGAAATTAGAAAAGAAATTGGAGCAGATTCTCTTGCCTTTATAAGTCTTAACGGAATGATTTCTGCATTGTCGTCTTGCAGTGAAGGAGACAAAGGCTTTTGTAAAGGCTGTTTTTGTGGCGAGTATCCTGTATAATTTTCCGGGGGTTTTAGGGGGTAAGCAGCTTGCTGCGTCCCACTAGGAGAGGGGGTAGCAGAAGCCCGCTATGCGGGCTGGAGCGAGGGGGAGACTTCCCCCTTCTATCCGTATGTTTTTATTATTTCTTCTGAAATCGCAATACGCTTCATGCCACGATCCATTGCTTCTTTTTCGATATAGCGGTGGGCTTCCTGCTCGCTCATATTCATGTTCTGCATTAAAAGCATTTTTGCACGGTTTACCTGTTTAATCTCTTCCATTTTAACCTTGAGTTTTGTAGTCTGGCTGGAAAGGACTTGTACCTTGTATTGAACAGCTATTGCAATTTTCATTATGTTATAAAAATAAAAAGGTTCGAAAGGCTTAGTGATTGTGAGGATTCCATAACCTTCCACGCGGTAAGATATTTCATCAAAATGTTCACTTGGAACAAGCAGAAGAATTGTAGAATATGATTCTGCAATATTCATGGCAAAATCTGTATCGTAGCCATCACCAGAATCAGCAATAACTATATTAAACGTACGTTCTGTTGCAAGGCGACGGGCTTCGTTAAAGTCAGATGTGGTAGTAAGCTCGAACAAAGGCGGAACGAGAAATGCCGAAATTTGAGAAATTATTTTACTGTCGCGCGATACTAAAAGAACGCTGTGGCTTTCTGCTTCCATTTATTTTAAATCCTTACGATGCAGTTTAAATACAATCAACCACCGGGCCTAATGCAGCTTTTACAAAACTGCTGTTTTCTGCAATACGCTTTGCTTCTGCTAAAGATTTTGGCAGAGCCTTTAATGATGTATGTTTAGCAATTTCTTCGTCAAAGAGATTTTCTTCAGTTGCCGCAGGAGGTTCAATTTTATTTTTTATTCCTTCAATTGCTGCATTAATTATCAATGTAAGGGCAAGATAAGTATTGCAAAGTGGATCTGGAGAACGAAGTTCAAGACGCTGAGTATTTTTACTTGAAGGAAGACGAATAAGAGTTGAACGGTTTTCTTTTCCCCAGGAAATATACTCAGGAGCCTTGCTTGCACCAAGACGATTATAAGAATTATCTGCAGGATTTAAATAATAAGTCATTTCTTCTATATGCTTTAAAATTCCGCCAAGAATATAAGGTAAAAGATTATCTGAAGAAACCGTTTTTCCAGCTAACGTTCTGTACGAAATATTAATATGCATTCCGTTTCCAGCTTCTCCAGCAATTGGCTTTGGAGAAAAGTCTGAATATAGTCCGTTACTTGCAGCCTTTGTATTTACAATCCATTTAAATGTAGCTACGTTATCTGCAGCTGTAAGAGCATCTGAGTAATGGAAGTCAATTTCATTCTGTCCGGGGCCTTCTTCGTGATGACTTGCTTCCGGAGTAATTCCCATCTGTTCAAGCGTAAAACAAATTTCGCGTCTTATATTTTCTCCATGATCTTCCGGAGCAATGTCCATGTAGCCGGCCTTATCAAAGGTTTCTGTTGTAGGATTCCCTTTTTCGTCCAGTTTAAAAAGATAAAACTCAACTTCGGTTCCAACCATCATTTCTATTCCGCATTCATCTTTAAGACGCTGGCAGGCATTCTGCAGAATAGTACGGCTGTCTTTAGCATATGAAGTTCCATCCGGATTCAAAATATTACAGAACATACGAACTACTTTTCCTGTTGCAGGACGCCATGGAATTATTGCAAGCGTAGAAGGATCAGGTAATAAATAAAGCTCAGATTTCTCCGGACCTTCAAACCCATCTACCGCAGAAGCATCGAACGGAATTCCGTGTTCAAAAGCACGTTCAAGTTCGCCCGGCATAATAGAAATATTTTTCTGCTTTCCGGATAAATCAAAAAAAGCAAGGCGAATAAATTTTACATCTTCCTCGCGCACAAAATCCAAAACTTCTTCCTGTGTGTACATATTTTAACTCCAAAAAAAAAAGGCGTTCATTTTATCCAGCGACACCACGTCGTAAGAAAAAATGAGCGCCTTTGCCCTTAAGATTATTTAATTTTAACGGAATTCTCCTGGTCGGTCAAGGGATAGACAAGTGGTGTCAGCAGAAAGAAATGCTTATACCTGATATTTATGATATAATAATCGAAGCAGAATAAAGCTGTAAATCCAGCACCGGTCATGGTGCAGGATTTTTTTTATTTGTCGCAGGCTCGTAGAAATTCAACAAAAAGCGGACCTGCATTGTTTGGGCGGCTCTTAAATTCCGGATGGAACTGTACGCCAATATGGAACTGGTCTGCAACTTCTACGGCTTCTACAAGAGTTTCGTCAGGGCTTGTTCCGCTTATTGTAAGACCGGCTTCCTGCATTTGTGAGCGATAGTCGTTGTTGAATTCATAGCGGTGGCGATGGCGCTCGCTGATGTTTTGAGAGCCATAAGCCTTCTCCAGGATTGTTCCCGGAGTAACTTTGCAAGGATAGCTTCCCAGTCTCATTGTGCCGCCTTTAATTACACCTTCCTGATTTTTCATAAGGTCGATAACCGGGTGCTCGCACATTTCGTCGAACTCGCGGCTGTTTGCATCTGCGTAGCCCAGAACCGAGCGGGCAAACTCAATTACGGCAATCTGCATTCCAAGACAGATTCCAAAATATGGCAGCTTGTGAGTACGCGCATAGCGGCAGGCGCAGACCATTCCTTCTACACCGCGGTGACCAAAGCCGCCCGGCAAAATAATTCCGGCACAGTCTGCAAAAACCTCAGGGGCACTTTCATCAGTTACGCTGTCTGAATCTACCCATTTAATTTTTATATTTTTTCCTACAACAAAGCTTGCGTGGTTGAGTGATTCTACGATACTCAAATATGAATCGTGGAGCTTTACGTATTTTCCAACAAGAGCGACCTGAATTTCTCCATTTCGTGCATGAATTGTTTCAACCATTTTTGACCATTCAGCAAGTTCCGGATAATCCTTACGAGTATTTTCAATTCCAAGGTCGCGGCAAACAACATCGTCCATGTTCTGTGCATGAAGCATGAGTGGAACTTCGTATAAACTTTTGCAGGTTGTATTATTTATTACACAGTCTTCACCTACATTACAGAACAAACTGATTTTTTTACGGATATCAAGAGGAATTTCTTCGTCGCAGCGGGCAACGATAATATCCGGGTGAATTCCAACAGCCATGAGCTCCTTAACCGAATGCTGGGTTGGCTTTGATTTAAACTCATCAGAACCGCTGATATACGGTACAAGACAAACGTGAATAAAAAGGCAGTTGCGGCGGCCAACCTCAAGGGCCAGCTGACGGATTGCTTCGAGGAAGGGCTGACTTTCAATATCTCCGATTGTCCCACCGACTTCTACAATGCTTACATCGGCACCGCTTACCTCTGCATTTTTAATTATAAAATCTTTAATTTCGTTTGTTACATGAGGGATTATCTGAACAGTCTGACCAAGATACTCTCCCTGACGTTCCTTGTTAAGAACATTCCAGTAAACGCGGCCGCTTGTCATGTTAGAATATTTTGTTAAATTTTCATCGATAAATCTTTCATAATGTCCAAGATCCAGATCAGTTTCTGCTCCATCATCAGTTACAAAAACTTCACCATGCTGGAAGGGACTCATTGTTCCGGGATCTACATTCATATATGGGTCAAGCTTCTGACTGGCAATTTTGAGGCCGCGGCATTTTAATAGACGGCCGAGTGAGGCGGCAGTAATTCCTTTTCCTAATCCTGAAACAACGCCTCCGGTGACAAATATGAATTTAGACATTATAGACCTCCGAAATTGTTCGAGTTTGCGATTGCGCAAACTCGCTAAGTTCGCGAAGCGAACGACCACCACCTGTTACAAAAATATATTTTGCCATAAAAATCCCCTCAACTATTTGTCATCATCCGGATTTGACGGAAGATAAAAAAAAGGCGCTCATTCCATCTGACGACAATTTTGTCATCAAACCGAATGAGCGCCTTTGCTCTGTACTATAAAATATATTTTATGAACTTTTCTGTTAACTGTCAAGCGAGAACATCGCCGTCTAATTTCATTTCAACAATTTGAATTTTACCAGTGTTTTTTTACTATCTCCAGAACTTCTTCCAGTGTAAGTCCCATTTCCCGACAGGTAACAAGATTTTTTGTAAGCAGTTCTTCAGCTGCAGAAGTACGTTTATTTGAAATCTCATGATTTGCAAGCTCATTTACAAAGGTTCCACGTCCGGGAGCAGTAGCAATAAAACCTTCACGTTCCAACTGCTCCCAGGCCTGCTTTACGGGAATTACACTTATGCGCAGATTTACAGCGACAGTTCTTATCGGAGGCAATTTTTCTCCTGCACTAAGTTCACCGTTCATTATTTGTGCTGCAATCTGCTCATAAATCTGAGAATAAATAGGCTTTTCTGATTTTTGTGATAAAACTATATCCATTATTATATATCATATTTTTCAAACTGCTTGGCAGCACGATTAAAAGTAAATATCCAGGAAACAGAAAAAATTAAAACGCCTGCAAGTAAAATAATTAACTGACGGTAAAGATTTCCACCTTCCATATTCACCAGATAAAAACCGATTTTTCCTAAACCGGAAAATTCAACAAGCTCGTTTTTTGTAATTTTATTACGTATTCCATAATAATTCCAAACAGGAAGCTCAAAAATTGCATAGGTAACAAAATAAACAATTCCGGCAGCAAGATATCTTAATCCTGGCTTTACAGGATTTTTATAAACATTCCCAAGAAAAATAAAATTAAAAATTGCAAACATTATAAGTTGAAGGCCAAAATAAGCAATTGTAATTGGGATTCCGCTTTTATTTTCCGGAAAAGCTGAAAAATGTCTTACAACTCCGGCAATTACTCCAAAAACTATAGAAACAACTTCAAGCAGTCCGCAATATAAAAAGCGTGCTTTTACTGTATCTATTTTGCGAACAGGAAGAAGCACAGTATAAAGAATATCGTGCGAAGCCTGATTAAGCGCAAAAGTCATCATAATGCTAAGAGTAATATAAAATGGCCCAATATAAGCAGGATAACTGGGAATAAAAAACATTCCAAAACAACAAACAAGCCAGCAGATAGTCTGCAGCGAATTACCAAGAATAATTTCTTTTTTTAATAGATTAATAGTCTGTAATTTCATAAAATCTCCTAAGTCTCCACGATACTAATCGCGCATGGAGGCGCAAAATAAGCGGCTTTTTCCAACAGAAAATATGCTTTAACGGCGCTCAATATGAATCATAATATCTTCAAGCGTTGGTGAAGAAATTTCAAAACCACCCTTCTCTGCCAGCACCTTATCTTCGGTTTTCATAAGGCCTTCAAAGCCTAATTGATGAACATGAAGCCCAATAATCTTAGATTCAACCTCTGAATTAAGCTGATCTTTTTTACCAGCTACATTTATATAACTTGTTCTGAAAGTTTCTTTTTCTTCACTGGCAAGAATTTGCCCCATCTTTATATAAGTAATATAATCAGCACATTTTTCCAGATCGCTGGTAATATGTGTAGAAAACAAAATTGAATGTTCTCCATCTTCTATAAATTCCTGAAAAAGAAGGACAAGATCATCACGGGCTGCAGGATCAAGTCCGCTGGTCGGTTCATCTAAAATAAGAACCTGCGGATTATGACTCATTGCAACAGCTATAGAATATTTTACTTTCATACCGGCACTTAGCTGCATGAACTTTTTATTCTGATCTATTTCAAAGCGGTCACAAAGACTTTTATAGAGTTCATCATCCCATTCACGGTAAAAACCTTTTGTAACTTCAGTAATGCGCCCAACTTTTGATGCCGGATAAAAATCAACTCCGCCAAAAACATAACCTACCTTGTTTTTAATTTCTACTTCGTCAGCAGGCATTGAAAGTCCACAAAAATTAACAGATCCACCGTCACTGTTCATTAAATTGAGCATAGTTTTTAAAGTTGTAGATTTTCCAGCTCCATTACGCCCTATAAACCCCATAATATATCCGGGCTCTAAAGAAAAACTTACATTCTGAAGCTTAAAAGATTCAAAATTCTTGCAAAGTCCATTCACTTCTATAAGATTCATATTACCTCCAAACCTCCGCGGTAGCAGTCGCGCATTGTGTATATTGTATATACACAATATAACGCCATGCCTATGACTTGTCAAGAAATAAATAAAAATTTTACAAAGAGTTTATGTTGATCAGACTTACGTTATCTAAAGAAAAAGAACTTGCAATACAGTCTGCAAGAGCATTTGCAGTATCTATTGCTGTAAGACAGTCTATATCCCGCTCAACAGCCAGGCGCCTTAATTTAACACTTTCTGCAAGCGGATCACGCCCTTTTGCAGAAGTAGAAATTACATAATCCACATTTCCGCTTTCCAGCAGTGTCATAACGTTGTTATGATAATCTTCATGAACTTTAGCTGTATGAATAACATTCATTCCGCTGCGTTCTATCGTAACGGCATTTCCTGCTGTTGCATAAAGAGTAAATCCAAGCTTATAGAATTTCCGCGCAAGCTCAGGAAGCTCAGGAAGATCACTATTGCGAACAGAAAAAAGGACGCCTGGTGCGCTGCCTGATTTTTTACTTTTTTGTGGCTTAAGCATTTTCCAGCCGGCAGCAGCCATTCCTTTGTATAAAGCTTCGTTTAAAGTCGATGCAATTCCAAGGACTTCGCCTGTAGACTTCATTTCGGGACCAAGATGTGTATCTACATCCATTAATTTTTCAAAGCTAAAGACAGGAACTTTTACTGCAAAATACGAAGGTTTTCTGTAAAGTCCTGTTCCATATCCCATATCGCAAAGTTTCTCACCAAGCATAGCACGCGTTGCAAGTTCTACCATAGGAACTCCGCTTACTTTGCTTAAATAAGGTACAGTACGGCTGGAACGTGGATTTGCTTCAATAATGTTCAGTTCGCCGTTATAAAAAAGCCACTGAATATTTACAATTCCTTTTGTTCCAAGAGCAAGCGCCATAGCAGTAGATTTTTTTACAACTTCAGCTTCCATTTCTGGAGTAAAATTCCAGGCAGGATAAACTGCAATAGAATCTCCAGAATGAATTCCTGTACGCTCAATATGTTCCATAATTCCCGGAATAAGAATATCTTCGCCGTCGCAAATACAGTCAATTTCAAGTTCTGTACCTTCCATATATTTATCAATAAGAACAGGATTCTCAATACCCTGCCTCATAATGATTTTCATATATTCTTTAATGTCTGCACTGTTACGGGCAATAATCATGTTCTGACCGCCAAGAACATAACTCGGGCGCATTAAAACAGGGTATCCAAGCTTAAAGCCTGCTTCAAGAGCTTCTACTTCATTTAAGACAGTAAGACCACGCGGTCTGTTTACCTCAAGACGTTCGCATAATTCTTCAAAGCGTTCCCGGTCTTCTGCAAGATCTATTGCATCAGCACTTGTACCTAAGATGCGCACACCCTGACTGTCTAAAAATTTTGCAAGCTTAATTGCCGTCCCTCCGCCAAACGCAACTACAACACCAAGAGGTTTTTCAACAGCAATTACATTCATTACATCTTCTGGAGTAAGCGGCTCAAAATAAAGGCGGTCTGCTGTGTCAAAATCAGTACTGACAGTTTCGGGATTATTATTAATTATTGCAACCTCATACCCAAGTTTCTTTAGAGCACGGATACACTGAACCGAAGAATAGTCAAATTCAATTCCCTGTCCAATGCGGATAGGTCCGGAACCTAAAACTACGATTGTTCCCTTTGATAAAGTCTTTGAGGGGGAAAGCCTTCCCCCTGCGTCGCACTGCGTTGCGCCGGCACCCCCATCAACGGTGGCTGCCGCCCCCGTAACGCCCCCGCGACATTCCTTTAAGAAAAGTTCAGCTTCATTTACTCCATCAGTAGTCGAATAAAAATATGGAGTTTCTGCATCAAATTCTCCGGCACAGGTATCTACCATTTTAAAACTGCGCGGCGGATATAATAATTTTGAGCACCCAGATGCTCTCGAAGTGCCCTCAAAAACTTTCCTCTCCATTTTCACAATCTTTTCTAATTTCCACAAAAACCATTTATCAATTTTTGTAATTTCATGAATCTCTTCTACAGTCATAAGGCTGCGTTTAATAGCCTGATAAATTGCAAATATTCTCTGATCCGTACACTTTCCTACACGCTCACGAATTTTCTCATCACCTTCTTTTTCAAAGGCTGGAAGATTCAAATCCTTTACGCCAACTTCAAGACCACGAACAGCCTTTAAAATTGCTTCTTCAAAATTCTGACCAATTGCCATAACCTCACCAGTTGCTTTCATCTGAGTGCCAAGCTTACGGGCGGCATAAACAAATTTATCAAAAGGAAATTTCGGCATTTTTACAACTACATAATCAAGAACAGGCTCAAAGCAGGCTTTTGTTTTTTTAGTTACAAAATTCGGAATCTCATCTAAAGTAAAGCCAACTGCAATAAGTGCTGCAACCTTTGCAATAGGATAACCTGTAGCTTTACTTGCAAGAGCACTCGAACGAGAAACCCTAGGATTAACTTCAATTACCGCATATTCAAAACTTTCAGGATTAAGAGCAAACTGGCAGTTACAGCCACCTTCTATTTTAAGCGCAGAAATTATGTTCAAGGCAGCCGAACGCAGCATCTGATATTCTTTATCTGCCAGAGTAACAGTTGGCGCAATTACGATTGAATCTCCTGTATGCACTCCAACCGGGTCAAAGTTTTCCATTGAGCAGACTGTTATTACATTGCCGGTACTGTCCCGCATAACTTCAAACTCAACTTCCTTCCAGCCCGAAATACATTTTTCAACCAGAATCTGATGAATTGGTGAACGATGCAATCCATTATGGGCAATTTCATCAAGCTCACGCTCATTGTTTACTATACCACCGCCTGTTCCGCCAAGTGTAAAGGCCGGGCGGATAATTGCAGGAAAACCTATTTCATTATGAACAAAATCCGCTGCATCCTCGTAAGTTGTAACTACTTTTGAAGGAATGCAGGGCTCGCCGATTGCTTCCATTGTATCCTTGAACATCTGGCGGTCTTCTGCCTTGTCAATAGTTTCGGGTCTTGCACCAAGAAGCTGAACTCCATGTTTTTTTAAAAATCCCGATTTTGCAAGCTCCATACTGAGGGTTAATCCGGTCTGCCCGCCAAGAGTTGAAAGAAGAGAATCAGGTTTTTCTTTTTCTATAATGCGTTCCAGAGTTTTTAGAGTAAGCGGCTCCATGTAAATTTCATCAGCCATATAATGATCTGTCATAAGGGTAGCCGGATTTGAATTTACAAGACAAACCTCCAGTCCAAGCGATTTAAGAGCCTTACAGGCCTGATTTCCGGCATAATCAAATTCAGCCGCCTGACCAATTACAATCGGACCAGATCCAATAATCATAACTTTATGTATATTTTTATTTAATGGCATGACGATTTTATCTCCCTGAAAAATCAAAATTATATAAACTTTTCTGCAACCATATGCTTAGTAAAAATCTTACGAGCTTCATCGGAACATCAGATCTTTAGTCTCAAAGCATTTTTACAAATTTATCAAACAAATAATTTGTATCATGAGGGCCGGCACACGCTTCGGGATGAAACTGTACACTGAAGGCCGGAATGTCTGTATAAGAAATTCCTTCGCAGGTGTTGTCATTTACGTTCACAAAGCTTAATTGTGCATAAGCCGGCAGGCTTGCAGTTTCTACCGCATATCCATGATTCTGACTTGTAATATATACGCGACCGGTTTCCATATCCTTACACGGGTGATTACCGCCACGGTGCCCGTATTTAAGCTTACTTGTTTTAGCACCTCGCGCTAAAGCCAGCATCTGATGACCAAGACAGATTCCAAAAATTGCAATTTTTTTGTAATCGCATAATTTTTTTATTTCCGCAATAACGCCTGTATTTTCTGCAGGATCTCCAGGACCATTACTAAGCATAACACCATCCGGCTCAAGTTTTATAACATCTTCCGCACTTGTGTTATACGGAACGACAGTAACATTGCAGCCACGTTTTTCAAGCTCACGCTTAATATTAGCTTTAGCGCCAAAATCATAAAGAACAACGTGTGGAGCATTGCGGACTGGAAGAGTTTTCCCTTCCTTAAGCCATTGTACACTTTCAACTGCATTCGTTATTTTGTAATTCTTAATTTCTTCAAGAAGCTTATCAGTAATTTCCGGACATTCTCCGCTTACAATCATTCCATTCATAACGCCCTGTTCTCTAAGACGTTTAGTAAGCGCACGTGTATCTATACCACAAATTCCTGTAATATTATGATTTATTAAAAAGTTATTGAGAGTATCTTCGCAACGAAAATTATCAGGCTCATCACACAACTCGCGGACAATGTATCCTCTTACCCATGATTTTTTGCTTTCAAAATCTTCGCTCATAACACCGTAATTTCCAATTAAAGGAAAAGTCTGTGTAACTATCTGCCCGAAATAACTTGGATCTGTAAGAGTTTCTATATAACCTGTCATTCCTGTTGTAAAAACAACTTCACCAATTGAACGCCCCTGAACACCTATAGATTTTCCTTTAAAAACAGTTCCGTCTGAAAGAATTAAAAAGGAGGGGGAAGCCTCCCCCTCGTTACAGAGAGCTTCGCACTCTTCCTCTACCCCCTCTACGGGAGCTGCCGCCCCCGTAACGCCCCTGCTAAGCTTTGTACGCATCATTATGAACACCTCCAATTGCTCTTCCGCTTGGTTCATCCATGTTTTTCCAGGCGGCATCCCACTCGAGGGCCTTGGCAGTTGAGCAGGCTACTCCGGCTTCGTGCGGTACACAGCGGGCAGCTGAGTCACTCGGGAAGAGGCGGCTGTAGATTTCACGGTAGTAATATTCCTCTTTTGTTTTTGGAGGATTTACCGGGAAGCGGTTTTCGCGACGGGCAAACTCAGCGTCGCTTACCTTTTCTTCTGTAATCTTTTTGAGGGTATCAATCCAGTTGTAGCCTACGCCGTCTGAGAACTGTTCCTTCTGACGCCAGGCAATGCTTTCCGGAAGCAGGTCTTCAAAGGCTTTGCGGAGAATCCATTTTTCCATTCTCTGTTTCGGAGCCCCGTCACCCCGAACTTGTTTCGGGGTCTCAAGCTTAATATTCATCTTATCACTCGGATTCAGGCCCATCGCAATATCAATAAAATCTTTATCGAGGAAAGGAACGCGGCCTTCTACACCCCAGGCCATAAGAGATTTGTTTGCGCGCAGACAGTCATAAAGGTGAAGCTTACTCATTTTGCGAACCAGTTCTTCGTGGAACTCCTGTGCGTTTGGAGCTTTATGGAAATAAAGATAACCGCCAAAAAGCTCGTCACTACCCTCACCGCTCAAAACCATTTTAATTCCCATAGATTTGATTACGCGGGCAAGAAGATACATTGGAGTGCTGGCGCGAACAGTCGTAATATCATAAGTTTCGATATGATAGATTACATCAGGGAGGGCGTCCAGGGCTTCCTGAATTGTAAAGTGAACTTCATGATGAACAGTTCCGATATAGTCGGCGGCCTTTTGAGCAGCAATGAGGTCTGGAGAGCCTTCGAGGCCGACTGCAAAACTATGAAGCTGTGGCCACCAGGCTGCTTCCTTGCTGTCTGTTTCAACACGCTTCTTGCTGTATTTTTGTGTGATGGCTGCGATGATTGATGAGTCGAGACCGCCGCTCAAAAGAACGCCGTAAGGAACGTCAGACATGAGCTGGGCTTTTACAGCTGATTCCAAGCCATTGCGGACTTTTTCGATTACGCTCGGGTTGATTACATCGCCCTTGTCGTCGGTAGCTTTAGGAGAATTTTTTACTGCGTCGTATGATTCCCAGTCGCGGTGGTACCAGCGGATTGGTTCTGCGGGGGCGTTACGGGGGTGTCCCCCGTTAGAAGGGGTGGCTGAAGACGGCAGCACGCTTTGCGTGCGTACGGCTGAAGCCAGGGGAAGGCCTTCCCCTCCTGAATAGAGATAACTTCCATTCGGAAACTCTTCGATTGTCTGACAGTCACCTTCCAGAGCCTTAAGTTCGCTTGCAACGTAATAGCGGCCGGCCTTGTCCCAGCCCTGGTAGAGAGGAATAACACCGATTTCGTCGCGGGCAATGAGGTAAACGTCGTTCTCGCTGTCATAAAGCGCGAAGGCGAAAATGCCCGAAAGCTCTTCTATCATTTTTAAAAAGTCGCCGGACTCGCGGTATTTTTTGTAAAGCGGAATGATTACTTCGCAGTCGCTTCCTGTACGGAACTTGTAGCTTCCTTCAAAGCGGGAGCGGATTTCCTTGTGATTATATATTTCGCCGTTTGCCGCAAGAATGATTTTTTCATCATCACTAACTAACGGTTGTTTGCCAGAAAGCGGGTCAACAATCGAAAGCCTCTCGTGACTCAAGATGGCATTATCGCCGGTATAAACACCGCTCCAGTCCGGACCACGGTGACGTATTTTTTTAGACATCTCAAGAACCTGTGCACGAAGTTCTTCCTTCAAGCCTTCCGCAATCGGTGCGCTGCCACTGTTCAAGTCAAAACAACCTACAAAACCACACATACTCTTATAGCAAATCCGTTAAGAAAAATAATTTTCCGCAGAAAATTATTTTTTAGGATTTACTTACCTCCTCGTTCAAAAGCATTAATAGCAAATCCGTTAAAAAGAAATGCGAAAACCTGGAGCATTTCTTTAGGATTTACCACTTAGATTTCTCTTATCGAAGAAACCGTTAAAAATTGGATTTTCCCACGGAAAAATCCAATTTAGGTTTTTACCTACAATCGGCACCGTGGTAAATCGAAGATTCGTTAAAAAAAGTTGCGAATACGTGGAGCAACTTTTTAGAATCTTCCTCTTTTCCCAAATTTCTCAGCGGATTCCCCTTTTCCTCCAAATTCAGTCTAAAACGAAAAAAGGCCGTAGACAGTACCTCGCAAAATTGCGAAATATTATCTACGGCCTCTTTGTCGTATTTATTTTATCTTATTGAATTTAAAATATGCTGTCAAGCAGATGATTCTCTATTAACAATCTTAAAAAAATGATATATAATATTAAAGATATTTTAAACGATTATTATGTTTATATAGGAGCAAAAAATGGCTGAAAAAGAAATGGCAACAATTTATATTTTTGGCAAAAAATATGATGTTCCGGCTGAACTTACCATTATGAATGCAATGGAATATGCCGGCTATCAGCTCAAGCGTGGATGCGGATGCCGTAACGGATTCTGTGGAGCTTGTGCTACAATCTACCGCATTAAGGGACAAAATCAGCTTCAAACATGCCTTGCATGTTCTAAGAAAGTTGAAAACGATATGTATATCGCTACTCTTCCATTCTTCCCGCTCGTAAAGCAGATTTACGATATCAATAAAATCAAACCTGAGCAGCAGATTATGATGCAGCTCTACCCTGAGATTTACTCTTGTGTAGGCTGTAACGCTTGTACACGTGCCTGCCCTCAGAGCCTGCAGACAATGCAGTACATCGCTTACGCTCAGCGCGGCGACTTTGCAAAGTGTGCAGACCTTTCATTCGACTGTGTAATGTGCGGATGCTGTTCATCACGCTGTCCGGCTGGAATCTCTCACCCACAGGTTGCAGAGCTTGCCCGCCGCTTGAATGGTAAATACATTCAGCCTCAGAGCCAGCACCTCATCGACCGCGTTGCAGAAATTGATGAAGGCAAGTGCGAAAAGGACATCAAGAACTTTGTAACTATGTCTACTAAGAACCTTGACAAAATCAAGGAACTTTATAACACACGTGATATCGAAAAATAGTCACAAAATCGCCATCCGTGGCAATTTTGTTCTGAGAGTTTCTGCGTTGCAAAAACTCTCATACTAAAGCAGATAAATGACCATTGCGCCATTCATGGCGCATTCAAGGAGAATTAATATATGTACGGAAATTACCTTGACGACGCTGCGAAAATCGTAGCTGAAAAACGCGAAGAAAACCTTAAATTTGAACATGCACGTCTTACTGCAGAAGAAAAAGACGATTTACTCTTGAAGTTCCACCCGGACCGCATTAAGAAGCAGTTCACAGAACTCAAGATTGGTCCTAACAAGGGACAGCAGGCTCCTATAGAGCTCGCAGAAATGCTTCAGGCAAAACCACGCCTCGAACCTGAAAAGATTGATCTTAACCACATTGATTATGAAACAGACGTACTCGTAATTGGTGGTGGCGGAGCAGGAACTTCTGCTGCTATCATGGCTTCTGAAGCCGGAGCAAAAGTTCTTCTCGTAACAAAGCTTCGTGTTGGTGATGCTAACACTATGATGGCTGAAGGTGGAATTCAGGCTGCAGATAAGCCAAACGACTCACCTGCTCAGCATTACCTCGACGCTTTTGGTGGCGGACACTTTGACGGAAAACCAGAGCTCGTATATACACTCGTAAACAAGGCTCCATCTGTAATCAAATGGCTCAACGATCTTGGTGTTGAATTCGACAAGATGCCAGATGGTACAATGGTAACAACACATGGTGGTGGAACAAGCCGCAAGCGTATGCATGCTTGTAAGGACTACTCTGGTGCAGAAATCATGCGTACTCTCCGCGATGAAACTTTCAACCGCGCAGACCAGATTACAGTAGTAGACTTCACAGCCGCTATCGAAATCATCAAGAACGAAAAAGGTGAAGCTGCCGGTGCAGTTCTTATGAACATTGAAACTGGAGAAATCCGCATTGCAAAGGCTAAGGTTGTAATTATTGCAACTGGTGGTGCCGGACGTATGCACTATCAGGGATTCCCAACTTCTAACCACTACGGTGCAACAGCCGACGGTCTTGTAATTGCATACCGCGCTGGTGCAAAGCTTCTTTATCAGGATTCTTTGCAGTATCACCCGACTGGAGCTGCATACCCGACACAGATTCTTGGTAAACTCGTAACAGAAAAGGTTCGCTCACTCGGAGCTAAACTTATCAATAAAGACGGTGAAGTTTACATTCACCCACTTGAAACACGCGACGTAAACGCTTCTGGTATTATCCGCGAAGTTCGTGAAGGCCGTGGTGTTCATAACGACGTACAGGATGCTGTATGGCTCGATACTCCAATGATCGATATGATTCACGGAGAAGGAACAATCCTTAAGTCAATTCCTGCTATGTACAACATGTTCATTAAGTACGGAATCGATATCCGCAAGGAACCAATTCTTGTTTACCCTACACTTCACTATCAGAATGGTGGTGTAGAAATTGACAAGACTTGTCACACTAACGTTGCTAACCTCCTCGTTGCAGGTGAAGCTTCTGGTGGTGTTCACGGTACAAACCGCCTTATGGGTAACTCACTCCTCGATGTAGTTGTATTCGGACGCGAAGCCGGAATCGAAGCCGGTAAGATGTTCAAGAAGATTAAGCTTGCAAAAGAACTTTCTCTCCAGCACGTAAAGGACTTTGAAAAGGAAAGAGCTGCTGCAAAGATTAAGGGCAACGCTGTTTCTCCAAAGGTACTTCCAACTTACCACCACGGTAACCCTGAGTTCGACAAGGCAATTCCTGGAGCTACACTTTAGTTTTTTCTTGGCAACTAAAAGTTTCTATTTATATTATAAATAGATGATGAGGCTGTTCTTTTGAACAGCCTCTATTTTTTTTCAGTGGATTTGACGGGTGATTATGATTATTCATTAAAAGAAAATATAATAATATTGAAGTCCAATAATTACAGCCGAAAGCAGAAGTACTATTAATGATGCAATAATGTAATGTTTTTTATTAAATGGTTTGTTTTCATAAAACCTTTTAATTTTACTATAATCAGATTTTATCAAATTTTTAAAATCATTCCATAGTTCTTCATTTTCAAAATCATTTTTACAGAAAAAATTTAAACTGCCATAAAAAAACTTAAAAGCTACATAATCATCTGCAAGGTCTATTTCATAAATATGCTCCGGGAGAAAAATTGTTTCTCCAAATTCAGTCAGCCCAGTTATTTTTTCAGATGTAAAAATATAATTTACTTCTTTAATATTTCGGATTAAATACAAACCTCTTTCTGCATATTTTTCTGCTTTTTTTCCTGATTTACGGTTTTTAAATAAAAAGAATATTGAAACCAAATAAATTAACAAAATATTAAAAATAATTGCCATATTTTTGGACCATATAAAAATTACAGATAAAAAAAGAGCATCACAAAAAAACAATCCGCCAATAATTATATGCAAATAAACAGGGAAAAGTCTTTTTGAAACAAAATCATTATAATATTTTATATATTCATCTTTATGATTAATTGTCTTGATATTGAATTCCATTTTGTTCTCCTATAAAACCTCCATGATAGTAGTCATACACAGAGGCGCAAAATAGCAGATTTTGCCAAAAGGCAAAACTGAAGTTTAAAAAGTGCATTCTTCTATTTTATAAACCATACTTTACATTTTTTTGATTACAAAATTATTGCAATCATAATTCTGAAATATAAATGACTTCAATTCATTCCATTTATTTTCATTCTCTAAAGATTTTTTACAGATTAAAATTGCCCTGAAATCCTGATAGAAAATATAAATTCTATTTTTACTTAGTATTATTTTTGAAAGTTTATTTTTGGGAATTTCTAATCTGGTAAATTTTGATTTTTCTAATATTTTGTCTTCTGTAATTTCAAGCTCTGTTTCTATATTAAAATATTTTAGTGATTTATAAGCACGAAAAATTTGGAAAAGAATAATAAAAAAATATATTAAAATAAGAATTCCAATTACCGAAAGAACTTTTATTTCTGTTCTCAGTAAATCAAAAAAATGTAAATGAAAAAAATAATCAGTAAAAAAAGCAAGAAAAACAAGAATAATTAAAAATAAAGAAGTAAATCTAACTTTTCTACTTAATCCCGAAGATGAAAACGAGAAATCACAATAATCTAAAAAAGTATAACCTTTCAATTTTATATACATAATCAGATTATAAAGAAAATTTCTACATTAATTCAAGAGAAAGACTTCTGCAAAAACGACTGTGTCAAGGCTTTAAGCGTAGCGTGCCTTAACACAGTCGTTTTTTAACGGTTCTTCGATTTTAGGCGGCTCGCTAGTCTCGCCGCTTGAGCCATTTTTATGTTGAACCTAAAACGACCTGCTGTCGCAGCTCGTTTTTTAACGGTTCTTCGATTTTAGGCTACTTAATATCCTTTCTCATAATCTTACCCGAAATTGTCTTTGGCAGACTGTCTCTGAACTCAACAATTCTCGGGTATTTATATGGAGCAGTTGTTTTCTTTACAAAGTTCTGAATATCCTTTACAAGCTCGTCGCCCGGCTGGTAGCCCTTTGCGAGAACGATAGTTGCCTTTACAACCTGACCTCGTACAGGATCAGGAGCGGCTGTAACTGCACATTCTACAACTGCAGGGTGCTGCATAAGAACAGACTCTACTTCGAAAGTACCAATTCGGTAACCAGAACACTTGATTACGTCGTCATTGCGGCCGGTAAACCAGAAGTATCCGTCTTCATCACGCCATGCGTTATCAGAAGTGTGGTAGTATCCGTCGTGCATTACAGACTTAGTTTTTGCAGGATCGCCAAAGTATTCCATGAAAAGGCCCGGGAAGTTTCCCTTAGACATATCAACTACAATTTCTCCAACTTCACCGTCTTCTACTTCGTTACCTTCTTCATCAATCAAAGTAACATTATAATATGGTGCAGGTTTTCCAAGGCTGCCCGGCTTAATGCGTTCGTTGCCGTAATTAAAGAGCGACAAAGTAGTTTCTGTCTGACCAAAGCCTTCGCGAATCTCTTTTCCGGTGATTTCCTTCCATTTGTTGAATACTTCTTCGCTCAAAGGCTCGCCGGCTGTCGACCAATGCAGGCAGCTTGAGAAATCATATTGAGTTAAATCTTCCTGAATAAGGAAACGGTAGATTGTTGGAGGAGCGCAGAAAGAAGTAATGTGATGTTTTTCAATCTGCTTGATCAAATCAATAGGCTTGAACTTATCATGGTAGTCATAAATAAATACACAGCATTCAGCAATCCACTGACCGTAGAGCTTACCCCACACTGCCTTACCCCAGCCTGTATCTGCTACAGTAAGATGAAGTCCGCCCTTCTGAACCTGCTGCCAGTAGCTTGCAGTAACAATGTGTCCAAGTGGATAAAGGAAGTTATGAGAAACCAGCTTTGGATGACTTGTAGTACCGGATGTAAAGTATGCAAGAAGAATGTCATCGTTCTTACTGATATCTTCGCGCTTAAGGGCGTGGAAGTCTTTAAGTGCTTCCTCACTAACATTTTTACAACCCTCAGTAAAGTCCAGCCAGGTCGGATGCTTTGCCTTGAACTCTGCACTCATACCCTGGTCAATTCCAAAAGGAGGAACAGCTACAAGAGTTTTGAGTGAAGGACATTCCTTCTGAGCTTCTTCAATGTAAGTAAAAAGCTCGCGATGGTCTACAGCAACAACTGCCTTAATGTATGCGGCATTACAGCGGAAAACAATATCCTCTTTTGTAAGCATGTGAGTTGCAGGAATAACAGCTGCGCCAATTTTGTGAAGTGCTACAATAGAAAGCCAGAACTCATAACGGCGCTGAAGAATCAGCATAACAAAATCTCCGCGCTTAATACCAATACTGCGGAAATAAGCGGCGGCTTTGTCTGTGCGTTCCTTAAGTTCTCCAAAGGTCATTACAAGCTCTTCGCCGTTATCATTGCACCATACGAAGGCTTTTACATCCGGGGTACGCTGAGCAAGAACATCAACTACATCATAACCAAAGTTGAAGTTTGCAGGTACCTTAATTTTATAGTTTTCAAAAAAATCTTTATAATCTGTAAATTCTGTTCGTTCTAGAAAATCTTCTAACATATTAAATCCTATATAATTATTGCCAAGAATTTAGCTTTTTTATCATTAAGGGCCTGCATACCGTGCTGCTTAGTTGCATCAAAATATACAGAATCACCTTCTTCCAGAGTCATTTCTTTTCCATCCACAACCAGCTTCATAGAGCCTTCAATCATATATTCAAACTCGTGGCCAGGATGTGCATTGAAATGAATCTCGCGGGTTTCTTCCGGAGTTATTGTAACGATAAACGGATCTGCCTTGCGATTCTGAAAACCAGCCGCCAGAGCCTGATATTTATAGTCACTTCTGCGGTCAACTGAAAGTCCCTTGTCTTTTTTTGTAAGACAGTAAGAATGCATGTGTGGCTCTTTTCCAGAAATAAGAGTTCCAAGGTCAATGCCATACTTTTTAGACATAGACTGAAGAATTCCTACAGGAATATCAACAGTACCTGTTTCATACTTCTTATACTGTTCAATAGAGATTCCACAGACTCCTGCTGCTTCTTCAACCGAAACATCCATAATTTCACGCAGACCAATCAATCGGTCTGCTACTGCTTTAATCTCCTCATTCATAATGTTGATACTCCTTATTATATTCTGGAAGTGCCACTCGCTCCGCTCGTGTCGCGCTATCCGCACTTCGCTAACGCTCACCGTCCTCACTCACTTCGTTCGCTGCGGTCGGCTGCTTTGCAGGTGCTACTATCGCTCACTCAATGTTCAAATAATACAGGAATTCATTTCAAAAAGCAATAGAAAAATTAAAAAATATTAAATATTTTTAATATAATTAAAGTTTTTCTATTGTCCAGACTCATGCAATTCTGCTATATTACAGATACTTATGAAGAAAACCTACATTACAAATATGCCAAACCACATTGGAGCCTTTCTTAAAGCAAGTGAATGTCTTGCAAAGCTTGGAATAAATATTACCCGCGTAAGCTATAATAAAGCTGTAGATTCACACACGCTTTTTATAGATGCCGAAGGAGACGAAACAGCCCTTAAACAGGCTGATCTGGAGCTTGAAAAAATAGGCTATTTACAAAATACAAAAACAGAAACAAGCATTGTACTTCTGGAATTTACTCTCGCAGACCATCCCGGAAGCGTTACAGAAATCCTCCGGCTCATAAACGACTTTCAGTTAAACATTTCTTATATCAGCTCACAGGAAAACGGTACAGAATATCAGGCCTTTAAAATGGGACTTTTTATTGGAGATGAAAGAAAACTAAATGACTTTCTTGAGAAAGCCCGCAAACTATGCCCGATACGAATTCTGGATTACAATCATTCAGAAAAAATTCTGGACAACAGTATTTTCTATAACACCTTTGTCTCAGAACTTGTTCAATGTCTTGGACTTTCTGAAGAGCTTCGCGACAATCTGCTTATAAATACAAATCTTGTAATGCAGATGCTGGACGAAAAAGGGCTTTCTCCTTATAAAACCTTTGAAAGCATCAGTCGTTTTGCACACTTACTTGCCGCCAGCCGTGGAGCAAAATTCCAGCCTCGAATAAGTAATCATAAAATTACAGAAAATACGAATATCATTTTAATTGAACCGCCATGTGGAAGCAATACGGCTATCTTACAAAGTAACGGCGAAACCCTTTTTATTGACTGCGGCTATGCACTATACAAGGATGAAATGCTTAAGCTTTTCAGAACGCTGCTTCCAGATTTCGATAAAATCAAAAAACAAATTTACATCACCCATGCAGATGTAGATCACTGCGGTCTTCTTCCGCTTTTTGATGAAATTTACGCAAGCTCCAAAACAAAAGAATGCCTCGAACTGGAATATAGAGGTAAGAATGCCTTCCGAGAACAGAATCCGCTTCACAAGCCTTACATAAATATCTGCAAAACCCTAACCTGCTATCAGCCTCCAGAGCCTTCAAAGATAATAGCCTGCTGGCAGTCACCAGAAAATCAGACAGAACCTCTGGTTCAGACAGGCTTTTTTGATTTTGGGGAATTGCACTTTGAGGTTTACGAAGGAAAAGGCGGCCACTTACAGGGCGAAACAGTGCTTATTGATTACACTAATCACCTTGTTTTTTCTGGTGATATTTACGTAAATATTCATGAAATGACAAAGGAACAAACAGAATACAATCAGTATGCTCCAGTACTTATGACTTCTGTAGATACAGATCCGGCTCTTTGTGCGCTTGAACGTAAAACAATTATGCAGCGTCTTGGTCAGGGAGACTGGAAAATTTTTGGAGCTCATGGAATGAAAAAAGATTATAATTGTATTACAAATTAATTATAAGATTATAAGCTTCTTCAGCAGAATTTGCCACTAATCCATGATTATGTTCTTCAAGAACTTCAAAAGAATTTAATCCCCATGGAATTGAAACAATTGGAATATTGTTTTTTCTGCAGGCTTCTATATCGCGAATTTCATCACCAATATATAATATTCGTTTATTAAGGACTTTTTTAGCTTTACGAAGAGCCTTTTTTTTACCGAATAAAGAAACATCAGTTCTTAAAAAAGTAAAAAAAGAATCAAGCTCATATTTTTTTAAAAAACTCTGAACATTTTTTAATGAATTTGAAGTAAGAATTCCAAGTTCAAATCCAGCTTCATAGCACTTCTTAATAAGTAAAGGAGCTTCTGTAAGGAGTTGAATTTCATCTGCTTTTTCAGAAAGCTTTTTCTTTAACTGATAAATAAGATACGGAAGCTTCCAGAACTTTATTTCTGCAAGTTTTACTAATTGCAATGCAGAAAAGTGTGTATTAATATCACCGTCAAGTCTTTTATAGCCAAACTTTTCTGCATGTGAATTAATTATTTCAAGTCCAGCAGAAATTGTATCTGCAATAGTTCCGTCAAAGTCAAAAAGAATAATGGAATCCATATATTACATATATTTTAACTCATTAATCTTCAACTTTCAACACTTCTCTGCGGTATTTTGTACCGATTTCTGTAAGCTTGAATTTCTGAATTTTTCCTGAACCTGTCATAGGGAATTCATCCAGGAACATAACCAGCTGCGGCCACTTAAACTTAGAAAGCTTGTCGCGGCAGAACTCAATTACATCCTGTTCTGTAAGAGTCTTTCCTTCGTGAAGGATAATAAAGGCTCCTGTAATTTCTCCGTAGCGTTCAGACTTAACAGCAGCAACCTGAATATCTTTAATTTCCGGCATCTGAATAAGGAACTCTTCAATTTCGCGAGGGTAAATATTTTCACCGCCGCGGATAATCATATCCTTTATACGACCGGTAATGCGGTAATTGCCGTTTTCGTCTTTTATTCCAAGGTCTCCTGAATGCAGGTAGCCGTTTTTATCAATTGTTTCTGCAGTAGCTTCAGGCATTTTGTAATAGCCCTTCATTACGTTCCAGCCCTTACAGCACATTTCTCCCTGCACTCCAACCGGACATTCTTTGCCGGTTTCAGGATCAAGAACCTTTACGTCAATTCCTTCAAAAGCGTCACCTACTGTTGTGGCCTTTACTTCAACTGAATCATTCCAGTGGCTCTGAGTCATTCCAGGGCTTGATTCTGTAAGGCCATAAACAGAAGTAATTTCCGGCATATGCATTTTTTCAATAACTGTTTTCATAAGTTCAACAGGTACTCCGGAACCGGCCATAATTCCTGTACGGAGTGAAGACAAATCAAACATGCTGAACATTGGATGATTAAGCTCTGCAATGAACATTGTAGGAACGCCGTAAAGCGAAGTACACTTCTCCTTCTGAATTGAAGCAAGGGCAACAAGAGGATCAAAGCTTTCGAGAAGAACGTGGGTACCGCCATGGGTCAAAACTGCCATAACACCAAGTACAATTCCAAAACAGTGGAAAAGCGGTACCAGGAGGCAGAGCTTGTCATTTTCTGTATAGCGCATGCGCTCACCAATAATAAAACCGTCATTAATGATATTGCGGCTTGTAAGCATAACGCCCTTAGGGAAGCCTGTTGTTCCCGAAGTATACTGCATGTTTACAACATCTTCAGGAGTAACTTCGCTTTCAATCTTATGAATGATTTCAATATCAACGTGCTGGCCAAGAAGCAGCAATTCAGGTGTAGAATAAAGTCCGCGGAACTTTTCCGGCCCCATAAAAACGACATTTTTAAGGCATGGGAAACGCTTTGATTTAAGGCAGCCGCGCTCGTATTCATCAAGCTCTGGAACAAGTTCCTTAATCATCTGAACGTAGTTTGAATCCTTTATACCATCACAAAGACAAAGGGTTGTTAAATCAGCCTGTTTTACAAGATATTCAAGCTCGTGGAGTTTATAAGAGGTATTTACTGTAACACCTACTGCTCCAAGGCGTGCACAGGCAAACATATAGGTAAGCCAGTCCGGAACATTGGTAGCCCAGATACCAACATTGTCGCCTTTACGTACACCGATTGCATATAGTCCGCAGGCAAGGTCATCAACGCGCTTATCAAACTGCGCATAAGTAAAACGAAGATCACGGTCTGCGTAAACCATGAATTCATGCTCAGGATTAGCCTGGGTTTTCTGTCTTAAAAGCTGTGATAAAGTTAATTCAATCATAGAGACTCCTGTCATTCCCATGCCTTTCACGGGAATCTAATGAAAAGATTATCGAATTACACCCGATAATGACAGGTAAATCTTATAAGATTTCTCATCATTTTTCAATAGAAAAGTTAAAATATAATAAATTTTTTTAGTATTATTAAAGTTTTCTTATTGTATAATTTATGTAAGATTATTTAAACGTTACATGAGAACCAGAAATCTTTTTACTTTCGTATACGCCTTTATCAATAAGTTTATAATTATCTGTGAAATCAGCCTTTTCGCCTTGCGGAAGAATTACAGCTCCGATACTTGCCGTTATTGCAGTCTTTCCAAGCTCCGGAATAACAATTGTTCTAAGATTATCTATAAACCGGTTAATTATTTCTGTTGCAACCTTTTTGTCATGAACCTCAGCAGCATAGGCAGAAAATTCATCACCACCTAAACGGAAAACAATATCATTCTCACGGAAGGCTGTCTTAAGACAATTAGCAACACATATAATTACTTTGTCTCCTACTTCATGTCCATAATTATCATTAAAGCTCTTGAAATGGTCTACATCAAGAAGAATAAACAGGCCGCCATTGCCGTTTTTAAGACTTTCCTCAACCTTTTGTTCTCCACTTACACGATTCAAAAGTCCGGTCATACGGTCAGTTTCAGAAAGTACAATAAGTTTTTCTTTTTCTTTTGCATCATTTACGATTTTATCGATATTCATAACACCGACAATAATTGTATCTGAATTAAGCTTCATATATTTAAATTCATAAAAATGAAGTTCACCATTATCGTCAATACGATAGCTTGAAGAATATTCATCAGATTCATTAAGCTTCTGTACTATTGTATCAAGGGCAATTGCCTGTGCCATAAAGGCTTTATCTTCTGAATATACACGATGTTCAATATATTCAGAAAAGTAGGTTTCATAAGAAGCATCTTTAGAATAGTTTTCCTTAAAAGATTCTGGAACAAATCCACCAAGCTTTATTGGTTTAATAGTTCTTGTTGTAATATTAATGCTCAAGATGTTTGCATAATCACGGCTGAGCGCATTTACGATATTGAACTGTTCCATAAGATTTATTTCGTTTCTTTTGTTTTCATCAATATCGGTAAAGAGTCCAACGAAAGTTTGAGGTAACCCTTCAGCACTGCGAATAATATTTCCCGCTGCATGATACCATTTAAAGCCACTGTCCTTTGTTAAGAGCCGGTATTCGACATCATAAACTGTATTACCGCTGCTATCATTAACAGTATCCCAGAAGGCTTTTAAGACAGCATCCTTATCGTTTCTGTGGAGTCGTTCTGACCAGGATTCCAGTGTATTTGGAAACTCTGTTTCGGAATAAAAACCGAGCAGTTTACGGAAGGTATTTGACCAGTCACATCTTTGAATCTGACCATTTTCATCAAACTCAATTCTCCAAGGACCAGAATTAAGAACCGAGTGAATAATCTGCATGGCGTTTGTTTCTTTGTTCAGTTTTTCGTATGCCTGCCGAGTTCTTTGACTGATAATTTTTTCCTGCTGTAGCTTAAAATGAGAAGCATTTCGAATAATAAGAATTAAACATATTGATAAGAAAAAAAGTAAAGCAAAAATAAAAGACACATGAATTCTTGTTTGCTTCATGAGAGATTCAATATTTGTGCTAACCTGTTCATCGATTGCGGTTTCATAAACAAGTATTGTAAGAATCCAGCCGGTGTTTTGAACAGGAATATAATAAAGGTGAGCTTCTTCACCTGAATAATAAACCTCTGCAAGACCAGCAACGCCTGATTCAAAATCATTTTTAATTTTCTTAAATATCTTTGAATCATTGTCGCCTGCAGAAATTACAGAAAGAATATTCAGACCAGAAGGAATATTTCCAAATGCAGTATTAGTAAGACTTTCTCCGTTTTTGTAATAAAGATTAACATAGGTTTCCATATTATCATAACGATAGGCCAAAGACCGCATCATCTGATTAATATTAATCTCTACAAAGCAGGCTGTGATTTTTGAATTATTAAAATAAACTCCGGTAACAGGAACAGCAAGAAAAAGCTGTTTCTCGCCGCCATAATTTAAAACAGTTGAATAAATTGGTTTTGTAATTTTTTCTGCAAGGAAGGGATATCGTGTCTTTCCTGAGCAGGTTGAGTGTGAAGTATAAACAAGTCCATTTTCATCAACAAGTGCAAAGGTATCCATGTTATAAAGCTTTCGCATATTACCAAGATAATTTCTTAGAGCTTTTGGAGACTCAAGATCTTTTTGCGAAATAACATCAAGAGCGTTATTTACATAATTATATTTTTTATCAAGTTCATTAGAAATAAGCGAAGCTCTGTTTTTTGCAATTTCTTCAATATAAAAATGACTAATCTTATCAATAGCTTTATCTGTAACTTCCTGTGTAGTATCTGCAGTTCTTAATGACATAACCAGTAAAAGGATTATCAAAATTACCATGCTTGAGGCTATAAATAAATGAAAAATACGTTTTGCAAGTTTACTCATTGCAGCCCCTCCTACTCCATTACACCATAAAGCGAGTGAAGCAGACCCACTGCATCATTTTGATAAAAGATTTTAGTTATTTCTTCTGTTTTTTCGGGATATAAACTTCCGGGGCTTATACCATCTGCAATTTTTACTGCAGTTGTAATTGTATCAAAACCAATAGAATAGCAGTCCTGAATGGCAAGGGCATAGATAATTCCATCGCGAAGATATTTTATTGCCCGCTCATCATGGTCCATTCCAACTATAATTACTTTTCCGGCTTTTCCTGCTTCTTCAACAGCGCGTCCTGCACCAACCGGATTACTCATATTACAGCAGATAATTCCGTCCAGATCCGGATATTTTTCAAGAAACTCTTTTGTATAATTATAAGCATTTATGTCGCTGTCTTCGTCATATTTTACATCAATAAGATTTATTCCTTCATATTTATTAAAAACAGTTTTTGCTCCGCTTGCACGCTCTTCATGACAGGGAGCACCAACATTTCCAACAAGCATTGCAACCTGGCCATTATATTTCAAATAAGAACAAAGAGCTTCTGCAAGATCCTGACCGTCCTTATAGTTATGGGTATTTCCTACGTAAGCAATTCTATTACAGCCGTTTTCTTTTCCTGAATCTGAACTGGAAAAAGTCATAACTTTATGTCCGTCTGCAATAATCTGATTTATAACAGGAGTAACAATATCAATATCTGCAACATCAACGCCGATTACATCGTATTCATTTAAGGCTGCTGCTTTTTTAATGCGCTGAACCTGATCATAGGCAGACATTGCTTCCGGAGCGCGGTAATCAAAAGTAATATGAATTCCCTTTTCCTCATACTGGCGAACGGCATCTTCCATTCCAAGAGCTACAGCATCCCACCAGGCATGTACGATTTTATAAGTAAAATAAAAATTATATTCTCTCTTCTGCGGGTTATAAGTATCAAGATTTTTTTTCTTAATTAAATTTGAATCTACAGAAGCATTCGGCAACTGATTCTGATTTTGAGAAACTAAATTGTCTTTATTATTTTTATAATTACTATTTTTTAATGCTTTAGCTGAACAGCCTGACGTAACAAGCACTAAGGCAAGGATGGTCAAGCTGAGAAAATAAAAGAAAGTCTTTCTCATGTCTTGAACTCCAGTTAATTAATGCATGTATTTTAAATCTAAAAACAGGAAAAAACAAGTAGAAATAAAAGAAAAAAAAATATCGCTAACTGCTCTAAATCGATATATAATATTTTACATGGAAGATTTATTTGAGAGAACAATTCTAATTGTTGATGATGAAGCTATTAACCGAGAGATTCTTGGAAATATAATTCAGACTGAGTACAAAGTAATTTATGCTGAAAACGGAAAAGCAGCATTAGATATAATTCATTCAGAAGGTAATTCAATTTCTCTTGTCTTACTGGATTTGCTTATGCCTGTTGTGGATGGAAACCAGGTTCTGAAGACAATGAACGATGAAGGAATTATTACAGATATTCCTGTAATTGTTCTGACTTCTGAAAAATCAAGTGAAATAGAAAGCCTTAAACTTGGGGCTGCAGACTTCCTTACAAAGCCTTATGACAGGCCGGAGGTTATTCTTGCCCGGGTACGTCATTCCATTGAGCTTTTTGAGAATGCAAAAATCATTCATGCTACGGAGTTTGATAAGCTTACCCTGCTTTACAGCCAGGATTTTTTCTTTGAATACGCTTCCCAGTTTGACCAGCGTTATCCCTTGCAGAAAATGGATGCAATAGTAATTAACTTTACCCGTTTTCATCTTTTGAATGAGCTGAAAGGACGTATGTTTGGAGACCAGATACTTTCGGCAATGGCAGACGGAATCCGCAGTACGCTTTTAAAGACCGGCGGTATTGCAGGCCGCAAGGATGCAGACACCTTCTTTGCCTATATTCCTCATATTGATGACTATAAAATCTTTATTGAAAAAATAAACGAAAAGCTTTCTTCCCTGCTCAAGGCTTCGGAGACAAGACTGCGCCTTGGAGTTTATACGGATGCGGATAAGTCACTTCCGCTCCTGCTCCGCTTTGATCATGCCATTCAGGCCTGCAATTCTATCCGCAATAAGGCCGGAGAAGAAATCTGCATTTATGACAATCAGATGGCAGAGCGCGAAGTTTTCAACGCCCACCTGCTGGAAGATTTTGAAGCCGCAATTGAGAACAAGCAGTTTAAGGTTCAGTATCAGCCAAAGTTCAACATCACAGGTGACACTCCAAAACTCTGTTCTGCCGAAGCCCTTGTCCGCTGGATTCACCCGGAGCTTGGCTTTGTGCGCCCGGACCTTTTTATTCCTCTTTTTGAAGAAAACGGACTTGTTACCAAGCTTGACCGCTACGTCTGGGAAGAAGCCGCAAAGCAGATTGCCCTCTGGAAAAAAGAGCTTGGAATGACCATTCCTGTTTCCGTAAATGTTTCCCGCGTAGACATAGCCGCTCCCGACATGACCGACTTTATCACAAAGATTGTAAAGGAAAACGGACTGGAAGCAAAAGATTACATGCTGGAAATTACGGAGTCTGCCTACACAGAAGATTCAAAGCACATTATTGAGGTTGTAGAAAAGCTCCGCTCCCTTGGCCACAAAATAGAAATGGATGATTTTGGTTCTGGCTACTCTTCCCTTAACATGCTCACATCCATGCCGATTGATGCCCTCAAAATGGACAAGGCCTTTATCCGAAATATCCAGCCGGGCAATAAGGAAATGGAGCTGGTAAATCTGGTATTGAAAATTGCCCAGACTCTTGGAGTTCCTGTAATTGCAGAAGGCGTAGAAACTGAGGAAGAATGCAGGCTTTTGAAGGAAGCCGGCTGCGACATAATTCAGGGCTATTATTTTTCTAAGCCGCTTCCGCCGGAGGATTTTTCAAAATATGCCGGCAATGATAAGGGAGAGTCAAAATGATGACTGTAGAATCCCTTAAAGATGCCGGAGCAAATGTAGAGGAAGGACTGTCCCGCTGCCTGAACAAGGAAGACTTTTACCTTAAAATGGTAAACATGGGCCTGACAGATCAGAATTTTCAGCTGCTGGGGCCTGCCCTGAAAGCAAAGGATTTTGACAGGGCCTTTGAACTCTGCCACTCCCTAAAAGGCGTAATAGGAAACCTTAGCCTTACTCCTCTTTATGATTTAATCTGCCAGCTTACAGAAATGCTTCGCTCCAAAACCGATATAGACTGCACAGGTCTTTACAGTCAGATTATGACGATGCAGGAAAAGCTTCTCGCCCTGTAAGGGGTAATCTTTCATGCTGGAGTTATAATGAGAAAAGTTCCAATATTCATAGCAAATATCCTGATTATTTTCTTTATAATGGTTTTTGTTTCCCTTTATGTAAGGCAGCAGGGAAAAATTCAGTCTGCGGCAAATACCGAAAATTTTGTAAACATGAGCATTGGGCTTGAGCGGGTAACGACTTATTATCTTGAAGGTGAGCAGCGACTTTGTAATTCCTGGGCAAGATACATCAGCCCAAACCGGCTTACCATGAATGAAGCTATTGACTACTTAACGCAGGTTCAGGTAGTAAAAACAAATTCGGCCCATGTAATTTTTCTGGACAGCCTTACAGGTCTTTCCAACAGAGCCAGAGCCGACAACCCGGGCGACAATACTGTTTCCTATCAGAATATAGATATTCTTTCTTCCCTGAAAAATATAAGTTCAGAGCTGCAGCCGGAGCACCGCACATATTTGTATACAGATAATTTTGATGCTGTGCACGTTACCCGCTCTTATACAAATCCTATGAATGGAGTTCAATCCATTGCCTTCTGTGATGTAGTTAATCTTACAGATTCCGCCGGCTCCTTAAAAAAAGCCCTTTTGATGAGGGTTGTTCCCCTTGAAAATATTTCCGGAAAATGGTCTTTTCCTACAGAACGCTTTGAAAATGCACAGATATCCATGATTGATTCTGACGGCAACTATATCATAAAAGGAAAGTCATTTAAAAACTCCAACTTTTTTGAGTTTTATAAATCCTATAACTCAGCAGATTTCAGCAGGATTGAAGAGTTAAAAAGCAGGGTTCATACAGTCGGAAGCTTTAAAATGAAAAATTCAAAAGGAGAAGACTGTCTTATTGTTCACGTGCCTGTAAATTCTGCGTCAGACTGGTCAATCATCTCTTATATACCTACAAAATATTTTGAAGAAAATGAGATAGACTGGATTCTAATCAGCGTAATTGCTTTCGGGCTGCTTCTGCTTCTGATAATTGATTTGATTGTCTTTATGAGGTTCAATGTCAAGCTTACAATTGCGGCGGCCGCAGCGGAATCTGCAAACAAGGCCAAGACAGACTTCCTTTCTACAATGTCTCACGATATCCGTACTCCTATGAATGCAATTATCGGCCTTACGACGATTGCAGAAAAAAACGCAAGGGATCCATTTTCCGTTACAGACAACCTCAAGAAAATCCGCCTTGCCAGCAATCATCTTTTAACCCTTATCAATGATATTCTTGACATATCTAAGGTTGAAAGCGGCAAGCTGAATCTTTCGCCTGTAACATTTTCAATTGTCGATTCAGCAGAAAATCTTGTAAATCTTTCCCAGACAATGGTTCGCGAGAAAAACATAGATTTCCGCTTCCGCTGTAAAAACATTAAGCATGAGTACCTTTATGCCGACCAGCTTAGAATCAATCAGATTTTCATCAACATTCTTTCCAATGCCCTCAAGTATACGCCCGAAGGAAACAGCGTTTATGTAGATATGTGGGAAGAGGAAAGCCAAAGGCCAGGTTTTATAAAGCTTTTCTATAAGGTGGAAGATACAGGAATGGGAATGTCAGCAGAATATATGAAGGAAATGTATTCGCCTTTTACCCGCCAGACCGACAGCCGCATTAATAAAATTCAGGGAACAGGACTGGGCCTTGCCATCACAAAAAGAATGGTAGACCTAATGGGCGGTACAATTGAATGTCAGAGTTCGGAAGGTAAAGGAACGACATTTACTGTAATTCTCGAATTAAGCATAAGCGACAGAACAGAAGAAGAAATGAACCTGCCGCCTCTCGACGTTCTTGTAGTTGATGATGACCAAGTCCTGCTTGAAACTGCCAGCGATACCCTTACAGCACTTGGAACAAAGGCAGAGCTTGCAGATTCTGGAAATACAGCCCTTGCCAAAATAAGTGAAAAAAAAGACAAAGGCAGGCTTTATGATGTAATCATTCTAGACTGGAAAATGCCGGGAATTTCCGGCCTTGAGCTCACAAGAAAAATTCACGAAATTGCAGGAAAAGACATACCCATTCTTCTTGTTTCTGCCTACGACTGGACTCAAATTGAAGATGATGCAAGAAATGCCGGTGTGAGCGGCTTTATAAGCAAGCCCCTCTTCCGTTCTTCCCTCTACAAAAAGATTTCTGAGGTTCTTGGAATAGAAAAAGATGCAGCTGACCAGGAGGAAAATAATTCAGAACTTGCAGGAATGAATGTACTTGTTGCAGAAGACATGGACGTAAACTGGGAAATAATTCATACCTTGCTTGAGATGTACGGCATTAACAGCGACCGTGCCGAAAACGGAAAGGTTGCCGTAGAAAAGCTCCGCGACATAGGGCCTGCCCAGTATGATGTTGTATTTATGGATATTCAGATGCCTCAGCTGAACGGTCTGGATGCAACCCGCCAGATCCGCCTGCTTGAAAATCCTTATGCTGCCGGAATCCCGATTATTGCAATGACAGCCGACGCCTTTTCCGAAAACGTGGCAGAATGTCTTGAAGCCGGAATGAACGGCCACATTGCAAAGCCAATTGACATAAAGCAGGTAATCAAAGAGCTCAAGAAAATACACGAGTCCAAGCCTGATTTTTATAAGGATGAGTAAAAAACTGTCACTGTCGTGATAACAAAATTGTCATTGTCGGGCTTGACCCAACAATCTATCATATAGGAGCTTATAAAATGAAAAAAAACTCTCTTGTGCTTATCACTCTGGCTTTATTTACCGGTCTCTTTTTTTCCTGCACTAAAAAAACGGCCGCAGAAAAAGCCTTTAAGCCTTGCCTTGCAACAGATACAAAGTGCCAGATTAACATTGCAGGAAACTACAAAAATTTTGAGGCTCTGGAAGCTGAGTTTGACCGCTTTAATGAATTTTACCCGGATGTTGAGTTAAGCTTTTCATTTCTGGACAGCTACAATTCTACAATAAAATCGGCACTGGCAGGAGAAGCTGCTCCCGATATTTACATGACCTTTCAGTGGATGCTGGACAGACCAGAGTACAAGGAGCTTTTCGCCTCTGCACAGGATATGTCTGATGAAAAAGAGCTGGGCTTTAATCTTTCCACAATCAGAAGTGAGCTTATTGAGCACACGGCAGACGGCAGAACTCCCATGGTTCCAGTTCTTTCCGGCTCATACGGAATGATGGTAAACGAAGATATTTTCAAAAAAGAAGGGATTGAGCTTCCTCAAACTTACTCAGCTCTAATTACAGCCTGCACCAAGCTGAAAGCCGCCGGTTACAAAAGTCCGATTATGGTTTATGCTGACAATTTTATGGGGCTTCCTCTGATTTATTCTTATTTCTGTAAATCTCTTGAGAATAATCCTGATGCTGTTGCAATGCTCAATCAGCTTACCCCTGAGGCCGGACAATACTTAAAGCCAGCGCTGGAATGGGCAAAAAGCTTTATGGAAGAGGGACTTATTGATCTTGACCAGTGCCGTACCCTTAAAGATAAATACAATGAAGTAATCATGACTTTTTTTGAAGGAAACATTCCAATAATGCTCTGTGATACAGACATAGTTTCAGGAACCTTAAAAAGGGAAGCTCAGTCACAGGCTTTTGTAAATAATCCTTTTAAATACAGCTTCCGCATTTTTCCGGCCACGGATCAGAACAGTTATTTTGTAAACAACGTTTCTGTAGGATTTTCCGTAAACAAAAATTCTAAAAATCTTGATATGGCGGATGAATTCATGCGTTTTCTTGTAAGAACAGAAGAACTCAACAACCTTGCAAAAATCAAGCGTCTTATTACAGTTTCAAAAGATTATTCCTTTGACGAAGTTTTTGCCCCACTGAGTAAGTCTACCCCAATATATCTTGGAGAGCTGGGACTTAAAGACAATGCGATTGCCCAGATGCGCACTGCCGTTCAGCAGGTTATGATTGGAAAAATGACTGTTGAGCAGGCAGCGGATAATTACGGCAGCTTCAATTAGAAAAGAAAATGCCGTTTAGTCGGATTTTTTTTCCAGCAGCATTTCGGCATCTGCCCTGCCCTGGCGGGCTTCGAGTGTAGAATACGAATTAACTCCGTCTACAGCGTTTTGCGCAGGCGGAGTTTTTTTTGTGGAAGATTTCTTTTTAAGAGCCTGCTGAAGCGCCCATGAAGATGAACGGTTCATAAGGCTGTAATATTCTTTATCATCCATGCGCAAATAATAGCACAAAAACAGATTTTATAAAATCATTTATTCGTTAATGCTTTATTGCAGAATTAATTAAAACATTTATCAGCGTCTTAAAATTCTCAATCTTCCTTCAAGATGAACATCTCTTGTAAAACCATCATCTTCATACAAATCATAAGCTTTTCCATTTCCGACAAAAGTATATTTGTCAGTTTTTACTGATGAAGAATTATCTACACTTTCAAATAACGGAACAGCCCTTTTATTTTTTACAAAGAACACAACACTATCCAGAGGTACACTTACATACACATCACCTTTTTTAATTTTTGAACATTTGTATGCTCCATTTTTCCAGACAACTTTTGTCATCGGTTCAGGAAAATAAATCATTCGGCCATTTTCATTCTGCTTATAAACAGGAGCAACCATAATTCCTTCGCCAACCATCAACTGGTCCTGAATTTCCATAGCCCTTTCATCCTCTTCATAATCAAAACCAAGCGGACGAATAAACATTGTTCCATTTACTGCAGCTTTTACAAATTCACTATAAATGTACGGAAGAAGAGAATATCTTAATTGCAGAATACTTCTAAAAATATCAATACGCTCAAATTTATAAAGCTCTTTTTCCCGGGCATCCCAGGCTGCATGATTTCGCATCAATGGCGTAAACGCTCCAAAAGCCATCCATCTAATCATTAAGTCTTCACTTGCAAATTCAGAAAAGCCACCAATATCTGCACCACTGTAAAGAAAGCCGCACATATTAAGTCCGGGAAGCATTTTTATTTCCTGTTCAAGATGATTCCATCTTGCATTATTATCTCCAGTCCAGATTCCCCCATAACGATGCGAACCTATGCAAGAAGCCCTGCTATACAAAAGACATCGGCGATCAGGAAAAATTTTCTTCAAACCTTCACCTGCAGCCTGAGTCATTTTTCCACCAAAAAGATTATGAATTTTATCATGCCTTATATATTTTTCTTCACCATTCGCAAATTTTACTTTATTACAAAATCTCATATAATCTTTCATTTGATTAAAAGTCGATCCCGAAACCTTTGTAAATTCAAAGAAAGATTGAATATCAAGATTCTGTCCTTTAAAGTTTTCAAACTGTTCAAGAGCTTCAGCAAGACTTTCATCTGAATAAAACATTGCCGGTTCATTCATATCATTCCAAAAACCTTCAATACCATTATCTGTAAGTTTTTGATACTTGCTTCCAAACCATTCCCTTACATCTTCCCTTAAAAAATCAGGAAAGCACGAACGTCCGGGCCAGACTCCTGCAACATAATCTGTTTTTTCATCTGTTTTTTTACAAAAATAATTTTTTTCCCGGCCTTCTTCATAAACTGAATAACCATCTTCTAGTTTAACCCCGGCATCAATAATAGGAACAAGTCTTACACCGAACTTCAATAAATATTCAGAAAGCTCTCCCAAATTTCTGAATTTTTTTTCATCAATAGAGAAGTCTTTATAATTTTCCATGTAATCTATATCAAGACAAATTGAATCAAGAGGAAGTTTATTATCCAGATGCTTTTGCAAAACTTCTTTTACATCAATTTCTGTTTTATATCCCCAGCGGCTCTGCTGAAATCCAAAACCCCAGAACGGAGGAATGTAACTTTGCCCAATTATACGCCTGAACTGTTTTGTAATATTTACAAGAACAGATTCATTACCACGATTTTTTTCTGGAGTAATTATGTAAACATTTACACCCGTATCTAAAACAGAAACATTAACAACATTTGTTTTTTCAAATCCAAGATCAAATATAACTTTTGAACCGGTATCAAAAAAAATACCAAAAGAACAATCTGATGTTTCTTCTTTAAAAACTAAAAAGTTATGAGCTCCATACATAGATTTGGTTCCTTCATGCTGACCGGGAACATCGCTGCACCAGCTTTCATATACAAATCCACGTTTATTAATTCCTCGAACAGATTCTCCCAGACCAAAAATTTTAGTCTTTTCATCCATTTTATAAGTCCAGCAGAAAGGCTCTTTTTTTTCAACAAATCCGAATTCAACAGAATCAGATTCCTTTTCAATTTTTTCAATAACGCAATCTGTTATTACACAGCTGCCGAATTCATATTTCTTAATCATACCTGAATTATAATGAGCTTAGAAAAGAATAAAATTGTTATTATTCACTAAAAATTGGAAAAAAGTAACAAATCAACTATTTATTTGAATAATTATTCTGATTTCGTTACTATTATCAAATGCACGATTTTAAATATGACGGAATTATTTTAGACATAGACGGAACAATCTGGGACACAACGCCAATTGTAAGCGGCGCATGGAACAAATGCATTGATGACTTAGGTTTTGCAAATCGCGCAGCCTACGTAAACAGCGAAATCCTTAAAAAAGAATTCGGAAAAACAATGGATATAATTGCGGATGAACTTTGGCCGGAGTTTTCCAGACAGGAAAAAGAAAAATTAATGAAGGAATGCTGCACTCAGGAACATCAGGCTTTAAGAATGGATGAATGTAAAATCTGCTATCCGAATGTAATAAAAACTGTAAAAGAAATTTCCAGGGATATAAATTTTTACGTAGTCAGCAACTGTCAGGACGGCTACATACAACTAATGCTTGAAAAAACAGGTCTTTCTGCATACGTTAAAGATTTTGAATGTTTTGGACATACAAAAAAAGGAAAGGCAGAAAATCTTATTGATTTAATAAAGAGAAACTGTATTAAAAGGCCTGTTTACATTGGAGACACAGACGGAGATTCCTGTGAATGTAAAAAAGCCGGAGTTCCATTTATCTGGGCTTCATATGGTTTTGGAAAAACTGATTCATATGCAGCAAAACTTGAAGATTTTTCTGACCTTATAAATTTTTTATAGCAAATTATTATCTTGTAATTAAACCTTTTTCTTCAAGCTTATCCAGGATAATATTTTCAATTTCTTCCGGAGTTTTTTCATTAACATCGATTATAAGGTCGCAGAAAGAATAATCGTTATTGTCTATTCCGTAAAACTCTTTGTAGCGGCGGGTATCTTCGCTGTCGCGCATTGCAGTAAATTCTTTTATCTGCTGAAGATCTCCCCCCTCGCGGTTGAAAACACGTCGGGCACGGGTTTCATCACTGGCAAAAAGATAAACTTTAAGATCTGCTTCTTTGAGCATCCACACAGCAAGTCGGCTTCCCAATACGCAAGGCTCAGCCAGAGCAAGCTCAACCTGATGCTTGTCCACATATTTATCATAAGAGTCATCATTTTTTGCAGCTTCAATAACTTCTGCAAGGGTCATACCTTTTTCGGCCGCAAGCTGACGAAATGTATAATTAATCAGTGTAACTCCCAGAGTTTTTGCAAGCATTCCGCTCACTGTTGTATTTCCGCAGCCAGACTTTCCGCTGATGGCCACTCTTAAATCTTTGTTTAGTTTCATAAAAATCTCCTTTTGAAGGGGAAAGCCTTCCCCTGTCTCGCACTTCGTTGCTCGCCACTCCAGCTTAATTTTTCAGGAAGTTTTGCATTGCAAAACTTCGGCTTACTCTACATTTTTCGACTGCTCGCGGATATTCTCCAGACTATCCTTGGCTGTAATAACCATTGCGCCGACCTCTGCGAACTGATTTTTGCTGCCGATTGTGTTTATCTCCCTGTTCATCTCCTGACAGATAAAATCAAGTTTTTTTCCTGGAAATGGATTTTCCATTTCTTCTTTCATCGCCTTTATGTGACTTTTTAGACGAACAATTTCTTCATTAATCGTATATTTTACAAGCATTGCTGCAACTTCTGTCATAATTCTGTTTTGGTCAACCTGCTCACCAAGAAGCTCGTTAAACCGTGACACAATCTGCTGTTTGAAAATTTCTTCCATTTTTGGCTGCCATTGTTCAAAAAAGTCAGCACATTCTTCAAGTTTTGCAAGTTTCAGTTTCAGATCAGCTTTTAAATTTTCACCTTCCCTTTTTGCATCAGACAAAAACATTTCTAGTGCATTTTGAAAAACCGGCTCAATTTTATTTTGATAATCCTGAACATCATAATTTTTATCAGTATTTAAAACACCGTTTTGGCTCAAAATCAAAGAAAGAGGAATGTTGTTTTCATCGTAACCAGTTGCTTTTGCAACCTGCTTGATTGCTTCAAAATAACTTTGAGCAATTTTTGTATCCGCAACAATCTTTGTATCACTTTGAATTTCTTTTATGCGGATAAAAACATCAACTTTGCCGCGCGAAATATTTTTTGTTATCAGATTTCTGAAAAAATTTTCAATTGCATTTAGATACGGAGGTAAATTCACAGATAAATCTAAAAAACGTGAATTTACAGATTTTATTTCCACACTTATAACTGCATTTTCATAATTTATTTCACAATAACCATATCCTGTCATCGAAATCATATACATCTCCAAAAATTATATTTCCTGTCCCAGTTTCCAATTGTCGCCGGCTCCCATCGTTACAAAAAGATATCCATTTTTTCCTTTCTCCAGAGGTTTTGCAAGTTCATTCAAAACAAAATCTTTTGCATCAAGAACTTCTTCAAAGTAAAAAACATTTTCAGGATTTTTGTAATTCTTTTGTACTTTTTCAAACAGAGTTTTTCCAGTTATTTCAAAATCTTCTGGATTTTCACGTGCAGAACTGTAAATTTTATGAAGAATTATTTCATCAGCATACGAAAAGCATTTTGAAAATTCATCAAGAAGACTTTGCGTTCTTGAGTAAGTATGACTCATAAAATCTACGATTATTTTTCTGTCGCTGTAAAATTCTCTGTACCCCTGCAAAGTCGTATTCACAGCTGTTGGATGATGACCATAATCATCGATTACAATCACATCATTTCCATTAATCTTTGTCCTTTTGATGATTTCACTGCGGCGTTTTCCACCAGAAAATTTTGAAACTCCGTCAGCAATCTGTTTATAATAATCAAGCGGATTTTTTCCAAAATATTTTAAAATTGTACACGAAAGTGCAACTGCCGCAGCTGCATCCAAAACTTCGTGATGACCTGGCACGTGAATTTTAAAATCAAGGGGATTTTGATTAATTGCTGCTGATTCACATTTGGTATTATTCAAATTATTTTCAAAAAGATTAAGTTTAAAATGACTTGCACCGTCCTGAATCTTTCCAAAATTGATTTTAAAATCGCAAGAATCATCACAGGAAACACCATAAGGAATGAAATTCAAATCATGACGGTTCCGCTCATTTTTTACAATCTGGACAGTTTCGCACGCCCCTTTATCATCAGCACAGTAAATTACATTTCCGCCTGGTGGAAGTTTACACAAATAGTCAACAAAAGCATTTTGAATATCTTTAAAAGTCGGATAATAATCTTCATGGTCACTTTCCACAGAAGTTAAAATAATATTTTTTGGTTCAAACTGCATAAAATGACGCTGATATTCACAAGTTTCTGCCACAAAAACAGATTTTTTTTCAGAGCTTTTTTGATTATGAAAATCAGTAAACAAATCACTTGTAAAAGTACAGGAATCTCCAAATGATTTTATTCTTGAGCCAACAAGCACCTGCACAGGTAAATCAAGTTCCTTCAGAATAGTCCCAACAAGACCGGTTGTGGAAGTTTTTCCATGAACACCACAAACTCCACAGGAATAAAAAAGACTGCTGTATTGCCCCAAAGCCTGAGTATACAAA
>JAQXNX010000003.1 GCA_029098225.1 Spirochaetales bacterium | reverse complement strand
TGGATTCTTATTTAAAAACTCGTCTGTTTCTTCTTTTTTATAATGGCAAATATATAACCAGAAGAAATAGCGCCAAAAGTATTTGTCGTCAGCAAACCATTCTTCTATATTCTTTATTGCCTTTGGTCTATTTAAGCTTTGGTCATCATTTGTAAAATTGAATAAATAAGTTAAAGCAAAAGAAGAAAATATTTCAGGAATCTTATATTCTTCCTTATAAGCATATTGAAGTTTATTACCGATATAATCTACTTGTAAATCCAATAATCTTCCACGATCAGTATCTCTTTCAGAATACTCTTTTGTTTTATCAAGATATTTAAAGATATTGTTAACTTCACAAAGAAGATTTTCTTTATTTGTGATAATTTCTATTTCTTTTTCAAGCATATGATTTTTCATTGTGTCAAATTGTGAAAGAATCTTTTTATGCTTTACATCTTTTTTTATTGTTTGAGGGAATAGCAAAGGATATTCATTTTTTGATAATTCATATAGTGGATGTTTATTTAAATTTGGAATATAAATATCTGCAATACATTCTTTATATACTCTATCCATTTCCTTCAATTGTTTACAAAGAGAAATTGCTTTATCTTTATTCTTTATATCAAGAAGAATAACAATAGAATTATGAAGCATCCATAAATTTTGCCAATTTGTATTTTTGGTTAAATCAGATAATAATAAATTAAATAATAACTCTTTATGCTTATCATTTAATAGTTTTATATATGCATTAAAATCTGAAATAAAAATGCCATCATCGGTATTAATATATTTTTTGAACAGTGTATATAATCCAGGGATTTCATCATCTTGAATTTTTGAAATATCTTCCTTGAACGATTTTAGTAAATCTCTATATAGTTCTTCCAACTGATATGCATAATTATGGTGAGCATAATTACAATCAATAGAATTTAATATATAAAGAAGATTAGAAATTGGTATCTCATAGTTTTTGATTGTATATGAAAAATATGAAATGTCATTATCAAAATGAATTGTTGGAGTTTCAAAATCATCATCAAGTGAATTAGGAACAAAAGAAGCTTCTCCAGATCTTAAATTTTTATTTTCAAGAATCTTTACTGTAAGAGGAACAAGTAATCTTCTAATATAGAAATTTGAATGAAAATGATTAAATAACTTTAGTTTTATACGGAATTCATTCTCATTTTTTAAATTAAAGAACTCTGTATTAGTAATGTTAGCAATTTCTTTTACAAATGTAGCCCATTCTTTTTCTTCCCAATTGATTGTCCAATTATAATCTTCAAACCAGCTTAATATAATATCTTCTGAAAGCAGACCTTTCATTTTCTTTGCAATTTCATTTTCACGAAAAAATCGTATTAACGGAACAGCAACTTCCTTTAGTAAAGGATACTGTTTTTCTTTCCAGAATTTATCATGTACACCAAGCAAAATAACTGCATTTTCGAAAGTAGTTATATCTTCTATAGTTGGATTCCTTAAAAAGTTTTTAATCGTATCGCAATGTAGTTTTACAGCTTCATCATAAAATACTTCTGGTAAAAGATTATGCATTGAATCTGATAATGAATCTGTATTTTCTAATAAATCATGAGTTTGTATAAAACGAGCATAATAAATAATCTTCGTATTATTATCAAATTCTTGTATGATAGATTTATAAAAATTAATTCTTTCAATCGGCGAAAGTTTGTTATAGTTTGTTAATAAGATATAGGCCAATGTTTCATTTTTAATTGTATCAATAATTAAAGTATAAAGCTTTGAATTATAATCAATAAAATTGAGAATGTATTGGATTGCTTTAACTCTTTGCTCTTTTATTTTTCCATACGAAGTAAAAAATATGTTTTTTATTTTGCTAAATGGTAGATTTATAATATAAAGAGAACAATAATAAAATAAATATATTTCAGAAACAAAACAAATATGGTTTGGTTCATTAAATTCAAATAATGAAGATTTTAATATGAATTCAAATTGTTCTTTATTTTCAATTAAATTATACAATTCACTTTCTGTAATAAAAGATTTATTTTTTGTTACTTGGAAAAACGCAATTTGTTTTAAATATTGTTCAGTAACATTTAAATTTATTTTTGATAAATCTTTACGCCTATATGTTATATTTAAAGAATTATCATAACGTCGTTTGTCCTCTATAAGAATTAATGATAATAAATTTTGTAAATATTTTTTATAATCTGAAGTGTTTTTTAAACTTTCGATATTTTTACTTATTGGAATTGAACCTAAATCATTGATTATAACTTTTGTTAAATCTGAACTATTAATGTTTTCTTTTTCTAAAATTCTTTGAAGTATAAAGGAATGTATATGTAATTTCTTTTCAAATTCATCTATCAAAATTCTATTACGTAAAGAAATTATAATTCGAATATTAGAATAAAGAGAATGAATTTCCATTAGTTGCTTTTGTATTTTTAGAAGTAACGTATCACATATTTCATCAAATCCATCGATAAATATCAGATATTTTTCATTATTGGTTATAAAATTAAATGCAGTATTTGTATAATTGCTTAAATTAATAAATATAGGAATACATTTTTCTTTTAATGTACCATTATTATTCATATCAATTATTTCATTATATAAACTGTATAACTCTAATGTTTTACCAATTCCTGCAATTCCTCTTAACGCTATATTTGAAAAATCATTCCATTGTTTTTCCAGGATGAGTTTAATTACAACTTTTTTAAATTCTTCAATACCTATAGTTGCAGTATTATTATCTTCATCAATTAATTTCTTTTTATAAAAAGGAAGATAGAATTCTTCAATTTTTTTAGGAGTAATTTTTAATTTTGAATTGTAATAACATTCAAAATTTGTATTATTATTTTTTTCTTTTTCATTACTATTTATTTGATTTGTTGAACTATCTTGCGCTTGATTAATAGTTTTATTTTTAGCCTTTTCTTTATTTTTTTCTTCTCCAATATTCTTTTCATTTTTATTATCATTTATTTGAGTTAGTGAAATCTCTTGCGTTTGATTATTAGTTTCACTTTCATTTTTAATTTTCGTAACATTTTGAATGGTAGTATTTTCTGAATTTAGGATTGCTTCTTGGGGGTTATTATTAATAAGCGAAGGATAATTATTGTTAATAGATGATAAGTCATATCCCAAATAAATAAATAAACTTTTCATGAAATTATCAAAATCCGAAATTTCAATTAAACTAGAGTATTCATTTACGGTCTTTGCTTTTTCAAGAATCTTCAAAACATTATCTGAAACATTCTTAGAATCTCTGCATAACCAAAATAACCCCTTATTTAAGAACTCTTGATTATTGAATCCTTCATCAAATAATTTTTTAATAGACTCATCATTACCTGAATAGCCAATTACAATTAAACCATGATCTATAAGTTTCTTTTTGAATTGTTTCGCTAATGTGTCTTCTGTACTCTTTAATTCCTCTTCTGTATTTTTAAGGTAATCATATCTAAAATCACCATGTAATTTAGTGACACTAGGAAACTGGTTGTTATTAATAGCATTACCAGGATTAGAAGAGCTATAAACATTTATTGTTTGTGTATAATCAATAGCCCTTATACCGTGTTCAATTAATTCGTCAAAATTTGTTGTCCATATATTTTTAAATTTTCCATCGATAATAAGCTTTCCAAGTACTTGATAACCAATCTGTGGTTTTTTGTCTTTTACTAGTTTTTGTATAAACTTACTTCTATCCTCAGGAGTTTTCAAATAATTATAAAAATAAAAAGAATATTCATTAGATGCACCATTTGGTGGATATCCATCTAAATGGTCGAAGAAATTTTGTATTTCTTTTTTCTGTTCATCTGATAATTCTGAATATTCATTCGGAGATTTTTCATTTTTTTCACAAAATATCTCTTTCTTAAATTCCCATACAAGCTGCTGTCCGGTTTTTATATCAGATGATACAGAAGCACCTGCACCTAAAAAAATATGAAAAAAATCATCGTCATTTACTTTAATTCTTGATTTTAAATCATCACAAGTTAATTTATTATCCATACCTTACATCTCCCGCACTTTACTTTCAATGAAGGAGATTTCTTCTCTTAGAAAGACTTTCCATAGAGACATATTCACCTTTATTAAGCTTTGAAACGTTATTGGTAAAAACACCAGCAAGAGTAATTAAATCAGTTTTATTCTTATAACCTTTTTCTTTATAGCGTTCCCAGAGCTTAGTGTAATCAACTTGCAGAGATAAAATATTATAGCACAGAATATAGCTTTAAGGGATAAAAAATCACGCTTTCGCAAGAAAATAATAGAGTTCTTAAAGTCTAATAAAATTGTTCATTCACATATATAAAAATCAAATTCTTAGTTAAATGACTTTTCTCTAATATACTCTTATTATTTAAATTGTGGTTCTAACAGAATTGAATATTTACACTAAAAAAAGGAGTTTTTGTACTATGGCTAATTTAACAAAAGAGGACTTTCAAAGAAAAACAGATTATGCAAATAGGATTTCAAAAGAAGGAATGGATAAAATTATCTATTCAATTTTAACAAAAAATACAACTGAAGAAAATGCAAAAATAATAAAAGAACAAATAGATTCGAAAACATATAGTGATGAAATGTTGAATTTGTTTATAGAATTAATGCCTATTGCAGATCTTTCCCACAAAAGACATGAAATACATTCTACTTCTGTCGATAAATTTGTTGAAAAATTGATTGAATTACAAACTATTGGTACCCAATATTCTTTAGGAGATAGTTTAATAGATGATGTTAATAGAATAAATAAAAAGTATCACTTAGTTGATGATGATGTCCCTTTTATTTCAGAAGTTGAATTAATGATTGATGTTGATTCTACAAAAGAAATTCTTGAATACTATGGAGAAGAACCTTCCGATGACGATAATGCTGATACAAACCGCGTAATAGGTAAAACTGACGCATAAAAACCTCCTGAAAGAGAGTGATTATACGAGCCTAAACAGGACAACTTTCAGCTTTTTATTCCAATCGTCTAGACAATGTTCTAGTCAATCCTCTAGACAATCGCCACTAAAAGGCCTCTGTTTATGCAGTTTTCATTCTTAATTCCGGTTCTGGAACAAGTAAAAAACTTACACATTTCATGTCTAAATCCTTACATTGCAAGCATTTAGGCATAAAAAAAACCACTCTAAACGAGTGGTTTTAAAGAGCGGATGAAGGGAGTCGAACCCTCGTCATCAGCTTGGAAGTTATAATTCATATCTTCAACGTAAATCAAAGATATTCAAAAGCTTTCATATGATTATATGTATAATATCATAAAATAAGGAGTTAGACAACCAAAGATTTTTGAATGTCGTTTAATGTCGTATCGCTTTTATCAAATCAAATCCCAAATTCAAACATAATTTTAATCCCAAATCCTCTCAGCCCTGAGGGCTGAGATAAAAAAAATACGCTGAGAAAAAGGTATTCTTAAGAGCCGTTCGCTCCAACCGTACTTCGTACCGTTTCCGCTCACTACATTTCTCCTGGTCCCACAAGTGCCATCTTCCAAAAAGGTAGCAAACAGACAGCTCACTCATTCCGCTTCACTTCGTTGCGCTTCATTTCTTCGCAGACTGTTTGCATTTACTAGTAAGCTCGCAGGTAGCCGCGCAAAGTAGCGACGCACGCAGGAACAATGCAAGCACAGTCAGGCCAGTCGCTCCACGCATCTGCTTCACTTCGTTACGCAGTAGCGTTCCGCTTTGTGTCCTGCCTGTTTCCGCACGTGGGCCAATCATCGGGATGAAGGGCATTGCACCTTCCATCCGCAAAAATTGAAACTACAGTAAACATTGGTCGTGGCGGTTATATGGGTCATCTTTTTGCAAAAGCCGCCAAACGTATCAGAGTTCTACAAGTTGGTCCGTTAATGAAAAATGCATCGGGTGGGTGTCGCAACTTAAAACTGCGGGCACGCAAAAGGTTTTCCCCCTTCCCCCCTGCCGCGGGGCACCCCCCCAACACCCCCTTTCCAAAAATTAAGGAATGCTATTGAACCGCTCTCGGGGGGAATTAGGGGGCAAACCTTTTGCTCAACATTGCAGTTGTCCCGCAGTTTTAAGATGCTCAGTTGGTTCTACAGTGGCGGCTTTTCGGGAACTTCTTTCGTATGGGAGAATTGCCTCAATCGCCCAGGGGACAAGCCCCTGCGCTCAATCGGCAAGGCGGCAACATCCGTGTTGCCGCCTCTTACAGCGATACATTTATTCTCCACTCAGGAAACGCTCATACAAATGTCGCTCTGGTCGCGCGTCCGTGCGCTCCCGCCGCTCAGTGTGCCGATGATTCTTCCAGCTCCAGAAGCAGACTTGCCAAAAGTTATGGCCGCTTCGCACCCTTGAGTTTGAAGCAAGACTGCTTCTTCCGAGTTTCATCTTCCAAAATAAAAATCTCTCTTCCCAGTCCGCCTGCGGCGGACAACCTGATGATCTTCCACCCGGAAACTTCATCTTCCAGACTCCGCTCAGACAGCTTTCAAAAGTTTGCGCCTGCTTCGCAGACGCTTGTGTTTGAAAAGCAGTCTTCGCTCCGCGTCTACCGATTTTCAGAAAACCGATGTATAATAAAACCATGAGTGATGAATACGAAGAAGGTATCAACGAATACAAGAACGGCCACGATTTTTACAAGAACTCAAAAGATGAAAAAATCTGGAAGGTCGAAACTCCAGAACAGGAAGGTCCATATCTTTTCAGTTTCGACCAGGAAACCATTTTCAATTTCTGGACAGATTACCCTGATAAGTTGACTCCTGAACAAATCGAGATTTTCAAAAAAGAAAATCCGGTCATGGCCGCATTAAAATAAAAACCGTGGGGGGAGCGCGCGCAGCGGTCAAAAATCTTTTCAAAAAATTTAATCTGCTGTCGTTTACTGTAAAGAGCACATATGCAGAGCATATGTGATTTTAAGATATATTACATATTACGTATAAAATTTATTTTAATTTTTTATGAAAATGCGCTCTAAGAGAACTTATAAAAATATAAGCAATTCAACATACTTCAACGACATTGTACAAACACTAAAAGCACAAAAATCAAAGAGCGCATTAATATTCAATTCAATTAAAACACGCTCTTTAGAGCACATATTTAGGCTTCAAGCAAAACTCCTCTTCCGGCCACCGCTTTGCTTCAGAGCTTATAAAAGGCGCCAGCCGCTCTGGGGGCACGGGGGAAAAGGAAAAATCTATTAATTAAATTTATGAAATATTCATTTCAGCTGCATTTATTAATTGGAGAAGACGTCCAACATCTGTCATTTCTACCGATGGTGTATCTTTTAATTTTAATCTTTTAACTGTTTCTGAAACTATATCTTTCAATTCAATAAAATCTATCTTGATATCAGAATTATATTTTTTAAATCTTTGTATTAATTTTGTATTATTTATTATTTTAGGACGATAATCAATTTTTGATTTATTTAATTTTGTAACAGCAATTTTATAAGTAAAATTTCTTTGACCTGTTTCTTCTTCGATTTTCTTTATAAAAGCTTCTATCCATTTATCAGAAACTAATTCACGAAAATATTTCCAATCTTTATGATTACAACCTTCTTCTATAATGTCATAAAGATATTTTAAACTTAATCCTCCCTGCCAAGATTTACAAGATATTACATGTACATTATCCGGAGTATGTTTTATTGATGAATATGTCAAAATGTCTATATCTGAATGGACAGAATCGAGTGAAGAAACATAATCAGTTCGTTGATCATCAGGTTTATATTTTATATTATGTTTTACAAACCATCCTGGTTGTGAAACATACCAATCTTCTACAACTTGTTCTAAAATATCTTCTTTCATTTCCTTATCCCTGCACCTTATGCATCACGTACCTAACTTTCCCAACAACGCGAAAGTCTTCACTTTCTCCGTTCTCAGTCATCTCATCATACTTCTTATTATCAGAAATAATCCTTACATAATCTTTAGCTCGCTGCAGACGTTTTACAAAAGCACAACCGCGGTAGTTAATAGCATAAATCCCATCAGTGCCGTCATAACCAAAATTGTCATACACAATGATATCGTTATCAAACAATGTCGGTTCCATAGAGTCACCGCGGACATAAGAAGCACAAATATTGTCAGTGTATTTTTTCAGTTCATTAGGAAGCGCAACATAATCAATAATCTCAGAAGAATCTCCAAACTCCTGGCCGCGTCCTGCAGAAAAAGCCTGCTCGTAAACCGGAATATTAATCACATCTTTTTGCGGTGTATCAGGATAAGCAGTAAACTCTTCAAGAGTCATCTTAAATACTTTTAAGATTTTCATAACCTCTTCAAAAGTCGGCATACGGCTAATGCAAATCTTATTACGCAAAGTCGAAAGCGGAATCCCGGCCTGTTCGCAAAGCCATTCCTGATTCCTGTCCAATCCTGTGAGAATCTGTTTTACCTTTTTCCAGAAAACATCAGCTTCCATATTTTTAATATACACCCGAATTTAAATAAAATAAATACCTATTTGAGTATTTTAATTGACAAATCTAAAAACACACAATATAGTTATTTTATCATGATTACAGGTTTTCCAAGCCCAGCACAGGGCTATGAACAGAAAGGCATAGATTTTAATAACATCCTCATAAAGCATCCGTCGGCAACAGTCGTAATGAAAATCGAAAGTTCAAACTATACCGGCATGGGAATCTTTAACGGTGACATCCTCATAATCGACCGTGCCAAAAGAATTACACCTAACAGCCTCGTAGTCTATGAATCAGAAGGTCATTTTGCTTTGAGCAGAGTTTACAAAATCAAGAAATCTCTTGAAGACACAATAGTCACAGGAGCCGTCACTCACGTAATACACACGGTAAAGGAAATATGATTTTACATGCAGACGGCAACAGTTTTTATGCATCCTGTGAACAAATCTACCGTCCGGATTTACGCAACAAGCCGGTAGCAGTTCTTTCAAACAATGACGGAATTATCATCGCACTGAACAAAGAAGCAAAAGCCTGCGGAATTAAACGCGGTGACCCGTTTTTCAAAGTCCGTGATATTTGCGAATGGAAAGGAATCACAATCTTTTCAAGTAACTACACTCTCTATGCAGACATAAGCCGGCGAATTACTTCTATATATATGGAATACGCTCCGGACATTGAAGAATATTCAATCGATGAAAGCTTTCTCTTTTTTGACAAATGCAACTGGTCCATAAAAGACTATGAAGAAATCGGCCACGACCTCAAACGCCGCATTGCAAAAGAGGTCGGCATTCCAATCTGTGTAGGAGCTGCACCTACTAAAACATTGGCCAAACTCTACAACAAAAAAGCCAAGGAACACGGCGGAGTTTTTGTTTACAATCCTGCAGAAGTAGATAGCCTTCTCGAATCCGTAGACTGTGGAACCATCTGGGGAATCGGTTCCGCACGTGCACAAAAGCTGCAGCTTCACGGAATCAAAAATGCACTAATGCTAAAGCACATGCCGCTATGCGATGCAAAACGCTTACTCACAGTCCAGGGCTTTGCAACAGTCCAGGAACTCAACGGCATCCGCTCAGTAGATAAAGTTGTCAGAGAGAAAAAGGAAGTAATAACTTCAAGCCGTCAATTCTCAAGAAAAGTCTATGACCTGGCAACACTTGAATGTGCTTTAGTTGAGTACACAGAACTTGCAGTAGAAAGGCTCCGCCAGCAGGACTGTGAATGCCAGGCCGTACAGGTCACAATTTCCACCTGCAACTATTATAGCGACGACCTCGACAGCCAATATTCAAACGGTGTAATAGTTCAGCTTCCTCGTCTTACATCATATACGCCGGATATAGTAAATGCCGCACGACTTGCGCTCCCTCACATTTACCGTCAGGGCTACGGCTACAAGGTAATAATGGTAACTCTGTTAGATATTATGCCCGCTCAATATCAAGGCTGGCTCTGGATAGATCCAAAGGAAGACATAAAAAAACGAAAACTCATGGATGCAGTAGACAACATAACAAACACCTATGGCCGCCGCTCAATAACCCTCGCTAAATCCTGGACAGTAGACGGCTGGCAGATGAAAAGAGGATATTTGAGTCCGAATGTTACAACGGATATTAATGTAGTACCTGCTGTAAAATGAAAAAAAATATAATAAATCTTTGATTACTCAGCATTTCTTACCATACGCATACCAATAAACCAACGTTCTAGAGGACTTACTAGAGATAATTTCTTTTTTTCATTGAAATATTTTTTAAGATTAAAATTTGCTTTATTGTCTTTTGTTATAGTTATTCCAATTGCATTTTTTGAATAATTAATTGAATCTTCTCTTGCATATAATAAATTTTCATGCCATAACCATTCAGATGCATTTGAAAGAATATCGTATAGTCCTAGTGGATTTGGTTTATAACTTCCTACTTTCTTTATTGAATGTCTTTCTGAATCTTCAAACTCAGTAATATCGATAAGCTCCCACCATTTATTATCAATACCTTCCTGTCCACCTAAAAGAAGATAAAAATATTCATTTATAGTCGGTAGACGATAACCATTTGCTTTTTCATTTAATCTTATTTCAGGCATTTTGGGTATATAATAACTCCATTCTCCATTTTCCTGTTTCCATTGAAAATAATTTATTTCAAATGACAATTCTCCTTGAATTTCATATGCGGGTTCGTAACCTTCCTGCATACTGCGCCAATTACAATATTTACATGCATCATAAAATGTTATTAATACTGCTGCACAATCTGAATAAGGCATCATATTATTATATGTAAAGAGGCCTCCGTCCTTTGAATATTTTTTTAATTTGTTATATCCAAAATAATCAAGGTATTCTTCGAATTCTTTTCTGGTTACTTCATATTTTTGTACATAAAGATTTTTAATACTTTTTGTTTCATCGCAAAATTGTATGTAATGTTTCATGTTGATATTTGAGCCTTTGACATAGACTTCATTATTTTGGAGAGATTTTGCAAAGATAAGATTCAAAATAAATAGATTTAAGATAAATACTAATTTTTTTTTCATACTAGTTACCTCTTATATTTACTCACAGGATATATTTCAAATAACTGATATTCACTTATTCCTGGATTATATTCCATAAAAGGAGTACGTTTTATTAATTCATAATGAGCAATCGTTATATTTTCATCATTTGGATCTTCATCTAAATGTATATACGCACCTATACCGTATTCATAATCTGACTTAATAAAATCCTCTTTTGACATTGCCTTTTGTTTATCTAAATAAGTTTTTGTTTCTGGATTATAATAAACATAATCAAAATACTTTTCATCGCCAGATAATTCTGAAAGTTTTTTAGACATTTTTTCAAAACTTAGTACTTTACCATCTGACGCTATAAATTTTCCTTTTGCTTCATTCATAAACTTTTCAACATTTTCTTCCGAAAGATTTTCATCTAGAATATACAAGTTGATTATAGATGTTGCCAAGCATAAACTTCCAAAAGATGGTGCATTATATGGGTAGCCATATTTTTCTTCTAAAGGTCGTTGTTTTAAGCATGTAGTTTCCAGATTTGTTTCTGGGGTATTTACAACATTGTTTTTATTATTTTTACTTTCCTGAATTTTATTATTAAGCCATTTAAAAGCAATATTTATAAAATTATTTTTTATATTTTTATCATAAAATTCTTTTAGGAATTTCATAAATATATTTTCTTTTTCAGATTCTGTATCATCATTTTTTGATAATAAACCTGCAGCTATCTTTATCATATTAAACTGTTCATCTGTGATTTTGCCAGTACTGTGAGCTTCTTCAATTTTGTCAAATTTTATTTGTTCTGGCTTTACAGCCCATTTTCCATCTTTATTATCCCATACATAACCTGCAGGTCTCATCAATGATAAGAACGCATTATCTACTCCAAGCCATTTTTCCAAAGTTCCCTGTCGTCCTGTATGTTCACTATTAAAATTAAGTTCTTGTTCATTTCCGTCTTTATCAAATACTTTAGTTGTATTACCATCATCTATCAAATCACCAGCTGAGTTTACCTTCCAGTAATTTCCTGTAGAATCAAAAGCAAAGTCTGCAAAATCTTGAAGTTCGGTTTCTCCAAAAATCTTTTTAATATAATGGAGAATTCCATATTCTGGGAACTTTTGATAGATTTCTTCTCCATAAGTATTTGCAAAAGATTCAATGATTTTTGTATCTTCCAATACAATTTCTCTTGTTTCACCTTCAATAGAATCTGTAGCAGCATTTCTCTTAAACTCATGAGCAAGGGTAATTGCTACCTGAATCTGATTTTCTGGTGTATCTTGCATTAAGTTTTCAGTTACAAAATGAGAATATTTATCATTGATACGATAAGTTAAACCATTCTGATTTTCAGGCATTTTTGAGAATCTAATTGGTCTGTCTCCAGCATGATATTCTTTTATAGCATTTTTAATTCGTTCATCTCCATGCTGTTCCAGACTTTCAAGAGCTTTTTCGATTAATTCAGGATTTGAGTGTTCATTTTCAACAATTAAAATATTCCCTTTTGGATAACTGTACTTTGTAAACAAATCATTGTTTTCAACCATTTCCTTGCACATATAAAGAAATTGGGTAAGATGTTCCAACGGCATAATTTTAAGATCGTTTGCGTAATCAGCATCATTTCTAAGAATGTATGTTACTTCTGACATTTCCTGATACAGCTCTCTTTCTTCATCGCTTAAGGAATCCCGATTATCACAACAGTAACTGTCATAATAAGTTGCAAAGTTTTCTATAGAGTCATTAATTAAAGTTATAGCTCTGTCTCGTGTGATAGTGGTTGTATCTTCGCTCATTTAATAACCTCGTATCTTTTTCTTCATTGCTTCAATTATGTCAGAACGGAATTGTTCTGCAGTTTTCCAAAGATGCTTTTTGATATATTCTTCTTTTTTAAGATAATAATTCATGTTACCAAACTTCATTTCATCTCTGGTAAGCTGTGCCTTATCGTGCTCATAATTTGCATTCATCCTCTGCATTTTTTCTTCATCAGTCATATTAATACCACCTTTCGATGTCAAAGAATTTGTCAGAATCATATCGGTTAGACCATTCTTCAAGTTCAATAAGCAGCTCTAACTGTTTTTCTTCACTGAGCATGTTTATTTTACTCAAGACTTTAGATTCAAAGTCGTCAGCTATACCGGCCAAGAATCTTTTGTATTCAGATATTGTTGTCTGGCAGTATTTTCCAGGTGCATATTCAATATATTTTACTTCTTCGCCATTTCTTAAGTGTCTGTTTTCATTAAGAGTTGCTTCAAGCTCAAGTTCATCTACAGATTCGTTATCGCGTCCTTCTGAATATTGCTGTACATGTGTTAATTCATGCTCAAGAATTGCTTTTGTTTCTGTGGAACCAGGGTTATATTTGCTTTTTTTGATGTGGATTTGATTGGATAATGCGTATGCCAGTAAAAAAGATCTGTTGCGGAAACTATCATCAGGATCAAGGTAAATATACGGATCATTCAGTCTTGTATCATGTTCCAGTTCAAAGTCATTTCTTGTTTGTTCGTCTAATCGGATTTTCTGAACTGGAACAGAAGAAGACTTCTTCTTCTTTTTTAGGTCTTTGACTTTGTTAACGTATTCAAAGACTTTTATTGTTGATTTTTTATAATTCATTGTATATTATCCTTTTTATATCCTACAAATTTTATAAAACTATGATATAATTTAATTATAACACATTTTAGTATTTAAACTACTGATAAACACTTAATTTATGATATTTATTATACTTTTATGACAAAAGATGAACTAAAAAGAAGAATTTCTTCAAATATTAAAACTTACAGAAAATCCAAAGGATACACTCAGGCAGATTTATCTGAAAAAACAGGTATTGGTTTTCAAACAATTGCCAGTGTAGAAAGTTGTAGAGTCTGGACCAGTGATGAAAACCTTTGCAAAATAGCAGAAGTATTAGGCATTGATATTTATAAATTATTCCTTCCTACAAAAGATACTTTACTTTATGAAGAAGAATCTTCCGCATTAAAAGAAAAACTCATGAATCAAATTGAAAAGATTATTGAACATTCATACGAGGAAGTATTTAAACAAAAAACTGACAAAGAATAGTTTATTGTACTTGTAATCAGCCTCCAAACTCTCTCCGATTTGCCAAGGGGTAAGCCCTCGCTATCGGGGAAAGCCTTTTGCAATAACCAATCAGCAATAACCAATCAGCAAATTATAAATTGACCAATAATCTAATCCATACTAAAATATAAATACCTAACCAGATCGACAGGTAGTGTTCAAGGCTTTCTGTAACTGCCGCTATCAATTACAGAAAATAGAACATTCAAGGCTCACCAATTTTGGTGAGCTTTTTTATTTGAATCCCAAAACTCCTTGTTTCTCATACCTGTTAATAAACTGCTCCAGTTCCTTTTCAAACTCACAGGCAGCAATGCCATCAGAAATATCAACAAATCCAATAAACCTGCAGGTTATCCTGTCTCCTGGATATTCATAACTTGTCTTAAACTCGCCACGTCTCATACCGTCAAATGCGTGTAAATCTTCACAATGCATAATAACCACCTACCACTTCTTTTTCTCTTCGCCTCTCCATTCCACTTTCACATTCAGCCCCAGCCACACCCGCTGTCCGTTAGTGCTCAACCTCTTAAAACCTTTCTCGCTCATTCTTAAGCCCAGCCACTTTTGAGACATAACCCTCTCATTATTTTTATTGCACCACTTGATATAAGTCTCATACAAAATCTTAGTATGAAGTCGCCAGCTCAAAGAGCCGTCAATTTCAAGACAGTCATTTACAAAAGTTCCTACCGCATCCATATCCATTCTATACTCCTCGTTAGCCTTGCTAACCGCATCCGCATCTCCAAGACCTTCCTTTTTCCACATCGCATAGCCCTGAATAAGCCAGTTCAAAATTCCGGCATTTTCCGCAATCAGCTTTTCAGTAAGATTTTTATCCCTCTGTTCCGGTGGAATCGTTACATCAAAAGGAATCATTTTAATACGCCGCCAGATACCGTTATCAGCTCCGCGAATTTTCGGTTTATGGTTAGTCGCCATAAAAATCTTAAAGGTCGGCTTAAAAGAAAAATACTCGCCGTACAAAAAGCGCGCCGTCAGCGAATCTTCTCCCGTAACACTTTTAATCAGGCTTTCACTCATCGGGATTCCCTGTTCAATCTCGCTGGTAGTAACAAGTCTTGAACCCTTAAGACGTGCCAGGTCGTTGCTCTGTTCCTTATTTTTTTTGATAAAGGTTTCAATACCAGTGCTGCAGCCGTAGTCACCAAAAAGCTCAAGCAGCACATTTAAAAAGGTTGATTTACCATTAGCACCAGTTCCAAACAATATAAAAAGACACTGTTCGCTGACATCACCGCTCAAAGCATAGCCGCAGGCCTTCTGAATAAAACGAATCAGCTGCATATCCTTAGCAAAAATCTGCATCAAAAAAGTTTTCCAGGTCGGACAGTCCGCCACCTTGTCATAAATAAAATTGCTTTTCTTAGTAATAAGATGCTTGATATTCGGCTCTTTAGCTTTTCCGGTTTTCAGATTCAGAGTCAGTCCTTCAACATTAAAAAGATAGTTATCCGTATCAAACTCTTTTTCAATCGTCTTGATTTCCGGCCGCATTTTCAAAAGTCCAACAATTGCCTGAATGCGCCGGAAGCTTTCACTTTTAATAAGATGCTTTTCAAAATCCTGCTTCATAATTCTGTCAGGAATAAAGCGCTGAATCCTGTACATCTGGTGAATAAAAATCGGAATACGTTCCTGAACAAAGCCCCTGTAATCAATCTCCCAGTTGGTCCCGTTCCAGACAAGAAACTTATCCCAGGTAATACAATAGCGGATTTTATCCTGATAAGCCCTCAAAAAATAAAGTGTATTTGTCAAATCCGTAAACTGCATTTCACCGCTTACGTATTTATTAGCCTTCATTTCAAGGCCAATCTGTTCGAGGACAGCTCTTTCATTTTTAGAAAATTCAGTGTCATTCATTTATATAACCATTCGCTTTCAAAAGCCTGTAAAACAAAATCAGCTTATACTGCAGCTGCTCATATCCATCTATCAGATTACTCGAAGTAATAGTTTTAAGGATTTCTGTAAGCTTTTCTTGTATCAAAATGAGCGACATGGGATTATCTGCAAAGCGCTCAAAGTCCCACCAGGCCACAAACTTATCAGCTTCCTCATTCTGCTTCACATCAGGAAAACACTTAAACTTTTTGTAAATCGTAACATCATCCCGAATCGAAACAAAAAAATCCTTTGCATCTGCCCTTATATCAGAAGGCACATAATTTTGAGGAACCTGAAAACGTCGCTTCATTTTGCCCCCGGTTCGTGTACAAATATTTCGCGGGCTCTTCCGCAGGCTGTCCTGTCATCATCAAAAATAACCTCTGGCCAGAAGGTCCACCAGCCACTTTTATCAATATCATTTTCATCCACCACGTCATAAAAGATGATTCCTTTTTCCTCATCCTTTACAACCGCCGGAAAGTTAACCACATTTCCATCAGGCTTACGAGCCCAGATTTTAACATCCTCATAGCCCGATAAATCACAATGAGTATCAATAAGAATTCTTAACTTGCTTCTAGCTCTAAAAATATATTTCATATCTTACAGTCCAAAGTAATCTCATCCGCAATCGGACAGTACAAAGTCAAAACATTATTAGCTTCCCTGATTTTCCCGCGTAGCCAATCCCAAAAACTCATAAAGCTTTCAACCGCTCTGTAAAACAAACGCGAAGCAAAAGGAATCTCACTAACTAAAAGCTCATCCTCAAAGCTTCTAAAGCTTTCCCCAAGCCGGCTAAGACTTTCTTCATTCTCAAAAGTATTTTCTATAACCTTGCGATAGCAGACTTTTCTTTCTGCAGTGTCTGCCATTGAAGGAGAACTAAAGCAGCCGCGGATAAGCAAAAGAAGCTTACCTGCAATATCCGTTGCTCCAAGAGTCTCAGTTTTTGTAATAATCTTCCAAAGTCTTCTGGAAGAAGAATCATTCAAAGTCAGAGTCCTAAGCATAGTTCTTTTAGCACCAAGGCTACGACCTGTAAAAGCTCCGCTGGCTCCAACATTTCCAAGCACAGACCGGGTATAAAAAATTCCATCCGGTTCATTTTCATACTGCAGGTAAATACATATTTCCCAGTCAGAAAAAATATTTCTTTGCTGGCCAATAAAATCCGGAGAACTTACATAGGCAAGCTGCGAAGCATAATCACGTCGCCTTGCCCTAGTCCAGTAGAAGTAACACATAGTTGTATTTGCATCTTCAATTTCACCTGTAGCAACATAGCCGAAAATATCTGAATAAAGGCCAAAGAATATTCTTTCACCTTCAACAAGCTTTCTTTTAAGATTTACATTAAAAGCTTTCCAGCCATTAGATTGACCTGTAAGTGAAGTTTCATAGTAAGAGGCATTAAGACATTCTGTAAGATTCCAGTTTGCATCAGCTGCAAAAACAAGTGGAATATAAGGCTTGTAATCCATGCCGTACATATAATCCCAGAACCATTCAGAAGTCGGAGCATGATAATAGAAGTAAATGGTTACGGTTGTTGAATTAGAGTTCTTCGGACAGATTGCTCTGTATCCAATCATATCCTCTTCATCAACAATTTCACCTTCCATTTCCTCGTATTCATCATCATCAATTTCAACTTCATACCAGGTCAGAATATCCTGCGGAGCTCCATTGTTGCCAACAATTGAATTACTCATATCAAGAACCGCTTACAGTAATCTGCCAGTCAATCTGAAGGCTGTCTGCAGAAGTAACGTTAACGCTTGGCGTAATCTGAGCATAAGCCAGACACTTTGCAGCTGCTGTATTCCCATTCATTAAAGCAACCTCGTTAATTCCGTTTGCGTTCAAATCTCCGGCAGCAAAGCTCGCGCGATATAAAACTACGTTGCCGTTTGTTGCTCCAAAGGTTCCCTTGATTTTTGGAAAGCCGGTATCAAGCTTTTTATAAGTTCCGGTTGCAGTATTTACAGTGGTATTACTCTTAGGAGTAGAACCTGTCCAGCCGGTTCCCACAAGCATATAGCCGTTAGTAGCATCTACCTTGTTCTGAGTAGGATTACTAATCATCAGGTCAGCAATCAGATTGTCGCCGATTGTAGTAATCGTATTATGATGCTTTGTAATCATTGGCCGCTCTTTCATTCTGAAAAGCGAACGCCAGAAGCCATTCTTATAATATTTTACATGCCCGTTACAATCGCGTACTGTTACAGTAACAAGTCCTTTAAGTTTTCCTTTTGAACTAATCATTTACAAATCCCCATAATAAGACCGAACACCAGAGACGTAACAATCACACCGCCGGTACCACCAATCAAAGCTCCATAAAAGAATTGATTATTCTTCTTCTGAACTTCCGCCTTCAATTTTTTATTCTCAAGCTCAAGATTTATCTTCGCCGCTTCCAGCTGGTCAGCTCTCTCTTTTTCAAAAGCAAGCTCGCCACCAACTTCCAGTAAAGCAGCCTTAACTGCCTCCTGAGCCGTTCTCTCAATTTCTTCTTCTGCAATTTCCATAACTTCCTCAATTGTCAGTTCTGCGGCATCGGCGGCGGAATCGCTCTTTTCCGTCGCTGATTGTGTCGCAGACTGAGCCATAAGATTCTGCAAGAGTCCGAGCATCAGAACGCTCAATACGAGCAATCGCTTCATCCCGTTTTTCTGCAGCACGTTTATTGATTTCATCCACATCCTCCTTCACACCGTCATCGTCATGCCGAACTTGTTTCGGCATCTCTCTTACAAAGAGGACTGCAAATATCGCCGCAAACACAGCCCCCAGCCAAATGAATATTTTTTTAATTACTTCCCAGACTTTCTTCACTTGTTACCTTCCTTGTAAACTTAAAGTCCTTAAACTTCTGAATCTCTCTTCCTGCAATAACAGTAAGAGCCACAGTCAGCCATTCAGCTCCACCAAGAACACCACAGCAAAGAAGCACAGTCGCAACAATAAAAATCACAAACTTTACACTGAGCAGTTTTTCAACAAGTCTCTGAAACCTAAATCCAATCATCCGCGAGCTCCATCAATTGCATTTCTAATCTGCTCAAACTGGTAATCAGCTCCAAACAAATCCACGTTGTCATCACTTGCTTTCTGCAAAGCCTCGCGGTCCAGCCCGCGCACAATAATTCTGTAATCGTTTGCGTTATACCAGGGCTTCATATCGCTCAAGCTTCTAAGCTCCGAATAAGGCTCCACACAGTTCAGAACAACATCGCGGCCACAAAGACCAGCCACGTGGCAAATCTCATTTTCTTTGTACAACCTTGGTCCGAGTTTTCTGTCATACAAGGTCATAAAGAAAGCCGCCTGAATGTCATCCTTGTCCGGATTCTTCTTTGTAAAATATTTCTTAAACAAAGCATCCGCTGTAACACGAATAGCGCAGCCAGTCGCAAGCAGCAAAGCAAGACAAACCGAGCCCGAACAGTCCGAGCTAATCAGATTTTCCTTTCCGCTTTCATAACGCAAAAACTGCATCCGCCCAAGAAAATATCTGTAGCGTTCTGTTTCTGTCAGTCCTTCAACAATTTCTTTTTCTGCTTCAAGCATTAGTCTTATTTTCAAATTTTGATTATCCATCACATCCCCCGAACAACCAGCGTTATCACCGTAACCGCCACATTAAAGCAGCTTATAACACAGGCAATAATCGCCGTAGTTCTTCCAGCTTTCCCGCTGTCATTTTTAATATGTTCTTCAAGTCGCCTTGCCGTCGCACACACATTCGGATTAAACTGGCAGGCCGTAGACCTTGAATCCAGAGAATCAATCTTTATTTCCACAGTCCTTTTGAACTCCTTCATTTCAGATCTGAATCCGCTCAATTCCACCTTAAGCCCGTTGATAGAATCAATCAGGCTCTTCGTTTCACTTTCATGTAATTCTTCTTTTCCCACACAGCCTCCTAAACTCGTGTCACCCATATCTCAGAAGAGAAAGCCTCTTCTTTCTTGTATCTAAAAGTCAGCTCATCAATTCTCACTTTCTTAAAGCCATTCTGCGTATTAAGCCTTATATCCATAAAAGCCCCAACACGTGCATGAATAAGCGGAACAAAAGTTGTAAGGTAATAAGCGCCTTTACAGTTCACACATTCAGACAAAAAATCTTTTGCACGTCTCTGACAGAAAGGCTCACCCTCAAATAAATCATCAGACAAAAACTTTGAAGTAATGTTTTTTACAATCTGTCCGTGACTGGCAATCTCGTTATCATTCTTAACAAATACGCTGTAGTTAGTTTCAGAAATAATTGCACGACCTGTAATCGAAGCTTTGCGAACACCAATAAGATTTCCATCGCGCCCCAGCTGAATAATTGCTCGGTCCTTATAAGTGGTCGTGTCATATTGAATAACAAGAGGCTTATCCTCACCGGTAACTTCCATGGCTTCTAAGAAGTTCTGCTCACTGTCTATCGAATCTGCATAAACAACGTTACGTGTTTTACCTTCATCATTTTTTGCAGTGTAAATTGCCTGGTAATCGTTATCAGAAATTATCTTTCTCGAATCATCCGTAAAGGGATAATAAGGCTGCATATCCTCGTCATACCAAACAGGCGCATCCGAATAAGACCAGAGCTCCTGGCGTTCAGTCTGAACATAGCGTGTATATTTCAAGCGCACATTGTTTGCATATTTATCTCTGTTATTAAAAAAGCGGTAATGAGTAATCTCACATTCATTAAGACTAAAGCAGCTTTCATCGCTGTATTCATTCTGTAAATCATAAGGGCTTTCAATAAAGCTTAAGGTCAAATCCTTACCGCATTCCACAACAGCGTTATAAGCCTTAGCCAGAGAACAAAGTTCCTTCCAGGCAGAACCTGCTACAACTACATAAGGAATATCAAAGCCAAGAGTTCCGCAATTAATTTCATTAGCACCAATTCCACCGCGGGCCGCAATAATATGAACTAAAGATTTTTCCGGATGCAGTCTGTCACAAACAACCGAGTGAACAACCACCTGGGCATCAGTCCAGTTTCTCTGAAGCTTTGTATCATCAAGCTTTTTAGAAAGGTCAATAAGCTTTACTCTGCAGGTTTTATTTGAATAGCCGGTCTCCTGAATCTGAAAGCCGTCATCATCCACAAACATATGAAAGCGAAAGAAGGTATTAGTCCGCTCACCAAAGCAATACCAGATCTGAACACCAAGCCCTGGTGCAAGCTCAGAATTATTTTCTAAATCAAAATTATTATGAGAGTTATCAAGTAAAAGTTCACCAAGATTTACAATCCCGCCGTCCTCGCTTTTATAAGAAGTCATCACACATTCAAGAATGTCAGAATCGCGGATATAAACGTCACCGCCGCTAAGTTCAAAGACTATGCGGACAAAGGGACGGCTCTCTGTATTTCTGATTGCGTTCTCAACCTCAGGCGGAACTTCATAAAACTTCATATTCAGAGTGTAACCCCAAAGTGCGTTTGCAAAGTGCCAATTAGTGATTGCATTTTGACAACGCTCTTAAAGCACAATCTGCAGCATTTCTTTTTCGTTTCTTACATTAAAAACAAGAGGCCCTGTAATTCTAAAGCTCTGGTTACAAAGCACAGTATCAGCGCAGTTGATATCAACCATTTCCCCCTCAGGCTCAAGGTCATATAAATCAAGACTAATGCCGTCTTTCAGGTCCAGCAATAAATTAAGCTTTTCAATTTTAGTTTTTACAGGATAATGTTCATCACTAAGCGGAAAGTAAAGTTTAATTTTATAAAGAGAAGTTTCAGCGTATTCGCCTGTAAGCTCAAAGCGGTACACAAGAGGAAGAGTCTTTAAGTCAGCCGTAACCCCGTGTCCGTCAAAAAAATATGTTCTTCTTCTTTCCCAGGAAAGAGAAGGAGTTACCACCGGCCAACCTTCAGTCCAGGCATCTTCCCCGGTTAAATCAAAACGCAGCTTAAAAGCTTCGCCATTGTCCCCGCGAAGCTCAAAGCCTTTTATCAGAACCTGTTTGTAGATTACTTTTTCAAAGCCACGGTCAGCATATAAATCAAAGGAGCTTTCGTTATAAAAAAGCAGAAGAAACAAAGCTTTTGCGCACAGGTATTCAAGACGTGTTACAAAACACCCTTGAATCAACTTTCCTGTCTCAATGTGCTTAAGCCAGTTCCTTCTGCCTATGCAAGATGGCAGCGTGTAGCCTTTAGACGTTAATCTTACAGTTTCCTCGCTGTATGGTAATGGAATAAATTCATTGTCTTTTAATACCGTCAGTGTGCACTTTCTGCCTTGTATCTTCATACAAAAAGTGTAGCACAGGGGTACAATTGCAAAGTGCCAATTAGTGTTGGCATTTTGCAATCGGTTATTTCTTTACGTTTACTGCAATATCCCGTTCAAACTTATCTTTACTAAGTTCATAAATAACAGTCTGACCTGTCTGCAATTTTGTAAAAGGAAGATTTTGAGAAAACATCTGGTGAGCAAAAATCGAACCATCTCCACGAGTAATAAAAACAAAATACTGTCCGTTTCTGTCGCGGCCAATTCTCGTAACCTTACCACTAAAAGTTTCAATCGGCTTTTCTTCTTTTTCTTCAGCCTTAGTATTATTAAACTCAGCTTCTGCTCCAAGAAGGTAAGACATAATTTTCTTAGTAGCCAAGAAGTCACTCATATTCTTATTATTCTTTTCTTTGAACAGCTGCTTAGCCAGAACAAAAATATTCAAAGCCTTTTCGAAAGCTTCAATCACATCTTCAGGCTTTTTCAAAAGTGCCAGTATCTTTTTTGCAAGTTCCTCAGCCTTATCTGTTTCATTAAGCGAAACTTTCTCAGCACAAATACTTCTCTTTACAAGATAGCACACTGCAGCTTTTGCACTTCGCCAGGGAGAATCAATTCTATTTTCATAAACAAGTTTATCAAAAGCAGAGAAAAGCGAAGCCGCAGCATAATAACAGATCTCTTTATGATTATCACTAAAGACCTGATTCTTATACATGCTTATAAGTTTTACTTCGCTGTTTACTGCATCATAAGGTGCATCAAACCAAACAGCTACCGCACTTTGAATAAGATTTCTGAAAGTACATTTTTGGTAACCACAGATATTTTCATTAGCCAGAGATTTTGAACGTCTCTCATAATAAACATGGCGGCTCTCAGCCACATCCTTGTATTTGCGGAAAAAAAGCTCCAGCTTTTTGTGATATTCCTTAGTAATCTCATTAATCATGTCATGCACAATATTTTGATTATTGTTTGCACTAACAATCGAGTTAATAGTTTCAGTTTCATTCGTAGAAATAATTCTTGCAAAGACTTGAACTTTAGAAACATCAATTCCTTCTTTGTGGGCATAATAAAGCACACTACAGGTCTGGCATCCGTTTACAATCTGAGGGTTTGTAATTCTTACCGAGTTCAAATTCGGATATTCAAGTCTGTTTGCAAGAATAGTAATTCCGTTATTACGCAGAATAAAACTTTCCGGAGAAGTCATAATCGTTTCTTTAATAGACTGATTTACATTCGTATTTCCCTGAAAGTCTCTAACGTTCTCTTCAAAAAGTCCGCGTTTCAAAGTGCCGGTTGTTTCATCAATCAATATTCCAAGTAAGTCGCTGGCATTAATAATTGCCGCACAACCCATTACAGCCTCGTCTCCACTAAGCTGAAGCGGAGTTCCCTGAAGGGCAAGCTTTGCAGAATAACTTTCATTTTCATTAAGGGTGATTTTCTGCAATCTATCTTCATCAATAAATATAGGAGATTCAATCTGATAGATTCCGTTTTCAAATCGAGCAACAGCCTTTTTCAAAGTTTCAAAGGAGCCAAGAACTTCACTGGAATTGGTCCACTTAGCATTAGCCGCAGCATAGAAAAGTCTTACATCAATGTGGCTCATTTCAGTCCAATACTGAACGCTTTCCAAAAGCTCATTTTTAATATTGAACCAGTGTTGAACTTTAGAATTAAGCTTTCTCGAAGATTCTCTTTCCAAGAAGTTTTGAACGCCTAGAATAAAGGTGCTTATTTCTTTTAAGTCAAACTTGTCTTTACACTTAGACTGAATAAGAATAATCTCCGCAGTTCTAATTGCCTTATCCTTTTCAAGAATAAAATCCAGGAATTCTATGCTACTTATAATATGGCCGTTCACGCGGATACAAATGCTGTCTATTCCTGAATCATAATAATCATCAACACAAATCAGATCCAAAAGCTCTTCATTATTATTAATGCTGTTAGGAGCATCGTTTTCAATAATTGCCTGTGTAAGCATTCGCTCAAATACAACGCCATCTTTTTCGTTTGTGCCGGTATGTTCCTTTCGGTAAAGATCCAAAAGATTCTTTACAGTTCCAGAGGTGTTCAAAGGAGTATCATCAAAGACAGTTACGGTATCATGAATAATAGTTTTCTTTACAGGCTTTTCAGGTTCCGGCTCTGGTTCTTCTTCTGTTACAGGATTACAAAGTTCTTCTATCTGAGCTTCTGTCTTAAAAGACTGCAGGGCCCATTTTTGTTTTGCTTCTTTATTTCTGTTGGGAGAGAAGTAAGCAAAGAGGCAATTATTATCCATGTCATGAAAGCCTGTATCCATAAAGGCAAAGTCAGAAAAGACCTGGAATGAGTCGTTATCTTCTTCATAGATTTTTGCCAGGTGTACAATCAATTCATCTTTCAGAACTTCATTGTAGCTGATAGTTCTTTTAAGATATTCAGCATAAGACTTTCCAACATAAGCAATATCGTAGAACTTATAGACCATTTACAACTCCCATAATATTTTACACTAGAAAAGGCGAATTTTCCATCGTAAGTATATGCAGTGGCCAATCTTAAAAAAGAATTCTCTTAAAACACTGAGCTGTATCTGTATTAAAGTCATATCCCATATCATCTTTCATAAGGAATCTATATAACATACAGAACATAGGATTATGTAATTCTTCCTGAGAAAGTGTTTGTTCATTCGTTACAAGAAAATGTCTGTAGAATAATCTTATTCCGTTCTGAATCATTTCTTTTGATGTATCATTTATTAAGCCATGTTCTTTTAAGGAATCGAAAAGCTTTGTTATAAAATATGCAGAAAAGATTCTTCTTCTGAAAGTTAGATATAAATCTTTCCCAGGAACGTCTGCTAATTCTTCAATGATAAAATTATCAGAAGGAAGTAAATCTTCATTCATGAAATATTTTAATACTTTCCAGGTTGGTCTTGCACTTTTATCTTTAGTCCATCTTTTAATCAGAAGTTTTAAATCTCCCGAATTATTATCATCAATTTCATATCTTTTATCATTCCAGTAGTCAAAGAGCTGTTTTTGATCTTTAACTATTGCCAGGAACATATCAAATACACCTTCTAAAGGTTCAACAATAGTTGTGTAATGTTCAGTTGGTAAATAGAAGTTGAATTGAGAAATAGCTGACAAAATAGCTTGTGATCTATTTTTAATAAAATCAGGGTTATTCAATGCATCCACCATTGAATGTTTATAAGCCATACATATTGAATACATAATTGTATATTCAATAAAATCCTGTTCTGGTATTACATCCTTTGGAGTAAATTGAATTGCCTTCATATAAGGAACGAGTAAATCAAGAATGGCAATTTTATCCGAAAGGTTTATATAATCCTTCTTTCTTGCCCAGTCTACAAACTCTGTAAAAATTTCCAGAACTCTTTGAAACTTAGTGTCATCAATAACATAAAAGTCATAATCACCCTTAAGTAATTTCTGAATTTCCTTTTTACGTGCATCCCAGTTGGACTCATAACAATCTTTAAGAGCATCCTGTCCAATTGCATCAACAAAAAGTTTAATAATGATATTTGCTGTAAGATTCATAGCAGCCTCCTTTCAAAGTATGATTGCATTGTAAAGCTCAATTACTTTGCAGTCATGACTTTTTAGGGAAAGTTTCATTTTCTTTTAGAATAGAAATCCATTATTTTAAAAATCTCATCCGTATCTGCCAGTCTTATAATTTTACCATCATCTAAAGCAAATTGAGGTAATCCTACACAAGCCCCATTATTGCCTTTTGCCCAAATATGATAAACTGTAAATCCATTCCAGTCTTTTCGTTTTCTATAGGAGTCAAATGTTGTTTGATCTTTTAAGAAATCTTTTATTGTCATTTTATTACTTCAAAATCCTGTCTAAGTCCATCGCATTCAGGATAGTGTTTACATTTTACCATTTCATAATAACCAACGACATCAAATAATTCTAAAACTGTAGATTCTTTATAGATAAATTCCTTTCCACATTTCTTACATCTGACTTTAGAATCTAAAGTTGTACCAGGAGGCAGAAAATCTAAATCGTAGATAAGTTCATGTTGTTTTTCTTCTTCATTAAGAATTCTTGGTTCGTGCAATTATCTCTCCTCAATTATTTTTTTCATTTACAGAAACACAATAATATTTTATTCCCAATTCTTCACAAAACTTTTTGTACTTCTTATATTTTTTATCTTCAAAATTTGTTTCTGTAACAAGAGCACAAATAACCTTTTGCGTATTTCGTGCACCAACTTTAGTTTCAGCTTCTATTACCTTTTTATATTTTACGCACTGAAAAATTCCTCTTAATAAGTCTTCATCGTTTGAACGTATTGATTTTGCTTCATAAGCATAAATTGTATCATTGTCCCTAAAAACTACATCTATTTTATCACCAGAAAGAAGAGGATATTCTTCAAAAGCAGCTTCATGTCCTTTATATCCTAACAAATGATGATATTTGATTATGTATTGTTTTACATTTCTATGTTCTGGAGAGCCTTCACTTCCAAAAGGGTTATATAATTTTCCTTTCGTTGACGCACCGTGTTTTTCATGAATTTTAATTTGAAGTGCCTTTAATACTTGTAGCCAATTTTCTCCATACCTTTGTATTTTTTCATGTTCTGTTATTACAAAAGTTCTTTTCTCATTATCTGGAAGTTTATCATAACCAGGCACAATTACTTTTAATCCATAAGAAGGTAATAATGAAGTTTTACTAACAACAAGTGTTTGTATAATAGGAACAGGTTTTAAATCTTGTGGTACATTTACATTTATTAATAAATCACAAACTTCACCTAACGTTCTTCCAATATTGCCTTGAAAATAATTACCTGTATAGGGTTCAGGAAATTTAATAAGTTTTGCTAGTTCAAGATAAGTAATTGTTTTATCAGAAAGAGAATCATCAAAAACACGTGATACTAAGATACTTATTATTTCTTTTGCATAAAACTTATAATCTATATCCATTTACAAATCCTTTTACTTTTCTTCCAATGTTTTAGCAACACCATTTACAATAGTTTCATGTACAAAAACAATTTGTCCTTTTTTATTCTTATAAAAATCACTACTTAACCTCTTAAAGTACCCCCGTCGGAAGTGGGGAATAACAACACCACTTTCTGCTCGTTCGCCAGCTTCAACAACTTTATCAGAAGTATTTAAATAATGATTATTCTCAGTTTTTATATCATGTGGAGCGCCATCTACAAGACATTCTGGAAAACAATAAATATATGAAATAAGGTTTAATGAGAGTTTTGTAATTTCATTGATTTCAGGGTCACTATAAACAATGGATTTTTTATCTGCTATCTCATTACTTGATAGATGATATTGATCCATTCCATGATTTACAAAAATACGTAATTCATTTGTTTCATCGAAAATAGAATAAGCAAAAACATACCCCTGGCTTACTTTTGGAAGATGAAGACATATTCCAAAGTTTATCCCAGTCGTAAGTTTTTCCAGACTATTGTCTTCATTAAGAGTAACTGTAGAACCATTTTCTTTTATATAAGTTTTTATTCCTTCAATATCGCGTATTTCGGGTTGTTTTAAGAAGTCAAACAAAGAAGATTCTTTTACATAAATATGTGTAAGTTCACCTTTTAAGTCTCTTAAAAATAATTGCATTGCAGTAGCATCATCCATACACATTGCTACATTTGCCAAGAACCAATCCTGAAACATAGAAGCTGTATCAGAAGTTGGTTTTCCTGTTGGTGAGTTTTCTCTGCAGAAGTTTCTATATGCTTCGTAGAATCTTCCAAATGTTTTGCCATACTGAATGTGTTTACTCATTAAATAACCTTCGGTGCATGTGTTCTTAAATGTTGATTAAATGCATAATTATCTACAGTTCCAAATTTTTCTTTGTAATGTAAATATGATTCGAAATGTATGTTAGAAATGGAAATGCAGTAATAACTATCAGCCGTTGGATTGTAATTAAATTCATTAAGGGCTTTCTTAAGTTCTGCAGCTCCGATTTTATGGATTGTTAATGTTGGTTCTCCAACAATAACCTTATCTTTTCTATCTGTATATCCAATGAAAGTTTTACAATTCAATATTTCTGGATGCAATTCATATTCAACATTATCCTTTCTTGCATAAAAATAAAAAATAAAATCTTTTGACTGTTTTTCATAAAGAGCATTAAAGTATTCTGGTCTTATATAACCTGTAAGAATAGAATCTGTATTTTTTGAATTACCAAAAGAATAAAGTTTTCTTTTTACAATTTTATAATTAAACTGTGTTTTTTCTTGTATGAGATTAGTTACTAATTTTTTATTATTAAGATAATGTTCAAATAAAAAATCAGGATTCAATTCAATAACCTGAATAGGGGCTAATGGTTCAAAGCTATATCCTTGCATTAAATTCAACGTAACTTCGCCAATCACTTTTATAGAGTCTTCATTTCTTAAATATGTTTTTTCTGGAATTAAAAATGCATTTCCTACTTTTTCAAAATTACAATCAAATATAAAATCATGATAAGCATTATTATAAGCATATTGTTTTACAACATCTTGAATTCCAGGTTGATGATAAATAAACTTCTTAGTGTTATCGGTTTCAATATAGTAATATTTTGCATCAAGTATAATAAATGCATTGTTTGCTTTTTCAATTGAAATAATATCGGGAATTAATGTATCTTGAGTTTTTAATATATCACCATTAATTTTCCATTTTGATTTTTCAATAAGATCAATCAATTTGTCATTAGGTTTCATTAATAGGTCATCAGCTTCTGGTTCTTCTGGGTTATAATTTGGGTTGTGAGGATATTCAGAAATCAAACCATCTTTTTTAAAATCCTTGAATTTTATATTTAATTGATTTTCAAATACATTGCTACAAACTTTTTCCCAAATATTATTAAATGCGTTTGTTCCAAAAAGACTTACGCTATTATTATTCTCATTAGATTTACTTTCAGAAATAAAAGTGTATAAAGTTTTCAAGAGAGTCTGTTTTTTTGTTACAAATTGTGATTGTATTTCTTTTTTCAGACGATATTTTATATATTCTGTATCACCAAACTCATCAAGTTTCATTCCGGTAAGTTCAATTGGATTTATATCAAATAAATCAAGAATACCAGCTTTTTCTAATTCTTTTGAACAAATAGTCAAAACACATTCGTGTAGCATCTTAAAATAATCTAGTTCATTACTTTGTGTATTAATAGTTTGTAGCTTAACATAATAAGGTGTATTTCTTTTTATTATTGCAAAAGTTTCATTAATTGTTTTATCCCAATCAATTTCACCAGCACCATTTGTTTCTATAATTGTTTGAATATTTGAATAAATACCATTCTGGTAATAATCATCAATTAAATAAAGTGCAACAGCAAGTCTGTTAAAACTTTTAGAATCTTCATGTCCATTATAAAGAAATATTTGCTGTTCTTTTGTATTAAGTTTTCTTATAACTTTTAAAACTTTTTTAAAGTGTGATTCAATTTTACTCTCATCATCAGATTTATCAAAGTTTGCATATTTTGGATAACACTTAATCAAACAGTTCTCCGTATATGCAAAACCCACATAATTTAAAACATAACCAATATCTGAATTGGTAGAAATATCATCAGTTATTATATAGTTTGACTCTTCTTCATTTAGATTATTAAGATCAAATTCTTTTTTATTTATAGCTTTTGCAATACCAGTACGCTTTAAAGCAGCAACAACTTTTTTTGCTTTATCTATATCATTGAGTCTGAGTTTTTTATTGAAATCTTCCAGCATATAACAAGTTCTAGCTTCCCTGAAATATGCTGAATTAAGGTCAAATTTATGCTTTATCACCTACAACTCCAGAGGAAGAGCTATTGTATTTAGACTCAATTTCATCTTTCTTAAAACCAAAAATTGCAATTCCATTTTCATCAAATGCTTTGCAAATATCTGAATATTGAGGTTTTGTCTGCCCATCATCTAGTTGTACTTCAAATAAAGCTGTAGGTCTCATTTTACAAACATCTTCATAAAGATACATAAGAACTTTACTTTTGAAGGTTTTTATAAAATCTTCCTTTTGTTCATTACTTATTTTACCCTGAATATTATCCAGATTAGACTTACTTATAAAATATGGACCAAGTAACTTATCTTCATTAACTCCATCAATCTTTTTAAGTTTATTATTAATAGCTTTTCTCAATACGTTCCAGTTAATTGATTCATTGTTTGGAAGCGGTATTATATAATTCCAATTTTCATTATCATCAATACCTAAATATTCAAAATTCCAGCGACGCTTAAATGCAGCATCCATTGGGAGAACTCCTTGGTCAGCACTATTCATTGTTGCCCAAATATACATATTCGAAGGAATTTTAAGTTCTAAATCGTCAATTCCATTTCTTTTAAGATATTTCTTGATATCTTCACTTGCTGCAATTGGATATTCACTATTGCCATCTTTATCTCTGTCTAATAATTGGAAAACATCTCCAAAAACAGCTGCAACATTTGCTCTGTTAATTTCTTCAATAAGTAGAAGATAATTTTTTGGTTTTATTTTGAGACTTTTAGCCCTTTTAAATTCATTAATAGCATCCACATATATTCTCATAAATGGGCCTGGAACATATTCATATTTAATATTTTGTTCGTCTTGTTCATCTTGTACAGGTTTGTATGTTCCCACAAATTGTGCATAAGAATAGTTTGGATGAAATGTAACTCTTTCAAATCGTTTATATTGTATATTTTCATCTTCATTGTATGTATAATCTGAAGCATCAACACCAATAGTTACCCATGAAGGTATAGAGCCTTTTTCATTTAAATTAAAGTCTTTTGCAATTTGAGCTGCATTTCTTCCTGTAAGGTAATCAGCGTATTTAAAACCGATAAGTCCAGCACCAGCTTGATTCATATATTTTATAGCAAGGATTTTGTTTAATTGTTCAGTAATTTTTTCATCAGAAATTTCTTCTTCTGAAAAGTCAGGTAATTCTTTTATTTTTTCAGCTATACGCATTCCTTGATAAATTGTATAAGCAGCATTTCTAGAAATATTAAATTTAGGTGCAAGTGATTTAGGTTTTTCACCTTTTAATTCATTATAGTATTTAATACCTAGTGCAAAATTCTTTGAATATTCACTTCCAGCAGATTTTATTTCATTCTTAAAAGCTTGCTCTTTATCTTTTGAATTATCATCTATAAATGCTTCTGTTTCTTTTGATAAAATAAAACTTTTTCCTGTACCTGGAGCTCCAAAGATAATTCTATTATGAGGTTTAGTGATTTCTTTATCATTAGATCCTGTAACAGTTTCAAATATAAAATCGTCTTTGCTTAAATAGTAAGGTTCATCTGTAAAAGAGAATTCTTGAATAATATTATTAATCTCTGTTTTTACAATTTCGGTGTTCCATTTTAAAGATGTAATCAGATTAGCAGTATATTTTGTTTTAAGATAATTCAAGAAATTTGAATATAAAGTACCTACTGAATCAAATTTTACATATCGATTAAGCCATAGAAAAAGAATTGCAAACTTATTAACAGAATTTCCTAAATAATCTTGCGAACTTGAAATATTCGAATAACCATTTTCAGAAATATCTAATACACCTTTAGTTACAGTAAGTAATTGAGCATGTCTTTCTGGAAATCGTAAAGAAGAATCAGATAACATTGAAGATTTTACAACATTTACACTAAAGAAATTACTACCTACATTAAAATCTTTAGATTCACCAAGTGATTTATAAAAATTTTTTGTACTTAATAACGTATTTGAATCTATATTAGAAAGATAGACTAAACTTCCAACATATTTTATAAATAATTCTTTATCTTCTTTTATTTTTGTATCACAAGCACGTGATTTATTTTTTTTGAATTCATCTGTAGCAAAAAAATATCTTAGTTCACTAACAAATTGTGTTCCACCTTGAGCTTCTATATCATTTCCTGGATAAAGAGATGATAATTTTTTATATAAAGAAATTAAATCATCCTTACTAAAATACATATTTTATTCCTCCAATGTTTTTATTAAAGAATTCATGAAAACCCAGGCCATAATAGGTGGCACCGCGTTACCAATAACTTTATATCTTGATTGTAAAGGTATACTATCTAAATTAAAATTATCTGGAAATGATTGTATTCTTTTTATTTCTCTTACGGAAAATCTTCTATTTTCAACAGGATGTGTTATTCCGCAGTTTTCTGGTTGAGCTGAAGCTGTAATTGTCCCGTTAATTTCTCCATATGCGAATCTTCTAAAAAATTTCGGAGCATGATATTTTTTTGGTTCATTATAGATTTTTAGAAAACGTGGAGTTAATTTTTCTGGTGGTACATTTTTCCAAGATCGTCCTTCAAATACAATTTTTGGCATTTCTGCTAATGGTATATTTTCTTTAAAATAATTAATTGCCTCTCTGCCATGCTCGCAAATGCCAATTTTTTCAACCATATCTTGAGTAGTTTTAGAATATTCCCAGTATTCTCCAGGTTCATCAATATCTTTTAGTATTTCTCCTAAAACTAATTTGTCTCCTGTCCCGTTTTTGACAGAATTAATTTTCTGTTCTTTTATTACTTCATCTGCTAAGTTGAAATCAAAAGGAGTATCTTTTATGTTATTGTCTATTCCAATAATTAAAACACGGTATCTTTTTTGAGGTACACCATAATCACTAGCGCAAATTAATTGTTGTGAAACAGTATATCCTAATTTTTCCATTCTATTTTCAATTTCTTCAGGAACAGTTGTTCCATCAGGCATTTTTGAAGATAGTATTCCTCTAACATTTTCAAATATAAATGCTTTAGGTTTATGTCCATTTTCGATTTTTTCTTTAAGAACTCTTTCGCAGACTTCAAATAAAGTTCCTCGTCCATTATCATCATGTACACCTTTTCTATTTCCTGCATTTGAAAAAGGTTGACAAGGGAAACCTGCAGTCATTATGTCAAAATCTGGCATATTATTTGTAGGTATATCTCGAATATCACCAAGTATTGATTTCGCACCATTTTTAAATATTTTTGAATTTGCGTTGTATGAATTTACAGCATCAATATCTATGTCATTTGCAAAAACTATTTCTGTTGGTAATCTCTTATATTTTTTCCCTAAGAATTCAAAACCTCCTAGTGTACCAATATCTAAGCCTCCACATCCGGTAAAAAGGCTTAGAACTTTATATTTATATTTATTTTCTTCACTCATTTTTTTTCCACGTCAGATTTTTTAAAAAGTATAATCAAATCATTATACACCTAAATTCATAAAAAATCACGCTTTTTGAGCAATTTCTTTTACAAGGTTTTCTTGATAATTCTACCATTCCACATGCACCAGCAGTTCAAACTTTTTCTGTGTCAGCTTTGGTACTTCAAAGTTCAGCCAGTATTCAAAGTCATCTTCATGCAGCATCTGGCAGATTATCTGCTGGTAACACAGAGTCTTTTCATAGGCTGGAATATCATCCTTTTCATAGAAAAACTCAAAGTTGAACTTATAGTTTATGGTATCTATAATTCTGTCTTTTTTGCCTTGTTCCTTTTCAATGAAGGTTAAGGCAAAATAAGGAAACTTTTCAATTCCAGGATTCATACATTGATTAGTAAAGGGCTTTAACTCAAACTTAAATAAGTCTGAGTTTTCCTTATTCCACTGAGTAATATATTCCGAAAGCTTATTAAGTAGCAGCTCTTCAAGTCTTTCGTACATTGTCAAAAAGTCTCTCATTACAAGGTCTTCCTTCTGTAAATATCAAGGGTATTTTGTATGTCTTTTGGGATTTCAAAAGAACAGTCTTCTTCATGGTTCTGCTGCTTAATAAACTCTTTCTTCTTAAGTAAAAAGAGCTTGATTATTGCTTCTTTCAAATCTGCTGGCATTGTAGCCTGTAAAAAGCCTGCATTGTAATTTAAGAATAAGACGTGGCCTTCAAGCTTTGTATCTAATAAAAAGATTGTCCGTCCGTCTATTACACAATGTGGCACTCTAAGCTTAGTGTTCATATCAATGATGTTCACCATTTCTGTTATGTTGTCTTGATTTGTATACACCTTGCAGTCTCTCACTGTCTGAAGCTCATTATAATTATGATCTTCTAGCGGATAGCCAAGTATTTTTTCTATGTAGAAAATAGTAGACGTAAACAAAAGCTCGTCTATTTCAAGCTCTGTATCTTTTAATTCAAGGATTTTCTGGAGTTCTTCAAATGGGAATGGGGACATAGTAGCTCCTGGAAAAGCGAGGCTCACGAAAGTATAACCTTCGTTCAGTCAAATACAAGGCCAAGCCCTGTCGGGTTGCTACGCAAGCCTTGCATTTGCCTTCACTTCGGTTTTTAGTTTTTTCGCCCCCGCTTTCCAAAGGCCAATATTACAATTGGCTTTTGGAATTGTTAGGTATAAGTCACGCTGTCTGCGCTAACTTATTCTTCTGCAGTTTTAAGAAGGACCATATTTTTCTTTGGTCTTGTCACGAGGAAGCCGTCACGCTTTCGGAAGCGCATAAAGAGCTCTCCGTATTCCAAGCCCTCTGTTGTTTCATCGAAACGTTTGATTTCGATTCCCTTGCGGTTGCCGTGTATGATTCTCTTTGGGTTCATAAAGATGGCAATTACCTTGTCAGCTTCGAGGTCGGCAAGCTGCGGCATCAGGCGGCTTTCAACTACGTCGTAGCCGTCTATTCTTCCTGGCATTCCGTCACCTGGCTTTCTCCAGATAGGGTTATGGTTGTCGTCCTGAATGTTTGCGATATGATTCAAAACGGTTTCGTTTAAGAACCACTTGCAATACTTTCTTTCTTCCGGTTCAACCTTGAGTTCTGCAGCTCTAAAGTCAAGGTAAGTAAGCTTACTTTCGTCAGTGCTTTCGATTCTGCAAACTTCTGCCTGTTCCATATTGATTGCCCCTGTGAAAGGGTCATCATCAGCGATAAGACACTGACGGTCAAACTCCTGGCCGTAAGCTTCGGTAAAGTCTTCCAGGAACATCTTTCCAAGGTCTACAAAAACATCTTCGCCGAACTCGTCAAAGAATGGAACATAGCCTGCAAGGGTGTAAGCCTTGAGCTCTGTACGTGTAGGCATGTTTGATTTTGTAGCATCGATTTTCTGTCCGTAAGAAGTCAGCCACTTCAATTCGATTCCGCCGCGGTCACGCTCCGGGATAAAGATTGAAGGTCCATTCATCGGGCGATGTGTTACAAGATTCATCATTACAGACTGCTTTGCAGCTTCCTGCATGATGGTCTCTTCGTAAATCGGATTGATAAGATACTGGTCATTGTTTGCCAGATTTCCGATTGGCTCACCGAGTACGGCCTTCTGTGGAACAAAGCCTTTTCCGGCTTCCCACTTAAAGTCCTTCGGATTGTTCCATTTTTCAGCCCTGATGTTAGGGCAGAACTTCAAGGCTCCAAGAGTTTCGGCATCCTTGTTCCAGGCGGCAACAAGACCTTTACCAACGTTGTAGCAAACGTCGCGGTAAGTCAAAGGCTTCATTTCTGAATCAGTCTTTTTAAGAAGGTTACGAAGCTCCTTAACTGATTCTCTGATTCCTTCAAGCTCTGTTGTTGAGGCAGTCTGCTGACTGTCTGCCATTTTCAAAATTCCGTCAATGAGTTCTTCTGTCTCATTAAAGTATTTTGAAATCTGTTCCGGTGTTGCAGCTTCTGTTGGTACCAAGCTTTTCATATTGCTAAGTTTCTGCTGCAAAGATACAATTACTTCGTTCAAGATAAACCTCCAAGTTGGTCTTGAATACAGAGCTGCTTCCAGGTTCCAATTGCAAGCAGCCCTGTTTTTTTTATTTATGCACGAGCTTTCAAACCCATACAAACTCTATCAAAATACGAAAGTTCTTCATCCTGAATTACTTCCGTTATTTCTAACTTCTTCTGCGGTACGTGAAGTGCAAAGGGATTTGCCGGCACGCTGCAGATAGAAAATTCCAAAAGCTCCTGCTTCCTGTAAATCAAATCACAGTCGCGGTCCTTGGCTTCCAGAAACTCAAGCTCATCAACACGGAATCCCACAGAGCCGCAGCGAAGCACTCCGGCTTTTACACGCTCTCCAATGCTCCAGCCAAACTCATCAAAGTCTTTGGCATTAAAAAGAATGTCGCCTTCAAGCGTTTTGTCAGCTGTCACATTCTGAGCAATTCCAATAGGCGGAATCGAATAGTCGTGACTCCAGAGCACCACAGGGTTTGAAAGATAGTTTTTCAAATCCCAGCCGCACGGATCAACTTTTTCAAAGTCGCGGTCCGTATCAAAGGTACTCATTACCCAGTGAAAAGAATCCTTCTGCACATCCACAGCCTTGAATACTTCTACCTGGGCACTCACTTTTCCAGAACTCGTATTCTCTTTAAGGAACTTCAAGAAAAGATTTTTGTCTTTTCCAAAGTCCTTGTTTTCAATGCCGTCAATCTTGACTACCATTCCAGCCTCCCATATTTCTATCAAGCATCTGTCTGTAAACCTCTGCATAATCTGCAGGATTCTGATACCCGATTTTAAGTCTCAGGTAATGAATGTAAGAACGAACAGAGCTGTCCGTCACATGCATATCCCAGGCAATTTCTTTAACAGTCTTTCCTTTAGCTAGGGCAACCGCAACATCAAACTCAGTGTCCGTAAGCTCGCCAACAGCCCGTGTCAGATGCAGGCCGTTTTTAATGTCATCAAGAACAGTCTGAGGGTAAGCAGAGTTTCCGCTGAAGATTTTCTGCAAAGCTGGCAGCAGAGTATCACTTGTTTCTGCATTACAGATAAAGCCCGAAGCACCAAGCTTATGAACTCTAAGCCCAAAGAAATCTGAGCAGTTTTCTCCAGTCTCAAAAAAGACAAAACGCAGCTTGTCATTTATTCCCTTAAGACTGGTCATCTTTTCCTGAATACAAAGGCCTAAGAAAAACTTTTCAACCAGAATCACACAGTCACTATCAGAGCCAAGATGGTACTTAAAGTTATCATCCTTTAAGACATCAAAGGTCTGTACCTGCGGAAGCTTCTGCTTTAAGAATTCTTTTACAGTTCCCTTAACCACATAATTAGAAGTAGCAAAAAACAATTTCATATTAGTTTTTGTCCTCACAATTTTTATTGTCATCAGAATCAAAAGCCGAAATTGTGTTGGGCTTCCACCAGCTGTCGCCCCAGGGCTTTTCCTTTTGTCCCCGTGCTCTCAAAACATCATTAATTGTTTTAAGTCCGGCATTGATTTCTGCAATATCCCGGTTGCTCTGGGCATCCTCAGATTCCTGTAGTTCCGGGATATTGTTAAGGTTGAATTCTCCGGTCTGTAAAAGATTGAACCGGCGAAAGAACTGAACTTCCAGAATCTGCTCAAAGTTTTTGAGCAGTGGAATAAGCGTAAAGTTCCAGAACGCCCGATGCTGGGAATCTGTATCGGTGCCGCTCAATGAACTTTTGGAATCCTGAATATTTGCAACTCTCGGCGGGATGCCGAATTTCGCAAGAAGTGTATACAGGTTCCACTTCTTCATATCGTAAAGTTTCAGAACATCGGGACTGAACGTAAGAGGCTGGTATTCTGTACCTTTACCCAGTACAGCCACACGATTTTTCATGCCGTGGCCGTATTTTGAGTCCCAGGTACGAGCAAGTAATTCTGCTTCTGTCTCTGTGAGAATCTGGTCTGTTTTTAAAAGCCCCTTAGGAACCCCACCTTCTTTTAAAAGTCCTGAATTCTGCTTGGCGGCGAGCAAATCTTGTTCGACTTCAAGACCCAAGCTTACCAGCGGACTCACACCGCGGTATTCATTCCACGGATTCCAGTCCTTAAAGTGAATTATTTCATCAGGAAGAATTATGAGAGGCTTGCCTGTAGCTCCGTCTGTATAAACCCACTTGGTAATCTTTCCGCCTTCAACAACGTGCTGCATATTCCTTGGATTAAGAATGTAAATCTCCGAAGGAATGCCGCAGCAGTAGTCCTCGCCGAACCACCAGAAAGCCTCTCCGTCGAGGCTCCACCAGGCGCAGGTTTGCTTCCAAAGATCAAACCTGCACATGCTTTTATTCGGGTACATAAAGAGCTTAGCCAGTTTTGAATCACTTTCTGTCTTTCCGTTTTTCTTAATTTCAAATTCAGCACGCGCTACATTCCGAGTCAAAATATCAATACATACCGATACCCAGGCGTGCTGTAAATAAGGATCCGTGCAGGTCTTTTTATCTCTCACCGAAAAGTCATCTGCAACCGTTTCATTATTTATCTCAGAAAAGCTTCGTAACTTTTTTTCTTGCTGGTTCCTCTTTTTAAAAAGTCCCATATAAATTATCGGTATTACCTCAACCTAAAACGACCCCGGATGTCGCCGCGCTGAAAATGGCATAACGCATAGCGTCCATGTAGTGGTCATTTACTTTTACAATCTGATTATTCTCGTCACGCGAATAATCCCATATTTCACCAAGAACACCGGTACAGTCCTTACAAACAAAAAACTGTCCGCGCTCAATTTTTGCAATTATGTAATCAATACCTGCATCCACAGAGTTGTTCGCTTTCACACCTCCAGGCACTTCCTGAATTCTTTCACCTCCAGCCGGGTCGCAGTAAGTAACAAAGCAGTCGTCATACCAGTTCTTTGCCTGCTGCTGTTCAACACTTGTCTTTGTCGTAATGTTAAAGCCGCCAAAATCAGAGACAACATAAACCGTCTCTCCAACCCAGCCAACTTTCACAGCTGCAATATGAAGTCCAAAATCCTGGCCGCCTGTAAAACGGTCAAACTCTTCCGGCAGCTGGTCTCGGGTTAGAATCATAGATTCTTCAAACTTTTCATAAACCGAGCCCTCAGGTTTTACCCAAAGACCGTCGCGGAATCTCGCACGCTGCTTTTCCGGCATGTTGTCCAGAATATCTGTGATGTAGTCTTCATCCAGATTTTCAGCGTTATCCATCGGATTCAAAACTTCAGAAGCATAAAGTTCAGGCTTATTAAGCTTTTCATCTGTCCTCGGTTCAATCTTTCGAATGAACACCTTGTAAGCCCAGTGCATAGGCGAACACGGGTTGCAGTCATAAAAAAACTTATTCTTGCAGCCTTCGACCTTCATCGCCAGACGCGAATAGGCAGTAGTAATTGCAGAATAAGAAATCTGGCTTACTTCGTTAAAGTAGATAGTCACATACTCATGACCGAGAATGCGGTCTACCTGTTCCTTATCCCCAAGTCCGCCAATCCAAATCTCGCTTCCGTTCCAAAGCGTAATAAGTCCGTCGTGTACATTCGCCTTATAATTGGAAGCTCCAATCGTCTTATTAAGCCAGGGAAGAAGTGTCTCGTGCAAAACAGAGCTTCTTGCATCCTTTGCACGAAAGCGGCAGATTAAATGTCTGCTTCCCGGATAACGGCATGCACGAAAAATAATGGCCATAACAAGCACCGTAGTTTTTCCCGAACGCGAACCGCCGAATAGCAGAACATGTTTCGCAGAAGAACTAAGCAGCTTCAAGGCCTTTTTCTGTACAGCCGTCGGCTTAAATACTTCTCTCATAAATCCTTAAAGGAATCTGCAAAAGTAATAGCCAGTTCCCCCTGAACAGGCTTTGAATTTTCCTTGTCCGCTCCTGTAATGAACGAATCAAGTTTTGCAGAACGTTCAAGCAAATCCATAGCTCCGTCTGCATCAAGCTTTTCCGGGTCCAGAGTCTTAAGCCGTTTTCCAACAAGCTCGTCAAACCCGTTCAGCATTTCCATCTGGCGCCTTTTGCGTTCAACACGCTCAGCCAGTAATTCTCTTTCAGTCTCCTTTGCAATATAGGCATCATATTCTGCAGCACGCTCATTCCAGTGATAGAGCCTAGCGTAACGTGCCCAGGAGCCGTACTTCTTCGGCTCAATTCCGTGCATCTCCATACAGCCCTTAATGCTTCGCTTATAGCCCATAGCACGAAAAAGACAGAAAGCCTTAAAAGCCTTGGGAGACTCATCGATTAATTTTTTCTCCCAGGACTTTTCCGGCTCTGCCACTTTTGAATTAAGTTCACTGTTTAAGTTTGCGGATGTCGAAACAGTGTCCTTATCTCCCACCTGAACACCTCCTTTTGCCTGATGGTTATTTATGTACGACGTAGCGGTTCACACTCCGTCTTGTAATATGCTCGCAAAAGCTTTTTTCAAGCTTCACAGGGCATCCGTCATTCAACGTTATTCTGACGATAATCTCGCCATACTTTTCTTCCGCAGCAATACGCTTGCAGTAGTCATTAGATTCTTCAAGAATCTTAGAAAGCGGTACATTCATGCTTCCACCTCACAAACCTGATTTCCAAGCCAGTAAAACAAATCCGACTTTCTGAAAATCAAACGACGCCCAAGCTTCACATGCGGAATCTTTTTCTCCCTGCAGAGCTTGTACATAAAAGTCCGGCTAAAGCCCAGATACTCACAAGCCTGCTTAAACGAAAGTAAATCCAAGTTTTTTTCTTCTGCCATTTCTTTCACTCCTAAAACGAGATAAATAAAAAAAGCCACAGCAGAACTTAATCTGCTATGGCTCTATCTTAAATCTAAACCCCGTTTGCAAAGTGCCAATTAGTGCTTACATTTTGCCCACGCTATAAAACAAACCGTTTGCATTTTGAAAACAATTAAGCCGTAAGATACTTTTCCCAAGCACTCGAAATAACTGTACGCATGTTTTCAAACTTCTCCTGAGTCTCATGATCAGAGTAGTGGTCAGTCATAGTAAAGGATTTATGGCCCATAATCTGCATTACAATTTCCTTGTCAGCCTTCTGCTTCAACATCGTACAGCAGAAGTGACGCAGACTGTGGAAAACGATATTGCGCTCCTTACGGACCAACTCGCTGACTCCAATCTCTTCCAGAGCCTTATAAAAGCAGTCCCCGTAATAGCCCGGAGTAATCGGCATTTTATGATTCTTCACAGACCAGAAGACATAACTCAAATCGCCAAACTCAGGATTTCTTCTTGCCTGGTTCATAAGCTGCAAGGCAATAGAATGTTCAATCGGTAAATCGCGAACCTCTTTATTTTTCGTAGTCTTCAAACCGTCCATCTCGCTAAAGCTGTGACGAACATGAAGCATATCCTCAACCACATCAATATCGCATACACGAAGCCCGCTAATCTCACCGGCACGAAGACCATAGAAAGCCGCAACCTTAAAGGCAAGCTTTGCAGTATTGTTTTCCCAGTCCAAAGCAAGCAGCCTTCGAATCTCAGTCTCAGTCGGAATATCGCGCTCATCCGCATCCACCTTAAAGCGCTCAACACTGGCAACCGGATTCACAGTAATTTTCTGCTGCTTAGCAAGCCAGTTCAAACAGCGGTTTACACAGTTTATATTTTTATTAATCGTCTCACTCGCAAGCTCTCGAGCGTCATGCAGATAAAACAAAAAGTCATCCAACTCCGGAACCGTCAAATCCTCGATGCACATATCATCGCCAAAATAAGGCCTCCAGTAATTACGCACAAAAGCCTTCATGCAAAAGGCATACTTTTTCGAAAGCGTATGTCCGCGGTCCAGCTGCCTTTTAATAAACACAGAAGTATCATAATCCCAAAAGCTCTCAAGGTTAGCGCAGAGAAGATGCTTGCCGACAGGAGTCAAACCAATGCTTGGCACAAAACTTGCGCCATCTTTAAGAACCGGTTTTTCGTCCTTCACAAGCTTCATTTTTCCATCAGGAGACTTTTTAATCACAATAACTTTTTTAGGCTTAGGACTTTCTGCAGGAGTAGGAGCCGAAGCCTGCACAGGAGAAGAAACAGGAGCAAGAGCTTCAACCACAGGTTTTCCAATCTCCGCAGGCTTTTGAGAAAGGACATGAGAATCAAAACCAAACTTTTCTGAAAGCATAGACACAACAGTCTTAGCGTCACTTTCAGAAAGCCGGTCAACAAAGCTTTTCAGGGAAGTCGGAACAAGAATAGAATCGTCGGATTTTAATTTACGGGAATTAGCGTGGGCAGTAGGCTTGCCGTTCTTAAGCCACTCATAGGCAATAATCACAGCTTCGTCTCTGTCTTTCGTGCCCGTACTCTTACCGTAATCGCGTGAACCAGTTACAGGGTCAATAAAATAGGCCTTGTAATAACCAGAGCTAGTCTTACCAAGATAAAACTGACGCATAAAACCTCCTGTGGCCTTGAATATCCACAAGCCGGCATTTTTTCCCAAATCGGTTTATCAAATCCGTTATCAAATTTTTTATCAAATTCGATCCCAAATTCAACAAAAATGCCGTTACGTTCATGCGCCTGGCCCAGCAAGGTAGGACACATTCAAATATAAATTAAGTATTCCATATGCGCTAAATCCTTATAACATAAGCATTTAGGCATAAAAAAAGCCCATCCTATCGATGAGCTTTTGAAGAGCGGATGAAGGGAGTCGAACCCTCGTCATCAGCTTGGAAGGCTGAGATAATAAGCCGTTATATGACATCCGCAAAAAAACGAAATGACTTAAAGTCATTTGATGTTTTATAATATATAGTTTTGCCGGAGTTTCGTCAATAGGAAATAATGAAAAAAATATTATTTGCGTATTTTTTTTCCGATTTTTAATTTCTGACGCCATTCTGGAATATCTGAATCATCAGCCCAATATTCAACCATTTTTGTAATCAAATCATCTTTATATTTTATAAAGCTAACGACATGAAAAGATATTTTTTCATCTTTCGCAGTTACCTTACCTGCCAAAATAATCTGATTCCCCATTCTTTCAATACGTTCTATATTTCCAGACCAATTTCCGGGATAATCACAATTAACCTTAATATATTCCTGTACAGAAAATTGCTCATTTGTACAAGGCCATTGAATCAGTGCGTCTTCAGCAAAATAAGAAATTAATTTTTCTTGATTCTGATTTATTACATCATTCCAAAATTTTTCAATACTAAACATTTCTAAAATCCACTTGTCCTTTGTTCAAAAAAGTTTGAATACGATTTTTTTTCGGCTTAAGATGCTCAGTAAAATAACATATATCAGAAGCATAATCAGAAGCTACATATTCAGCATCATAATTAAGAGAAACATATTCAGATTTACCAGTGTCTGTAGTACGAGAAATTGCGCCATAAAATTTTATTATATCCTCTGCTGCCTTATAATAGCGTATCAGATTTCTTTCTTTAAACTCTAAATTTAAAAACTCAAGCTGAACTTTTTGAATTTCTTCATGAGATGCATGGTCACAAGCTGTACAATCTCGTTCACAAACTTCACTATATTTATTATAAAAAATTTCAAATAATTTAGAAGGCTTATATTTAAGTACTCGGCAAACTGAATTAAACCAAGGCACAGCCCTTCCGGCGTTATAAAAATATGAACAGGCCTTTGATAATCTTTCAGCCTTCTTCATATCTTCAGTAGAAAATGATTTTGTTTGTATTACATGATACGGTGGAGCTTTTTCATAAAGCATTCCAAGAGAATCAGCTTTATCATATAGCTCTGTTCCTGGAAGAATCGAAAGACAAAAGATTTCAAGATTATTCGGATATTGAGAAACTGCAAAATCTATTCCATTTCTAAAAGAACAAAAAGTTTCTCCAGGTAATCCAAAAATTAAATCCAGACCAAAAGTTATCCCTTCTTCGTTTAAAATTGAAATTCCTCGAATAAATTTCTTTTTATCAAACGGACGATTTACAAGCCGCAATGTTTCTTCGTTAGCACTTTGCAAGCCTATTTGAAGTGCACAAGGAATTCTTGTAAACTCTCTTGCAAGTTCACGATCAATTAATTCCGCACGGGCTTCAAAATAATAAAATGTGTTCGGAGTTTTAGATGCTATTAATCGAAGTAATTCAACAGCTCTTTTTTTATTTACATTGTAAGTCGGGTCTAACACAAATACCTGTGGTATATTTTTTTTTGCAAAAAGTTCAAGTTCAGCCTTTATTCTTTCCATTGGAAAAAGTCGGACCGTCTTTTCGCCTTTAGACTCATAGCAATAAGCACACTTAAATGGACATCCACGGGCAAGTTCCCAAAGTGCTCCACCATATTCTGCCGGATCAATTATTCCGTCGAGATAAGGTGAATGAATTACAGAAAGATCTGGAGCAGAAGAAATAATAACCGTATCCAAAGCCTTAGAATTATTAAAAGCTTTTTCATTAGAAAAATTTTGATTTTTACTGATAATAGTTCCAATCAAATTTGGAACAGAAAGTTCCCCTTCTCCACTCACTGTATAATCAAATCCTTTATAAAAAGAAGGATGAGCTGTAATTTCCGGACCACCTGCTATACACACAAAACCTTTTTTTCTAAGAATATTTGCTGCAGCCTCAAGCACAATACTATTCCATACAAAAACAGAAAAACAAAAAATGGCAGATTCAAATTTTAAAGACTTTGCTTTTGCAGAAAGAAATTCAAGTAATTTATCTGCTATATATATAGAAGATTCTTCTCTATCTTTTGGAAAATCAGAATCCTCCAGACAAAAAGTTTTTAAGAAAACATCACATAAATCTTTTGTAACAGAACTATGCTTTATTGCAGTCGCAATGCAGGCTGCACCAAGAGGCAACGCCTGAGGAGATTTTTCTATAAGTAAAGTTGTACATATAACAGGTATTTTCATAAAAAACAGGACGTTACCGCTCGTTTCACGAGCGGTCGCGCTTTCCGCCATTCCGCTTTCGCTTCAGCCTCCTTCTACGCAGGAGGCCACCTTCGGTGTGGCTCCAATCGCTAACGCAGAAAAATTACTTTCCTTCCTTTACATATTTATCGAGCTGAATATTTGCAATATTTATTTTTTGAACAACACAAGGTCCTGCTACACAACCACCCTCGCAGCTCATAACTTCTACAAGATTTCCATCACCTTCTTTTGACTCAATACGACCGGCATTAATGTCCCCATAATATTTCAGTTTCTTCATACCTTCTTTATTCAGACCATTAATAACATCAAGCTTTAAAATCGAAGGATCAGCAAGTCGACATCTTACAGCTTCTGCCACACCTCCGCTTCTTGCAAAATTTCTTCCGCTGGAACTTGGTACTTCATTTTTCTCTAAAGGTTCAAGCTTAGAAACATTTATTCCTTTTGCCTCAAAAAAAGCAGAAAGCTCTTCAGCGGTAATTACATAATCTACAAAATCATCATCAAAACCTTCACGTCTTTTTGCAAGACAAGGTCCTACAAAAACTGTTACACAGTCAGGATCATCTTTTTTGGCAAGCTCTGCTGTATAATGCATAGGGCTTCTTGTTTCGCTTACACATGAATCAAGATCCGGAACATGAATATGTACAGCACGCACATAAGCAGAACAGCAGCTTGTTGTCATAAGCTTGTCACCACGCTTCATTCGTTCTGTAAACTCAGCGGCCTCTCTGTCTGCAGTAATATCTGCACCTGCTGCAACTTCATATATTGTCGTAAAGCCCAGCTGTTCAAAGCCTCGCTCAAGCTGACCGGCACTACACTTAAATTGAGAAGCAATAGAAGGCGCATACATTACACTAACGCGTTTCCCAGCCATAATATGTTTTATAACATCAACAAGCTGACTCTTATCCATCATAGCTCCAAACGGACACTCACTCATACACTTTCCACAATATATACATTTATGAAAATCTATTACTTCGTGACCGTCTTCACCTTTTGAAATTGCACCAACAGGACAGGCTGCCTCACATGGAACAGTAATTTTAATAATTGCATGATAAGGACAGTTCTGTTCACAAAGGCCACAATGTATACATTTTTGAGCATCAATATGTGCATGATGAATAATATGAATAGCCTTCTTCGGGCAGTTCATCATACACGGTCGTGCAAAACATCCCTGACAGGCATTAGTAACCATAAAATTCTGTTTTACACAACCATTACAAGCCTCATGTAAAACAGTAATCATTGGCCAGGTTGGCTTTTCCCGCCCAAGAGCTTCACGGGCATAATCATCCAGATCATTTATATCATTATAATTTTCTACAGAAATTCCCATACGTGCAAGAATTCTCATACGAAGCAATTCTCGATCATGATAGATACAACAACCGATTGGTGCTGCAGAAGCAGGACGCATTTCTGTAGGAATTTTATTTATTTTTCTTGAATCAAGTTCACCATCCAGCTGTAATTTTGCTATACGGACAAGAAGCTCTCTTTTAACATTCGTGGCGTTATTATTTATATTCATTCCATAATAATATCATTATTTATAAGGAGGGAAAAGTATTAACAAAAATCAATTATTAGATTATACTTATAAAGATATAAATAGAAGAAGAATGAAAAGCTGACAATGCTTTCGTAACAAATTTCACAGGAGACAGAAATATGTCAAGAAAAATTACTATCATCGGTGCAGGACAGGTTGGTTCAACAGTTGCCTATGCTCTTACTCTGAAACAGATTGCTTCAGAAATCGTCATCATCGACATCATTAAAGAAAAGGCAATGGGAGAAGCAATGGATATCCGCCAGGGAACTCCATTTATTGGTCCTGTTTATGTTCACGACGGAGACTATGAAGATGCAAAAGGATCTGATATCGTCGTATTTACTTCCGGTGTAGGCCGTAAACCAGGACAGTCTCGTCTTGATCTTACACAGACAAACGTAGACATTACTAAATCTGTTATTCCTCAGATTACTAAGGCAGCTCCTAACGCTCTTTACGTTATTGTAGCAAACCCAGTTGATATTCTTACATATCAGTTTGTAAAAACTTCCGGAATTCCTGCAAACAGAATTTTTGGTACAGGGACAATGCTTGATACAGCCCGTTTCCGTGCCCGCATTGCAGAAACATATAAGGTAGCACAGGAAAATGTACACGGTTATGTATTCGGAGAACACGGAGATTCATCTTTCGTACCTTGGTCTCTCGCAAATATCGGATCTATCCCTGTAGATTCATTTGCAAAATCTTACCGCGGACCAAAGCTCCCGGATTTTGACAAGAATGACGTTGAAGACTATATCCGCAAGTCTGGCGGAATCATTATTGCTGCAAAGAAATGTACAAATTACGCAATTGGTGTAACAACTGCTACTCTCTGCGAAGCTTTGAACTACGACACAGATTCAGTTCTTACAATTTCTACAATGCTCGATGGAGAATATGGAATTAAAGATGTATGTCTTTCTATTCCAACTGTTATCGGTGGAAACGGAATTAAGGGCCGCATTGAAGCACCTCTTACAGATGCAGAAGTTGAGTCTCTCCGCCACAGCGCAGACTGCCTCAAAGACGTTATTAAACAGGTAAACTTTTAATATAAAATAAATAAACAAGATAAACAGGATATAAAAGATATTATAATTTTTTTTTGTTATCTTTAACATCCTGTACATCTTGTAAATCCTGTTACTATTTTAAGGAAAATATTATGGAATACAAAATTGAACATGACTCAATGGGCGAAGTAAAGGTTCCTGCAGATAAATACTGGGGAGCACAGACAGAACGCAGCCACGAAAACTTCGAAATTGGTGTTGGCATTGAAACAATGCCACGTGAAATAACAAAGGCTTTCGGTTACCTCAAAAAGGCAGCCGCTATGGCAAACAACGCACTCAAGCCTGAAAAAATGACAAAAGAAAAGCTCAACGCTATCAAAAAGGCTTGTGACGAAGTAATTGCCGGTAAACTCAACGACCACTTCCCTCTCGTTGTATGGCAGACAGGTTCTGGTACACAGAGCAACATGAATGCAAACGAAGTTATCGCTAACCGCGCTAACGAAATTGCAGGAAAGAAAATCTGCCATCCAAACGATGACATCAACATGAGCCAGTCTTCAAATGACACCTTCCCTACTGCCCTTCACATTTCTGCAGTATATGCAATTGAAGACAAGCTTTTCCCTGCAATTGATACTCTTGTAGAGACCTTCAAAAAGCTCGAAAAAGAAAATATGAAGATTGTTAAGTCTGGACGTACTCACCTTCAGGACGCAGTACCTATTTCTTTCGGTCAGGAAATTTCTGGCTGGAGAACATCCCTTGAACAGGATAAAAAAATGCTTCAGTCTTCACTTCCATTCCTCAAGCAGCTCGCTCTCGGTGGTACAGCTGTAGGAACCGGACTCAACACACCAAAAGGCTTTGACAAAAAGGTTGCTGAATGTGTAAGCGAACTCACAGGTAAAAAGTTCGTAACTGCACCTAACAAGTTCCATGCCCTCACATCAAAAGACGAATTGGTATACGCTCACGGAGCAATCAAGGCTCTGGCCGCAGATATGATGAAGATTGCCAACGATGTTCGCTGGTTAGCAAGCGGCCCTCGTGACGGTCTTGGAGAAATCCACATTCCTGAAAATGAACCAGGTTCATCAATCATGCCGGGAAAGGTAAACCCAACACAGTGCGAAGCAGTTACTATGGTTGCTGTTCAGGTAATGGGTAACGATGCCGCAATCGGTTTTGCCGCAAGCCAGGGTAACTTTGAACTGAACGTATTTATGCCTGTAATCGCATACAACTTCATTCAGTCTGCCCGCCTTCTTGCAGAGGCTATGCTCAGCTTCAACAAGAATTGTGCTGTTGGAATCAAGGCTAACAAAGACAAAATGCATCATAACCTTTATAACTCTTTGATGCTTGTAACAGCATTGAATCCATATATCGGCTATGAAAACGCAGCAAAAACTGCACATAAGGCCTTTGATGAAAACATCAGTCTTAAAGATGCCTGCGTAGAACTCGGCTTCCTCACAGCAGCAGAGTTTGATAAGATTTTTAAACCAGAGAAAATGGCTTTCCCACAATAAGGAAATTTCAGGCTGGTTTTTGCAATGCAAAAACCAGCTGTAGTCCGTAAGCTGCATAGCTTTTCCTTTTTTATAGTAAACATATGAGCGAAACTGATTTACATAAATATTTGAAAATAAATTATCCTCGTACAAGTTCTTTTTTAAGTGGACTTTCGCTTTTTTTTATAGATGCACTTTTCTTAATAATCAGTATTGGATTAAGCTTTTTTATTGTAAATCTGTTCTTTAAAAATGATATTAATTTTCGTTCATTCATAAACTTTTCTGTTTATATACCATTCATTCTTATGTTGTTCATTTGCATTGGAATGTATCCCGGTATTATGAATCCACCAACAGAGGAACTAAAAAAATTCTTTTACAGTGTTCTTTTTGGTTTTTCTGCAATTATTGCAACTGTTCTTTATTCAAATTCAAAGGATGGTAAAGTCGCAAAATTCATGATTGATGATTCAGAAGACTTTGCCGTAATAATTGCATTCATTCTCGCAATTTTTATTGCATCTATTTTACTGCCTGCATTCAGGGAAGGTTTTAAACATTTTTTCAGTTTATTTAAATGGTGGGGAGTTCCTGCAGTTATTTATACTCATAAAAATTCAGCAGATTTTATAATTACAAAGCTAATCAATAAAAAATATCTTGGTTACCATCCGGCAATTATCATAGATTCCGGAACAGAAGAACCATATGAATATAAAGGCATTCCAGTTTATCCACCAAGACAGGATATATTTGACATTATAAAAAAATACAATATAAAACAGGCTATTATATGTGATTATAGAGGCGAAATGAGTCAGATAATGAGCTCATATCGTTATACAACTACAATTTCTAAAAATCAGAATACATTTACTTCTACACAACAGCTTAAAGACATAGATGGAATTATAGGATTTGCCTCTACACATAACCTCACCTTTAAAACAAATGTAATATTAAAAAGACTGCTGGACATTGTTATAATTCTTCTATTTACTCCAATTGTAATTCCTGTTGTAATTCTTATTTCACTTTTAGTTAAATTCACTTCTAAAGGCCCGGTTTTTTATGCACACACAAGAATTGGAAAAAATGGAAAAGAAATTAAATGCTGGAAATTCCGTTCAATGTGCATAAATTCCCAGGAAATTCTGGAAGAAATATTGAAAAATGATCCGGTAAGAAGAGAAGAATGGGAAAAAGATCGAAAATTTATTGATGATCCAAGAATTACAAAGTTTGGAAAATTCTTAAGAAAAACCAGTTTAGATGAGCTTCCACAGCTTTGGAATATTATAACAGGACAAATGAGTCTTGTTGGTCCTCGCCCGGTAACCGAACCAGAGCTTGTTAAATATGGAAAATATAAAGACTTCGTTCTTTCTGTTCCACCAGGACTTACCGGTATGTGGCAGATATCAGGCCGTTCCGATACAGGCTATGAAGAAAGAATTATATATGACACCTATTATATTCAAAACTGGTCAATATGGCTTGATATGTGGATATTAATCAAAACAGTTTGGGTTGTTCTTATTGGCAAAGGCGCTTATTAATCAAGATTTTCAAGCATTAAAACAGCATCCTTCTGCCAGTAAACAACAGGAGAAAATTGAGCTAAAGAATTAAGCAATTCTCTGGCAAAAACTTTATTTCCAGTTTCTATACATATTTTGGCAAGATTATTAAAGCTTTCCCAAACTCCGTTATCATTTCCCCATTCTATAATATCTTCATAAAATGAACATTCCTGAAAGAATTTTTCCAAATTCTCATATTCATAAACTGAACTTCTTGACTCAATACTTTCGCATATATTTGTAAAGCTGGTAATAACACTTAAAGCTGCAAAGGATAATGCCCGTTCTTTTTCAGAAACAGAATAATAATAATCACACAAAATATTATACGCCTTTATACATTTAAATGAATCAGCTCTATATAATTTAAATAATTTTTCAACTGAATCTTTTCTATTTGCAGCTATTGTATTTTTCATTGAATTTATTAAAGCAGAATCTTTATAATTTGAATCTTCTGTAAGAATATTTAACAGACGAATTTCCATCTCATTAAAATCCCCCTGAAGTCTGCTTAATTCTGCCAGATTGTATAAAATTTCATACTTTTCTTCGGGAACATCAAGTACAGAAGCATTAGAAAGTGCCGAAAGATAATATTCTTCTGCAAATTCATATTCACCTTCAAGCTGGTAAATATCTCCCATTAATTTATGAACCTCAGGGAATGTTTTAGAAGATTCAATAAATTTCTGAAGGTTAGAAATTGAATTATCAAAGCGTTCAATTCCGAATTTTCTAATATAATAATTTATAATGGAAATACTTTCTGTTTCTTTTCTTTCATTCAGAATTTTTAAAACATCATCAATCTTATCTCCAACAGCACGAACTCTGTTAGCACCCAAAGAATTCTTTAAAGTTTCTATCTGGAAGTCAATAAGCTGTCTGCGGTATAAAATAGCTTCTTCACAATATTTTAATGAAAGTCCATAATTTTGATTATCAAATTCTGTTATTGCATTTCTATAGCTAATTAAAGTGTCATTTAAAGTAATTCGTTCTTTGCAAAAAATGCTGAATGATAAGGAAAATATTAAAGCAATAATAAAAAATTTTTTCATTTATTAACCTAAAATCCTATAATGAATTAATTTCTTCTTCAAATACTTTATCGGCATCTTTCGCATCAATTGTTCGTACTATTTTACCTTTTTTAAAAATTATTGCTTTTTCGCCGGTTCCGGCAATTCCAAGATCTGCATGCCGGCCTTCCCCCGGGCCATTTACTACACAGCCCATAACAGCAACAGTTATATTTTTATCCATTGCCAATAAACGATTCTGCCATCGATCTACAAATGAATGAACATCAAATCCAATTCTTCCACAACGTGGACAACTAACTAAGGTTACCCCCTTATTTCTTTTTCCGCATTCTTTTAAAATATTTACCCCTGCAAGAACTTCATTTTGCGCAGAAGAAGAAAGACTTACTCTTATTGTATCGCCAATTCCCTCATTCAATAACGTAGAAAAAGCAATAGATGACTTAATTAATCCACCGACAAGCGGACCGGCTTCTGTAACACCTAAATGAAGCGGATTATTATATTTTTGTGCATAAAATCTATTGCATTCAATAGTTTCTTTTACATCACTTGATTTCATGCTCACAACGTACTGTTCAAAATTTAAATCTTCGAATACAGAAGCTTCCCGAACTGCAGTTTCACAAAGGCCTTGTGAACGAGAAAGCTCACCATTCATAATTCTTTGCTGAAGATCCTGAGGAAGGCTTCCACTATTTATTCCGATACGGATGGCTACACCATTTTCACGGCAACCTTCAACTACTGCCCGAATGTTTTCAACTGAACCTATATTTCCAGGGTTAATACGTATAGCGGCAACATTGCCTTTTAGACATTCCAAAGCAAGCTTATAATCAAAATGAATATCTGCAACAAGGGGCATAGAACTGCGTTCAGCAATCAAGCAAAGTCCTTTGGCACTTTCAACATCAGGAACTGCAAAGCGGACAATATCACAGCCCATCATGCTCAATTCATTGAGCTCTCGTAAAATACGTTCCAGCTTTTCATTATTAGAAGAAAGATCTGTTATACTCTCTTTCCACATAGTCTGAACGCTGACCGGAGCTCCACCACCAATTTTTATTTGTTTAGTTATTCCCTTTCCGCCAAGAGTCACAGTTTTTGTATTCATAAAAAATATTATATCATATACCTTCTTTAAAAAAAAGATTCCCCGAACAAGCCCTTCAATAAACTCAGGAATCACCGGGGAATGACATAGCTTATATAACCCACAAAAGTGAGCTATGTTTTTAATGATGAATAACGGAATTTGCCTTAAAAAATAAAAACCTGTGGGACACAGGCAAGAAAAGGAAAAGGGGGGCCCCGGGTCGAGAAAAATCGAGCGAAGCAAGATTTTTCTCGGGGCACCTGGGGGGATTCCTATTCCCTTTTTTGCCGTCGCTGGGACCCGCAGGTTTTTATTTTTTCAGGTTAGTTATCTTTGCTTTTAAGCAATCAATGAGAATACCATAGCGAACAATGCTACAGATTCACAAAGTCCAACAACCATGATGTACTGTGCAAAACCTTTTCCTGTTTCACCAAGTGCATCAGAAGCTGCAGCACCTGCTTTTCCCTGAGCAATAGCAGAGAAACACATAGCCAAACCAGAAGCAATACCAAGACCAAGAGCAAATCCTGGAGTCATATCACCAGAAGCTACTTTTGGTTTCATTGCAATATTCATAAGAAGGAAGCCGTAAATTGTCTGTGTAAGAGGAGCACCGGCAAATACAGTCAAAATAAATGGAGCAGGTTTGTTATTAATATAACAACGCTTCCAGGCTCCGATTGCTCCCTGACCTGCAATTCCAATACCAATTGCTGAACCTATAGCAGCAATACCCATACAAACAGCAGCTCCAATGTAACCCCAAAGTTCCATAATTATTCTCCTTTAGTCCAAGTTCAGGACTTTATTTCATATTTTATTCCGCCTAATAACGGATTATTACATATTTTTATAGTGGTAGAGCTAAAAATTGCTTTCGCAATTTTTTTAAAGCCCTGCTATTTATCATCAGCAAACGGCTGATACTTTACACCACTCCAGCTCATTCCAATGTGTGTACAGAACTCCAGTGTGTTCAAACGTACACCATGAACAATTACTGAAAGCACGTTCAAAATCATGTTTAAGCCATGGCCAAACACGAGCAGAACGATTGCCGCAAGGAACAGAATTGCATGTCCAAGAATCGGGCCTGCAAGTGTGTTTACAGTATTCGAAATTGCTGCACCCGCAAGACCAACGGCCCAAAGACGGATGTATGAAACAATATCACTGAATACGTTTACAACACCAAGCAGAACAGAAATTATGTTTTTACAGCTTTCAAGTATAGAAGCTCCAATACTTCCTTCGTAATTTGCAAAGATAAAACTCATTGCAAAGCCGCCAGCAATCAGGCTTACTTCTATATATCCTACAGGAACTGTTCCAATATAGCCCAGCATAGGGAATACCTTACCGTTTACAACCATTGCAAGAACAACCCAGAACATACCAATAAGCTGTAAAAGAGAACCAAGGTCTCCTAAAACCTTAAGTCCTTTTCCATCCTTAGCATTTCGGATTGCAGCCTTTATATGAGCTACAGACAATTGAATAAGTGCCAGACCAAAACAGAAAATCTGAAGATTCTGACTTTTGGTAAGGCCAATTGACTTATCAGCAATCCAAGGTACATTCCAGAGTGTATTTTCGTATGCACTCGAAATCCACGGGATAGAAAGATTTACAAGCTGTGGTGGAAGCTTTTCAACCGGAATTCCAAACCAGGTGCAGGTAACAGCTCCCCATACAACAGTTGCAAGAGACACAAGAAGGAATAATCCAAAAGCAGCAGGTACTTTCTTTCCAGACAGCTTTGTTTTTACCATCAGGAAGAGAATTACGACTGCAACCAAAGCACCATATCCACCATCTCCAAAAATCATTGCAAAGAAGATGGTAAAGAATAAAAGGAACCAGCCCGAAATATCAAATTCATGATATCCGGGAACAGTACCCAAAAAGTCTGTAAGCGGATAAATAAGACTTACAAACTTATTATTCTTAAGTTTTGTAGGTACTTCAGTATCTTCATCTTCAGGATCTGCATAAGCAATGGCCCAGTTATTTTCTGCACAATTCTTTTTAAAATCTTCAAGATTGGCAGAAGGAACATAACCAGAAAGCCAGGCAAGATCATTTTCTGAACCTTCTTTTTCACAGCCCATTCCAGAATTTACATTTTCAAATTCAATATCACTTTCAAGAGCTTTTTTGAATGCTATAACAGCCGGAATATATTTAGCATTTTCCGCATAGAAAGACTGAATTTCATCGAGTTCTTTTTCGTCACGACGAATTTCCTCTTCCAGCTGAACTGTAGAAATTCGTGGGAACGGAACCTCAAATGCTTCTGGAAGAAGTTTTTCAGGTCTGCCTTCACCGCCATTTACAATTAAGAAACGTACGGTCTTTTTATCGTTATTAACAAGGATTGTCTGAATATCTTTGTCTACAAGATTATACTTGTCTGCATTGATTTCATACATCTTAAGTTCAATGTTTTTTTCTTTAAGAAAATCAAAATCCTCGTTACTTACATTTCCCCATAGTGCAAAGCGGTCAAGTTCAGTTGTATCTGCAGATATTTCTTCCATAAGCTGCTTTTTGCGTTCTGACTTGGCAACAACTTCTTTACAAAGTTCAATTACCTTTTCATCAGAAAGCTTTGGTTCAGTACCTTTCTTCACCTTAGGAAGCTTAATTTCACCGAGAATAGACTCGGTAAGCATTGCGTTATTTGAATATTCTTTAAATGCTGTAAGTTTTTCGCTTGCACCATCTATTTTTTCAAGATGTACAAGACCAATTTTTCTTAAAGCCTTTAATGCCTCTTCTTTTTCCTTATTGAGAAGGACTACAGAGACTTTTTTCATTGGTTCAATCATTTGTCAGCCTCCTGTTCTTCATCAATTTTTGCCTGCAGCTTTTTCTTAGAAATCTTACTGCGTACTACGGCTGCAACCTGTTCATCACCAAGGTAAACTGTAATCTTTTTGATGTTTGCCTTAGTTTCAGGAATCTTAACCTTTTCGAACAGGTTTACACGCTGTGTGGTTGTACGGAGCTCCTGAGAAAGCAGACGAACCTGCTCATCCAGAACCTCTGCTTCAAGATCGAGTGACAGGGCCTTTTCCATTCGGTCTGCTGCCATATCAATCCACAGCGGAGTTTTATATAGATCGTAGTCACCACGGCCAAAGTCTGCGCCTTCATATACCGGGATTGTTACACCAGCAATGTTGCCAACACCCTTTTTGATGTTCTTTACAGTTACCATATCCGGAGTAAAGGCTTCGCGCTCACCGAATACGGAAATCCACTGTTCAAACTCTTTTTCAAGGGCTACGCGCTGGGCACGGACTTCCTTTGCCTTGGCATCTATAGTGCGGATTTCTGTCTGAAGCTGCTGTTTTTTGAGCATAAGGGTTGGAAGATAGCGCTTGTACATTTTAAGCGCATCTTTCTGTACCTTGAGCTCATTTTTTGTCAGCTTGATTTTTGCCATTCAGAACTCCTACTTCTTAGACTTATTCTTAGGCCAGTATTCTTCAATAAGAGATGATTTAAGACCAGTTTCCTCAGGCTCGAAGCAGTCAGAAAGAATCTTCCATCCCAAATCCAGAGCATCTTCCAGAGAAATATTCTTTGAAAGGTCCATCATACCGTCTTCAAACATCTTTCCGTAAACGAGGAGCTTTTCATCCCATTTACTCATATTGAAACCCATTGATTTCTTTTCAAGGGTATCTTTGTAGTTTGAATAAAGTCGGATCATACCATCCATAAGGGCACGGTGGTCGTTACGGGTAGATCCGTTTACGTTCTGCTTAAGACGAGAAAGAGAACCGAACGGCTCAATACGTCCACCCTTAAGATAGTACTGTCCTTCTGTAATGTATCCTGTGTTATCAGGAACCGGGTGAGTAACGTCGTCACCAGGCATTGTTGTTACAGCAAGGATTGTTACAGAACCTGCGCTATCAAAGTCTACAGCTTTTTCGTAGCGGGCTGCCAGCTGTGAGTACAAGTCTCCAGGGTAACCACGGTTAGAAGGAACCTGCTCCTGTGTAATGGCGATTTCCTTCATTGAGTCGGCAAAGTTTGTCATATCTGTAAGAAGAACCAGAACGTCTTTTCCCTTAAGGGCAAACTGCTCTGCAACTGCAAGAGACAAATCAGGAATCTTCTGACATTCTACGGTCGGGTCGGCAGCTGTATGCATGAACATTACAGTCTTGCTCAAAGAACCACCGTCTTCCAGTGTCTTCTTAAAATAGAGGTAGTCATCATACTTCAAACCCATACCACCAAGAACGATTACATCAACTTCAGCCTGCATGGCAATGCGGGCAAGCAGCTGGTTGTAAGGTTCACCAGAGATAGAGAAGATTGGAAGCTTCTGAGAAACTACCAGTGTATTAAACATATCAATCATTGGAATACCGGTACGAATCATACGGCGGGCCATGATACGCTTTGAAGGGTTTACAGAAGGTCCTCCAATTGTAACGAGACAGTCTGTAAGGGCTGGGCCGTTATCGCGTGGCTGTGCTGAACCGTTGAAGATACGTCCAAGCAAATCATCAGAGAAAGAAACTTCCATCTGATGTCCAAGGAACTTAATGTGGTCTCCAGTAGAAATACCGCGTCCGCCGGCAAATACCTGCAGCGATACTACATCACCTTCGATTTTATTTACTTCGGCAAGAGACTTACCAAAGCGTGTTTCAATTTCGGCAAGCTCACCGTATGCAACATTGTCTGCCTTTACGGTAATAACGCTTCCGACGATGGATTCAATCTTACTATATACTTTGTTCATTATTTACCATCCTTGAGCATTGCTGCTACTTCGTCGCGTACTTTTCCATTTGCAGAAGCAAAGTGAGCATCTACATCCTTTTCGGCCTTCTTGAACTTGTCGCTGTTCCATAGAGAATAGTTCCAGTCGATAAACTTCTGACGCATCTGGTTGAAGAAGTTTCGTGCTGCATCCTTATCGGCAAGTTCAAAATCAGCACCAAGAACCTTGAGAACCTTTGCGAAAGTGTACTGCTGGCGTTCAACGCTTACAGCCGCATCAATTTCGTCGAAAGAGTTCTGCTGCATGTAAACAGCATCCAGGAATTCACTCTTAAGGTATTCGATGTAGTCTTCGGTTGTTGTACCTTCCTCACCTACTACCTTCATCATCTGGTTTACTTCAACACCGCTAAGGAATACCTTGCGTGCATAAGCTACCCAGTCTTCGCGGATAACTGATTTATATTTTGACCATGAAATAATCGGGTCAATTGCAGGATACTTACGTGCATCTGAACGTTCACGGCTAAGACCGTGGAAGGCACCTACTACCTTCAAGGTTGCCTGAGTTACAGGCTCTTCAAAGTTACCGCCGGCAGGAGAAACGGTTCCACCAATTGTTACAGAACCAACATTACCGTCGCGGAGGCGTACGATACCTGCACGTTCATAGAAAGCTGCAATATAAGATTCGAGGTAAGGAGGGAATGCCTCTTCTCCAGGAATCTCTTCCAAACGACCAGACATTTCGCGAAGAGCCTGAGCCCAGCGGGAAGTTGAGTCTGCAAGCAAAAGTACATGCAGGCCCATCTGGCGGTAATATTCAGCAAGTGTAACAGAGGTGTATACAGATGCTTCGCGGGAAGCAACAGGCATAGAAGATGTGTTACAGATGATGATTGTTCGCTCCATCAAAGAACGGCCTGTTCTTGGGTCCTTCAATTCAGGGAACTCTTTAATTGTTTCTACAACTTCACCAGCACGTTCACCGCAGGCAGCGATGATTACGATATCAACGTCGGCGTTACGTGATGTTGTATGCTGAAGTACAGTCTTACCAGCACCGAAAGGTCCTGGAATACAATATGTACCACCCTTAGATACAGGATAGAAAGTATCGATAAGGCGAACCTGTGTTACCATTGGCTCACTTGGTGCAAGACGTTCTGCATAGCAGTCAACTGCACGCTTTACAGGCCATTTGAAGGCCATCTGAAGCTTATGGTCTTTTCCTTTTTCATCTGTTACAACACAGATTGTATCTTCAATTGTATATTCGCCGGCTTTTTCAACCTTTTTTACTGTGTACATTCCAAGAAGATCAAAAGGAACAAGAATCTTATGAGTGAAAGGTCCTTCTGGAACAGAACCAATAGGGTCACCACGGAGAACTTTATCACCAGGTTTTACGGTTGGTGTCCATTCCCATTTTTTATCGCGTGGAAGTGAATCTACATAAACACCACGCTCAAGGAAGAAGCCTGCTTTTTCTGCAACCAATGGAAGAGGATTCTGAAGTCCATCAAAAGTCTGGCCAAGAAGTCCCGGACCAAGCTCTGCACAAAGAAGATCACCTGCAAGGTCTACCTTATCACCGGCTTTTATTCCCTGTGTCATTTCGAAAATCTGCATCTGAGCTTTATTTCCGCGAATACGGATAATTTCACCTCGGAGCTTCTTTCCGTCTACATTTACGTAGCCTACTTCATTCATAGAAACAGAGCCTTCGAATTCAATCGTGACCATGTTTCCGTTGATGCCGACTACTTTTGCTTTAGTATTAGTCATTATTTATCTCCAACTAAAATTTCGTCGTAAATCTTATGATAAGATGTTTTACCGTTTTCAACCTCGAACTTACGCATTCTTTCAACAAGCATAAGACGGAGGCCATAGGCATACACCGCATCAATTGAAAAGCCATCCAGAGGACGCAAATCATCGAGCAGGCGTAACCTGTACTCATAAAGAAACTGCTCTGCACTCAAAGGACTATCCATTCCAACTGCTGTTCTTGCAGCAGAAATGATATCTGCTGTACATCCAGGTGGAAGCGGAATACTGTCTTTTTTGAGTTTCTGTGCACGAATTTGAGCAAGTGCACAACGCAGATTTCTTTCTTTTTCATACCAGATATCAAGAAATTCTGAACCTGTAGAACACAATTCCATTGGAGGAACAAGTGAAAGATTACTTAAAACCTTTTTTTCCTCCTCGCTTATAAAACGAGAAGCAAGTTCAAAAAATTGTTCACCGTTTAAAGGCAAAGCAGATTTTCCTTCAGAAGAAGAGATATTCGGTAATTGTGAAACCAGATAATAATAAGCCACTAGTTCGCATCCTTTGCAGCGTTTTTCATGAGAGCTGCAACTTTTGGATTAAGATAAGCGGCGAACATCTCTGAAAGAGATTCGGCAGAATAATCATAAAATGCTGCACCATTCTTTATTCCAACTCTAAATCCTGCAGTAAGAGTCTTATCAGGTTTTATTTCAAGCCCTTTCTTTAATTCTGCTTTAAGAGCTGTAGTAAATGTTGCTTCGAGAGCTTTTAAATCTTTTTCGCTAAGCAACACAGAAAGTTCAGATGCATCAGTATCTTTTGCCCATGCTTTGATAGTTTCTGGCACGAGCTTTGCCAGAACATCCTTAGAAACCGCTTTAGCAGTTTCCGCCTGAATAAGCCCATCTAACGCTTCAACAAGTGAATCTTTAAAAGAAAGAAGCAAATTTCGTCCGGCCTGGACAATAGCTTCCTCACTTGCCTTTTCCATCTTTTGTGTTTCAGACTTAGCAGTCTTAATAATTTCAGCAGCCTTAGTCTGAGCATCTTCAATTATAGATTCAGCTTTTTTATTAGCATCAGCAATAATTTGCTCAGATTTAGCTTCTGCAGCAGAAACGCCATCTTTTTTGATTTTATCAATCAATTCTTGTAACTGTACGTCCATTACTAACCTCGCATAACTGTTAATTTTACAAGTGATTTTATATATTTGCAAATATAAAATCAGTCTTAGAGACATTTTTTTTATTACTTTTTGAGAATGATTATTAAATTATTTTTATTATTTTAACCGATTGTAAACGAATATATTGTTCTGGCTTTCATTTTCTGACCTTTTTCAAGGATACAGGTTGGAAAATCAGGTTTATTCGGTGTATCAGGGAAGCATTGAGTTTCCAGACAGAATGCTTCATGATTCTGGTAGATTCGTCCATTTTTTCCCTGAATATTTTTTATATAATTTGCACTGTAAAACTGGCAGCCTACCATATTGGTAAATACCTGCATTTTATTTCCGGTCTTCTCATCACGTACTGTACAGAATTCAACTAAATCGGAATCATCTAAAGGAACACCGCTCTTCTTGTTTTCTGCATCATACATATCTGTCAGGTAACAGTGATCATAACCTACTCCAACAGATTTAATATTCTGACCTATTTTATGTTCTTTTGTAAAATCAAAATTTGTTCCTGCTACAGGAATAATCTTTCCTGTTGGAATAAGCTTATCATTTACTTCAAGATATCCCGGAGAATTCATCTGCATAAGATGATTATCAATGCAGCCATTTCCAGCTAAATTAAAATATGCATGATTTGTAAGATTAATTGGAGTTGCTGCATCGGTTTGTGCTGTATATAAACAATTCAAATTATTATTATCATCAAGAATATAAGAAACTGAAAGTTTTACATTTCCGGGGAAGCCCTGCTCACCGTCTTTAGAAAGTCTTGTAAATTTTACTCCACAGAATTTCTTTCCTTTTATTTCTTTTCCAGTCCAAAGCATTTTATCATAACCATTAAAACCGCCGTGAAGACAATTTGGACCGTCATTTTTATCAAGCTCATATTTTTTACCATTCAAAGCAAATGAAGCTTTTCCAATTCTATTTGCAAATCTTCCGACAATTGCACCAAAACAGTAATTAGAATTTAAATAACCTTCAAATGTTGAATAACCAAGAAGAACATCGGTTTTAGAACCATCTTCCTGATTAAGAACTATACTTGTAAGTGTACAGCCGTAATCTGTACAAGAAAAAGACATTTTTGAATTTGATACAGTATAAAGATTAACTTTTGTACCATCACATAATACACCAAATTTCTGTTTTGTAACTTTCATTTTTCCTCCAAACAGCTATTGCATATCTATTATAAATTGAACCTCAGATACAGAACAGGAAAGTTCCAGTGCAATATCTTCTGCATTCATTCCCTGAGCAAATAATTTAGAAATTTTTTGCTTAAGTAAATCCTGCTTATTTTCTTCAATTTTCTTATCATTATAAACCTTTGCTGCAAATAATGGAACTTCTTTATAAGCTGTTCCGTCTTGTTTTACATTTGTAACATCATTTATAATACTTTCTTCTTCGAACAAAGACGGTTGAACATTACTTTCTTCTTTTTTCTTTACAGAAAAAGAGGCATCTGGTGAAATAGAAGCTGAATGAGTAAAAGTATTTGTTTGAGGAATATAGGAACTATATGATTTATTTTCCTTTTGTTGATTAGTATCATCATAAAAAACACGACGTTTTTTTCCTGCGGCATTTTCTGCTTCTGCAATTGTATTTCTTAAAAGTTCTGTAGCCTGATGAAATTCAGAAATTTTTCTATCAGCAGTAGCAATTAACGAACGTGCTTCACGACACTTTTCATTTATTAAATCTATATCACGATTTGCATTATTATTAATATCCATAATGACTCTATCCATAGTTGCCTTAACCTTTTCCACAATTGACTCTGTAGAAAAAAGTTTCTTAAAACGGACAAGTATTACTACCATTAATAAAATGCAGATAACAGAAAGAAAAATTGAAAGATATAAAAGCATCATCACCTCGAAATGTCAATTATATTTCCAAGATATGAAGGTTTATATTTGTTATAGATGTTCTGGTCTTCATTCTGAGCATTTTGATTTTCTTCTGAATTCTCTTTTTTTTCATGCTTACCTGCAAATGACTGTGAACCTGAACCATTCTGATTTATTTTTGATGCGTTTGCTTTTTCATTTGAAGGCTGCTGAACTTTCTGTGAATTTTCCAGATCTCTCTGAATATTTTGTTGCTGCTGCATAGATTCTGTTAATTGAGCCTGCTGAGCACCAGACATTGTTTTAGAGACATTAGAAAGTTGAGAATACATTGTCTGAAGGTCAATTGGTGCTATACCCATCCGGTTCCTCCAGTTGTAAAGCAGGAGGTTCATAAGGACCCCGCTTACTGAATGCATTATCGTAATAGAATGTTACACTCTTTGTATCAATCTTTACTTCATCAAGAACATCACGAATATAAATCTTTACACCGGAATAAACATCTGCTTCAACTTTAACTTTTCCAATAGCCTTAAGCTCCCGCAAATGAGCCTGAATGTTATTTATCTCATCTGTCATCTGCTCAAGATCCTGTGTTATCTGTGCGCAACGTTCTTTAAGTGTATTAAGCTTATCCTGCTTTTCCTGAGGCAGTTTCTTTCGAAGCTTTTTCTGCTGTTCAAGGTTTTGAACATCAAGATCACAGTTTTCATATTCCTTAGATGCCTTTGCCTGCATATCCTGAAGCTCTTCCAGTCTCTTTTTAGCACGAGGATCAGTTCCAACTTCCAGAACAGTTTCTGTACCTCCTCCGGGAGAACCAATTTTTTTAGCACAGATTTCCTCAGTTGCCATAAGATGTCCACCAATAATCTGAGCTTTCTTTCCTCGTACTACAATGTTCTTCATTGCAGTAACATTTGAATTCACAATTGAATCTGAAACAATTACGTTTTCTTCAACTTCTACAGTTGTCTCGTTAATAAACTTAGCCCACAAAGATTTACCAGCTTTTACGAAACCTTCGCCTTTACCAAAAATTCCCTGACGAACAATAATGTTTCCTGTTGCTTCGAGTCGCGACTTATCAACAATTCCATTAACTTCGATATTTGTTGCTTCAACTTTATAACCTTCTTCAACAGAACCTTTAATAACAACTGTTCCAATAAATTTAACATCGCCAGTTTTAACATTAACGGCATCAAGGTATTTAATTGGTTCAACACTAACTTTTCCATTTACAAGCATAACTTCGCCGTCAATTGCAGCCTTAATAGTAACACCGTCTTTATCCCAGATTACATTCTGGCCTAACTGAACCTGAATATCTTTTCCATTTTTTGCTTCCAGATAGCGGCCGAATAAAGTCTTTCCGCCAGTTCCTCTTTCTGCAGGAATTTTCTGTGCAAGCGGCTGATCTGCAATAACGTTCTGAATCTGGTTGAGTTCCTTGTAATTAATCTGACCTGATTCAGAAACCTTAGCCTTTAACTTTTTAGGATCTGTTTCAAAATTATATGCAACATATGCATCTTTTCCATCTACCGGAAGAATAGCAGTTGCAACTTCAAACGGAACATTATAAACAGGATTATCAACAAACTCTGTAATTTTATCTTTATTAATACAGGCCTCAACGACACCCTGCTGCATTAACGCACGTCTGATCATATCTTCTGAAGCTTCAGAACCACTCATAGAAGGTGGCGAAACAACTACAGAACCTGACATTTCGTCTTTTGTAACTTCAATACCAATTACAACATCGCCTGCTGCAACATGCTTATACTGACCGACAGGTTTATATTCTGAATCAGTACCGTTCTTAACAAGCTTTTTAATTAAATCTTCATCAAATTCAATTGTATCCTGACGTTTTACTTCATCAAGAACATCTTTTAAAATGACAGGATTTCCATTGCCGGTTGGTAAAATAACCTTTAACATAATATCTGACTGGAAATGTCTGATATAGAACAAGCCGTCTCTGTTTGGAATTACATTAACTTCATCTTCATCAAGGCTATCCATAAGACCTTCAGAAGCAAGTTTTTCTGCACGCTTAATTGTAGTTGGATCCTGATAAATTTTTAATTTCCAGTTTTTTTTACCAAGCCCTAAAATTCCTTCACTTCCCTTTTCTTCAATCTCATAGTGAAGGTTAGAAATATGAGTATCAAGCTGTACGGCTGCATCCGCCAGAGCTTCATCAATTGTATCTGCATGAACAACTACGTAATGAAGATCACGATCAATTGCGAGTTGATTTTTCATGTCCTGGCGAATTTTTTCAAGAGTTACCATTTACTATTAAATAATACCCCTTCGTAAATTAGTAAGTTTAGCACGTAATCTCAGATTTGCTTTTGTATGGAGCTGAGAAATTCGAGATTCACTTACTTCAAGGACTTCACCAATTTCTTTAAATGTCAAATCTTCATGATAATACAATACGATTACCATTTTTTCTTTTTCAGGAAGCTCACTGATTGCCTGAGCAATTACTTTTCTGATTTCTTCTCTTTCAGCAATTACATCAGGATTCAAGCTTGAAGGTGCTTCAATATTATTTCCAATAGAAAGGTTATCGTTATCATCTCCAGAATACCATACATCGTTTAACGAAAGTACGCTTGTTCCCGAAACCTTCATTACAGTTCTATGATATTCATCTTCGCTCATATTAAGAGAACCAGCAATTTCTGAATCAGAAGCTGTTCGTCCTAATTTAGATTCAAGAGTTACAATTGCATCTTCTATCTCTCTGGACTTTTGTCTTACAGAACGAGGTACCCAGTCTATCTGACGCAATTCATCAAAAATTGCACCTCTGATTCTTGTAACTGCATAGGTTTTAAATTTTACGTTCTTTGAAGTATCATATTTATTAATTGCATCAAGAAGTCCAAACTGACCATAACCAACCAGGTCATCAAATTCTACACTTGCAGGCAAACCTACTGCAACTTTTCCAGCTACGTATTTTACAAGAGGCATATATTGTCTGATAAATTTATCCCTTAAGGCAGGAGATTTTGTTTTTTTAAATTCTTCCCAAAGGTCATCTTCTTCTTTTTCGTCATTAATCGGCATTTATTTCCCCTTTAAAAAACTCCACATCAGTAGTATAACCACTTTTAAGAATCATCTCTTGAAAGGACATCACTAATTGCTTTTGCCATTAATTCAGCGTCCTTTATATCTGCGGAACTTTCTTCTCCGCTTTTTTTATGAACAGATACAAAATCAGAATCTGTGTCTGCATCTATTCCTTCATCCTCATCATTTTCTGCAAATGAAAGACCTTCCATATCCGGTAAAACATCAAGTTCTTCATCAACGTTTTGCGGCGCAGAATTCTCATCTGGAGAACTTATTTCAGAAGACTTTACAGCCTCCTTTCCTGAAACACTTGTAATTGTTTCAAGATTTCTTACAGGTACAAAACCTGAAGCACTGGCAGCAGCCTCCATATTGCTTCCAGCCATTTTATTTTCTTCAGCCGACGCATGCACTTCTGATTTATCTGAAGGTGCAGGTTCGTTTCTAACTGGAGAAACTGGAGCAGCAACCGTAGTCGTTGAAGGTGTAGTTGCTGCAGAAACTGCCGGCTTAACAGCACTTGCTGCTGAAGATGCTGTTCTTGCTGTATCAGCATTATTCAACATCTGACGGTTTGAACCAACCACAAAATGATTACCAGAATCACTTTCCTGTAATTCCTCATCTTGAATCGTAATATCTACAAGCTGGCCTTTTTGCGGTTGAGAAGCAGTTTGTACCGGGCCGTCTGTACTAAAATCTTGTTCAGAAGAATCATTTAAAAATTTTTCAAAAACAATATTAATACCAAAACCTAAAATTCCAAAAGCAAGTGCACTAAGCAGAGCTTTTAAAAAAATAAAGATTATTGACGAATGGGAAAAGAAACCTGCTATGAAAGATAAAATAAATCCAATAGCTGCAAAAACTGCGGAAAACTTTATTTTTCGCATTTTTCCTCCCACACAATACACCCAATACTATTATACACCATATCTAAAAAAAATAACAGAAATATTTTTAATATTTATTTTTTTTGCTTAAAAACTTCTTTAAGAAATTTGCTACGCCATCATTATATTCCGGCTCAGTTTTTTCTATTCTTCCAACTATATGCTTTAAGTATACAGAAGGCTTAGAAGTTGGATTAACAACGATAAAAGGTTTCTGTCGAATTACAGAAGCCTGTACAAGAGGATCTTCAGGAAGACATCCCAGATATTCAATTTTATATCCGAGGAACTGTCCTACAATTGTAATCATTCTTTCTGCAATTCTCTTTCCTTCATCAGTAGAATGAACTCTATTTACAACAAGTTTAATATTAACTGTTCTATCAACAATTTCTGTTGTAATGATTTTTATCATTCCATAAGCATCTGTAATTGCAGTAGGCTCCGGTGTTGTAACAACAAAAACTTCATCTGCAGCAGCAACAAACTGAAGAACGTTATTTGCAATTCCCGCGCCCGTATCAATGATAATTATATCTGCATTTCCAAGCGTTACAAACTGATTAGCAAAATAATCAAGTTCTTCAACTGTAAGATTAGCAATTTTAGAGAAACCATTTGCACCTGCAATAAATTTAATTCCAAATTCAGTATCAATGATAATCTCTTTCATTGACTTCTTTTTATTTATTACATGCATAAGATTATATTGAGGAACTATATTAAGCAGAACATTTACATTTGCCATTCCAAGGTCACCGTCAATCAAAATGACTTTTTTACCAAGCTGAGCATAAGCAATTGCCATATTTACTGCAAAATTTGTTTTTCCTACACCACCCTTACCGCTGGTTATTGCAATAATGCGGGTGTTCTTATTTTTTTTCAATGTGGCTGCAGATGAAGAAGCTTGATAAGTGCCATCATTTTTTCCATCTGAATTTAATAATTCACTCAAACCTTCTGCCTGTTCTTCCATTTTTATTCTCCAAATTTATTTTCTATATGAACTCTATCAATTTTAAAGCCTTCAAGACGCTTTAAGAATTCTACTACAGAAGCTTCTGTAATATCTCTTGAAGCAACCTGACCATGTGTAAGATAAGCAACTTCCTTGTGTTTTTCCGAAAGCACGCTTATTACATTTCCAAACTGTCCGCTTTCATCACATTTTGTAATTATAACAGATTTATATCCGAATAACTCATAATTCTGCATAATATTCTGCAAATCTCTTGTTTTGGTAGAAGCCATTACTGCAAGATAAATATCAGGATTCATTCCCTGTACGCTTAAAACTTCTTTTACCTGAGCTATATGAGTAGCATCATTCGGGCTGTATCCACTTGTATCAATAAAAACGGCATCAACATCATTACGGTACTGATCATAAAGAGTCTTTAAATCTTCAGGACGTTCTGCCTTGTAAACAGGAGAATTTAAATGACTTCCCCAGCGTTCAAGCTGTTCAAGCGCTCCAACACGCATAGAATCAGTTGTAATAAAACACAATCTTGGTTTTTCGCCGTTATGCTCCGGCACATAAGATTTAATAAACTGAGCAGCAAGCTTTACAAGAGTAGTTGTTTTTCCCACACCTGTTGGTCCTACAATAATAAAAACATGAGGCGGACGGAAAACCTTTTTTGGGGCAATACAAATTTCTTCGCCTATCCAGTCAACTACATAACGTTCTACAAGCTCTGCATCCTTTAACTGATCAAGCGAAAACTCTTTATTAATTTTATCATTAATTGAATTAATGAAATCATAAGAAAAATCATTCTGAGATAAAAGCTCTTCTATATGCTTTATTGTAGGATGCTTATCTCCGGTACCTGCCGAAATTTCCTGAATTTTTTTTGTAAGCTCATCCTTCAATTCAGAAATCTGCTGCACGGAAGAAACAACACTATCCTTCATTTGAGAAATCTGATTCAACTGAGAATTAATTAAAATTGAATTGCTATTCTGTAAAATCTGTTCCCTGCTTTTTTGATCTCTGTATTCTTCTCTTTCTGATGTTATTACATATTCTGGGTTAAAATTCTGAGGATGAGTTTCTGTATAAGTTACAACAGTTACAGGATGTTCTCTTAAATGTAAAAAGCCTTTTCGAGTATCTGTCCGGTAATCAATAATTTTGTAATTTTTTCCGTATCGGTTCCATAGAATTTCTTTACATTTTTCTAAGGAACTTGCTTCTACAGTTTGTCTAATCTGCTCCATTTTTATCTTTCCCCATTTTTATATCTCAACATCAGTAATTTCATCAATAATTTCTACTTTTACATTTTTACCGGCTGCATAGACTTCCATATCTGAAAGAACTACAGCACCCGGAATTTCTCTTTCTATTGCTGAATGAACAAGCTGTCTGATTGGACTTACACAAAGAATAATAGGTGCAAAACCCATTTTACTTATTCTTCCCATAGATGCTTCAAATGCGTTATGCCATCTTCGGCTTTCTACAGGATCAAAGCCTACATAAGGAGCTGAACCATCTGGCGGAACATATGCACGCTGCTGAACCAGCTCTGTTAATTCCTGAGACAATCTCATAACCCGAAGCTTCTTTTCTTCAGGATCAACATACTGCATACATATCTGAAGTCCTAAAGCTTCTCGAACTTTTGCCGTTAAATCCCAAGGATTTTGAGAAACATGTGCATAGTTTGCTATTGTTTCCAGAATCTTTACATAATTTCTGATAGAAACCTTTTCTGCAAGAAGATTCTGAAGTACCTTTTCTATTGTACCATAAGAAATCTTTAGTGTATTTAAAACTTCATCAACAAGAACAGCATTCTTTTCTTTTACTTTTTCAAGTATTACAGAAACAGACTGACGATTAATCATTTCTGCAGCATGCCAGCGGATAATTTCTGTAATATGTGTAGAAATAATAGTAGGAGCATCAACAACAACATAACCGCGGCTTTCTGCTTCGCTTCTTTTCTCTTCAGGCAGCCATATTGCTTCCATTCCGAAAGTAGGATCTTTTGTAGCTTCGCCATCCATTTTTTCAAGGACATCACCTGTATCCATGGCCATTACATAACCAAGTCTTACAGAAGCATGTCCTGCTTCTATTCCTTCTATTTTAAAGCTGTAATCGTTTGGTTCAAGAGTCATGTTATCCTGAATGCGGATTTTTGGAATATCAAGACCTATGTCGTGACGGGCTTCTATTCTTATTCTGGAAATTCTATCAAGAAGTTCGGCACCCTTATCTTTATCCACAAGAGGAATTAATGCATAACCTAACTCAAGAGAAAGAGGATCAAGCATAACAATTGGTTCACCTTCTGACTGGCCTGCATTTTGTGCAGAAGCCTGGGAAGATGTCTGAGCCTGAGCAACTGCCATTTTTTTTGCAGTTTCTTCTCTGGACATTCTGATTCCAATATAAAACAAAAGCCCGCCGACAGGAAGTAAAACTGCAAGTAAAGATGGCTGGCCGTTTATAGAGAATACAACTCCCGCTACAAGAAGGACAACCGAAACAATCTGATAAATTCTTCCGTCAACTGCGAATTCTTTCTTAAGCTGCTGATCAAACGTTTCTTCAGATTTAGTACCGGTTACAAGTAAACCGGTTGCAAAAGAAATAATTAGAGATGGAAGCTGAGAAGTTAAACCGTCACCAATTGTAAGACGAGAATAGGTTTGAATTGCTTCTGTAACAGTAAGTGCCCTATCTCCTGCTAAAACAGTTCCAGCTATAATTCCACCAATTAAGTTTACAATTGTTATTACAATACCGGCTTTAACATTTCCACTTACGAATTTTGAAGAACCGTCCATATTAGAATAAAAGTCTATATCACGGCGGATTTCTTCCTTTAATAATTCAGCCTGCTGTTCATCAATAACTCCGGAATTAAGTCTGTTATCTATATCAAACAGCTTCTGATTCATGGAATCCAGGGAGAATCGTGCAGCAACTTCAGAAACACGTCCGGCACCTTTTGTAACAACAAGAACCTGAACTACAATTAAAATTATAAAGATTACAAAACCAACAACAAGATTATCGCCTGCCACAATGGATGCAAAAGCATTTACCATAGCGCTCTGTCCGATTAATTCACCATTTTGAATCTGACCGGCAAGAATAAGTCTTGTAGAAGAAATATTAATTCCAAGACTGAACAATGTCTGAAAAAGTATAACTCTCGGGAAGGTCTGAAAGTCTGAAGGGCGCGGGAGTTGAACAACTACAAGGAGGATAATAACAGACAGAGCAAGATTTAAAATCATGCTTAAATCTACAAAGATTTTCGGTATTGGAATAAAGAGAAGAAAAACACAAAGAACTATAGCAACAGGAACAATATTGTTCTGCAGTATAGATACTATACTTCCCCTCTTATTTTCGTCTGCCATAAGTCCCCACCCAGCATCCTTTTTCTAATTATTTATTGCTATATTTTTTAAATTTCTCAAGTTGCGAATAGATTACAGCAATAGCACTATAATACACATCTGGTATTATATCACCAACTTCAAGATTTGTATACAACTCTCTTGCTACAGGACGATTTTCTACAACCGGCACATTATTTTCTTCTGCAAATCGTCTTATCTGTAATGCAATATTATCTGCTCCCTTGGCATTTACCATAGGAGATTCAGACACAGCAGAATCCCATTTTAAGGCAACGGCAAAATGTGTAGGGTTTGCAACTACTACATCAGACTCAGCAACAGCCTTTGGAATATTCTGCGAAAGTAACTGACGCTGCATCTGCTGAAGCCGGCTCTTAACTTCGGGATCACCTTCCATTTCTTTATATTCCTGTTTTACCTCATGCTTTGTCATTTTCATTTCTTCCATAAAATCACGCTTCTGCACAAAGTAATCTGGAATTGCAATTATTAAAAAAATTATTGCGACGGTTATTAAAATCTGAGCAGCCATTGAAGCAATTTTTGCAAGGGCTGCAGCAATCTGACCGTTACTGATTATTTCAATAAGCACATATATATCTTTTTTAATATAGATGTAGCCGACAGCAACAATTAAAGCAACTTTTAAAAATGATTTAAAAATATTAAAAAGCCCCTTACCGGAGAACATTGTCTTTTTCAGATATTCTCCAATCTTTGGAACGATTTTAGAAAATTTTGGTTCTATAGGCTTTAAACTAAAAATCAGACCGCGGGTTTGCAGAATATTTGCAGCAATTGCTGCAATTACGCTGACTATACTAACCGGAAGAACACATCTTAAGAAAAACTGGAAAAAAGCAGTAACCAGCGAAGGATTTGTTACATCATGACTTCCGCATAAAGAAAAATAATATGTAAGGATTCCTGTAAACTGCTTTAAAAGATATCCTGCAAGAAAAATAATTGTAATTACACAAAGAAGTAAAATTAAAGCACCCGCTACTTCCTGACTTTTTGCAACCCTTCCTTCCTTGCGGGCTTTTTCCAGTTTGTATTCGGAAGGTTCTTCGGTGCGGCCTTCATCTTCTGCTGCCATTTATGAACCTCCCCCAAATGAATTTATGAATATCATAAGGTCTGAAAAACCTTTTGAAAATGAACGTACAAAAAAATCAATAATTCCCGGCATTGCAAAAGCAATTATCGTAAAAGAAACTAAAATCATTACAGGAAAACCTTCAGAAAGAAGGTTCATCTGCGGAGCTGCTTTTGTTAAAAGACCAGTACAGACAGTTATTAAAAATAAAGTTCCCATAACAGGCAAAGAAATTACAAGTGCATCTGAAAATAACGAAGTTAATCCTTTAAGCATAAAAGTAACAATTTTTTCCTGAGAAACAGCCAGTGAAATTGCATTTAAAGAATTAAAACTTGAAACAAGACCTGTCATAAAAAGCTTCTGGAACCATTGTGTCTGCATAAATATAAGCATTGCTACAAGGTTAAAGAACTGTCCCATTAATGGATTTTCAACCTGAGACAAAGCATCGTATGAACTTGCAGCACTTAATCCCATTTGAAAAGCCAGAAACTGACCGGCAGAACTGAATGATGCAAAAATAACTGTTACAAAAAATCCCATAATTATTCCAATCAGAGCTTCGCCGGCAGCGATTAAAACATATATGAGAGAAAACACCTGATCTTCTGAAATATACTGATCATAAACTGTAAAATCAGCACTGCCAAAAATAAAAAAAGCAAGATAACCTGCTAAAGCAACTTTTGCAACACGAGACGCAGAACGCATGGAAAACATTGGAAGAGTTAAAATCAATGCAAAACAGCGTACAAATATTAAAAGAAAAACAGGGGCTTTTAAAATAATTCTATCAAGCAATTATCCTCCCCCTTATTTTTATTTTGCAATATCTGGAATTCTATTAAATAATGCAATTGTATATTCTCCAAGAGAAGTAAACATTGCACCGCCCAGCAAAGCTATGACAAGAAGAATTACAAGAAGCTTTGGTAAAAATGTAAGAGTCTGTTCCTGTATAGAAGTTGTCGCTTGAAAAATAGCTACAATAAGTCCAACTACAAGGGCAAGTCCAAGGACAGGAGCAACCATTGTAATTACCTGAGTTACAGCACCTCTCATCAAACTGATTATCAATCCAATAGACATTTAATACTCCTGCTATCTTATAACTGAATTAAATAACTGCTGTGTCAGCAAGCCCCAGCCATCTACAAGCACAAATAAAATCAGTTTAAACGGCATGGAAATCTGAACAGGCGGTAACATCATCATACCCATTGCCATTAATATACTGGCAACGACCATATCTATAATTATAAACGGAATGTAAAGCAGGACACCTATTTTAAACGCGACCGTTAACTCGTGTAAAATATAAGACGGAATTAAAATATAGGTTGGAACATCTGCAAGTGTGTTAGGCTTTTCTAACTTTGCCATTCCCATAAACATTCTTATATAAGACGTATCATCAGACATTTGCGAATACATAAAAAGTCTTAACGGAACTTCTGCTTCATGATAAGCTTCTTCAATTCCAATCTGACCATCAGATAAAGGCTTATATGCTTTATCATAAACAGTTTTAAAAGTCGGCCACATTACAAATAAAGTCATAAAAAGTGCAATACCATTTAAAACTGCAGTTGGCGGTACCTGCTGCAAAGAAAGTGCCCTTTTAATAAAATCAAGGACAATAGAAAAGCGCAAAAAACAGGTAATTAAAATTAAAATACTTGGAGCAAGCGTTAAAATTGTAAGAACTAATAAAAGTCTTACAGAAAAAGCAACTTCTTTTCCTGTCTGCGGTTCTGTTACAGTAATGGAAACATTCGGAACTACAGGATCATGAATATTATTATTCATTTCTGTTGTTCCCTGAGTAGACCCCTGAGGAAAATTTTGATTCTGATCTGAACTCTGCGCAACAACTATATTAGATGCTAAAAAGAGAAGAATCAAAATTGCAAAAAATCTGTTTTTATTTTTCACTTTTTACGACTCCTCAGAACCAGAATTTGTGTTTGCAGCAGACTGATCTGATGAAGACTGATTAAATGAATTAGCTGAATAAATTTTACTTTCTGAATCTGCAAAAATATTTGTTTTTTTGTTTCCCTTAAGAAGGAACATATCCAGAACCTGAGAAAAGTTTGATGGCTTTGTTGTATTTGATTTTTTGTCTGCAGAAAGATTCATTGCACTAATTAATTCTTTATCATCAATTTCACCAAGCAATGTAATATTATCTTCTGTTACACCAATTAAATACCCTTTATCAATAAGTGTTATAACTTCAACAGATTTTCCGGGAGCAATATTTATATAAGCAGCCCTTCGTAAATAATCATCATCAGTTTTTACAATATTTGTTTTTCTTTTAATAAACCATAAAATAAAATAAATAAGACCAACAACAATAATCAGAACAATTATCATTCTTAAAAAAAGCTTTAATGTAGAACTGCCTTTTGCAGGAACCTGAGGAGAAGCTGTATTTTCGTCATATAAAATTATTGAATTTTCTGAAATTACAGAAGATTCAGATACGGACTGTTCGCTTGAGGGACTTGAAGAATTATTAACTGATTCAGTTGACTGTGCAAATAAATTTATTGTTAAAGAAAAAAACAATATAAATAATGCACAGCAATATTTTTTTTGAGATATTAACTTTTCCAATTTCCCCACCCTATTCCAAAATCAGAATTTAACCTGCGTCTGAAACACGCTCCAAAGGAGAAAGAATTTCAGTTACACGAACACCAAAGTTTTCGTCAATGACTACAACTTCTCCTTTTGCAATCGGTTTATGATTAACAAGAATATCTACAGGCTCACCGGCAAGTTTATCAAGCTCGATAATTGTACCTTCACCCATTCCAAGAATATCTTTAATAGATTTTTTAGTACGTCCAAGCTCTACGGTCATTTCCATGAATACGTCCATGATAAGACCGATATTTCCCTGTTCTCCGGCAGAAAGACTCTGCTGTAAAGATGGATATTGTAACTGCTGAATATTTGGAACATTCATGCCCATATTCATACCCATATTTGGCATTCCTCCCATTTGCATTCCCATATTCGGCATTCCACCCATCTGCATTCCCATATTTGGCATACCGCCCATTTGTCCGCCAGGCATTCCCATATTTGGCATAGCACCCATTCCCTGCATGCCACCCATTTGTCCGCCTGCCATAGCGCCCATATCAGGCATAGCTGCTGCACCTAAGTCAACAGGACTCAAAGTAGCTGAAGCATCATTTCCAGCACCAAAAGCTTTAGAAATTCCTTCTGCAGCATCGCCACCAATACATTCCCATAGAGTATAAGCATTATCTTCCAGCTTTAATGGATAACTGATAAGTGCAAATTCTCCCTGAGGGAACATAATCATAGCTTTAGATTCATTTAAACTTTCCGGAGTTGCATAAGCAAGTCCAGGAACTTTTCCTGTTGAATCAATCTGTGTAATTTCTGAACTGATATGTGTGGCAATAAATTCAGAAACAACAGAAAGAACCATATCATCAACTTCAGTTGCTTCTTCTGAACTTGCAAGCTGAAAAATCTTCAAAGCTAATTCTGGAGAAAGCAGATATAGATGCGCACCTTTAATTCCCGCATTATAATCTGCAGATACTCCAATAACAACTTCCGGAAGCTTAGACAAAGTTCTGTCTCTATCCGAAGCTTCTGCCACAGGAGCTTCACAAGTAAAAGAAGCACTTGTAGTTTTATTAATATTTTCTTCCAGTTTTGGTTTTAAATCATCTGCTAACTTTTGAATTGTAGGTACATCAAAATGATATGATGGACCATTTCCAACATGTCCAGAGGAATTTAAACCATCAATAGACACTCCAGAAAGCAAAGCATCAATTTCATCCTGTGAGATAGCACCATCACTCATATGTTTCGTCTCCTTCTACAGAAAGCTCTTCAAATTCGTCTGAATCAACGTTTTCAACTTTTCCTGTAATCTGAACTGCCATTTTTTTGCCGACAACACCCGGCTGACAGTAGAATTTTTTCTTATTTCCAACACTTAAGGTAAGCTCATCTCCAATCTTAATATTCGAAAGTCTTACCACATCTCCAACCCGAAGTGAAAGAACATCACGAATTGAAAGATTTATTGTTCCAATTTCTGCTACTACATCCATATCGACAGAAGTAAGCTGCTGCTTGATTGTTCCAAGATACTGGGTAGTAGAATTTTTTCTAACAGAAGAAAACCAGAATTGTGAAGAAAGTTTTGATATAATAGGTTCCAGAACAAGATAAGGAATACAAAAGTTCATCATACCTTCTTCGTCTCCAACCTTTGTTTCAAGCGTTACAAGAACGACCATTTCTGTTGGAGGTACAATCTGCGCAAACTGCGGATTTGTTTCTATCTGTGCAAATCGAGGTCTTAAATCTATTACAGAAGCCCAGGCTTCACGAATGTTTGCAAGGATACGTACAATAACGCCTTCCATTACTTCCTGTTCAATATCTGTAAGATCGCGGTTCTTATTTCCAATAGTAGCACCGCGCCCACCAAAAAGGCGGTCAATCATACAGAAAGTAATTGCCGGATCAATCTCCAGTACGGCATTTCCTTTAAGAGGATCCATGTTAATTACAGCAAGAGTTGTAGGAGTAGGAATAGAACGGATAAATTCCTCATATGTCAACTGATCAACCGAAGCTACATGTACATGAACCATAGAACGAAGCTGAGCAGACAAAGATGTTGTTGTTAAACGAGCAAAGGTCTCATGCATATTTGAGACCGTACGCAACTGTTCCTTTGAGAATTTATCAGGACGCTTAAAATCGTAAATTTTTATTTTCTTTGCGCTATTAACCGGCTTAAAGTCATCAGCATCCGAATCTCCGGAACTTATGGCTGTAAGAAGCTGGTCAATTTCGTCCTGTGACAGAACCTCGTTCATGCAAAATCCACCTTATTAATTCTGTACGATTACGTCTTTCTGTAAAAAACGTACATCGCGTATTCTTGAACTGCTCAAGATTTTATCATTAATTCCATTTTTAATTTCATTCTGAAGACTGTCTTCATTATTAGCACTTCGAATTTCAGCTGCTGTTTTACCGTTAAAATAACGTCTTAAATAAGATCTTAATTCTACTGTACGCTGTGTAATTTCTGTAGAAGTAGCCTTGTCATCTTTTTTATACCCCAGGGCTATATCTACACGAACTGTAGCAGGAGGATCATCTGAAGTTGTTGTCTGAATTACTCCTAATGAAGTATACCAGTCATAAACTTCGCGCTGTCCAGAGACATATTCTTCTGATTGAGGAATAGCAGTTACCTGAGAGCTGTTTTTACCTGCAATTTTCATTGTAACTATAACTACAACTACTATTACGATTACAGCTGCAACTGCAATAATTATCCATTTTAAAACACCCGACAAAAGTCCGCCGAGTCCACCTTTTTTTTCAGGAGCGGCACTAGAGCTGTCCCCATCAAGGTTCATATCATCATCGTCTGCCATTTCCCCTCCAGCAAAACCACAATAATATACTTATTGTAGCATTAAAAATGTCCCTCGTCTAGAATAATAATATCTACACGTCTGTTATATGCCCTCGCCTCAGGCGTTTCACTGGTAAATTTAGGTCTTGTATCCGCATAACCAGCCACGGAAAAACTATTTTCCCTTACTCCATAATCGGCTAAATAATGTAAAACATTAATAGCTCGTGTTGCAGAAAGTTCCCAATTGCTTGGAAATTTTGAATCTTCAGAAACCGGAGTGCTGTCTGTATGGCCTTCTATTCGGAAACGCCTGTCCTTGAGCTCATCAGACTTAAAAAAATCAGAAAGACGTAACAAGGTTTCGCGGGTTTCATTAATATTTAACTCTGCACTGCCCTCTTCAAAGAAATTATCTGCAAGGAGAGTAATTATTAAACCTCGTTCGTCACTGGTAATTGTAATTTTATTCGATTTAACATCCGGCGCAAAAAGACTTACTGCCTTCTTTTTTGCCATACCAAGAGATTTTCCTTTTTCAAGAGACGGAAGGGAATCTATACTGTTACCTAAATCCGAAAGCTGACCTGCAGAAAGAGACAATCCACCCGAAGTTGTTTCTGTTTCCTGCATCTGAAGGCTCTGTGTAATAGTAGCCATGGTTGTAGGATCCATTTCTGAAGGATTATAAAGCATAACGAAGAAGCAGAGCATGAGAGTAATCATATCTCCATAGGTACCAAGCCACGCGGTTGATGGTTTTTCGGGCTGTTTAGCTTTCTTTCCCATTTTTACCTGAAACTTCCTTTTAATTAATCCTTCAAAACATCAGCTTCAATTGCTTTTCTTGTAACAGGATCAAGATAAGTAAGAAGCTTCTGAGCCATAATACGTGGGTTTTCACCGGCCTGAATGGCAAGTACCCCTTCAATAATCATTTCTTTTGAACGCATTTCCTGTGCATTCTGATTTGCAAGCTTTGTAGAGAACGGAGTAATGAGCCAGTTGGCCATCATAGATCCGTACAATGTTGTAATCAACGCAACGGCCATGTTAGGACCGAGGGAAGACTTATCTTCGAGGTTGTTCAACATACCAATAAGACCAAGTACGGTACCCATCATACCAAAACCAGGTGCGAATCCAGCCCATGCGTTGATAAGACCAATCCATTCCATATGGCGGTTTTCAACCTGAGTCATTTCATTTTCCATGATTGCACGAATGATATTACCGTCTGTACCATCTACTACAAGACGAAGCCCCATTTTCATAAAAGGATCTTCAAGATCATCAAGTCCATCTTCAAGGGCAAGAATACCTTCACGGCGGGCTTTTTCTGAAAGGGCCTGCATATTGATTACAATATTTTTTTCACCGAAGTCCGGAACCTTAAAAGCCTTACCCATGATTTTGAACATACCAAGGGCTTTCTTTAATGGAGCAGCAATGAACATGGCAAAGTAAGAACCGCCGATAGTCATGAAGACAGACGGGATATCGATAATTCCGCCTAACGTACCACCTGATGTCAATACAGACATGACGATCATGGCTGCACCACCGACAATACCCAGTAAACTTGCTATATCCATTACAAGCACTCCTGCTTCTCAATACCAATATTTCTTCGGTATTCAGTTATTCGTTCTATAATTTCTTCGGGAGAATCTTTTATGATGAGCTTACGGCCTGACAACATTGTGAGCGTTAAATCAGGATTTGTTTCCATACTTTCTATCATATGCGGATTCACCCAATATTTTTTCCCATCTAACCGCATAACATTTATCATTATAACTATTATAAACTTTTTTTTGCATATTTCAATAATTATTTTATCTGGAATTAAAAAATTTATAAAAAAAACGTTATATAACAGTTTGATATAATCAAATTCCGCAAATTTGTTGTATATTATTTATATATACTTTTTAAATTGCACATAAAAATCAGAAGTGGAGGATTTTTTAATGAATAAAGAAAAGCCATATATTTACGTTATCGAAGATGAAGAATCCATTTCAAAATTAATCTGCATGTACCTTAATAAGGATAATATGGAAACAAAAACATTTTATAATGCAGAAGATGCTCTTGCTTCTATAAAAAATGATAAGCACACAGATTTAATCATACTGGATTTAAATCTTCCGGGAATGAGCGGTTTTGACTTTTTAGAAGAATTAAATAAACTTTATGGTTCTAAACTTCCAGACGTAATGATTCTTTCTGCCAGAGATGCAGATGAAGATATTATTAACGGTTTGGGATTTGGTGCAGATGAATTTATTACAAAACCATTTTCGCCGGGAGTTCTTGTTGCGCGTGTAAAGGCAAATTTACGCCGTCAGCTTTCTGCAGAAACTAAAGCAGAAGAAAACATTCAATTTGCAGATTATACATTGTTATTAAACAGCTGCGTTCTTAAAAAAGGAAATTCAAAAATTCCTCTTTCATCAAAAGAATATGAGGTTCTGGAATTTCTCGTAAAACATGCAGGAGAAATTCTTTCTCCGGAAGAAATTTTTAAATCAGTATGGAAGGTTGAATTCGGAGACATTACCGCAGTTGCAGTTTACATTCAAAGATTAAGGAAGAAACTTGAATCAGGAGATCCGAAAACAGAATTTATAAAGACAGAATTCGGAAGAGGATACATTTTTAATAAGGATCTTTTAAAATGACTCTAAAAAAAGGTTTTTTCTTTCTTGGTGTAATTGTGATTTCTATTCCTCTATTTTTTCTTTTTTTTATATGCGTCCAGAATTACATGAAATCTTCAGAAAGATTTTTAATGAGCAGCGCAAAAGAAATCCGCAAAATGGATGATAACAGGATTAAAGAAAAAGACTGGAATTATATAGAAAGATTAAAATTTCAGCCGAACGATGTTGAATGCCTTTTACTTTCTCTGGAAGATAATAAAATCATTTATTCCTCAATACCAGATTTTGAACCAGACATGTATATTTCAGATGATAAACTCTGGTCATATATTAACAATACTTCAAGAAAATTTTTCTATCAGTTTACGGCACCGCCAATTGAACAGAAAGCCCTTTTACTTACAAGAGTTCCGCGTATTAAAAGAAGAGATCCTAATCAGACAAATTTAATGACTATTCTCTGGGGATTACTTGGAATTGTATCTGTGAGCGTTATTTTAATAATAATAATTTCCAGAACACTATTTAAATTTATTAAAAAAATTCAATATACAACAAGTCAGATTGCAGAAGGAAACCTTAATGTAGAAATTCCATACAATTCAAATAAACGGGCAAACGAGCTTACCGCAATATTGCAGAGTCTGGAAATAATGCGTAACTCCCTTCTGGAAGCAGAAACAAGAAAAAATAAATTCATTATGGGAATCAGTCACGATTTAAGAACTCCGGTTGCAATTATAAAAGGATATACAGAAGCAATAAAAGACGGGGTAATTTCAGATAAAAACGAATTGAATTCAACACTAACACTTATTGAGTCAAAAGCCACACAGCTTGAAGACATGATAGATACGCTGATTAATTTTACAAAAATGAATAATCATGAGATGATGGAAAATTTAGTTCCGGGAGATATTGCAAAACTGATCAGATTCTTTGCAAAAGATTCAAAAATTCTTGCAACAGCCTTCAAACGCAATATTATCTGCGATATAAACCTGCCGGATTCAATTATGATTCCATTGAACAGCCAGCTTGCCCAGCGCTCTTTTGAAAATCTTTTCAGCAATGCACTAAGATACACAAAAGATAATGACACAATAAAAATAATTTCATATATAGACCAGAATGAAAATGCAATTAAATTAAAAATTGAAGACACCGGAATTGGTATAGAAGAAAAAGATTTGAACAATATTTTTGATTTATTTTACCGCGGAACAAATTCGCGGCGTGAAGAAGGAATGGGAATTGGGCTTGCTGTAGTAAAAACGATTGTAAACACTTTAGGCTGGCAGATTGCCGTAGATTCCAAAAAAGACATAGGAACCTGCTTTACTATAACAATGCCATTGTAAAAAACAGGATCTTGTGATACTCTTTAATAAGAGGTGGGTTAATTTTGAATCGCAAACTAATTCAATATTCATATGAAATTCAAAAGCAAACTCAGAAAAAAGTTTGGTTTGTAGTTATTTACGTTATTCTGCTCTTTATATTCATAAATCTTATTCTTGATTATGTAATTTTTCCTGTAAAACAAAATTCAGTTTCTATGCTTCCGGACGTTCCTGAGCAGTCATATGTAATGGTAAGCCCGCTTAACAAAACTTATGAACGCGGTGATATTGTACTTTTAAAATCACGCTATTCAAAGCCTGCAAATAAACTGCAGAAGCTTGGTGTAAAGTTCTGTGCTTTTTTTACAGGCAGACGTATATTTATAAACGAAAATGATGAATCACCTTCTACAAAAGAAAAATTGAGACGAATTGTAGGAGTTCCTGGCGATACAATTTTTATGCGCGATTATGTAGTTTACATAAAAGAAAAAGGTCAGAAACATTTTTTAACAGAATTTGAAATTACCCCAAAAACCTATAACGTAACATTTTTTGTTCCGCCTGCCGGCTGGAATTCTTCTATAGGAATAAAAGGAACTTTTGAAGAAATAACCCTTGGCGAAGACGAATATTTCGTTCTTGGCGATAACAGAAAATCTGCAGATGATTCAAGATTATGGGGAAAAGTAAGTTCAAAAGATATTAAGGCGAAGGCTCTTTTGTGCTACTATCCATTTAAAAGCATAAAGTTATATTAAATTCATGATTTTAAATTCATGCGGACTTTATATTCATATTCCGTTTTGTAAATCAAAATGCGCATATTGCGATTTTTTCAGCTGCACAAATAAAGAACATCTTATTGAAAATTATATAGAAGCCTTGTGCAGGGAACTGTTCATTACTGTAAATCAAAATATTAATTTAACAATTGATACTGTTTTTATTGGCGGAGGAACTCCCAGCATAATTCCGTTAAAGAGTTTTCAAAAATTATGCACTCAGATTACTTCTCTATGTTCTCCAAAAGAATTTACAGTTGAAGCAAACCCTGATGATATTACAAAAGAGTTTCTGGAATTTCTGAATAACTGCGGAGTTACAAGACTTTCTGCAGGAATTCAATCGCTTAATGAAAAATCTCTAAAAGAATGTAAAAGAAGAGCAGATGTTCAGACAAATCTTAATGCACTTGAATTAATAAAAAAGCATTGGAAAAATTCTTTTTCTATAGATTTAATTACGGCACTTCCCTATGAAACTGAAAAAACGCTTATTCACGGACTTAATAAAATTATTGAATATGAACCGGATCATATTTCGCTTTATTCACTGATGCTTGAAGAAGAAACTCCTTTATTCAGCACATATAAAAATTATAATTCCGATAACGCTGATAATTTATGGCTTAAGGGACGTGATTTTTTAATTAAAAGCGGATACCTGCAATACGAAGTTTCAAACTTCTGCAAAAAAGGAAAAGAATGTCTGCATAATTTAAAATACTGGAAACAGGAAAACTATCTTGGAGCAGGTGCAGGTGCTACGGGAACTATTTATAAAAAGGAAGAAAAATTTACAGGCATTAGAAAAACAAATACACAAAATATAGAAAAATACATAAACTTCTGGAATTCTTCGGACAAAGAAATAAGTTCACCATACACAAAAAATTCAGTTTATGAAACAGAAATCATTACAGAAAAAAACTGCCGTATTGAATTTTTTATGATGGGCTTAAGGCTTATGGAAGGAGTTTGCGAAAAAGATTATGAGCTGCGATATAACGAAAAATTTTCTTCCGCTGTAAAAGATATATTTAATAAATGGAATAAACAAAAGCTGGCAGATATTTCTTTTAAAAATGACAGCATGATTTTTTCATTAAATAATAAAGGAATACTTTTTTTGAATAAATTGCTTGAAGAAATTTTTGAAACTTATTAAAAATGAATTCTTGCAAGCATTTAATCTATGTCATATAATTATAAGAATGAATAATATAAAAGTTATTGCAGAAAATAAAAAAGTCAGATTCGATTATTTTATAGAAGATACTTATGAATGTGGAATAGCTCTGGAAGGCACCGAAGTAAAATCTGTAAAAAACGGAAACATTTCTTTTCCAGATTCTTTTGCAGAAATTCAAAACGGCGAAGTATGGCTTAAGAACTTTCATATTTCTGAATATCCATATTCTTCAATATTTAACCATAATCCCGACCGTCCTAAAAAATTATTACTTCATAAAGAGGAAATAAAAAAACTGCAGAGGAAAATTGATCAGAAAGGTTATACACTTTCTCCAGTCAGTTTTTACCTTAAAAACGGTAACGTCAAAGTATCTCTGGGTGTTTGTAAAGGTAAAAAGGCCTTTGATAAGAGAGAAACCATTAAAAAAAGGGATGTAGACCGGGATTTACAGAGAGAATTTTCGAACAAGCTGAGAGGATAATATTTGAGTATAATTTCTGCAAAGAAAACATCATTTATAATTTTTCTCTTTATTGCAGTATGTTGTTTTGCGCAGAATTATAATATTGACTATTATGGAATTGTTTCTACAGAAATAGATTCAAATATGTCTAAAATGACAAGCGATCTATATTATACACAGCTTTCAGAAATAAGTAATTTTAACGTTTCAGATAAGCGTGAATCTTCTGTAATTACTTCTGAACCGGAGTTTTCTTCCTTTTCTTTATCTAATCTTTCATTTTATACAGTAATTAATAAGGATAAAAATTCAGACCGCTGGATAACAACCTTCCATGTAGTAGATGCCCGTAATGGTGAAGAACACACAAAGACAAAGCAATATGATTCCTTTTACAAAATTTTAATGGAATCAAAAAATGAATTAAAAGAAACAATCAAACAGTTAATTGAAAATGATAAAAATGCAACAGCAATAGTTTCTTCTCAAACTTTTGATTCCAGTTCCCCAAAAACACAGGAGTCTTCTTTATTTTCTACAGAAAGCCTGGCCGGAACCTGGAGTGGCGAAGATTCCATTCAAAAAATTGTTATTTTACGCGGCGGACGCGGATTTGTAATTTTTAAAAACGGCGCTTCAATGAATATTACAATAGAACTTGATAACAGCAATTCTTCAAATATTATAATTACTCAAAAAGGAAGGGCTAATGCTTCTTTCTTCCCGGAGCTTCCAAGAAACCTTGCCTTAAATGCAGCACTTTCTGCACCACCAATTCAATGGATTTTACATGCAGATGGCGATAATAATCTTTCTGGAACAAAAATTACTCTTATTCAAGACGGAAATTCCTATAAAAGCGGAGAAATTCAAGTTTCGTGGCAAAAAATAGACTGAAATTAATGAATCTGAAGGTTAATTAAACCTGAGGAATATCATATACAGGAATTCCTGTAATTATTGGTCGTTTCTTTTTTGTAATTGCAAAATTTCCGTGATTCAAATCATAAAGAACAAAGATAATGAAGCACAAAGCTGCTAAAAATACAGAAATAATCTTACAATATTTTTCGCTTAAAAAAACAGGCTCTTCATGTCGAAGAATTTTTCCAGTATCGTATAAGGCAGTCTGGAAAGGCTTTAAGCCATTTATTTTTACTAATTTTTCGCCTTCACAAACATAATCAAGTTTACGTGCATAGGCAGCTATAACAGCCTTATCATTCTGCAAAGCATTTAATTCAAGAGAAAGCTCACTGTTAATATTCTGAATTTCTGTAGTCCTTCTGCTGACGAGACGTTTCTGTTCTTCCATCTGAGAAATACTTCTAATACTGTTTTGACCAACAGTAACAGAGAGTACAACATAACACAAAGTCCCAAGGAATAAAGTTAGCAAATACTTTGCACGTTTCATAATATTTTTATTATCGGTAATAAATTCTGTTTTCTGAAATAAAAATATGTGTTATAATAATAATCAGACAATGTCGTAACCGCCATTGTTTGATTTACGCATTTTTGCTCTGCAAAAAGTGCTCAAATAAATTGTTTTCATATTAATAGTGATTATTTTAACGAAAACAGCCGATAATTAAAAAGTATAGCAATATTCAAATTGTTAACAAGGGGAACTGAATGAGCATGTCAGAAGATAAAACAAATGACCTTGAAAGTTACGGTGTATGGGTAAAGAAGACAGATGAAAATGAATCTATTCAAGATAATTCTGCAATGAATGATCTGGATAATTCACAGATAAACGATGACCTTCCTGATTTTGATAATTCAGATTTTTCTGATATGTTCAAAGATGACTCACAATTTTCTACAGAGAGTGAAGAAGGTTTTTCAGACGATCTTGATTCTGCTTTAAGCACAGATGAATTGGCAAATCTTACAGATACAGTTCAAATTGAACAGATTGATTCTACTGGTGAAGACGCAGATGTTTTTGATATCCCCCAGGAACCTGATGCCGAAGAATCAATTCCGGATTTTGAAGAAACTACAGAAGAAGGTGGATTAGATCTTCCGGATTTTGAGGAACCTGTAACAGAAGAAAGTGCAGGACTCCCGGATTTTGAATCTTCAGAAATTGAAGTACCGGGAATGGAAGAATCGGCAGAAACAGTTACAGAAGAAACAGTTCCTGATTTTTCTGAAGAAAATATAGAAGAAACTTCTACAGATACACAGGAAGCTGCTTCAGAAGATGGTTTTGAAGAAGTAAGCTTTGGCAACGATGAAGAAATTTCTCTTGATGACTTTATGGACGAAGGCTTCTCTGATGAATCTGTAGCTTCAGGAAATAACGGATATGAGCCAGGAGCTGAGCCATCTGCTGCTGCACCAGCTTCTTCAGGAGATACAGAAGAACTTTCTTTAGATGACTTCATGGATGGAGACAGCTTTGATATGGCTCCAGCAGAAGTAAAAGAACAGGCTCCTGTAGAATATGAACCTCCTCTTGAAATGGACATTTCTTTTGATGATTCTGTTGATTCAGTAGAAACAGAAGAAAATATTGAAATTGAAGATGATTCTTTAGACGATGATGACGACATAGAAGAAACAGAGGAATCTGTTACAGAAGATGTTTCCATTGACGATTTTGGAAGTTCATTTGAGGCAACAGAAACAACAGACACACCATCCGGAAGCAATGATATTGAATCAGAAGATGTAGATTTATCTGACTTTGGTATTGATGCCGACGCAGGTGAAACTCCAGTTACTCAGGACGTAGAAGAAGCTAAGAATAAAGAAGTTGTAGTTGATTATGATTTGGCTGTTGGAGATGAAAATATTTCCTCTGCTCCAGTTGTAAATGAAATAAAAGATAAAACAGTAGAAGAAACTACAGAAGAAAATAATGAAGATGTTACAAAAGTTGACAATTCTCTTTTACAGCAGATTGTTTCAGATCTTTCAGGACTTAAAGATGAAATTAACAGACTTAAGTCTAATATTGAGGAGATGAAAACTAACCCGCCCAGACCCACAGAGTCTGATTCTTTTGGAACAACAGACTCAAATAGCGGATTCTTTAGCGGCGACGACGGCGATGATACAATCGCACTTTCTGGAGATGAACTTGACAACATAATGAATACAGCTGCATTTACAGAAGAAACTGCACCGGAAGATAATTCAGCAAATTCTCTTGTAATTGAAGAAACTCCTGCAGAAACTCCAGAAGTTACAGAAAATGAAGACTTTGTAATTGAAGAGACTGCAGTAGAAGAGCCTGTTATTGAAGAAAGTTCAGCAGAGGAACCTGTAATTGAAGAAGAAGCTATAGTTTCAGAAGACACTGTAATTTCAGAGGAACAGCCAGAAGAAGCAAATACAGAACTTCCAGATTTTGGAGATGAAATTTCAGAAGACTTTAATACTGAAAATGCAGTTGTAACAGAAGAGACTGAAATTCCTGAAGAATCTGCAACAGAGGAAGGTGAAGTTCCTTTCAATGATGATGATTCAATCTTAGAAGAATCTGATGATATTTCTGAAGGCGAAGATTTAGTATTCAATTATGACAACGAAAATCTTGAAGAACCTGATGTAGACAATATTACTACAGAAGAAGACTTTGAAGATGACGAAGGAAGTTCAGAAGATCTTCCACAGGAAATTTCAATTCCAAAAGAAGATGATATCTTTGTAGAATCTAATTCATCTGACTTTATGGACAGCGTTAAAGAAAACGAAGAACCTCAGGTTGAAGAAGTAGCAGCAGAAGAAACTATAGTTGAAACAATAGCTGATGAAGAACCAGTTTTTGAAGAAACATCACTTGATGAACCTGTTATAGAAGAAACAGCAGAAGAAGCTGCTATTGAAGAAGAACCTGTAGCTGAAGAACCTTCAATTGAAGAAGAAACAATTATCGAAGAAGAACCTTCTTTGGAAGAACCTGTTGTTGAAGAAACAGATGATGATATTCCTACAGTTGATAAACTTCTTGCAAATTCAGAAGATGAAACAGATGTAATTTCTGAACCATTAGTAGATGATGAAGAAACTTCTGTGGATGTTGTTCCGGAAGAAGAAACTATTGTTGCAAGTTTTGACGAAACAGACGCTGCAAAAGAAGAAACAATTACACAAAGCAATATTGATTATCTTACTACAAAAGATGAAACATCAGAAACACCAGAAGATGTAACAATTAATTCAGACTTAAAGCAGGATATCAAATCAGTTCTTCTTTATATGGATCAGTTACTAGAAAATCTTCCGGAAGAAAAAATTGTGGAATTTGCAAAATCTGATGAATTTACAACATACAAGAAACTCTTTAATGAATTAGGACTTTCTTAATATGGGGTTGCTATCAAAGGCAGAAAACATAGAAGCTGCAGAATTTAAACCTTCTGAATTAAATTCTGCAGTTTCCTTTTCAGAATTCATCTGCAATAACGAAATAAGAACCTGTGCTTTATTTGAATTTATTAATAATAAATTTTATATTACAAACAGCATAGGTTTTGATGCTAATTCAATTATTTCTTCAGTTTCTACAAAAGATTTCTGGGATGGATTATGTAAAGAAAATTCTGTAAAAGAATTTTCTAAAAAAGACAATTCAATTTCTCCCCTTCTCCAGTTTTTTTCTTTTAACATGACAGAAAAACTCGAAACTATAAATGTATTAAAACTAGAGAACAGAATACTTATTTTATGCAATAAAAAAATTGATCAGGCAATTAGCGATCAGTTTGCTTTAATCGATAAAAACTTTTCTGAACCGGAAAGTTCAAAACTTAATTCAAAAATCAATTCTAAAACTAAATGCATAAACTGCACGATTAATTTTGACGAAGCTTTGGATTCATTTATAACAACTAATATAAAAGAAAAATCAGAAATTCAGGTTTTTAAAGAATCATTATTTAATGAACTTGCTAACCGAATCATCTGCTGCACAGACATAAACGCTGTTAAAGTTTTTTCTAAAAACGAAGTCAAAAAATTAAAGGCAATTTTCCTTGCAAAACAAAATACACAATTTCAGCTTTTGATGACTCACTTAATTATAAACCTAAGGGAAGTAATCGGCGATTGTGCTGAATTATTAGAAATTTCAAGCGAAGAAAATTGTGAAACCTTTCTTCAGTTAAAAAAATTTCTTCAGGAAGACTAAGTGAACATTGAATTTGAAGATGCAAAAAACGGTGAATTAACCTGTAAATTTAATAACCTGTATCTGCATTCAAAATATAATCCGGAACAGGAAGCACTTAGATTTTCACAAAATATTTCACTTTCCTACGTTCCAGAAATTATTATTTTAATCGAGCCTTGTCTTTCATATACTGTAAAATTTATAAGACAAAAATTTCCAGAATCGAAGATTTATGCAATAAGATTTTTTAAAGAGTTTAAAAAATCAGACACAAATTTTGATTTTGTATTTTATCCTTCAGATTATTCTATTCCTTTTTCAGAAATTTTATACGATTATTTTGGAGAAGAAAAGCTTTGTTCAGCATTAATTTTGCAATGGGAAAATGCTGCTAAAGTATTTCCAGAAGAAAATAAAAATATATGGAAAGAGATAAAACTTTCTTTAGAAAAAGCAAAAACAGTTTTAATTACACGTCAATTTTTTGAAAAAAAATGGTTTATAAATTCACTTAATTATTTTAAATATGTAAACAAAACTTTTTTTCTTCCTCAAAAAATTAATTCTTCAGTTGCAGTAATTGCGTCTGGGCCCAGCTTACAAAATGCATTGCCATTTATTAAAGAAAATCAAAATAAATTATTTATAATTGTTTTATCTTCTGCAATTTCTGTCTGCATAAAAAATAAAATAAAAATTGATTTATGTCTTTCAACAGACGGAGGCTACTGGGCAGGACAGCATTTAAAATTACTGGAACAAGATTTAATTCCTCTTGCCCTTCCCCCTGAGGCTTTTTGTAAAAAATCCCTTTTGGAAAAGCTTCCTGTTTTTGTGTTAAATTATCCAGATGGAATTTCAAATTCTCTTATAAAGGCTTCACAGTTAAAATTCAGTTCTGCAGAAAGAAATGGAACTGTAAGCGGTACAGCAATAACTCTTGCACAAAAAATTACCGATAAAAAAATTTTCTGCTTTGGTCTGGATCTATCTTCTCAAAAAGGTTTTCAACATACATTACCAAATGAAATAGAAAATAATAATCAGCCATTAGAAAATAGAATTCAAAACAGAATGACAAGATTAACAAAAAGTGAATTTAATTCAGACTCCTTAAAAATTTATGAACAGTGGTTTAAAACTCAGAATTTTCCGGAAAATAAAATTTTCAGAATAATTGAAAAATCACATAGAAAAAATCAACTTGGAAAAATAAACGATATTGATATTCAGGAATTTATAAAATTAATAAATAAAGAAGATTTATTAAATAATTTTAATTATGAAGAATTCAGACAAAATATAAAAATTGATAAAAGCAAAATTAAAGAACAGCTTAAAAATGAAGAATGGAAGAAACAGATTTTTCCGTTAGATTTTGTATCTTTACAAAGAAATCCAGACTCAATTGAACTTAAACAAAAAATTGAAAAAGAGGTTAGAGAGCTTAAAGAAAAAGCTGATTTATTATTATGACAACCAAAGTTTCAGGTATTTACGATCATATAGAAATCTCAAAAGATAATATGCAGATTCCAGTTTTTAAAAGTGGAAAATTCATGGAATCTAAATATTCACCGTCTAATGAAGCAAAAAGAATTATTGCTTCTCTTGAAAAATCCTATTCAGCTTTTTTAATTCTTGGATGTGGCTCCGGCTCTTTGATAAATGAAATTATAAATGTAAACAAAGATGCACTAATTATAGCCGTAGAAACTTCTGAAGAAGACATAAACTTTATTAACAGTTTTACTCTGATTCAAAAACTTAAGGCAAACAAAAACATAATTTTTACAACTATTCAAAAGCTTTATGAAACATTAATAAATAATTATTTTCCTGCTAAGTACGGAGATTTAAAAATAATTGAACAGAAAGCCTGGATTTTAGAAAATCAGAATTTAGTAAAAGATATTTCGGAAATCATTCAACATTCATTAAATATAATTTCCGCAGATTATTCTGTTCAGGCTCATTTTGGAAAAATATGGGTGCATAATATTCTTTCTAATATTTCTTCACTGCAAAAGTTTCCGCAAAATATTAAACAGGATTTTCCATTACCGGACACTTCAAAAATTGCAGCTGTAATTGCAGCAGGTCCTTCTTTAGATAAAACCTTAAGTCTAATTGAATCGCAAAGAGATAAATATTTTATCATATGTACTGATACTGCTTTTCAAAGTTTAACAAGAAGGAAAATTCAAAGTGACATTGTTGTTTCAATAGACGCACAGAATATATCTTCTTTTCATTTTTTCCCGGTAGAAAAAATTCAAAATACATTATTTGCATTTGATTTATGTGCAAGTTCAAGTGCAGCATCAAGAATTCTGGAAAAAGAAGGAAACGTAAGATTTTTTGTTTCAGGACATCCTCTTGCTTCATTCATAAATAATTCGGAAGATTCAATTTTTCCCAATGTTTATTCAGGTTCCGGAACTGTTACAATCAGCGCTGTTTCTATTGCCAAAAATCTGGGCTTTTCAAACGTTCAAATTTTTGGTGCAGATTTTTCTTATCATGAAGGAAAACCATATACAAAAGGAACCTATCTTGAAAATCAATTCCTGCATAAAAGCAATAAAATAATTTCTCAGGAAAACAGTTTTTCCAGATTAATGTACAGAACAAATCTTGAAGAAATCTCAAAGCAAAAATATACAAATCAAATTTTAAGCGCATATAAATCTTCACTTGAAGATTTTATTAAAAAAGAAAATTCTTCTTTTAGAATTGAAAACGATATTTATAAAATTAAATTCTCTGACGCAGAAAATTTTAAAAATGAATCAAAGAATTTTAATTTATATAAACCTCAAAAAATCAAGAAATCAACAGCAGAAATCCTTAATCTTATTGAAAACTCTCAAGAACAGATAAAAGAATTAATTTACCTTCCGCTGATTGCCGCCTTAAGAAATAATGTAACTCTAAGAAATAATGAGATAAATTCCGATAAATTATATAATGAACTTAAAAATCTTGCACACTCATTTTTTTTAAGTTATAATTAATCAGGGTGTTTAAATTGAGGGGATTTAAATGAAAAAGAGTTTTTTAGTATTTTATACTATATTTTCATCAGTCATTCTTTTTGGAGCTGCCGTTTATTTTATCTTTAGTTTATGTAACGAATATTCACACGGCAATGAGAGAACAGAAATAAATTATAACGCAATAGTTTCTACCTTAAAAAATTCTGATTCCTTTGATTTATCTTCAAAAGATTTTACAGACAAATTATCTGATTCAATCGGCGACTTAAATAATTATTCTTATCTGGATATTGAGTATAACGGAGTTAAAATTTATTCTTATCCTTCTGTAAATTCTATTCCACAGGAAACAAGTCTTACCTGCACATACAAATCTACAATTTCAAAACAACAGGGCGATTTTGAAGTTCAAGCTTTACTTTATTTAATCCGCCCTACTTCTATTGCTTATTACGCACGTAATGCTTTTTTTGTAGTTCTTATTATAACTTTAATTACATTCATTGTAATTATCTGTGCAAAGAATTCAAATTATGTACCTCAAGAAAATAATAAATCAATTCCTGATGAAGAAGATAAGCTTGCAGTTTCTGATGAAGACATTTATTGCGAAGATGAAGCTGAAGATTCAGAAGAAGAAGTTTATGAGAATATTGAAGAGGAAACACCTTCAATTTCAGATAATTCATCTGCTCCAGCTCCTGCTGATAATAATGTTTACGAATTAGGAAATATAAAAGCTAAAACCGAAGTTGAACCGGCAAAGCTTCCTTATGAAGATGAAAAACCTGCAAGAATATCTGGAAAAAGCGACAGTGAATTATATTCACCAGTTACAGGAATTGGCTGGGAAAAATATCTTATTCAAAGAATGGATAACGAAATTAACAGGGCAATTTCTTCTGAAATTGATCTTGCTGTATTCGTATTTAAAATTCCGCTTCTTGCCAGAAATTCAGATGAAATTAAAAACATCTGCAATTATCTTACATTGCAATTTCAGTTCAAGGATTTATTATTTGAATACAAAAATGACAGCTTAGTTGCTCTTAAAATTGGACTTGACCTGGATAATGCAATGGATTTTGCAGAAAAACTATATTCAGATATCTGTAATATTCTTCAAGATACAAATGCAAAATGTTATATTGGAATTTCTACGAGATCGATAAGAATAGTAAGTGGAGAAAGAATTTTAAAAGAAGCAGAAGAAGCTTCTATCCATGCTCAAAACGAGACAGATTCTCCAATCATTGCATTCCGTGTAGATTCTGAGAAATATAGAAAATATCTTGAACAGCAGCAAAACTAAATATTAATCAGCAGCTTCTTCACTATTTTCAAGGTTAATTGCATCTTTATATTTTTGAAGATTTTTATTTTCTGGCGAAATTGTTTCTAAAGTCTTAATTAATTCAGAAACAACTTCCGTATCTGCTTCTTTATTTTTTTCGCCGGCTAAATAAAGAATAATTAAATTTTCAACATAATTTTCATTTTCCGGATATAAATTATGTAATTCTTTATATAAAGACAAAGCCTTTTCTTTTTCACCTTTCATTGCATATACATAGGCAAGATTTTCTTTTAATGAATAATTTGATTTATCAGCATTTAATAATTTTTTATAAATATCAATACATTCTGCCCACTTACTTGTATACATATAACAGGATGCAAGTTTATAAAGCGCAAGATTTTTAAAAGCCTTATGTTCTTTTGCAAGAGAATAATATTCAATAGCCTTGGAATAATTTTTTAATTTATAGTATTCTTCTGCAATACTGTAATATTCAGAATAAATATTTTGAATAGTAACCTTTTTTTCTCCCGGCAACATAACCGGTTTAGAACTGCAACCGGAAAGAAAAAAAATACATATTAAAATAATTATAACAGATTTTTTCATTTATTAACCGAGGACAACCTTTTCAATTTCATAAAGCTGAGATTTATAAAGGCCAGATATATTATGTCCGTAATCTGCAATAAGTTGAATCATATTACGAGGTGCATCCTTTGTATCACAACCGTTTAATCGGTCACCTGCGTCGCCAAGACCAGGCATAATATATGCTTTTTCATTCATTACAGGATCCATCCAGAGAGTATAGCAGGTACAGTTTTCAAGTGCACGGGTTACACGAATTGAACCTTTAAGAGTAGAAATTGTATTAAAGAATGCAATTGATTTTGGTTTTACACCCTGACTCTGAAGATACTTTACAACAGTCACAAGTGAACCTCCGGTTGCATTCATAGGGTCAGCAAATATTAAATCCTTACCGTCAAGCTGTTCAAGATTGAAGAAGGATTTGTTCAAATCCATGATATATTCCATATCAGATTCATTCTTTGTATCATTACGGCTGATCTTAAAAAGTGCAAATGGAGTTTTATAACCGTGGCTTGAATATTCCTGGATTTCCTTAGACATAATCATACTAGGAAGAAGAGCACCGCGAAGCATGACACACATTACTGTGTTTTCGATTTTATGGTCGATATCCGGAATTTTGTGAACTGCATAGTTCTGAACAGGGAAAGTAACTGGAGTCTTTACAATAATGTGACCTTTTTTATCTGAATGCTGATCTGTATAAGCCATGCGGAAAAGCATTTCATAAGCACGCTGACTATAGTACATAAACTCCTGATGGTCTGTGCGCTCGTCGCGAAGCTTTGAAATTACACGTGAACATTCAGCATGAGCCCCCTCTTCTGTAACAAAAGAGTAAACTTTTATATTTGGATGCTTAGAACAAATTTCCTGCATTTTATGGCCCATCTTATCATAGCCATCGATAATTTTTTCTTTATCAACAGGATCAAAAGATTTCATAGTTTCCTTAAAAAGAACTTCAAGGCTTTCCAGATCTTTCATATCATCAGATGTAAGATATCCGTCTAAATCTTCTGCTTTTAAGATAATTTTGTTCTGCTCCATAATTTCCCTCAAATATTATATTATAACGACAACAGTTTATAAAGCTGATTTTTATCAATTTTAATTCCGTTTATTTTTAATGTAGTATTACCGACAATTTCACTCTGAGAATTTGTAAGACCAAAGGCAAGAGTTAAAAGAGACTTTCCAGCTTTTAAGAAAGTTTCATTTTTAAAATTAAATGAAAGATTCAGAATATACTGCTTGTTAAATTTTGGATCCTGAATAAAAGCACCACTTACATCAATTAACTTTAAGTCTAATTGCGCACCTGTAAGAATAGTTAAAAAAGATTGTGGTTTATTTGCACAGAATCTGATTTCGCTATCTGCACCTTCAAGAAAAGCATATAATTCAGGCGAAAGCTTATCAGCTTCTGTTTCTTCATTATTTTCTTCTACATAAATAACTTCTGCAGAAAAAAGTCTGTCATAAGTTGAAAGCATTTTTTCTACATCTCTTCCAAGGCATACAAGCCTGTCTGAAGGAAAAGCTAGAGACATGCCAGCATAACTATAAACAGGATAAACATTTAATGAATTATCTGGAATAAATTTAGAAACAGTCCATCCATTTTTAGTATTTAAAAGTGAAGGAACATATTTTTGCGGAATTGAAGCATCAACAGAAACCTGAATTTCTGTAGAATTTCTTGAACGGTTCAAGCCGCAATAAACTTTTTCAATTCTATCAGAAAGAGATTTGGCATCTTTTTCTGAGATTTCAATATTATTCTGAATAATTCTTGTAATTAACTCCTGATCTGCATTTTTGGGTATTGCAATATAAAAGGAACTTTCGTTATCTAATAGTTCAATTGCAGAAACTTCATTGCCGGCAGGAAGTGATTTACATGAAAAAAATAATGCACTAAATCCTACGATGGCAGCAAAAACTGCCATCATATTTATCTTATGCTTTTTCAATCTTGAAACTCCACTTCTTATCATCAGCTTCTACTTCATAAGCGCCTGAAAGACTTGAGTTCCAGCTTGTTTTTTCTGCAAGAGTTTCTCCGGAAATAAAGTCTGCAAACATCTTATAAGCAGCTTCGAGGTCAGCGTCTCCGCCAAGCTCAAGTGTAATTCTGTCGGTTACGTTGTAGCCGTTTTCCTTACGCTGGTTCTGAATACCACGGATAAGGTCACGAACATAACCTTCTTTCTTAAGTTCGTCTGTAATCTTAGAATCAAGACCAACTGTAAGAGTTCCGTCATTCAAAACCTTAAGATCATCTTTTTCAAAGCGTTCTACAATTACCTTCTCTTCGTTGAGTTCAACTGTTGTTCCGGCAACATCAATAGAAAGCTTAGTTCCTTCAAGAATTGACTGAATCTGTTCGTTAGAAAGAGTCTGGATAATTCCGGCAGCCTGCTTCATAAGAGGTCCGAGTTCCTTACCAAGAACCTTGAAGTTAGCCTTAGCCTTGTACTCAACAAGCTCGTCTTCGCGATCGTGGAACTCTACCTTCTTAACGTTCAATTCTTCTGCAATTGTATCCTGCATTTCTGACAATACAGTCTTTTCGCTTGGGTTACGTGTTACAAGAGCAACGCTTGCAAGTGGCTGACGGTTCTTGAGGTTGAACTGATTGCGGAGGCTGTGTCCCATAGAAACGGCCTTCTGTACAGTTGCCATCTTGAACTCAAGTTCTTCGTTAATCCATGCCTTGTTAGGTGTTGGATAATCGCAGAGGTGAACTGATTCCTTATCTTCTGAAGTCTTAAGGTTCTGGAACATTTCTTCTGTAATAAATGGAACAAATGGAGCAGCAACCTGTGTAAGAGTCTTAAGAGCGATATAAAGTGATTCGTATGCTTCTGCCTTGTCGTTGTCGTTTTCTGATTTCCAGAAGCGGCGGCGGCTGCGGCGGATATACCAGTTATTAAGCTCGTCGATGAAGTTTACGATTGGGTCGATAGAGCCAGACAAGTCGTAAGCATCCAGGGCTGTAGAAACTTCCTTAATAAGATTCTGAGTAATAGATAAAAGCCATGCATCAAGAGGATTTGACGGGGTCTTATTATCAAAGAGGTGTCCTGTAGGAGCTGCCTTATCGATATTTGCGTAAGTTACAAAGAAGGAATAAGAGTTCCACCAAGGAATAATGATAGATTTAAGAACGTCGCGGACACCTGCATCTGAGTAGCGGATTTCGTCTGCCTTAACTACAGCTGAGTGCATGAGGAAGAGACGGATTGCATCTGCACCAAACTTATTGATTGCTTCAACAGGGTCTGTATAGTTGCGCAGAGACTTAGACATTTTTCGACCGTCTTCTGCAAGTACGATTCCGTTTACAATACAGTTTTCAAAGGCAGGCTTATCGAAAAGCTGGGCCGCAAGAACTGTAAGTGTATAGAACCAGCCACGAGTCTGATCGAGACCTTCTGAGATGAAGTTTGCAGGGAAGTTTGCTTCGAACTTCTCTTTATTTTCAAACGGGTAATGTACCTGAGCGTAAGGCATGGAACCTGATTCAAACCAGCAGTCAAATACTTCCGGAATACGGCGCATTGTGCCTTTTCCACACTTAGGACATTTAAAAGTGATTTTATCTACATACTGCTTGTGAAGGTCATCAGGGTAAGTTCCGCTGAGGTCTTTAAGCTCCTGGCGGCTTCCTACACAAAGAGTGTGCTTACAGTCAGGGTCGTCACAACGCCAGATTGGAATAGGGTTACCCCAGTAGCGGTTACGGCTTACAGCCCAGTCGCGTGCACCTGCCAGCCACTTACCAAAGCGGCCTTCCTTAATATGTGCAGGCTGCCAGTTGATTTTGCTGTTAGCCTTAAGAAGTACATCGTGATAATCAGCAACCTTTACGAACCAGCTTCCGATACCGCGGTAAATCAAAGGAGAACCACAGCGCCAGCAGTGAGGGTATGAGTGAACGATAGAATCTCGCTTAACAAGCTTACCCTCGTCCTTAAGGCGCTTCATAATATCTTTATCTGCATCCTTTACAAAAAGGCCCTGATAGTCTGGAACTTCTTTTGTAAACTTACATTCTGCATCGATTGGTTCAACGTTTGGAACACCGGAACCACGGAATACTTTATTATCTTCTTCACCAAAGGCCGGGGCAATATGAACGATACCGGTACCGTCTTCTGTAGAAACGTAAGCTGCATTGAACATGCGGAAAGCACCCTTTTCGCACTTCTGGCCGCTCATTTCTTCACAGGCTTTTGGATCTTTAAGCTGAGCAAAATATGGGAAGAGAGGCTCATATTCAGCATCAATAAAATCAGCACCCTTATGGCGGTAGATGATTTCGTAGCCAGATTCGTCTTTATAGTAAGCAGACAGGCGGGCTTCTGCAAAAATGTAATAGTCTCCGCTTTCCTTATCAAGAATCTTTACATAATCAATATCAGGACCCATACAAAGACCGAGGTTTGATGGCAAGGTCCAAGGAGTTGTTGTCCATGCGAGGAAGTAAGTTTTTCCATTTGCCATGTCAGGGTCATTTACACCGGCCGGAGCCTTAGTAATCTTAAAGCGAACAGTTACAGTCTGGTCCTGAACATCTTTATAGCCTTGAGCAAGCTCGTGAGTAGAAAGAACTGTAGAACAGCGAGGACAATATGGAAGAATATATTTTCCTTCGTAAATAAGGCCCTTATCCCAGAGAGTTTTTGCAACCCACCAGATAGATTCCATGAACTCAGGATTCATTGTCTTGTAGTCATTATCAAAATCTACCCAGCGGCCCATGCGGGTAATTGTAGTGCGCCATTCAGAAGTATATTTCAAAACAGAAGCACGGCAGGCATCATTAAACTTATCGATACCCAGAGCTTCAATTTCGTGCTTAGAGTTTAAGCCAAGCTCTTTTTCAATCAGGTTTTCAACAGGAAGACCGTGGCAGTCCCAACCGAAGCGGCGCTCAACGCGTTTTCCCTTCATTGTCTGATAACGTGGAATAATATCTTTAATGGTTGATGGAATAAAATGTCCGAAGTGTGGGAGTCCTGTAGCAAACGGAGGACCGTCATAGAATACGAAGTCCTCTGCACCTTCTCTCTGGCTTACTGACTTTTTGAAGATGTCATTATTCTGCCAGAATTTTAATACTTCCTCTTCCTGTTTCGGGAAGTCAACTTTTGGATCAACCGGTTTGAAACTCATGAGTGTGTCCTTTTTATATGAAAATTTACTTATAAAATTCTACTGATATTACCACAAAAAAAGAAATTATTCTATATGTTTAAAATCAGTGGGCAGTGGTGAAAAATCATAAAATACAAAAATCACGTTTTGCAAAATTGATTCCATTTATGCTTCATGCTAATATTCAAATATGATTAAAAAATGTATTTGGAGAGTTTATAATGTCAGTTGGATTTAAAGTCGGATTTTTCTGGTTTGAAATCGGTACGCCGGATTTTCTTCACTGTTTTTTTTCTACGGTTGCAGTGAATCTTGAAGAAGGCAGCTGGGGAAGCAGATTCCCGGTTATTATGAATGAACTTTATCAGGGACATCTGGAAGAAAAAAATGTTACCGGCGCAATCAAGGAACTTAAAACAATAAAAAAGCAATTGAAGAAATTTTCGCCTGAAAAAGTTGTCTGGGATTTTGAAAATCCTGATTTGCTTCCGCCATGGAAAAATGAAATCAGCAGTGAAATTACAGATTTGTCAAATTATTTTGTTAACAGCGACGGCGATGATTTTATAACTTTATTCATGCACGCATTGGAAAAAGCACAGGAACTTAAACTGTGCATGAATATTGAAGAACTGTAAAACAGGAAAGTTTGGTATATTTTTAGGAGCTTGAAAAATGAAAAAACTGATTTTGATTTTTATGATTTTTTTTGCAGCGGGAGTTTCTGCTTTTGCGAACGATTTTGATAAAAATGCCTATACAGAAAAGACTATCAGTGAAGAGAAAAAAATGATTGAAACTGATTGCGCAAAGGATACGCAGGGCGCGAAGCGGCCACTGGACTGAGCGGAGCGAAGGAAGCGGCTGGAGCGCTAGCGGAACCCGGAGCAGCCTGTTTTTTGCCACGGGCGCCTTCTGGCGGCTGGGGCAAAAATGCGCCCGAATTAAGAAAGAAAAAAGTTTAAATAAAACGTCGGAAATTATTTTTGTATTCCTAATTTTTTTTCAACTTTTTCGCGGTTGTTTGTATAACAAAGCAGAGAGTAATTATTTTTATTCAGGAATCTTATAAAAGATGTGTAGACATTTTCAGGAAGAATTTCATCGCATTCTTTAAGAAGGTTTTCGCAGGCTTCAAAATCTTTTTCTTCAAAAAGCACCTGCGAAAGATAAATTCTGGAATAAAATTTTTCATAATCACAAGCAGCAGATTTTAATGAACGTTCAAAATATGAAAATGCAGTTTTTTTACTTCCACCACCGATTGAAGGAGCAAAAAAATACCATAATGCAGCATTAATAAGACCAAAAGACAATGTCGGATTTTCTTTTAAAACTTCATCATAATCATCTTTTTCCTGAAGCCCTAATTTAATTGCTGTGCCCTGCGATAAAAACTGCATGGAAGAATTTATGATATCTCCACTGCTAAAATAAAACCAAGGTGAAAATTCAGCCACGGAATTATTTTTTTGGAAAGCTACAATTTTATCATACTGACTGGTTATAAAAGGCTTTAAGTTTTCTGAATGCATGTCTTTCTGATACATATAATTATAAATTTCAATATTGATCATATTATCAATAATTAAGACAGCCTGTTCACTGATATTATTCAATTCACCAGATGCTTCAAGTGATTTTTTAAAATCTTTCATATATTCAATTGCATCATCTTCATTGTGATACAATCTTGTTTTTAACCGGGCATCCAGGGTTTTTTGAATCAGACTATTTTCTTCTTCTGTAAGATTTTGTGCAAATAAAAATGAAGTTAAAAATATAAAAACTAAACAAACCAAAAAACTCTTCTTACCAGAAAACATAGCAAAGAAAATATCAGATTTTTAATTTATATTCAATAATTCATGAGGCAAAAAAAATACCAAAAATATAAATTATTAATCAAATCACTTAAACCAATTAAACTGTTGAAAATATACAAAAAAGAAATTAAAATATATAAAGAGATATACTATGAAAAAACAAGAAATACCAGTTTGCTTTGCTACTGATGATAATTATGTACCTTTTCTTGCAGTTGCAATAGCTTCACTTTTAGATCATGCTTCAAGTGAAAATTTTTATAGAATATTTGTGTTGATTACCCAATTAAAGCAAGAAAATATAGAAAAGATCCAGAAATTAAATAAAGAAAATTCTTCAATTGAATTTATTTCGCTTGCAAAAGAATTGGATAAAATTCAAGGAATGTTTCATTTAAGAGATTACTATTCCAAAGAAACATATTACAGAATTTTTATTCCAAATCTATTTCCGTATTACAAAAAGGTTTTATATCTTGACTGTGACATTACAGTTTTAGGAGATGTTGCCGAACTTTATAATCATCACATTCACGGCTTTTATGTTGGTGCTGCAGTAGAAGAAGTTATGCAGACTTTTGAAGTTTTTGGAAATTACGTAGAAAAAGCTGATGGAATTAAACGGGAAAATTATTTTAATGCTGGAATTCTTTTAATAAACTGCAGGCGCTGGAGAAAAAAGCTTATTGCTGAACGTTTTGTAGATTTGCTAAACCGTTACAAATTCCGCGTTGTTCAGGATGAAGATTATCTTAATGTTTTGTGTAAAGGACATGTAAGATGGATAAATCTTGGATGGAACAAAACCTCATATAAAAATGAAAGCTTTGATGACAAGGATTTAAAGCTTATTCACTGGAAAATAAACTGGCGTCCATGGAAATATAAAAATGTTCTTTATGAAGAGCATTTCTGGAAATATGCCAGAATGACAGATTTTTATGATTATCTTATAAATATGCGTGACAGCCGAACTCCAAAAGATGAAGAAAAAGATAAGCTTCTTATGGAAAACCTTGCACGCATGGCAGAAGAAGATGCAAACGATCCTAAAAACTACCGTAATACACAGGGAAAAACCGGAAGTGTATGGTGGATTTTTGATAAAATTAAAAGATTCGCAAGAATCAGAAAACTTATAACTATTAAAGCATATAAAATTAAGAGAAATTATGACAGAAGAAAGCAACAATAAGGAAAAAAATCCTCAGCGGCTAAAAATAATTGAACGCATTAATGAATATGAAAAAAAAGGATTATGGTCAACAGATGTAGAAGATGATCCTCCGACAATTCCTTTAATGCCAGATATGGTTGATTATTTAAATAAAAAATTAATCAATAAAATCCTTACAAAGTTTGTAAATAAAAAAGCCGTAAAATTCATTGATAATCTTGTAAAAAATAAACAGCTGATTATAAAAGAAGTAAAAGGTATAGAGAATTTTGAAAAGGTCTCGGAAGGAGGCCTTATTATAACCTGTAATCATTTTAATCCTTTTGATAACTTTGCAATTCATCACGTGCTTCTTCCATATCTTCATAAGCAAAAGCGCGATTTATATAAAGTTATTCGCGAAGGAAATTATACAAACTTTCCTGGACTTTTTGGACTTTTCTTCAGACATTGTAATACTCTTCCATTAAGTTCCAGTTTTGCTACAATGAAGCTTTTTATGGATGCAATAAAAACGCTTCTTGCACGCGGTGAAAAAATTCTTGTATATGCAGAACAGGCAATGTGGTGGAACTACAGAAAGCCACGACCACTTACAAGCGGAGCTTTTAAATTTGCAGTAGAATCTGATGTTCCGGTTCTTCCGATATTTATTACTATGGAAGATTCAGATTTAATTGACAATGACGGATTCCCGATTCAGGAATATACAATAAATATTCTTCCAGCTATTTTTAAAGATCCAGCTAAAAGCAATAAAGAAAATATAGAAGAAATGAAGAAAAAAAATTATGAATGCTGGAAAAAGGTTTACGAAGATTTTTATAAAATACCTTTAACTTACGCAACTGAAAGTAATTAAAAATGAAAAGGCCAGATACAATTTATTATAAAGATGAATTAAACGATGAATTTGCCGGAGATTCTATTAAACCGCGTTCAATAGATGAAAAATACTGGTATGGCGATAATTCGTTATATTTTCGTGTGATGAGGCTTTTCTGGTACAGAATTTTTGCATTCCCTATCGCCTGGGCCTATTTAAAATTAAAATATCATCACAAAATAATTAACCGTGGAATAATTTCGAGATATAAAAAAAGTTCAATTTTTGTTTTTGCAAACCATACTAACAATATTGCGGATGCACTAATTCCTTCTATGGTAAGTTTTCCTCATTCAACATTTGTTGTTGTAAATGCGAATAATGTTTCCATGCCTGTTCTTGGAAAAATTACACCTTACCTTGGAGCATTGCCCCTTCCAGACAACATGACCGCAACTAAAAATTTTATGAATACAATGAAGCTTCGCCTTCAGAAAAATTCAAGTATTATGATTTATCCTGAAGCGCATATATGGCCTTTTTATACAAAAATTCGTCCATTTACAGATTTATCATTCCGCTACCCTATTATGAATAACTGCCCGACTTTCTGTTTTACAAATACTTATCAAAAAAGAAAATTTTCGCATAATCCGCGCATTATTACATATGTGGACGGGCCTTTTTTTCCTGATGAAAGTCTTGGCAAGAAAGAAAAACAAACAGATTTGAGAAATCGCGTTTATGAAAAAATGGTAGAAAGAAGCAAAAATAATAATATTGAAATTATAAAATATATTAAGCAGGATTAATTAAACTTCTGAATTATTCTTTCCAGAAATTAACCTTTTCTACAATTAAATCAGTGATTTCTTTTCCGATATCTTCAATTCCCATTTTCTTTAAATCTTTGCACATTTTATTCCAGCTGGCGTCAAAGTTTTCCGGCTTATCCATAATCATAGAAATTAAAGCCTGCTTTACATAGGCATCTGCGTTATCTACAATTTTCTGCGATTGAGTTTTCAAAGGATACTGCCATACCTGGCCATAATCAGAAACTCCCAGTTCTTCACTTGTAGGAAATAAATCATTCCAGGTTTCTGCACCATAAGCCTGTAAAGTTTCTTTTTCTGCTTCATTGTAAGATTTAATAACATTATCTCTCTGACTTTTTCCAAAGAAATTGCCGGTTGAATCTTTATATGCAGTTCCTGCCTGTGGGAAAGGATAAGCCCATGCACCAATCCCCCGCTCCCTGTCTTTTACCGGATCATTCAATGAAATTCTTTTTCCTGAATTATCATAATAATAATCCTGCCCTTCAATTCCCCAGTTAGTAAGAATCTGAGCTTCTTCGGAACATAACCAGTCAAGAAATTCAAATGCACGTTCAGGATCTTTACAGCTTTTTGTAATTGCTATTCCCCAGCCGCCCGCAAAGCCATAATCTTTTAATGAAGGTTCAAGAATTCCTTTCTGAGCTGTTACAGGAAGAAAGGCATAACTTCTTTCCGGATGATCAGATAATGAAATTTTATCCTGAAGTTCTGAAAGCTGATAATAAGGACACGAAGTTCCAAGAATATATCCTTCAGAAATTTTAGTTTTCCAGACATCAAAGGTTTGTGTAAAGCTGTCTGGATCTAACAAATCTTCATTATAAAGCTTGTTTAACCAGCGGAAATAAACATCAATTTTGGGGTAAAGAAATTTGTAAGTAGCCTTATATGTTTTTTGATCCACAATCCACTGACCATCATCACCAAATCCCCATACAAAACCAGCAGGATTAGACAAATCAACAAACCACCACCATTCATCGCAGACAAAAGAAAGTCCTATTGTTTTATGATCATTTATTTCGGGATATTTTCTCTTATAAGCAAGAAGAACTTTTTCAAAATCATCAAGAGTCTGAATTTTGGGATAACCGGCATCTTTTAAAACAGCATTTTGAATCTGAAGGCTGCCAGAAGGTGTATTTACTTCCTGACGAATCTCATAAGCACTGGTTGCATAAATTGAAGGATCATCCATAGAATATCGCAATCTGGAAAGTTGATTTCCATAAAGCTTTTTCATGTTATTTCCATGTTCATCAATAAATTGATCAAAAGGAACCAGTGCTTTTTTTTCTACAAATTCAGAAAGAGTTCCTTTAGCAAATATTAAATCAGGATAAAAATCATCAGCAAGCATTAAAGAAGCGACATCTTCTTTTTCTCTGTTTATATAAACAGGTTTAAGTTTAACGCCGGTACGTTTTGTTATTTCCTGCGCAACTGCATCTGAAAACTCAATTTCGCCAGTAAAATCAGGTGAATAATATGTAAAGATAACAGGCTCTTCATTGTAAGCTTGAGAGTCCTTTTTAGAACATGAACCATAAATAAAAAAATATAAAATAATCAGAAAAAAATAAAATGCCTTAATGCGATTATTTTTATTCTTCATCAACAGATTTTCCCGCCTGCTGCTTAAATTCTTTTGGTGTAAGGCCTGTATTCTTTTTGAATCGCATAAAAAAATAATCTGTATTATTAAAACCAATTAATTTTGCAATCTGGTAATTTTTTAAGTTTGTATTCAATAATTTTTCTTTTGCAGATTCAATTCTAAGATTATCCAGAAAAGTATTGAAAGGAACACCTGTATAACTTTTAAATTTCTTTCCAAGATAAGCACTATTGCAATTAAACAGCTCTCCAAGATTTTCGAGTTTTAAATCCTGATTAAAGTTTGTTTTAACATATGCAACAACCTTTAAAATCATTGAATCAGAAGTATTTGAATTAAAGCATTCAATATAATTATCTGTTACAGATTTAAAATGCTCAAGAAGCACATTATAAGAATCCAATTCAAGCATTTCAGAAACAAAATCAAGTTTTACAGTTTCCTTAAAGTCACGTTCAGGATACTTTTCTACAATACAATTTCTAAGATTTAAAAGAATAGAAATAACATCTTTTTTTACCTGAGCTTCTTTTAAAGAATTATCGACATACTTTTTATATAAAAATTCAAAATTCTTTTCGAGTTTTTCTTTATCGTAAGTTTCCACACAAAAAAGAAGTTTCTGAACAAAATCATTTTCAATAAATTCCTGCTCAGAAGAATCAGATTTTTTCTGCAGTATATCTTCACGAAGATTAGAGAAAAATGCTGAATGAGTTGAGTTTCTGATCGAAGCAGAAAGCTCAACAACTTTTTTTTCAAGTAATTCTTCATCAACAGGTTTTAAAAGATAAGCTTTAGCCCCTGCATTCATTGCCTTCTGCGCATATTCAAATTCTGCAAAACCAGAAAGAATAATAATTGAAGGCATCTTAAAATCAAATTTATTAACTGTCTGCTGAGCATAATATTCAGCAAGCTTTTCCAGCAGCTGAATTCCAGTAAGGCCTGGCATTTTAATATCAAGGATTACAAGATCCGGCTGATTTTCAATAATCTGCTTATAAGCCTCTTTTCCGTTTGAAGCAGTTCCGCAAATTTCTATTCCAAGACTCTCCCAATTTAAGATATTTTTTAAACCATTTCTAATATTTTCTTCATCGTCGGCGATAAGTAATTTTAATAAGTCCATCTAAACTTCCAATACTTATTTTTTTTTATATTTTAACACAATTTTTTAGAAAATCATAGAAAAAAATAAAAAAATTATATATTTGCACAGAACAATATATCTGATATTTATTTTATGATTCTTTTTTAATTTTCATTCTTACTGTTGTTCCTTCATTCTTTTTACTCGTTATTACCAATCCACTATTGATTCCATAATATAACTTAATTCTTGAATTAACATTTTCCAGGCCGATTGAAGTTCCATGCAGAACAGATTTAGATTTATAAGAAATCATTGAATCTGTATTTATTGCTTCATTTTTTTCGCTGACATCTTTTATAATTTTATTCTCATTAAGATTTTTTAAATATTCATCAAAGTTACTAAAAGTCAAATTCAGTTCATCCAGTTTTGATTTTTGAATTCCCGGTCCATCATCTTTGATTTCTATAATTAAATAATTCATTGAATCTATAATTTCATTATCAGCTTTTATGCTAAGATTTCCTCCGTCTTCATTGTATTCCAAAGCATACTTTACAGCGTTTTCTATAACAGGTTGAATTAAAAGTGGAAGAATTTTTTCATTTTCTTCACAAAGATTTTCTATCTTATAATTTATTCTTTCGCCAAAACGCATCTTCTGGATTTTTAAATAATTCTCAATAATTTCTAATTCCTGCCCCAGAAGAACAGGTTCATCTTTTAAAGAAAGATTATATCTTAAAAGTGAAGCAAGAAGTCTAAGCATTTTTGCAGTTTCTTTATCGCTGGAACTTAATGCTTTCATTCTTATTGATTCCAGTGTATTAAAAAGAAAATGAGGATTTATCTGTGCACATAGCATTTTAAAATTTATTTCATTTTGTTTGGAAATCAGCTTATGATTTTCCAGATCCTGAATATAAACCTTCTGAATTAATTTTTTGGTATCTTCTGCCATTTTATAAATTGCTTCATATACATTTTCAAATTCATCTTTTCCGCCAATTGAATTTTCAATTTCGAATTGATTTGAAACTACCTTATCAATTCCCTTTTGAATTTTTATGAATCTTGATTTTATATATGAAATGTAATGTCTTAAAACCAGATAGAAAAAAAGAATAATTAAGACAAGAATTAAAATTGCATACATAAGCATTTTAAATGTTGCTTTATTCAAATGATATAATGGAATTAAAAATAATACCCTGAAATTCACATCTGAATATGGCGCGACTGTAAATGATAATCCTTTTACTGCTACTTTTTTATTTCTAAAATCTCTTTTATCTATTTTACAATTTTCATAATCATAAAAACCATTTATATCAGTTAGGATTTTTTTTTCTTCATCTGTCAGATTATCTATAATTCCATAAATGAAATCATTTTCTGCAAAGAAAACATAATCATAAGGTAATTTTACCAAAGCATATGTAGTTTTATTTAGATCAAAGTTTACAACAAGAACACCAAGGAACTGTTCCTTTTCCCATAATGAACGGATAAAGCACATATAATCCTTTTTAGTTATAGGATCATTCATTAACTGAAGGAATACCTGCCCCTTTAATTCAATTGCATTTTTATACCATTGAGAATTAATTATTTTATAAGAAGCTTTTACAATAAATGAATTATCGAGCAGTGTATAATTTTCTGTGTAAATTTTAAAATTATCAATTATATTATAATTAGTCAGCAAAGCTTCAAGATAATCTATGGACGAATAATCTGTGTAAACCTGTTGAATATCTGAATAGTTTGTCATGAGAATTTTTTTAACATGTTTATTTATATAAATTTTATCAGAGAACTCTTTAACATCATCTAAATATTTTGAAAAAATATTGCTGGACTGATATAACGAAGCAGAAACTTTTTCTTCTTCCCAACCAAGCATTGTTTTATAAACAAAAGTAAGATATGTCAGAGAAAGTAAAATTACAGGAATAAGACAGAATACACAAAATATTATTCTAAGACTGTAATATACTGAAATTTCAGAAAGTTTATCTTCAATATGCCTTAAAAATTTCATTTTCCGAAATCCTTCCCGCGAGGGCCAAATGCTTTTTGTCTTTCTCTTACAGCCTGAATAATTTCATTATTCTTTTCCAGTTCGTCAATTAAATCCCAATGCCAGTCAAGTTCTTTTGGTTCAAACAAAGGAGGCTCCGGTGGACGTATACGCGAGTTACCAGTTTTTACAATTTCCATTAAATTTTCAAATGTTTTTTTATCTGCAAGTTTTACAAGATACAAAGAAGAGGGAACAGCCATTAGAGTTTTATCTTCATTAAAGACAAAATCCTCTTCCTTAAAATCAAACGGTTCAACTACATTTCGAATGATTTTACTTCTTCCCGAAGTACAGGAATAATTATTTCCGCAGGAAAAAATATGTTTATCTACAAAATAAGTATTTCCTTCAAAATTTAAATTTGCTTTATCAGAAGAATATTCCATATCCGTTTTCCAGTAACGCACATCAAAAAACTTATCACCGCAAATATAAAGGCATGAAATATTTTCTTTTGGATTTTGTGAGTCTAATGTAACTCCTTTAGAAACCGCATTTCCTCTGTAATATTCCGGATTGTCTTTATCCTGAATATAATAATTTAAATAAATTGTATCATTAATAATGCAGACAGGAATTACAGTCTGTTCATGTCTTGAATATTCAAAAGTAATTTCCCACGCATCATTAGTTGTCTGAGGATTTAAATTAAAAAATATCTGTTCTGCTTTTTTAGAAGTTGAATCATTTCTTATACGATTTTCTTTTTCTGCATAACTTTCAGGTTCGGCTGCTCTGTCATAATACCAGCCGTAAAAATTCTTTAATAAAATAACAATCTTATTCCCCTGCTCTTCCGGTGTAGATTCAAAAAAAACAAAACGGTCTTTTCCTTCCCAAATACCTTCCAGATTTTCGGGCATAGAAACAGAAAAAAGAGGATAAAGCATAAAAAGAAAAATTAACGAAAAATATTTTTTCATTACTATTGATTATCGGAGTAAATTGTTTTTTTGTAAATATTACATATCGTTGAAAAATTCAATTCAATAATTTATAATAAAATAATAATGACTTATCTGGCAAAAATTGGCGAATTAACCTTAAAAGGTTCAAATATTCAGGAATTTGAAAATCTATTACGGAAAAATGTTTCTAAATGTCTAAAAGACTGCAAGGATGTAAAGATTTCTTTGCGGGCGGGAAGATTATACATTGATTGCGAAGAAGAGTCTTCGCCAAAAGTAGAAAAATTACTTTCGCATCTTATTGGAATTACAGGCTGGGCAAAAGTAAGCGTATGCGAAAAAACAATAGAAGCAATTACAGAAGAAGTTTTAAGGCTTGCAAAAATAGAAGCTCAAAAAGGAGCTAAAACTTATAAAATTGACGCACGCAGAGCAGACAAAAGTTTTCCTCTTAACTCCTATGAAATTTGCTGTGAAGCAGCAGGTCCTGCAGAAGCAATTATGAAAGTTGATGTTCATAATCCTGATGTAGTTTTTTATGTTGAGGTACGTGAAAGAGTTTTTGTTTACTGCACTTCGAACAAAGGCTGCAGAGGTCTTCCTGTAGGTTCCAGCGGAAAAGCACTTCTTCTTCTTTCGGGAGGTCTAGATTCTCCAGTTGCAGGATACAGAATGCTTCGCCGGGGAATGAAAGTTGAATGCTGTTATTTTCATTCTTATCCTTATACTTCTGAAGAAGCTAAACAAAAAGTTGTAACTCTGGCTGAAAAATTAAGTCTTTATGGAATTACTCTTTATTTAAACATAATTCCGTTTACAGATGTTCAGATGAAAATAAAACAGAAATCACCAGTTGCATGGACTACTCTCATGCTTAGAGTATGCATGATGAAAACTGCAAATATTCTTGCAAAGCGTTGTAAAGCAGATTGTATTGTTACCGGAGAAAGTGTCGGGCAGGTTGCAAGTCAGACTATTGAAAACATGACTGTAACAGAACATTTTGCAGAACTGCCTCTTCTTCGCCCTCTTTGCGGAATGGACAAGGAAGAAATTATAAGTGATTCTCTTTGGATTGATACTTACGAAACTTCAATTCTTCCATACGAGGATTGCTGTGTTTTATTCTCGCCAAAGCATCCTGTATTACGAGGAACTGTTAGTCAGGCAGAAGAAATTTATAAAAATCTTGAGATTGATGATTTAATACAAAAAGCTTTTGAAGAAAGAGAAATTTTTAAAATTGAATTTGATAAAGCGCCTGAGCTAAAAACTGAATAATATGGAGAGAAACTTTTGAGTCTTAAAAAAGAAGAAAAACAGCAGCTTTATAATCTTCTCAAAACTTCCGATTCATACATACTTGGCTATCAGCGGGATATTTTTGCAGGCGAGCCTCAATTCTCAGATGATGCAGAAGTTTCTACAGAACAGTCATCTGCTGGTGAAAAGAATTCTTTCGCGTCTGTCCAGACTTCAGCAAGTTCGGAAACTTCAGCTGCCACCGCCCGGACATTCACTGGTGCAGAAAATTCATTTGCCACAGCCCATACTCCCGCAGACACAGAAAATTCATTTACAGCACCGGCTGCTTCAGATAATTCACAGAATCATTCTCTTACACTTGAAGAATTAAATGCAAAAATGCTGCGCTGTACACGCTGTTCACTTGCAAGAACCAGAAACAATGTTGTTCCAGGACAAGGAGTTTCTAATCCGCTTGTACTTGTTATTGGCGAAGCTCCAGGCGCAGATGAAGATATGAAGGGACTTCCATTTGTTGGAAAAGCCGGAGTTCTTCTTGATAAAATGCTTGGAGCAATTCATCTTGACCGTAATTCAAACTGTTACATTGCAAATACTGTAAAATGTCGTCCTCCAGAAAACCGTAATCCGCTTCCAGAAGAGAGTCAGGCTTGCAAGTCTTTTTTAGAAGCGCAGATTCATATTTTAAAACCAAAAATGATTTTATGTATGGGAAAAGTCGCCGCAGAAGATGTTTTAAATGAAAGCTTTTCAATTACACAAAATCATGGAAGATTTTATGAAAAATATTCTATTCCGGTAATGGCAACTTATCATCCAAGCGCACTCTTGCGTGATGAAAGCTTAAAAAAACCGGCCTGGGAAGATTTAAAAGCCTTCAGAAGGGAGCTTGATAAAATATGCTCTACTTCCAGATAGTTTTAAATATTCCGCTAAATCAAACATTCACTTATTCTTATAAACCTGAAAATGAGGATGAAGAACTTACTCCAGAATCATTTATTGGAAAGCGAGCCGAAATTACTTTTGGTAACAGAAAAACTCAGGGATTTATAGTAAAAGCTTCAACTCAAATTCCAGAGGACTGCCCTGTAGACAGCACAAAAATCAAGCTGATAAAACGCATTATAGATAAAGAAAGTTTATTCGGAAAAGAGCTTACAGATCTAGCTGCATGGATGTCGCACTATTATTTATGTTCATTTGGCGAAGCAGTTTTTACAATGGTTCCTTCAGGAAGAAGAGAAACCGGACTTGGCGGCTTTGCATTTGAAGATGATTTTTCTGTAGAAAAGCATAACATTTTGTCTGACGAACAGCAGAAAGCCGTTGATTCAATTTACGAAATGACAAAAAAATCTTCAGAGGAAAAAGAACAAAATCGTAAAGCTTCGTTAACAAATAATCATTATATATACGGACCTACAGGAACAGGAAAAACAGAAGTATTTCTTTCGCTGGCAGAAAAAATTCTTTCTGACGGAAAGGGAGTTATTTATCTTGTTCCGGAAATAGGTCTTACTGCACAGGTAGTAAAAGATGCCACCAAAAGATTTGGAAAAACTGCAGCTATCCTGCATTCAGGTTTAACACCGTCTCAAAGGCTTGGTGAATGGAATCGTATAATGCATAAAGAAGCAAGAATTGTCATTGGAGCACGTTCTGCAGTTTTTGCTCCGGTTCCTGAACTTGGTCTTATTATAATTGATGAAGAGCATGACAATTCTTATAAATCAGGCAACAGTCCTCGTTACAACGCAAGACAGATTGCCATGCACCGCTGCAACAATTTAAAAATTCCACTGGTAATGGGAAGCGCAACTCCGTCGGTGGAAGCCTGGTATTCCATGCAGCAGAATAAAATCATAACGCATAAATTAACAAAAAGGCTTGCTGGTGGCACAATGCCAAAAATTTCAACAATCGATTTAAAATATTTTCCGAATGACTGCTGTATTTCTCCTCCACTGCAAAAGGAAATTTCTGAATGTATAAAAAACAAACGTCAGACAATTTTATTTTTAAATCGGCGTGGCTTTACTCATTTTTTCAGATGTAATTCCTGTGGTTTTGAAATTGTCTGCAAAAACTGCTCAGTTCCACTTACCTATCATAAATCTGAACACCGCTTAAGATGTCATTATTGCGGATGGTCAACATTACCTCCGCAGAGTTGTCCGGAATGTTCATCTATGGATATTGGCAGCACTGGTTTTGGAACAGAATTTATAGAAGCAGAAGTAAAAGCAAAATTTCCTCAGGCAAAAATAATTCGCGCAGACACAGACGCATTCAAAAACAAAGAAGAATTCTTAAAAGTTCTGGATGATTTTCGAGATGGAAAATATGATATTATGCTTGGAACACAGATGGTTGCTAAAGGTTTGAATTTTCCAAAGCTTCAGCTTGTCGGTGTAATCTTAGCAGATGCCGGACTTCATATGCCGGATTTCCGCGCGAGTGAACGGACTTTTTCTTTGATTACTCAGGTTGCAGGTCGCGCCGGAAGATATTTTCCGGATGGAAAAGTAGTTGTACAGACTTACGAGCCATCTCGAAAAGCAATACTTTATGCATGTAACGGTAAGGTTGAAGAATTTTATGAAAACGAACTGAAGGAGCGGGAGCTTCTGGATTTTCCTCCGTTTTCAAGATTGTTGAGATTTGTTTTCAGAAGTTACAACAAAGAAGCCGCTTTCAGGACAAGCATAGACGCAGCAAATATTATTTCACAAAAAAAACTTAAGGGAATAGAAATTATTGGTCCGGCAGAATGTCCTATAGAAAAAATGAACAGTTCCTGGAGATTTCAGATTTTATTAAAAAGCAAATCAATTTCAGTTTTACAGGAAGCAGCACGACATTTATTATTTGATTATTCACACAATCCAAATGTTTATATAGAATACGACTGCGACCCTGTAAGCTTACTATAAAGAGAATATAATTGGATTAGGATTATATAAATAAATTTTGATGGTATTCGAAGAAAACGGTTTTAGAAAATAATTGAAATTTTTTTTTAAACTATATAAAAAATAAAAGAAAAACGAAAACGCGATTTCAGATTTATTCATCTTCGCCTATAAATCTGAAATCGCATTTTCGTTTTGTAAATTTTTCATATATAAATTTTCATAAAAAGATTTTACATTATTTTTAAACATGCCTTCGAATACCATCAAAATTTATTTTATATAAAAACAATCCCTGCGAGGGTGCAGTAACGCCGGCTTTTGTTCTGTCTTTTGCTTCTAGTATTTTTTTCATAGAATCTTCCGGTGCATCTGCTTTATCAAGATTTATCAAAGTTCCTGTTAATGTGCGCACCATTTTCCATAAAAAGGCATTTGCTTCAATTTCAAAAACCAGATATTCCTTATCCCAGAAATCTTTCTGATAAAAGAATTTTGCGTGTTCAATAAAACGGAAGGTGGAAAGACTTTTATCACCGCTTGCAGTAAAAGATGCGCAATCAATTTCACCTTTTAAACATTCACAATATTTATTTAATCGTTCAAGATTCGGCTTCCAAGATGGAACATAATAACAAAAGCGATTTCTATCTGCAGGAGGATTTTCACCAAAGGCAATAAAATATCTGTAAACGCGGCTTGTTGCAGATTTTCGTGAATTAAAATTTTCGCTGACTTTTTGCGCCTTAAGAATTCTTATATCGTCCGGCAAAAAAGAATTAATTGCCCTCACATAATTTTCTTCATTCATTGAATCAACAGGTGAAAAAAAATTTGCTGCCTGAGCAAGTGCATGAACTCCACTGTCTGTTCTTCCCGAACCATAAATATTTACTTTCTGTTTAAATATTTTTTCAAGAGCTTTTTCAATTTCTCCCTGTACCGTTCTTTGAGAGCTTTCAGCTTCACTACCATCCTGACGCTGCCATCCGCAAAATTCGGTTCCGTCATAAGAAACTGTTAATAGAATATTATTCATATTTAAAAATCATCATCGCTGACAAGCTTACTTATATCGTCATAAAGATTTCTTGCATGCTCCAGAAGAGGTCCCGGTTTATTTTTTGAAGATTTACCAAGACCAAAAATTCTTGCAATTGCAGTTTTAGATTCACTGAGTTTTTTAAGTCTCAACTGAATATCATCTTTCTGTCCATAGCGATACTCAAGAAGTCCACATAAATAAATAACTCCATCCCAGCCATAATTTTTATCCATGTCGGGACCCATATTATTTAAAGAAGAACTTGCTTCTACACGTGAAGTTTCGTTAATTACAGCCTGCTGATAAAAGAACAAAGCCTTTGAATAAAACATCTGTGAAACAACATCATAATTATGACCATCACAATGTTTGTGAATTTCATCTGTAAGCCAGGCTAAGCGTAAAGACAAAATTGCCTTCTTCATTGTTGGAAGCATATTTGGACTCATTTCATCATAAGTCATAAGTGCAAGATAATACATTGCTGCACCATCAAAAAGAGTTCGTTCTTTCTTTAAATTAAAATATGGAAAAACCTGATTACAGGCTTCCTTTCTTTTTTGAGAAGAAGAAAAAAGCTTATCCAAATCTGCAGGACTAATTTTTTCTTTAAAGTCATTCCATAAAAGAGCTGTATAACAATGTGGACAAGCGCCGATTTCATAAATTAAAGGATATACTCTGCCGTATTTTGCGGAAGGTTCAAAAATTCTATGCAACTCTTCGGTTAATCCACCTGCAATCATACGACCATTACCGCTTCGCATAACTTCGCGTTCAAAAGCTTTTTTGCATACTGGACAAGTACATTTATCTTTTGACCAATATGAAATTCCAGCTTTCTTTTCTGAATTAGAATTTTTTGCCGGCATAAAACCTCCCAAACTATATAGATTCTATAACAACAAAGGCTACAGAAAAATCTTTTTCATGACTAAGCGAAACAAATAATTTACAGTTTCCAGCTTTCTGCTGTAATAAGTCTTTTGCAGTACCTGTTACATTCAGCGAAGGCTTTCCACTTTCATCATTTGTAATATAAACATCTTTTAAATTAAAACTCAACCCTGTTCCAAGGGCCTTTGAAAAAGCTTCTTTAGCTGCAAAACGAACAGAATAATGCTCACATAAATGCTGAACACTTCCGTTTGTTTTTAATTCTGCAGAATTGAAAAATCTTTCACAATATCCTTTAGATTCAACCCATTTTTTAAATCTCTTTACGTCCGTAACATCCGTACCAATTCCAAAAATCACTATAACTCTCCCGCTTCATTTTGAATTTCGTTTTCTTCCGGTTTGTTTATAAGTACGACTGTAAGATTATCTTCAGAAACACTTATCAATTCAAAATTTGAAGATATATTATAGCGGACAGGAACAGTATATGTTCCGGCTTCTGTAAATTCACTGAGATTTATAGAAACAGCCTTAGAAGGAAGATTATAATTTTCCAGAGCAGGAACAGTTCCCGCAAGATTTACAGTAACAGCTTCAATCTCGCCTTCTATAACAAGATTAGGATCAAGATTTAATACTTCTGGAATAATCTCTGAAAAAGATTTTTCCATAAGCTCTGGAACAATTATGACAGTTGCTGTATAAGGACCTGCGTCTTCAATTGAAAGGATATTATCTATCTGATTTAAAGAAGTCTCTGTAGAAAAATTAGTCTGTGCATTAGATACTGTAATCTTTGTAGTAGGAATCTCTTCTACCGCATTAACCATAGATTCAGGTCCTGTTACAAGAACCACAGAAGGATCCATAAAAACATTTTCAACTTCATAACCATGCAAAGGAGCTCCAACAACAGTTGCGCTAAGAGGAATATATCTTGAAATCTTTTTTTCTACATGAAGCGTAACATATTCTTCTGCAAGGCGAATTTCCAGAGGCGATAAAGACATTACTTCATTTGAAATTTTGAGAGTAACCGGGATTTTTACATGTCCAGAAGAAGAAATATAATCGATATTTGCAAAGGCCTGAATATCTGAAGTTTGAATGGACTTTATATTTTCTTCACCTGCACGTACTAAAACAGAAACTGTAGAAGGAGAATCTGAAACATGCATAACAAGTCCGTTTTCAGAAATTGTTAATGGAACTATGAATGTCTTTTTTGTAACAAGCGAAGCTTCATGAAAAATATACAGAAAGATTGCAATTACAATACATGCAACTTTATAAGGCCACTTGTCCAGGATTTTTTCAACCAATGACTTTCTGTTCATCGACAGTGTCCTCCAAAACCTTTTCTTCTGGTGTAATTTCAAGAAGATTTTCCAGAACTTTTCTGACTTCTGTAAGAGAAAGATCATAATTCAATTTAGAATCATAAGCCAGACTCAATGCTCCGCTTTCTTCCGAAACTACAAGAACAACTGCATCTGAAACTTCAGAAAGTCCAAGTGCCGCCCTATGTCGTGTACCAAATGTTTTTTTAATTGAATAGTTATCGCTGGTTGGAAGAAAACATCCGGCTGCAATAAGTTTTCCCCCCTGAATAAAACATGCACCATCGTGTAAAGAAGTGTCTTTTCCAAAAATTGTCATTAAAAGGCTTGAAGACAAATCTGCATTTAAAATTGTTCCAGTCTGAATAATATTATCCATTTTTGTATGGCGCATAAAAACCGCAAGCATACCGCGCCTTTGCTTAGAAAGCATATCTGCGGCAATTAAGACAGCGTCTACATAAGTATGTTTTGAACGGTTACCAAATGCGAACCAGGAATTCTGTCCGATTCGTATAAATAACTTTCGAATTTCGGGCTGGAAAACAAGTGCAAATGCTACTACAAGTCCGGGAGCAATAAGTTTTAAAAGCCAGAGGATTGTAGAAAGCCGTAAGAAAACTGCAATTCCATAAGCAATTGCAATAATTACTACAGCCTTAATCATCTGTATTCCGTTAGTCTTAGAAATAAAATCGTAGGCCTTGTAAATTATTATTGCAAGAATGGCGATGTCTAAAACCGGGCGTATATATTCGTAGATGTTTAAGATTTTATCAAATCCAACCATAATTTATCCTCGACCAACTTAAAACTTTTATTAATCGGTGGATTCTATTATAACATACTATGAAAGAAATTTCATCACATTTAACATATCAATTGTTTCTTCAACATCATGAACACGGATAATTTTTGCACCTTTCTGTACAGAAATCATATTTGCACATAAAGTTCCATAGAGCCGCTTATCAACATCTTTTCCAGTCATTTTTCCAATACATCTTTTTCGCGAAAGTGCCATTAAAAACGGATAATCTTCAACAAGCATTTTATCTGTATTTTTTATTAATTCTATACATTCATCTTCATTCTTGCCAAATCCAATTCCTGGATCAAGAATGATATTTTTTTTATGGATTCCGTTTTTGAGGGCGAAAGAAATTCTTTCCTTAAAAAAAGCAGCAACCTGTCCGGCATTTGCGCTTCCCTGATGCATTAAAACAACAGGAACTTCAAGCTTAGAAGCAAGACTGCAGGAAGCTTCATCATATGCTAAGGCAGTAACATCATTAAAAATATCTGCACCTTCATTATAACACGCTTCAAAAACCTTAGACTTTCTTGTATCTATACTGATTGGGATAGAACTTATTTTCCTTATTTCTTTTACAATCGGAACAAGCTGTTTAATTTCTTCTTCAAAAGGAACATCTGTAAAACCAGGTCTCGTAGATTCTGCACCCAAATCGATTATATCCGCGCCCTGCTCTATCATTTTTACAGCAAGTTCAATGCCTCCCCGACTCTTATCGTAAAAGGAATCTTTTGTAGCATTTACAATTCCCATTACAAAGGCCGGACGCTCTGTTTTTATCTGTTTTTTTGTGAACTCGATGCAGCACATTCAATAATCTCCTTTTCTAAATCTGCAGCAGAAAGTCCGGCATCCTGCAAAACTTCTTCTCTTTTTCCCTGAGGATAAAATCTGTCTGCAAAACCGCACTTTTTAATATTTTTATGTTTATTTTTCAAAAGAATATTTTCTATATTTTCGCAGATTCCGCCTTCGCTCATTCCATCTTCTGCAAGAACAAATCCCGTATAATTTTTTGCAATTTCCAGTAAATATTCTTCATCTAAAGGCTTTATAAATCGCAGAATATATAAATCGGCATATCCATTTTTTAGCAGCACAGAACGAATTGCCTGCTGTGCCTGCGAATATAAAGAACCGGTAATAACAAGAAGGATTTTATTTTTTTGCTTTTTAAGCTGTTCTTCAGTGATATTTTCGATTACAAAGTCAGAGCATGGAATAAACAATCCACGTCCAGGAACTACAGGTTCAGAAAAAACAGGAAGCTCTGTAGGACAAGATGCTTTAGGATAGCGTATAACCACAGAGGATTTATTTTCAAGCGCCCATTTAAAACAAAGTTTAAGATCATTACTACTTACGGGACTCATTAAAACTAAAGAAGGGATTGTTTTAAATAACGCAATATCAAAAACCCCCTGATGAGTAGGTCCGTCATCACTTACAGCTCCGGCTCTATCCAGTATAAAAATTGCATGAAGATTCTGAAGAGCAATATCATGAATCATCTGGTCAACTGCGCGCTGAATGAATGTAGAATAAATGCATACTACAGGAATTTTTCCACCTTTAGAAAGTCCGCCTGCAAAAGTAACGGCATGCTCCTCTGCAATTCCAACATCAAAAAAACGATTCGGAAATTTATGAGAAAAAGATGAAAGACCAGTTCCCTTTGACATTGCTGCTGTAATTGCAACTATATCCTTATTTTTTTCTGCTTCTTCAACAATAATATTACTGAAGGCTTCTGTAAAACTTAAAGAATCGTATTTTTCTACAGTACCATCACTAATTAAAAATGGACCAACTCCATGAAAAAGCTCAGGCTTATCTTCTGCAGGGCTGTAGCCTTTTCCTTTTTTTGTAACAACATGAACTACAACAGGACGTGGAAGTTTTCTTACACGCTTAAAAACATTCTCAAGAGCAGCTTCATTATGACCGTCTAATGGACCAACATATTCAAATCCAAGATCTACAAATAAATTATTTGTAAGAAAAAGACCTTTTACAGCACGCTTAAATCTGAAAATGAATTTTTCAAGATGACTTCCTAAATATGGAATTTTATCTATAGCCTTATCAATTTTATATCTTATAGACTGATATCTTGAAGTTGTTGTCAATCGGCTTAAATAACGGGAAACAGATCCTGTATTATGATCAATTGACATCTGATTATCATTTAAAACTACAATAAGATTTTTAGATAACTGACCAGCATGCGATAAAGCCTCAAAGGCCATACCGCCAGTCAAAGCTCCATCGCCAATTACAGCAATTACTTTTCCATCTTTTTTATCAAGATCGCGGGCTGTTAATAAGCCAAGGGCAGAAGAAATAGAAGTTGAAGAATGACCGTTAAAAAAATAATCATGAGGACTTTCTGAAGGTTTTGTAAATCCTGAAATTCCATTTTTTTTTCTTAAAGAACTGAATTCCTTATAACGACCTGTTAATAGTTTATGCGTATAACATTGATGACTTACATCAAAAATAAGTGCATCTTCCGGAGAATTGAATACACGGTGAAGGGCTATTGTTAATTCCACCACTCCAAGATTACTTGCAAGATGACCTCCGTTATTTCCTACAACATTAATTATTGTTTTACGAATATCTTTAGCAAGAACTTTGATTTCTTTTTGAGTTAAATTTAATAAATCCTGTGGTGAATTAATATCTGAAAGTAAAATAATAAACCCCAAAAAAAACTTAATTAATTTAATCGATTTTTTCGATTATACTAAAAAAAAAGACCGCATACAGCAAAAAAATAAATTGCTGCTACACGGTCTATCTGACATAAGCGCCGACATAAAAACTACTTGCTCTTATGTCTGTTCCTTCTAAGCATCTTCTTACGCTTATGTGTCGCCATTTTCTGGCGCTTTCTTTTCTTTCCACAAGGCACGACGGCACTCCTACTTTATAAAGTGTTGATATTATTACAAAAATCAAAAAATTAGTCAATATAAAATTTTTTAATGAAAAAATTGAATTTAATTAAAATGAATGAAAAAAAAGCTTACGCGAAGAACCAGCTTTTACTCCGGTAAACAAAAGTGAACCTGCGCAAAAGCTGAACCTTCGCTCCGCTTTTTTTTCATTCATTTTTTTCATTTTTGTTTTCTAAATTCAAAATCTTTATTTTTATTTTTTTTATTTTCATATTCTAATCAATTTGTCACATATTAAAAAAGCTTACGCGAAGAACCAGCTTTTACTCCGGTAAACGAAAGTGAACCTGCGCAAAAGCTGAACCTTCGCTCCGCTTTTTTTTCATTCATTTTTTTCATTTTTGTTTTCTAAATTCAAAATCTTTATTTTTATTTTTTTTATTTTCATATTTTAATCAATTTGTCACATATTAAAAAGCTTACGCGAAGAACCGGCTTTTGCTCCGGTAAACGAAAATGAACCTGCGCAAAAGACGAACCTTCGCTCCGCTTTTTTTTCATTCATTTCATTTCATTTTTTTTTCATTGTTGTTTTCACAAAATCTGAAATCAATTTTCCTGCTTTTTTTATATCTTCTTCTGTTCCGTTATAATCAATTACAATTCCTTCATTTATATCTCTTATATAGGTGTACTGTTTTTTTGCATATTTACAGCTGTGATGCTTTATATTCTCAACTATTTCCGCTATATCTTTATTTCCATTAAAATATTCCGATTCAAACCATTCGCTGTAACCGATTGCCTTCATTCCGGGAGAATTTTGATTATAACCTTTTTGAACAAGATTATTTATCTCTTTTTCAAGCCCTGCGTCTATCATTAAATCTACACGCTGTCTGATTCTTTCATAAAGCTTTTCTCGCGGAGGCTGAAGAATTAAAAACAAAAATTCATAACAGTCTCTAAGGGAATTCCTGATTTGAAAAGAAGTTCTTGTTTTACCACTTATATAATAAACTTCGAGCGCACGGCAAATTCTATAAGCATCATTCGGATGAATTTTCAGAGCACTCTGTGGATCAATTTTCTGTAATTCAGCATAAAGAGCCTTTATCCCTTCCTTCTGAACCCGGTCCTTTAATTCTTCCCTTATTTTTGGGTCTGATTCAGGAGTTTTAGATACTCCAAATAAAAAATTTCTTATATAAAAACCAGTTCCACCACAAACTACAGGAAGTTTTCCCATTTTATAGATTTCTTCACATTTCTTATCTGCCATATCAACAAAATCAGAAACATTAAACTGCTCTGACGGCAAACATAAATTTATTAAATGATGAGGAACTAAATCTAAAAGTTCTTTTTCTGCTTTTGCAGTTCCAATGTCCATGTATTTATAAACCTGACAGGAATCTGCATTAATTACTTCTGCATTTAAAATAAAATGACTGCCTTTGCAAGAAAAAAGTTCTTTCATTAAGGCAGTCTTTCCAGAAGCTGTTGGAGCAAAAATAACTACAACAGGAATCTTATGCTTGTTCAATTCTATATGTTACTTTCCCATTAAAAAGCTGTCTGGCTGCAGCACAAACAACCTTTCCCTGATTTTCTTCAATCTCAGGATCATTAACTTTAGCCATCTGATAAGCCCGCAAACTAGCTGCTACAGTAATTTCATATATATTGCCATTAAATTCAGTAAGCTTTTCCAAAGGAAAAATCATATATGCCCCCATTAAATTTAATTGAATTATTATATAATAATATGAAGATATTTGTCAATTATAAGTCTAAGCCTGATCTTATGTGATTTGACTTAATTCTGCTTTTTTGCTAATTTTTCCTTAGCAGCTTCAAGTCTTTTCTGCTCTTTTTCCAGCTTCTTTTCTAATTTCTGCTTATTTTTTTGAACTTTCTCTAAAGATTTTTTTGTAAACACATCTTCGTCAACATTATCAAAATCTTCCAGAATTTCTTCCATAACAGAAATTCTATCCTCTATATCTTCAATACTTGTAGATTCACAAGAAGTAAAAAGGCCACAAATAAGAAGGAAACTCATTGCAATTAAAGAAGAAATAAATCCAAACTTTTTCATATATAATCTCCCATTAATAAATATAGATAAAAATCAAGAACAATCAAACAGTTTTTATATTTTATTTGATTATTATGAATTATGCAAGTTTTTAAAATTTTATGATTCATAATTGGTGATATGAATACAAATGAACTTCCACTTCAGAGTTTCTGAAAAAACACAGTGTTACCCGTTTAGGAAACCATTGTACTTGTGATTCGTACCAGGTAACAAGCGTTTTTCAGCTCTGCTTACGTTCACGTTTATTTGTTTTTTATATAAAAAATTAATATAAAAAATTAGTTAAACGTTTAATTAATTTATTTAAATATTTCACTTTATGTATTATAATATTGTTTATGAATGAAAAAAAACTTATTGAAGATGGAAATGTATATTTAGGATTGGAATTCGGTTCTACACGAATTAAGGCATGTTTAACAGACAGCAATGCAAAACCGCTTGCAGAAGGCAGTTTTACATGGGAAAACCAGTTAAAAGATGGAATATGGACTTATCCTCTTGAATTGATACATCAGGGCTTACAAGACTGCTATGCAGATTTGAAAAAAAATGTTTTAAGCAGATATGGAGTTGTCTTAAAAAATATCAAGGCAATGGGAATTTCTGCCATGATGCATGGATATCTTGCTTTTGACAAAAACGATAATCTTTTAGTTCCTTTCAGAACCTGGAGAAATACAATTACAAAAGAAGCTTCTGAAGAACTTTCTGAGCTTTTCAATTTCCCTGTTCCAGAAAGATGGTCTGTTTCGCATTTATATCAGGCAATTCTAAATAAAGAAGAGCATGTTAAAAATATAAGTTATGTTATGACACTTGCAGCTTATATTCATTATCTTCTCACTCAGCAAAAGGTAATCGGAGCCGGCGATGCCAGCGGTATGTTCCCGATTACAAAATCAGCAGATAAAAAATCAGCTGTATATAACGAAGAATTCTGCCAGAAATTTGAAAATCTTCCTAAGGTTAAAGAATTAAATATAAAAATAAACGATGTCTTCCCAAAGATTCTTTTATCAGGAGAAAAAGCAGGCTCTCTTTCTCAAAAAGGAGCTGCTTTCTTAGACAAAGATGGAGATTTAGCATCCGGAACACTTCTCTGCCCTCCTGAAGGTGATGCTGGAACTGGTATGGTTGCGACAAACGCTGTAAAACAGAAAACCGGAAATATTAGTGCAGGAACTTCTGTTTTTGCAATGGTTGTTCTGGAAAAAGCTCTTCAAAAAAGCTACAACGGAATTATTGATGTTGTTACGACTCCTGATGCCGAGGACGTTGCAATGGTTCACGCAAATAACTGTACAGGCGAGCATAACTACTGGGTTAACTTTATAAAGTCTGCTGTTGAAGAAATTACAGGAAATAAAGATATTCCAGCAGGCAAATACTTTGATACTCTTATCATGAAGTCTCTTGAAGCAGATAAAGATTGCGGAGGACTCATTTCTTACAACTATTTAAGCGGTGAATCTATTACAAATTTCTCTTCCGGAAGACCTTTGTTTGCCAGAAGTGAAAATGCCAATTTTACACTTGCAAACTTTATGCGCAGTCAGATGTTCAGTTCCTTAGGTGCATTAAGAATAGGAATGGATATTCTTTATAATGAACAGGTAAAAATTGATTCTATGACCGGAGCTGGCGGATATTTTAAAACAGAAGCCGGCTGTAAATATATGGCTGCAGCTTTAAAGACAAAAATAAATATTACCGAAAATGCAGGAGAAGGCGGACCTTGGGGAATGGCTATTCTTGCAATTTACAGCGATTTCTGCAATTCAAATTCTTTTATTGCACTTGCAGACTTCCTTAACGACAAAATTTTTGCTTCTTCAAAAATTACAACAACAGATGTGGACAAAGATATTTCAGAATCCTTTGAAATATTCCTTGAACGCTATAAAAACTGTCTTGCAATTGAAAAAGCAGCTGTAGAATCTTTAAAATAAAGGGGTGGCAAAAACTGCCGGGAAAAATATGAAATACGAAAAAATTAGAAACGAAGCCTATAAGGCTAACATGAAAATTCCAGCTAATCATCTTGCGCTGTATACATGGGGAAATGTTTCTGCTTATGACGCAGATGAAAAAGTATTTGCAATTAAGCCTTCAGGAGTTCCATACGAAGAATTAACTCCTGAGAGTATGGTAATTGTAAATCTGGATGGAAAAGTTGTTGATGGAGACCTTAATCCTTCTTCAGATACTCCAACTCATGCAGTTTTATATAAGGAATTTGCAGATAATCGAAAAATTAAGATTGGCGGAATTATTCATACTCATTCAACTTTTGCAGTAAGCTGGGCTCAGGCTGTACAGTCAGTTCCTTTGTTCGGTACAACTCATGCAGATCATATTCAGACAAAAATTCCATGCACACCATATCTTTCTAAAGCTGCTGTAGAAAAAGATTACGAAAAAGAAACCGGGAATTTAATTATTTCTCACTTTGATAAAGAAAAATTAAATCCATCGGAAGTTAATATGGTTCTTTGTGGAGGACACGGACCTTTTGCATGGGGAGAAACTGCAGAAAAAGCTGTGTATAATGCCACAGTTATGGAAGAAATCTGCAGAATGGCCATGAACACATTATTAATAAATCCAAAAGCGAAGGAACTTCCTGATTATATAATCAATAAGCATTATATGAGAAAGCATGGTCCTAATGCTTATTATGGACAAAAAAAATAATTAAAAAAAATTATAAAATAACTTCCTTTTTTGCAAAGATAAGTTCATATTATAAGTGATGAATAGAACTCATTCTTACTATGCAACAATTGTCTCTATAAAACCGTCGGGAGAAAATAATTTTTCCGTGACGGTTTTATCTAAGGAGCTTGGAATTTCTTACGCAACGCTTTACGGCGGTCCTAAAAGCAAATTAAAATCTCTTGTTTCTTTATGGAACAGCGGAATTATCTATCTTTATGAAAATCCGGATAAAAAGCAGTCAAAAATTACGGATTTTGATGTAAAGAATTTTCATGAATCATTTTCTAAAAACCTATTTAAAACCTATGCTGCAAATCTTGCAGCTGAACTTGCCATAAAAACTAAGTGCGCCGGAAGCAATGAAGAATGTTATAAAATTATAAGCGGTTTTCTTGATGGCATGGAACTATGCAGCGAAGAACAAAGCCGTCTAGGACTCATAAGATTTTTATGGAGATTCATAGGTCTGCTTGGTGTTCAGCCTGATGTAAAACATTGTAATATGTGCTCTTGCAATCTTGAAAATTCATATTATAATGATTTAAACAACATTTTTTATTGCGAAAACTGTGTAAGGGAAAGGACTGAATCTTTAGGAAATTCTGTAAATGCAGGGCATTTATATAAATTACAAAAGGAAGCAATAAATTATCTGGACAGTATAACTAATCTTTCTCCAAAGGAAGTAAGAAATATTGTTATTTCTAAAGAATCTTATGAAGAAATTAGAATCATAATGTTCAAAATGCTGGAGAACAGTATTGGACAAAAAATAAATACTATTAATACTGGGGTGGGAATTCTATGAGAGCTACAGATATCATTATTAAAAAAAGAGGATTTTTCGTTACTCAACCAGACGGAGAAAAAATTCTAACAGGTTCACAGCCAAACACAAAAGAAGAAATTGAATTTATGGTAGAAGGCTGTGTTAATAAAACTATTCCAGACTATCAGCTTTCTGCATGGCTTATGGCTATTTTCTTTAATGGAATGACTTTTGAAGAAACCGGCTATTTAACAAATGCAATGCTGCATTCAGGCGACGTAATCAACTTCCATAAAGATAACAAAAATCCAGATATATTTTATGTAGACAAACACTCTACAGGTGGAGTTGGAGATAAAATTTCACTTCCTCTTGCGGCAATTGTTTCTGCCTGCGGTTTGCGGGACCCTATGATGAGTGGAAGAGCACTTGGACATACAGGCGGCACTCTAGATAAGCTTGAATCAATTGAAGGCTATAGAACAGATTTATCAGAAGAAAAATTCATGCAGATGGTAAATGAAAACGGCTATTCCATGATTGGTCAGACAGAACATATTGCACCTGCAGATAAAATTCTTTATGCACTTCGAGACGTAACAGGAACTGTTGAATCTATTCCATTAATTACGGCAAGTATTCTTTCAAAAAAAGTTGCCGAAGGTTCAGACGGACTTGTATTTGATGTAAAATTTGGAAGCGGTGCATTCATGAAATCAAAAGCTGATGCATGTCTTCTTGCAACTTCACTTGTACAGACTGCCAAAACAATGGGTAAAAAAGCTGTTGCATTAATTACATCTATGGAAACTCCTCTTGGATTGAAAACAGGAAATTTCCTTGAAATTGAAGAATCAATAGAATGTCTTGAAGGCAAAGGACCGGCAGATGTTATGAACGTAACCTATGCACTTGCAGCTGAAATGCTTTACATGGCTGGTCTTGCAGAAAATCTAGAAGCTGCAGAAAAAAAATGTATAGAAGCGGTAGAAAGCGGAAAAGCTCTGGAAAAATTCTATGAAAATGTGGAAGCTCAGGGTGGAAACAAGGAAAAACTGATTTCTCAATTAGGAAAAAGACGTTCTCCATTCAAAACAGTTTTAAAAGCAAAACAAAGCGGATACATTAAAATTGATGCTTATAAAACAGGAGTCGCCGGAGTTAATCTTGGAGTCGGTAGAAATAAAACTACAGATAAAGTCTGTTTTGATGCCGGAATTATTTTTAATAAAACTGAAGGCTGCTTTGTAAACAAAGACGAAATAATAATGGAAATATATGGAAAAGACAACGATTGTCTTGGAAAAGCATTGGAGCAATTAGAAGACGCTGTTTCTTATTCAGAAAACGAAATTAAAGTTGAACCGATAATTTTCAAAAAAATCACAAGCGAAGAATAAGAATGGCAGTCTGGAAAAAAACTTCAGTTACTCAACAACAGATAAAACCTCTTTGCGATAATTTTAATTTATCTGAATTGCTTGCGGCAATTTTTGTTCGCCGGGGAATTACAGAGGGAAAAGAACTATTATATTATTTAGAAGAGGATTTAAGATTTCAGCATCAGTGTTTTACTTTTAATGTAATGGAAGATGTTGTAGAAAGAATTCTTCAGGCAAAGGAAGAAGGCGAAAAAGTTTTAATATTCGGCGATAAAGATGTAGACGGAATAACAAGCACAGCAATATTGTATTCTCAGCTTAAAAGAATGGGCATTGATGTTCAATGGAGAATTCCATTAGGCGACGATGCTTACGGTCTATCTATAGAAGCTATAGACGATTTTGCTGCACAGGATGGAACTCTTATAATTACCGTTGACTGCGGAATTTCAAATATAGAAGAAATTCATCATGCAAATGATCTTGGTGTTGAAGTAATAGTAACTGATCATCATAATCCGCGCGAAATTCTTCCAGAAGCAATAATAATTTTAGACCCCAAACTTCCAGACAGCGGCTACCCTTTCTGCGATATTTCGGGAGCAGCAATTGCCTATAAAATTTCAAAAGCACTAAGATTTTCCCAGACTCCGCTTTACAATGCAGAAATTTGTATTTTAAATCTGGAGGAAGACAATCAGAATAAATGTATCTGGGCTGAATGTATTAAAATAAAAAATCTTATTCAGACAAAATCTCTTAGAGAAAAAATTTCTTTTGATTCAGAAGGTTCAAAACAATCTTCAATTTATGATTTAAAACTTTTAAGCTTTTTATCTAATCAGGTTATTTATGCATGGAATGCTTCAGAAACAAAAAGCATTCTTAAAAATATTTTTGGAAATGGAATTGATTTTTCTATAATGGATTTATCTTCAGAAATTTCTAAGCTCATTCCTTCTATAAATAAAAAGACTGCGCTTCAGATTTCAAAAATGTCTACACTTGCAAAATATAATGAAGATGAAAAATCAATTTTAAAAGGTCTTTCTAATTTATACATAACCTACTGCAATCTGCTTATTAATTCAAAAAATTCAGATTCCGTAAAAATAGAGAACGAAGAAATGCAGCTGGTGGCTCTTGCAGCTCTTGCAGACATCATGCCTATGAAAAATGAAAACAGACTTTTTGTAAAAAACGGAATAAGCTCATTTAAAAAATTTGGAGCCTGTAACGGTATTGCAGAATTATTTTTAAAACTGAATCTAAGGACAGATAATCTTACAGCCTCTGATTTATCCTGGACAGTAATTCCTTCTTTAAATGCAGCAGGAAGAATGGGTCAGGCAGATAAAGCATTAAAATTACTTCTTAGTGAAAGTGAAGATGAACGAGAAATGCTTGCTCAACAGATATTTGAATTAAATGAAGAGCGTAAATCTATGGTGGCTCTGTCTGCAAAAAAAATCCAGAAAAGAGTTGAGCAAAGCATTCAGGAAAACGAAGAAAAGCTCTGCATAATTGTTGATGAAGAAATTAATAAAGGCCTTACCGGCTTAATTGCTGCAAAAATTATGCAGGATTTTTCTGTTCCATCAATAATAATTTCAAAAATCGGTAATACTTACTGCGGCTCAATGAGAAGTTTCGGGAACTTTAATTCTACACTTTTTCTTGAAAGTCTTGGAGATATTTTTATAAATTATGGCGGCCATGATTTTGCATCAGGTTTTAGTTTTTCAGAAGATAAGCTTGAAGTTTTTCTAAACGCCGTAAAACAAAACATAAAAAATATTGACAAGCAGAACAAAATTAATGAACAGGCTCTGGATGCTCAGATTCCGCTTAATTATTTAAATCCGGATCTTTTTGATTTAATAGAAAAATTCTCTCCATATGGAAACGAAAATAAAGAGCTGCTTTTTATGAGCCAGGCTGTAACGCTGTGCGATGCAGCAATTATCGGAAAAAAAGAACCGTTCCATCTTAAGCTTTCTTTTGATACAGGAAAATTTAAAATTCCAGCTGTGTATTGGAGCGAGGCTGGAAAACTTGGAAAAGAGATATTTGTTGGAAAAAAATACGATATCGTATATAATCTTGATATAAATAATTTTAAGGGAAATCAGGTAAAACAGTTAATAATAAAAGACTGCATAAGCAGTAGCTGCTGACAGGAGTTTGTATGAAAAAAATTGTAGTTTTGTTTCTTTCTTTTTTGATGTTCTTTTCATTGAATGCGGCGACTGCAGCCTTTCAATCAGAAAACTACACACTAAGCGTTAAATATAACGACACTATAACTCCAGGCGATGCTATTTTTGTAAGGATGAACATATCCATTCCCAAAAACAATAAAAAGAAATATGATACAAACCAGTTCAAGGCTACTCTGCAGCTTATACAGGACGGAAAAAATGTTTTAGATAAAGCACCATTCTATTCAATTACTAAAAATAAAAAAACACAGCCGACAGAATTTTTATGTGGAATTCCAGTTTCTCTCTGGCTTACTACAGAAGGAAATTATTCTTTAAAAGTTATTTTCTCAATTTCTGAAGATGAAGTTCAGGAATTTATTCTGCCATCAACATACAAAAATCGAGAATTTAATAAAGAGGTAATTGAACTGAACGAGGCTAATACAGCAATTAAAACAGATACAAGTCCTGAACGAACTGCTCAAATTGAAAAATTGAATGATATTCTTTTTTCATATCTTTCTAATGACATATTCTCCTTAAAGAAATTCACGACTCCAACTGTTTCGCAAAGATATACAGCTTATTGCGGCGACAGAAGAGTTTACGCATATTCAAATGGAAAATCATCTACAAGCCTTCACTACGGAAATGATTATGGGGTGCCTACAGGAACAGAAGTTCATGCATGCTCAGATGGAAAGGTTGTTTTAGCAGAAAACCGGATTTCTACCGGTTACAGTGTGGTAATTGAACATCTTCCTGGTCTTTACAGTCTTTACTATCATTTAAGTGAATTAAAGGTAGAAGAAGGTCAAATGGTAAAGCAGGGAGAATTAATAGGAAAATCAGGAGCGACAGGTTTAGCAACAGGTCCTCACCTTCATTGGGAAGTAAGATTAAACGGTTCTGCTGTTGTTCCAGAATTTTTCCTGAAAGATTTTACCTTTGAAGACGAATAATTTTATGAGCGTTTTATAAAATGAATTTTTTGCCCGGCTGAATTTTGCCGGGCTATTTGAATTTATTTTATAATTCCTGAAGCTCCAGTTCTCCACGAGAATTCTGAATTATTGAATAATATACATCATTTTTACACATTGACAAATCAATCAGAATATTTCTGGAAATTGCAAAATCGTAGAAAGGATATTTTTTTGTGGCAATGACACAAATATTATACAGAGCTTTTCTCTGAGCTAAAGAAGAACCATAACCTAACAGCATGCACTGTCCGTTATCGTTGTAATATTTTTCAAGCGAAGTTCCATGACGTTTTACATTTTCTTCATAGATTTTTTCTTTTCCATAAATTCTCGAAGGAAACATTACAGATTTATATTTATAAGAAGCTTTTTCAAATTCTACACAAAGATAATTTCCTTTCCAGGAACGCTCTATTACAGCAATTTCATTTCCATTCGAATCTATTATCGAAAAAGAAGCACTAACCGTATTTCCTTCATCGGAAGAAGATGAACCGTAAATTTTTATTCTTAAATATTCACAGGATTTGTTATCAGGAATTTTTGAAAAAGAAACTATACATTTAAAGAAAAGTAAAAAATTAAAAAAAACATAAAAGACAAAAATTAAGATGAACAGATTAATAAAGGCAGAAACTATTTTTGATTTTCTTGATTCATTTTTGCTTTTATTCATAACGTTCAGTTTATGCAAACAGAAAAACTTCCAAATCGCATTAATTATTTACAAGTTCAAGAAATTCCTTTTCAGAAATAACTTTAACGCCAAATTTTCTTGCCTTTTCGTTTTTAGAGGAACCGCTGGAAGTATCATTTGTAACAAGATAAGACAAATCTTTTGTAACAGAAGATTTAGGACTTCCTCCATTATCTTTCACAAGCTTTTCTGCGTCAAGACGTTTCATTGTAACAAGTTCACCTGTAAAGCAGAAAGAAAGACCAGAAAGCTTTCCCCCGCCTTCAGCTTTTATAGTTATAATATTATTTTCAATTAACGAACGCATTTCCCCGGCATTTTCTTTTAAGCCGTCAACGATAGTTTTTGCAGAAATTTCTGCGAAGCCGTAAACATTAGAAATCTGATCTACTGTTGCATTAAGCATTTTTTCTAAAGTATCAAAACCAGATTTAACAAGTTTTTCTGCCTGAGTTTCGCCAAAACCTTCAATATCAAAACCGGCCAGAAAGGTCTGGAGCCTCAAATTTCTGTGAGACTGTATACTTTTATAAACCTTTTCTGCACCTAAAGATTTTTTATCCTTTTCAATGCTTTCATCATTCAAAAAATAAGGAATTAAATCTTCAATCTGAAGCGAATACAAATCAGAAATACTTCTTACCCGTTTATCATTAAAAAGCTGAGTAATTAAAGTTTCTCCTAAATCACGAATGTCTGCTACACTCTGATATTTTAAAAGCTGATGAAGAATTCTTTTTGAACAGTCGCGGTTCGGACAATACAAACGACTGCCTTCATCGACAAGCTTTGTTCCGCAAACCTCACAAACACAAGGAAAATCAACAGGAACTGTTTGAATATCTGCTTCTTCCACAACACTTTCAATTTTTGGAATAATTTCACCGCGTTTTACAACGACAACATGACTTCCAATTTTTACATCAAGCTTTCGTAAAGTATCAGGATTTGCAAGACTTGCACGCTGGACTTTTGTACCATTCAATTCTACTTCATCAAAAACTGCAACAGGTGTATAGGTTGAACCGCTTATACTCCATTCGACTTTTCGTAAGGTAGAAACAGCTTCTTCCAGACTGAATTTGAAGGCTATCTGCCGATCTGGACGTGCACGCGAAGCATCTGTCAAATTAATTGCGCTTTCTTTAACAACAAGTCCGTCAATATCGTATTCAAGGCTTTTGCGTTCTTCCATAACCTTTGCCCGATAAGCAATTACTCTGTCAGGCGTTTTACAGATTACAAGTCTTACAACATTAAAACCGCAATCCATAAGCCATTTGATTTTTTCTTCTTCGCAATTAAACCATTTTTTTTCGTCGGTACTTAAAGCATCATAAACAATCAGTTTTAAATATTCGCTTCCTTTACCGTCTTTTCTTTTCATGAGGCCATTTGCTGCATTGCGGCAGTTAGCTTTATCTGCAAAATGAGTTTTGTGAACCTCATGAGTCATTATAACTTCGCCGCGAATTCCACCAGTAAATGGGACTAATTCACCGTCTTTATAAATTGCAGCATTTACGCCACTCATTTTTTTTGCATTCTCTGTAATGTCATCTCCAATAGAACCATTTCCGCGCGTAACTGCCTTTACCAGATAACCATTACGGTACTGCAATTCAAGAGAGGCTCCATCAAGCTTATATTCAACCAAATATCTATCATATATATGCTTTGAAGCCCACTGTAAAAACTGTTCAGGATCTGCTGCTTTTTCCTGACTTCCCATAGGCATAATATGTTCTGCTTTTTCAAAATTTCCGGAATCGGCACCAACTTTTTGAAGAATCGGATCTGAAGGATTTAACGCTTTTAGTTCGTCCCAAAGCTTATCAAATTCTGCATCAGAAATTTCTGCTTCGCCATTGTAATAAGAATTCTGATATTTTAAAATCAACTGCTCAAGTTCTGCAATTCTATTCTGTGCCGTTAAATCCATTAAATATCCTTTTTTTCAAATAATAATTCAGTAATCTGTCTGCTGGCAGCAAGACCTTTACGTTCAAATTTTGTCTGAATACGCCATGGCTGCGCCGGAGCAAAGCCATCATATTTATTTATAAGATTTTCAGTCTGTGTTAATTCTTCAAGTGCAAATTCAGCATATTCCAGCCAGTCAGTTACAAAATATAAATAGCCTTTTGGAGCAAGTTTTTGAACCATTAAATTTGTGCGCGGACGCTGAATCATTCTTCTTTTATGATGTCTTTTTTTTGGCCATGGATCCGGGAAAAATATATGAAAGCCGTTAATAGAATTATCGCCTATCATATTTTCCAGAACTTCAAGAGCATCGTGTTCAATAATAAAAAGATTTTTTAATTCTCTTCTTTTAATTTCTGAAAGGACCTTTCCTACTCCGGGTCTGTGAACTTCTATTCCCAGATAATTAATATTAGGATTTTTTGCTGCGAGCTCAACAGTTGCGTCCCCCATTCCAAAACCAATTTCAACAATAATTGGATTTGTATTTCCAAAAATATCTACAAAATTTAACTGCTTCTTCTCATAAGGAATGCACCAGGAAGGAGAAAGCTCATTATAAGCCTTTTCCTGAGCAGATGTCATTCTGCCAATTCTCAAAACGTAAGTTTTTACTTCTCTGGCAGGACCTGTAAAATTCTTTTTATTCGAGGACGAAGGTTCCTCTTTTTCCTGAACATTATCTTCCATATTTTAATCTTCCATCTCAATTTCTTTCAATATGCATACAACTCCTTTTGAAGGAACAAGATAAACATATTGATAGTATTTTGCATCTCTATAAACTTCTCTGATATTAAATTCTGTTTTTAAATTTTCTGTTTGCTGTCCAAAGTAAACTAAAATTTTATCATAATTATATATTGCTATTCTTTTTCGCCCGCCATCTCTTTTTGCTTCTTCTTCAGCCTGAACCTGATTTAACGAATAATATTTTTCATCGTAGTCAATTTTTACGTTAATTGATTCACTTTCTCCATCCGCATTAATAAAGGTCATTTCATAAATTCCTGTTGGAATTATATAACCTTCAGGAACAATAAAATTTGTATTTCCAACCCAATCATAATTTCCATCAGAAATTATAGCAAGATCCGATGTTTCCCAACAAAAATCCGAACCTTCGCAGGAAAGCTCAAGATTATCGTAACGACGAACATCTGATAAAGAATGTGCAAAAACTGAAAGCCGGACATTTGGTTTTTCATCATCAGAATATTCAAAAATTACAGAAGTATCTGTTTCTGCAACTTCCGGAACGACCTGCATACAGCCGGTAAAACAAAAAACAGACAGACTTATAACTATAAACAGAGAAAAAAATAAATTAAAAGCTTTAAATTTACCCATAAAATCAGAAGTTGAAATTCAAGTTGATGACGGTAAGATCACTTGCAGAGAACTGATTTACAAGAGATTCAAATTTTACATTTACTTTTTTACAGGCATCATCAAGATAAGAAAGATAATACAAGCCTAAATCAGTACCTTCCTGACCTTCCGGCAATTCCCTATAGAAGTCTATTAACGAACGTTTGTTAGTGTTAGAAGCTTTTGCTGATTCAATATTCTCTTTTACTTCCTGGAACTCATCATCCTTATTATAAAGTGTAATAGAAAGTCTTCCCTGCTTTCCGATAGAAGTTGAACCTCCACCAAGTTTCCATGAAAGGAATACAAGTTCATGCTTTCTCTGCAATTCCTGAACAATCTTAGCACGTACTTCCGGATCAAAAATCAAAGCATCAATATCTTCTATTCCATGATACATCTGCTTAGCTTCTTTGCGGATATTTGTATTTTCGTTATTAAGTGCAAGCTCCATTACCATTACCGAAATATATTCTGCAACCTTTGATTTTTCCATATAAGAGCTGAGCTTATTGCGGATTGCAACATACATTTCGTTTGCACCTTCGTTTTTTGCAAAAAGAGTTATAATGTACCAGTTCATTAATCCAAGACGATTCATAAATTTTTCTGACATTAAAAGATAAATATTTTTTTCTTCATTAGAAAAATCTTTATTTGTCATTATTGAATTCCAGATTGGTTCAAGAATCTGTTTTCTTGTCGTCTGAATAATATTTTCTTTATTCTGCAAAATTGAGCGAAGCTGACGTTCTGTCATTTGTGTACGTTCATCAATTAAATGAGAAGGATTTGCTCTGTTATGCTTTCTGACACATTCACATTGAATTAAATCGCCGTAAACATCGCGGTCAAACTGTTTATATAAAATTGAATATACAATAACCTTTGACAAATCCATTACTTCCTGGCGGGAAGAAACAAATTCAGACATAGAAATTTCAATTTTAGAAATATAATCGAGCAGAATCATACTCTGGATTGACTGCGGAGAAAATTTATTTAGAGAAATTCCATATTCCTCTACATTATCTGCAAGTTTAAATCTAAGAAGTTTTTTATTATGACTTATAAAATTTGAAGCTCCATCTTCGGTTAAAACGACCTTAAGAGGAAGTTCAAGCATAAATTTTTTGTCGCCGGCACCCATTTTTACCTACATGTCCAAATTTTTAAAAAAGATTAGAATATTACTCTTCTTTTTTTATTTGAATATCAGTATTATTATACACCATAGGACTTCTATTGTAAATAATAAAAAATTAAAAGATGAACAGACTAAAGAAACTGCTTTTTTTATTTTTAATTTGTCTCTTTAATTATACCCTTCTTTTTGCCGAGGTAAAAAGCGGTTCTGAGCTATGTGGTGAAGTTTATAGTTTTTTAAATAAGGCTTCTCTTGAACCAAAAACACAAAGTATAGTAGTTAACGGCGAAAATGACTTTCCTTACAACATACTTGTCCATTTTCCCGGTAAAAAAAACATAAAAAATACCTCTTCTTCTCAAAAAGAAGAAGAAAAAGACCTTGATTTTTCTTCGCCAGGCGGAATTTTTATTTTTTCAATGGATGACGTTCTTTCTAATAAAAATCTTATTCTTCATACTGCTGAATTCATAAAAACATCTTCACTTGATTTTGATATAGATTTTGTCTTCACATACGGTGATGACAAAATTCAAAATAATATTCTTGAAAATTCAATTCAAAGAATTTACGGACTTAATACTTTTATAGAAGGACTTGATACAAGTAAAGATTATATTGCCGTAATAGTTGAATTAAACGAAGACAAATACAGCGTAATTTCCAGCAGTAATAAATATTCAAGTTCTTCATATTTTGTAGCAGGCTTTTACAATCTTTTTATTAAAAATACAAAAAATCCTGTTTTACCATGGAATTATATAAGCAAGCTTTTCCGCTCTAATTTTTCTTATGACAGACAGCTTTCGGCTTTTTTTGAAGAAGGAATTCCGGCAATTAAAATTCTTCTGGAGGACAGAGAAAATTCTAATTTATTAATTCTTCAGGGTGCAATAAACCTTATTAAAACAGGAAAAACAGAACCTTTGGATCAGCATTTCTTTTTATTAAAAATGTTTGGACATTACTTCAGATTATCTGAGCATGCAATTATGATCTCTTTGGAAATCATAATCTTGCTATGCCTTTTTTATTTCTTTCTTCTGCTTTTTGTAAATACTCAAAGAAAAAAAATAGCCTTTTCTTCTGTAAAATATGTCTGGTATGTTGTTCCTGTGAGTTTTTTAATTTGTCTGTTCTGTTTTTTTACAGGAAGATTTTCAACAATCATTTTAAAATTCATTTCTTCTGAAACTGCTAAAATGTATACAAATTCAATTATTCAGATAGGACTCTCTGTTTTTTTCTCTACGTTATTTTATTTGATTACACTTTTATATAATCAATATTTTCATATCAGAGCCATTGATTTTCTTATTGTAATTTCAAGTTTTATCAATCAGTCAATTTTTATTCTGATTGATATTTCATTATTCCCGCTTTTCTTTACGGTATTTATACTTTCAATTTTTTGCCTTTACATAAAAAATAATGTCATTCACATTATTTTACTATTTTTAATGATCTGGTGCTTTATTCCAGTTGCGCATACAACAACAAATTATGCAGAACCAGAACTATTGCAGAATACATTAATGACAAATCCAATGAGTTCAATTGTACTTTCCTTAACTCTCTCCCCTATTCTGCTTGTTTATTTCAGAATTCTTGCGGGAATTATACGTAATCGAAAAACAGCTGTAAGTACCATCCGTACGGGAATGATTTTTAGTCTGGCGCTGGTAATAGCGTTAAGCATTACAGGAATTATTAGAACTCATCAGATAAAAAAACGAAATATTCCACAGAACATAGAACTTACACAGATTGATTCCGATAACATAAATTTTGTTTATTCAGACAGAATTATTTTTGATGATATAATCAGAACAATTACAATTACACTTCCTGTAAATGTCTGCGAATGTAATGTTATTCTTGAAGGAAACAATAAAAATCCTATTTTATACAGTGATAATGATTATGAACTTCTTTCCAATAATTCAATATATTTTAAAATACCGCAGAATCCACCTTCAACACTGAATTTTTCTTACGGCTGCACAAATGAAAATTCTACAATAAAAATTTCAGCTTTTTTTGCAACAGAAAAAGAAAACAGTTATAATGTCTGTACAAGGGTAATTAACATTGGAGAATAATAAAGAGCTCAAATCTCAAGCAATACAACATTATTATCTGCACGTCGATTTAGATGCTTTTTTTGCATCCGTAGAACAACTGGATAATCCTTCATACAAAGGAAAACCTGTCATAGTAGGCGGTCTTCCGGAAGACAGAAGAAGTGTTGTTTCTACAGCCTCATACGAAGCCAGAAAATATGGAGTTCATTCGGCAATGCCGATTTTCCAGGCTTATAAGCTTTGTCCAAATGGAATTTATGTGCGGGGCAGAATGCATCGTTACACAGAGCTTTCCTGCCGCATTATGAATATTTTTAAAGAATTTTCACCAGATGTTCAGCAGATGTCCATAGATGAAGCTTTTATTGATATTACTGGAACGGAAAAGCTTTTTGGAAAACCCGAAGAAATTGCAGTAAAAATTAAAAAGAAAGTTTTTGAAGAAACGGGTCTTACAGTTTCTATCGGGCTTGCAGCAACAAAATATCTTGCAAAAATTGCTTCGGGCTATAAAAAACCGGATGGATTTTTTTATGTAAAGCCCGGAACTGAACAGGATTTTATGCTTTCTCTTCCCTTAAATAAAGTATGGGGACTTGGTGTAAAATCAATTGAAGTTTTAAATAATCATGGAATAAAAACTACAAGACAAATTTACAACATTCCTTTTGATTCCCTTAAATTAATTTTTGGAAAAAGTATGGCAAGCTTTCTTTATAACACAGTACGCGGAATAGAAGCTGAAACTTTTTCTACCAGGCCAAAATCTCATTCAATTAGTTCAGAAACGACATTTGCCTATGACATTACAGATTCTTATACAGCACAGACTGAACTTTTAGAACTTGCTCAGGGCGTAATGTTCCGTCTATTAAAAGAAGGCGGATTTTCCAAAACGGCCTTTATTAAAATACGCTATGATGATTTTTCAACAATTTCAGCACAACAGACTGTAGATACAAATATAAAAACCCTTGATTCATTTTTTGAAATTTTAAAAAATCTTTTTGAAAAAAAATATATTTCAGGACGCGGCATAAGACTTCTTGGAGTTGGCTTTGAAAATATTGAAGAAACTGAACTTACTGAACAACTCACGCTTTTTGAAGATATCAATAAGAAAAAAAATAAAGTTGAAAAAGCAATACTTGAACTTTCTAAAAAGCATCCTGAAATAAAAATCCAGAAAGCAAGGACACTAAAGAATAATATTCTCATTCCGTTTTTATTATTAATTATGAATTTATTCTTTGCAAAAAATATTTATGCACAGGATATGCTTTCTGAGAAATCATCTGACTTATCGTCAGATAACGTACTGGATTTTTCTGAAGACAATGTACAAGACATTGTACCGCAAATAGAAGCTGAACAGGCAGAAGAGCTTCCTGTAAAAAGTAATGATTACGAAGATGAAAATGTTGAGCTGGATGTTTCGGGATTCTGGCTTGGAGAATTTTCTGCATCCGCCTATTCCACTTTTGAAGAAGGAGAATCGCCTTCATTCTCAGAGGTAACACCTGTTTATACACAAAAAGTTGATCTTGCGGCCCATCTTTTGCTTAATAAACATTTTTTTTTTAACGGAGAATTCTCTGACGAATTTAAAGACAGTTTATTAGAGACAGGTTATGTAGGAAACGATTTTGTAAAGGAAATTAAATTTGCAAATAAAGGTATTAATTTTCCGGGCTATTATTCTACAGTAGAAAACGGTTATTTTTCTTATTCAGGAAATAAATTTTCACCAGGCGTAGAAGGTCATTTTTCAAATACATCCGAAAATTTATTTTTTGATTTTATGGCCGATTACGAAAATTCAAAAACAGTTTCTAAAACTTATTATGGAATGAACGAAGTCCAGCAGTCGTATTTAAAACCCGATCAATTTTTATATGGAACAGAATTTATTTTTCCAAAAGGTTCTGAAAATATTCTTACAGAAGTAAAAGATATTTATGTAGAAAATATTTACGGACAATATTTAGATAAGGATGGTAATAAATATAAAAAGCTTGATTCCTCGCAATATTTTATATTTATAAAAGAAAGAAAAATTTTAATTTCACCGGAAGCAAAATCAGGAAAAATTGAAAATCAAATTCCAAAAATTCTTGTAACTTTTTTATCAGACTCGGATGCAGGGCAGATTAAAAATTTATGCGGAGATTATGATGATGAAAATTCTTATAAGGGAAAAATTCAAAAGCAGTTTAAAGATAGTATTCTACTTAAAGATTATGAATATGAACTGATATCAGAAATAAACGGCGAAAACGCACTCAAAATTCAAAATGAAAAAAACTTTTCTCCTTTTCTTTGCTGTAATACTTATATTTCAAAAGAAGATGCACAGGTTTATGTTGTAAATCAAAAATCAATGCAGGAAATTTCCTCTTATGAATGTTCTTCGTATTATAAAGAACATTCATATCTTAATAATGATTATTTTCGTGCTTTAAAATTTTATTCAGAAATTACAAACAAAAATACCTTTGCTGCGGAATGCCCGCAATTTCCATTTGCAAAAGAAATTCCAGAAATATATCTTTCAAAAGATTATGAGTCTGATCTTTTAATTTGTGTACAGACTTTAACTCAGGTGCAGAATTATTTAATTGGAAATTCAGCTGCAAAAGATTCAGTAAAAGTTTACATAAACGGTATTCAGGATACATATGCTTTTTATTCAAAAGAAAGCGGAATTGTAAAGCTCTCTAAGACAATTTCTGAAACAGATAAAATTTATATTACCTACACAGAAGATTCTCCGGAATTTTCAGAAGGAAATGTTTCATTAGCAGCAGGCATGCTTATAAAACCTTCTGATTATTTAAATGTAGATTTTTCTCTTACCGGACTTATTCCAACCATAGAAGAAAATCCTCACTTTGCTGCTTTCGGAAGCGGAATAGAAATTAATAAAAATGGTTTTTACATAAAAGATTCTTTAACTGCAGCCGTAAACAAAGCCTATATTTATGATGATTTTAATGCAAAAAATAAAATAAAACTTCAGATTATTCAGGAAGATTTAATTTATTTAAATAAAGGCTATCTGATAAAAAATCTTAATCTTTCTGCTGATTCAGAACAGATTTTTTTTATAAACGATGTTTTTGAAAAATCAAAAGATAAGCCTGAAGAAGAAAGTATTTTTTTGAATCAAAAGAAATATGATTTTTCTACGCTTTCAAATTTGAATGGCAAAATTACAATTTTAAAGCTGACTCTGGGAGGAAATGTTTCGTTTACAGAAAATGAATATTTATCTGCGGGGCATCTTGTTAAAACCGATAAGCCGATTTTTTCTATTCTTGATTTTTCAGAAGCTTTTCAACAAAACAAAACGGACAAAACTCTTTCAAAAACTGATGAAGCAAAACTTTCATTAACGAATCAAAATCTCCCTGTTAATTTTCTGGTGGGAGCAAAAACTGAATATTCTCTTTTTAATATTATTGAAAATCAGGGCGACAGTTTTGTACTTAATTTATCAACAATTCCTTATTCATGTTTTTCTACATCATTTTCTGCAGAAGCTATATTTTCTCAGAAAAGAAAAAATAATAATTATTTAATAGATCTGAACTTTCCTTCTCAAAAAACATATGATGAGTCATATAAACATTCGGGAAAAAATCAGCTGTCGGGCGGCTGGAAAGAATCTCACATTAAGACAGAAACTTATACTGCAAAACTTTCTCAACGAATTACTGAAGTCTTTACTCCTTCGATAATTTATTCTTTAAATTCAGAGGACACAACCATAAATAATTCTTTATTCACAGATTCAGAACAACTTGGCCTTGATCTGCCATTTACATTTGAAAATTATACTTTAGGCTTTGGAATTTCACGAAATGCACGAACACAGCAGGACAATATAGAAATTCTTGATTATACAGAAGGAAGCTGCAAATTATTTAACAGCCAGAATGATCGTTTATTTTTTTATCAATCAATTCCGTTTTATGAATTATTTGAAAGCGAAAAGGGAAAAAATCTTCCCGGACTATATAATTCAACCTATGATTTTTCTTACAAAAGAAAGTTATTTTACAAAGACATAGATATAATTATTCCTTCGAATGTTTTATTTTCAGCTTCGCGTGATACTACAAAAAAGACAGATATTTACCAGCTTAAAAACTCAATTGAATTCAGAGGAATTAATTTAAATCCTTATATTGAAGATGAAACCTTCTGGGGAATTTCTTCTCTGCTGAAATTTCCCTATGCGCACACAAATTCAAAACATAATGGACTATTAGCCTATAATTTTAAAATTTTCCAGACAACATTCCTTTATTTTAACAATACATCAGTTATTTCTTTTGGCAACGAAGCCCAGCTTCAAACAGACTTAATCTGGGATATTACAGCAAATATAAGTTATTCTAGAAATGGAAATTCCAGCCTTACTCAGGCAATCCTTACAGGAATTTTTAATTACAAAAATAATTTTTATATAACAAGAAAAGATTCTTTGTCCTATACAATTGGAAGCTCATATAATATTATTCATCAGAAAATTGATTACAAACATTCAACAGAAACAAAAATAATAAAAAACTTTGCAACAACTTCTCTTGTCAATACAATCTTTACAATTACAGACAGCGAAAAAATGACCGCATTTATGTCTCTTACGTTTGGTGGAAAACTTGAATTCTAAATTATTGCAGCGGTGCAAAATAACCGGTTTCATCACGACCGCTTCTGTTTAAAAGATAAACTTCTGCTTCGAGAGGAAGATACTTTGTACCAAAATTTGTCTGCATTGAAGAAGTATAAGAAAGCTGATAAATTCCCTGTGGTGTTTCTATAATATCTTTTACAACATCAGATAAGCCCTGAGGTCTGAATATATAATAAATATCGCCCATAGTATTATCGCATATATAAGAAATCTCATCGCAAACAGCAACATCTTTTACCTGAATAACAGAAAAGCCTATTGAATTATTATTCATGTAAGAAACAAGTTCTGCCATATTATAATTCTGGAAATTATAAGAAGAAGATTCTCCTGAAGTAATTAATACAACAGCTCTTTTCTTTTCTGCATTAATTAAATCATTTGCTGCAAGTCGCAGTGCAAGATCTGCATTAATTATCTTTGCAGAAGGATTCTTTAAAGCGGAAAGACTAAAATCACCGAGCATATCCGGCCGGCCTATATATTCTGTAACCGGAATTGAAGAAGCAGAAACTATTCTTAAAGTTCCGCCATTCATATTCTGTGCAATTTCTTTAACAGCAGTTTCGATTTCACTTTTATAGACAAAACTGTTATTTGAACAGTCAATTATAATTGTTATATCCGAAACCGTATTATTAGAAGCCGCGCCAAGCATACGTAAATTTGTGACCGGCTGTTTATTTTCAGAAAGATAAAAATTTTCTTCCTGCAGACCTACCAGCGGCTGACGATGGCGGTTTTCTACTCTAAGCTCAACAGTTACATCAGGAAATTTGGAAGCATCAATCTGTTCTATCTGAACAAAAAGTCCCCCCACAAGTTCCTGTGTCTGAGACATAACATAAACTTCATTAGCAGTAAAATCAGAAACCAGAAGATTTCCGTTTATATCAGGATTAGCTGTTGTTACTCTTGAAGGCGCATTTCCTGTCCTTACAAATTCAAACAACGCACCTGTATTACAGTCAATCGAAACAACCTTATTTGAATCACATAATACAAGCTTATCATTCCAGACTTTTATTGCCTCGGGATGAGAGAAAGTTCCCTTCTCTACCAGTTCACGCAGGAAATTTCCAGAACGGTCAAACTGATATACGCAGCCTGAATAATCATCTGCGACAAAAACAAAATCATCAACAATTGCAATTCCTGTAGGACCTTTTAAGCCTTCAAAACCAGCCTGTGCGCCGCCAAAGTAAAAGACAGGTTCTCCATCTTTGTCATAAACGTCTACGCGTCTGTTACCATAATCTGTAACATAAATTCGTTCCAGATAATCCTGGGCTATATACAATGGTCCAACAAGACCTCCAAGCATTCTTCCTTTTTGACCTATGTATTTTTCAAAATGCCCGTTTGAAGAAAGAAGGCTTAATCTGTCTCCCGCAAATTCACTTACAAGAAGACGCCCGTCATGAAGACGCAGAATATCGCTTGGTCTGTCAAAACCGTTTATTGGTCCTTCAATTCTATCAATTATTTTTCCATTTTGATTTATAAGAACAATTTCGTTGGAATTATAGGCAACTACCCATAAAGTTCCGTCGTAATTAGGCTGCACAGAAACAGGACCACTAAAAACTAAATTATTATTAAATAAGCCCGAAAAACTTCCTGCTTCTGAAAGTCTTAAAAGTTTATCTTCTGAATCACCTGTAACCCGACGTTCTCGTACAATTTCAATTTTATTCTGAAGCAGTAATCCGCCGTAGCCGTTATTAACAGCTGACTGCCAGTAACTTAAAGCACTACCTTCAAGTCCTGTTTTATAATAGCTTTTTCCAAGCCAGTCCAGAATAAGATTATCGTTTGGCAGATAAGAAAGTGCAGTTTCAAACTGAACTACAGCCTCATTAAACGCACCTCTGTAATAAGCCTGAACTCCAAGCCTGAATGCATCAGAAGCAAGGCCCTCATTACCTGTTCGGATTCGATCAGCAGGAATTGTCATTCCGGCAGAATCAGTGGTCTGCGGAATAGCAGTTGCACACAAAAAAAAGAAAGAAAAAACAAATAAAATTTTATGATGGATTTTATTTTTCTTCACTATCGCCCTGCCTTTAATAAAACAGATTTTATATGATTAGCAATTTCAACACTTTCTGTATCGATTTTTTCGGCTTGAGAAAGATATTGCATGGCATCATCATATAAACCGAGTTTATAATAAACCCAGCCTAAAGAATCCAGACAGGCAGCAGAATTTGGAGTTATCTTTACAGCCTGTTTACACAAAGAAAGCGCTCTGGTTAAATCTTTTTCTTCGCAGGCAAGCACATATCCAAGTCCATTAAGAGAAGAAACATTATCAGGATCTGTCGCCAGTGAACGCTCATAATAATCAAGACATCTCTGAGTATCTTTTTGTTCCCAGGCAACATAAGCAATAGCGGCATAAACAGAAGCTGTCATATAGCCTGTTTCTAAAAGCTTATTAAGTTCAAAATCTGCAAGTCTTTTTCTTCCGGAAATAGCATAAATTACCGCAAGCAGAAAACGGCATTGAAGAGTCCGTTCAAGATGAGAACCAGAAGTTACAACCTGTTCAAGATACAAAAGTGCATCATCATATTTATGAAGTTTTGTGTAGCAAAGACCCAGATAGTACGCAATTTCATTTTTATCTGCGCCAGAATCTGATGGAAGAGCCAGAAAGAAAGCCAGAGACTTTGCATAGTCTTTTTTTGAATAGAAATCTATTCCCTGAGATAAAATTTTATCGGTCATTTCCCACCCAACCTCTTTCTTATAGTTTACAATTTAAATTCAATACCGTCCACTATTTGAACACAAACTGGCTCACATAAAACTTTTGAAATACAAACATTCCCATTTTTACATTGGGCGGCATCTGTTTCAATTTCATAATTCTGTTCTAAAAAGCCGGGAACAAATTTTGAAGTGAATTTATTTCCGTCTTTTTCTAAAGAATTAACAACTACCTTATCTCCATATTTTCTTGCACATAGAGATTTACATAAATACACGCCTTTGTAGGAATCAAGGGAATCTGCATTTACATTTACAAAAGCCTTTGCATTATCCAGAGAATCTGCACTTAAAGAAACTAAAGTTTCAAGATTATTTAAAGCAAAATCTGCAAGTGTTTTATATTTTAATCCTTCTGATCTTGCTTTTTCCCAATTTGCAGGAGCCAGACTAAGAGCTATTGCAGGATAACCGTCTAAAACTGCCTGTCGGGCAGCGGCACAGGTGCCTGAATAAATTATATCAGTTCCCATATTTGCACCGCAGTTAATTCCAGAAACTACAGCATCTATTTTACAGGAAATTAAATCACTTTTTAAGCCTACACTTATACAGTCAACGGGAAAACCGGTTACAGAATAATAATTGTCTTTAATTTTTTGAATGTCCAGTGAGTCTGTCATATTTATGTGATGGCTTACTGCAGAGCGGTTTGTATGAGGTGCAACTACAAAAACATTATGCTTTGCAGAAAGAGTTTCGCTGAGAATATTTATACCTTCGGCAAAAATTCCATCATCATTTGTGATAAGAATATTCAATTATCCCACCCCATTTTTATATGAGCACTTTTTATTAAAGTACCAGAGAAACTCCATCACTTGCCGTAACTTCATAAACTTCCGGATGGAATCCAAAAATCTTTTCAAATTCAGTTATCTTTGACTTAAATTTTTCTTCATCTTCATCACGGATAATAGCATACAGACAGCGTCCGAATCCCTTTCCGGTAATTCTTCCACAGGTTACCGGCTGAGTTACAAAATCAAGATTAGGTTCAAGTTCGTTTACACGTTTTAAAATCCAGTCAATTTCAGGACACGAAATATTATATAAATCGCGCATTGTTTCATGACTATGATTTACAGCACGTGCAAATTTAAAAAAATCCCCCTTTTCAATTCCGTCTCTGGCATCCAGAATATCCTGATGCTCTCTCATTACAGAAAGAAGCCGGCGTCTTTTTTCTTCACTGACAACTGAAAGTACTTCGTTAATCTCTGTAACATTATCCTCATATTTCCAGCCGCCATAAACATTTGGCTTTGTTTCCCTTAAATCACCAAGCAAAAGTACATTTTCAGGCTCAAAAATAGATTCTTCGTTCCAGATTGTAACACGAGGAACTTTTGTATCCACAAGAAATATTTTTTTACTTTCAAAGGCAAATGAGATATAATCCCAGGAATTTTTAAAATGATCAGTTAAAAGAAGATTATTTTTCTTGGCAAACATTGCCGTATAATTATCTGAAATATAATTATTTACGCCAAGGAATCTTTTATTGCCACGCTCTATTACACTTAGAAGCTGCGCATCTGAACAATTAAAACCTAAAAGTTTATTTACAGTAAAAACAGTAGCAGCCTTTATTGCAGAAGTTATACCAAAACCTGCCGAAGGTAAAATTTCGGAATAAATTGTAATATCCATTCCGCATAATTGAAAACCACCTGAAGTAAAACCAAAAAGCATTGCTTTTACAACATTTGCCCATCGGTCTTCTTTTTTTATTTTGAGTGTAGTTACCGTCGCTTTTTTTCTGTCATCAAACTGATGGAAATAAAAATGCAGATTAGAATCGTCTCTTTTTGAAATAGCAACATAGACAGGTAAATTAACTGCCATTGATAAGGTTTTATCTTTAAAAAACCACGAATGTTCTCCAATCAGATGAAAACGTCCGGGTGCCCTTCCGACAATATCAGGTTGCTTCTGATATTCTTTTTCGTGAGCGTCATTAACCGCCTTCAATCCAATCCCCCCAAATTATTTTTAATTGACTAGAATTTTTATCAAGTATATTATTAAATAATATAATAATGAAACCAAATTTACAAGTTTTTTTTTACTCAGTTTTTTCATCTGTTTTACTATCGCTGGCTATTCCAAATGAACTGTTTTCGTTTGGTCAGCCGCTTATAGGTTTTATTGCACTTATTCCTTTATACAAAGCATTTAAACTATCTGAATCTTACAGACAGGCATTTTTTGCAGGTTTTACAAATACTCTTGTAACACATCTTCTTTCAAGCTTCTGGCTTGCATATTTTAAGGATTTTGCTTTATTCACACTCGGCGCTTCTGCTTTAGGAACCGGCGGAATTGGTGGAATTTTCGGATTTTTGTTCTATGTTGTTTTTTCAGAAAACAGTTCAAAAAACAAATTAAGAACTTATCAGTTATACAAACCATTTTATCAAACCTCGTTTTTCAGATGCATATATTTTGCCATTGTCTGGGTAGGATACGAGTGGTTTAAATCTTCAGGCTTTTTAGGCTATCCGTGGGGAACAATTTCTTCTACAATGTACAAATTCCCGGTTCTTACGCAAATTGCAGATATAACGGGAACCTACGGAATTTCTTTCTTTGTTGCTTTTACTTCGGCAATTATTTCTGAATTTTTCTTTTGCAATGATGACAAGTTCTTTTCAAAACTTTTTTATTCAAAACTTTTTGACTTTTTAACCAGAGGAAAATTCTATTTTTCATGGAAACGTTTTCTGCTTGCCCCTGCGGGAACAGAAGAACGAATTCAGAGTTTTTATACAGCTGCAATTTCCTGGACCGCTTTTTGTATTTTAATTTTAATTTATGGAAACTATAAAATTCATAAAAACTGGGTGCCAAAAAAATCTCTTACTGCAATTATGGTTCAGCAGAATGAAGACCCATGGAAAATGGCTACAGATTACATTTCTGTATTAAATTCAGAGCAATTAACCAGAGAACAGCTTGACAAGCTTAATGCACAGAATAAAAAATGCCAGCTTATAATCTGGAGCGAAGGCTGCTTAAAACGTTCATTTCCTTCTGCAATGGCTTATTATATGGAATTTCCTCTGGAAGATCCTCTTATTCCGTTTATAGCACAATGCGATACACCATTTTTAGCAGGCGGAATTTATGCAAAAAATAGTGAAACGCTAAAATATTACAATGTAGCACATATTTTTGATTCCAGAGCACATTACAGAGGCTATTATGCAAAAAATCATCTTGTTCCTTTTGCAGAAGTAATTCCTTTTTCAAATACAAAAGTTATAAATGCATTTCTTAAAAAGATGCTTAAAATTTCTGCAGGTTATGTTCCCGGCGATCAGTATGTTTATTTTGAAGTTCCCTGCACTCAACTTTTACCAGATTCGCCTTCTGCATACAAAACTATTGATTTAACAAAATCTTTCCTTGAAGAACAGAATTCCATACCATCGGTAAAATTCGCAGTTCCTATCTGCTTTGATGATGCTTTTACAGATATTATGCGGCCGTTATTTAAAGGTGGTGCGGAGCTTTTTGTAAACATAAGTGATGATTCATGGTCTCTTAAAAAATCAAGTGAAATCCAGCACTTTGTAATTGCTTCTTACAGAGCTATTGAATACAGAACAACTCTTGTGCGCTCAACAAACTCAGGCTATTCGGTTGTTGTAGATCCAACTGGAAAAATAATTGCAGAACAGCCTTTATTTACAGCAAATGCACTTGCAACAGACATTCCGATTTATGAACATAAAGAAACTGTATTTTCTATGCTTGGAAATTATTTTGCTTACAGCTGTCTGATTTTTATTTTCATAACAAATTCAATTTTCCATAAGAATTTTGAGGCTTATGACTATATTCCTTCGGAAAGAAAAAAGCATAAGGGCAAAAAAGGCAAAAAAAAGCACTCTGAAAAAAAATCCAGACTAAAAAACAAAAAATAGTCAATAGAATTCACGCCGGAATTCGGGGTAAGCACATAAATATTTTTTTGTCAAGAAAAATAGTTTTAAAAAAAAAGCACTTTTTTATTAAAATTCACTTGATACAATATATCTAGTGTAATAATATTAAATAAACATATAAAAAACACTAGATAATAAAAGGTTATATATGCGTTGTCCCAATTGCGGAAATTTAGAAGATAAAGTACTTGAATCACGCACTATGGTGAATGGAGAGAGCATCAGAAGAAGAAGAGAATGCCTTTCCTGCGGATACCGCTTTACCAGCTATGAAAGAATAGATGAAAAACCTTTTATGGTAGTAAAAAGAGACGGTCGTCGCCAGCCTTTTGACAGACAGAAGCTTGAAAAAGGTATTGAACGTGCTCTGGAAAAACGACCAGTTTCTACAAATATGGTTGAACAGTTTTCAAATGATATTGAAGACCTGGCAATTAAACAGGGAAAGGAAGCCCGCGAAATTTCAACTTCGCAGTTAGGTGAACTTGTCCTTGAAAAGCTTTCAACTATAGATAAAGTGGCATATATCCGGTTTGCCTCGGTATACCGCCATTTTGAAACACTTGATGAATTTATTGATGAAGTAAAAAATATAGAAAAGAGGGGAAAAAATGAGTGACCAATCTATCTTTCCAGAATGGAGAAGCTTTCTGGGAAACAGTTCTGATTCAGAAACAAAAGGTTTCTTAAAATCAGTGGTAAAGCGCTCTGGAGAAATTGCAGCCTATGACAGATCTAAAATTGAGAGTGCTATCGGAAAAGCAATCGAAGCAGTAACAAATCAGAAGGATCCTGACAAAGCTCAGGCTCTTACTGATCTGGTAGAAGAAAAGCTTCGTTTGCAGCTGGCAGGTTCAAGAGCACATTCAATTCCTGCAATTGAAGAAATTCAGGATATAGTTGAAAGCGTACTCATTGAAAACAAAGAAGTAGAAATTGCAAAAGCCTACATTCTTTATCGTGCAAGACACGAAGCCGTTCGAGACACAAAAAATCTCATGATCGACATTAATAATACAATGGACGGCTATCTTGGACAGAGCGACTGGCGTGTTAATGAAAACGCCAATGTAAACTTTTCTCTTGGCGGACTTATTCTTCACAATTCAGGTGCAATTACAGCAAACTACTGGCTTAACAATATTTATTCAAAAGAAATTGCCGAAGCCCACAAAACCTGTGCATTCCATATTCACGACCTTTCAATGTTCTCAGGCTATTGTGCAGGCTGGTCTCTACGCCAGTTAATTACAGAAGGCTTAGGTGGTGTTCCAGATAAAATTACATCTACACCGGCAACTCACCTGTCTACTCTGGTAAATCAGATTGTAAACTTCCTTGGAATCATGCAGAACGAATGGGCTGGTGCTCAGGCATTCTCTTCATTTGATACATATCTTGCTCCATTTATCCGTGCTGATCATCTTACAGAAAAACAGGTTCGTCAGTGCATTCAAAGTTACATCTACGGTGTAAATACACCAAGCCGCTGGGGTTCACAGGCTCCGTTTACAAATATTACTTTGGACTGGGTATGTCCTGATGACCTTAAGAATAAAAAGGCAATTGTAGGTGGAAAGGAACAGAACTATACTTACGGTGACTGTCAGAAAGAAATGGATATGTTAAATAAAGTATTCATTGAACTTATGATAGAAGGTGACGCAAACGGACGCGGATTTGCCTACCCTATTCCAACATACAATATTACACGCGACTTTGACTGGAATTCAGAAAATGCAAAGCTTTTATTCCAGATGACAGCTCAGTATGGTACACCAAACTTCCAGAACTTTGTTAATTCAGATTTGAATCCAAGCGATGTTCGTTCTATGTGCTGCCGACTCCAGCTTGATAAGCGTGAACTGCGCCGGCGTGGTGGTGGACTTTTTGGTGCAGATGAATTCACAGGTTCTATTGGTGTAGTTACTATCAACCTTCCACAGATTGGTTACCTGGCTAAGAACGAAATAGAATTCTTTAAGCGCCTTGATTATCTTATGGAACTTGCAAAAGAAAGTCTTTGCACAAAACGAAAGGTAATCCAAAAGCTTTATGACGGCGGACTTTTTCCATATACAAGACGTTATTTAAAGACACTCGTAAATCATTTTAATACAATTGGTTTATGCGGAATGAATGAATGCTGTCTAAACTTTATTGGTGTTGATATTTCTCAGCCAAAAGGAAAAGCCTTTGCAGAAAAGGTTTTGCAGCACATGAGAGAAAAAATGCAGGACTTCCAGGAAGAAACAGGAGACTTGTTCAATCTTGAAGCAACACCTGCTGAATCAACTTCATATCGTCTTGCAAGACACGATAAACAGCAGTTCCCGGATATTATTACAAGCGGAACTACAGAGCCATTCTATACTAACTCTTCACAGCTGCCGGTAGATTATACTGCAGACGTATTTGAAGCTCTTGATCATCAGGAATCACTTCAAACTAAATACACCGGTGGAACAATGTTCCATGTATTTATGGGTGAAGCCTTAAAAGACTGGAAGAGCTGTGCAGACCTTGTAAGAACAATTGCTCACAAATATAGAATTCCATTCTTTACAATTTCTCCAACCTACTCTATCTGTAAAGTACACGGATATTTGATAGGACAACAGTTTGAATGTCCTAAGTGTAAGGCAGAAAAAGAAAAGGCTCTTAAAGAAAAATTAAAAGAGCTCGAAGCAGAAAAAGAGAAAGTTCTGGCAGAAACTGGTGCTAATGCATAAAAAAAAATAGAATTTTCCGGTAATCATTAAAGTTTTTCACTATGATTACCGAGAATTCTAGTGTCTAGGTTATTGACAAAACACTAAAACCACACTATATTTAGTGTGGGTGAATAAAATAAACGTTAAAACTAAAAAAGGGCGTTTTAAAAAAGGGAGGATTTTATGGGAACAAGATCACTTGCTCAGATCGAACAGGAAATTGCAGAAACAAAGGCTGCATTAAAAGATGTTCATGGAACTGAAACCGAAGTTTATGCTCGTATTGTAGGTTATTACAGAGCTGTAAAACATTGGAACAAAGGAAAGCGTGACGAATTTGATCAGAGAAAAATGTTTACGCTTGAAGCAAGTAAAGAATATGATATTACAGAAGCAGACGGACCATGCGAATGTTCTGCACCTGCAAAACTTTCTAAGATTGAAACTAAGGAAGTTACAGATCTTGAAAGCGTAAGCTACGAAATGTATACAAGAAAAACTTGTCCTAACTGTCCACCAGTTAAAGACTTTATGGCAGATTTAGATATGCCAGGAAGAGCAATTGATGTAGATACTAAAGAAGGACTTGCAGAAGCAGCTAAGAAAGGAATTTTTGCATCTCCAACAGTAATCTTCTTCAACAAAGAAGGAATTGAAACAGCACGCTGCCACAATGTAGAAGAACTCGAAGCTGTATTCAATAAGGTTGCAGTCAGAGCATAATATGGCTGAGCTGCCTTTAAATACCCCTGCAGGGATTCTGGTAAAAACAACTTGTGTTGATTATCCGGGATTAGTTGCAGGGGCTTTTTTTCTAAAAGGATGTAATATCCGCTGTCCATACTGTTACAACATAGGCCTTGTACTCAGCGAAAAGGAAATGAAGGAACGTGCGGATTACGAAGCTATCTCTAATGACAGTGAATTAAATTCCATTCAAGAACTCTTTGATTTAATGGAAAAGCGACAGGGTATTTTAAAAGGAATAGTAATAAGCGGTGGAGAACCACTTATAAATCCTTATACACCGCTTATAATTCAAAAAGCAAAAGCTTTAGGCTACAAGATAAAGCTGGATACAAACGGAACTTTGCCGGATGAGCTGCAGGCATTTTTAGATAACGAAAATCTGCGCCCCGACTTTATTGCAATGGATTTAAAAACCTCGCCATCAAGATATGGAGAGACAGTATGTCCAGTTTTTTCAAAATTTTATAAAAATGAAAGCTACTGGGAAAAACTTGTAAAAAGGACTGCAAGAATAGTTGCTTCTCTTCCATCAGAAAACAGAGAATACAGGACAGTGCTGGTTCCTTCTCTTGTCTCAAAAGAAGATATTCCGCAAATGGCAGAAATTCTTCCGGAAGATGCATCCTGGCAGTTTGCACAGTTTTTAAATAAAAACTGTCTGGACATTAATTATAATAAAATATCTCCATACACAGACAAAGAAATTAACGAAATTATTGAATATGCAAAAACCTTTATAAAAGGTGCAGAACTCAGATAATTTATCAAAAATGCTATTTAATAATTCTTGCAAATTCTTTTACAACCTGAGGAATAAGAGTTTCTACACGGCCATTGCAGCTCATTCCGCTTGCATTTTTGTGCCCCCCTCCTCCGAATTTAGAAGCAACAATAGAAACATCAACAGTATCCTGAGAACGGAAACCGCCTGTACAGGTTGTAGGAGTATCCTGTCTTAAAAAAGCAACAGCCTCTACCCCTTTTACTGCCAGAAGATTCTGATATAAAGCATCCGAATCACGGCCTTCTGCAGCATATTTTTTTGAATCCTCAAGAGATTCCCAGGTAACAACAAGTTTTCCATCAAGATAACGTTCAGCCTTATTAAGAAGGACTCCTAAAAGCTTTCTTGTTGAATAAGGTTTTCCGGAAGTAATTTTTCTGTAGGTTTCTCTTGGATCTGCACCATAACTTACAAGCCTTGAAACAGCATTAAAAACTTCACTCGAATTAGAAGTTAAAAATCTAAAGAACCCGGTATCTGTACAAATTCCAAGAAAAAGGATTTCTGCAGTTTTTAATGGAATCGGACCAATCAAAGCTTCGTAAAAAAGCTGAACCAGATATGCGCAGGCTGGCGCTTCAGGATTAATATAACCTTTTACATTTTCTGCAAGATCTGAAGTTTTATGATGATCAATAACATAAATATCAAGATTATGTAAATCACCGTCTATTTCTCCAAGCCTTGAAATTTCTGAACAGTCTAAAATTATTACAGCTGCATTTTTTCTTTCATTTTCATCAAGAAAATCCATTGTATCAGAAAACAAAGTCTGAAAAGGAGCAATTTCGTTTCTCTTGAATGGACCGCTTGATAACAGCTGATAAGGTTTTTTATAAAAATCTAATATTGCAGCTACTCCTAGACAAGAAGCAATAGCATCTCCGTCTGGTTCTTTATGTCCCGAAATAAAAAAGAAATTATGATTTTTTATAAACTGACTGAATTCTTCTGCAATGTTTTTAATTTCCATAGTATGCAATCCTAAAAAAAATTATCGCTCTTTGAATTAATCTTAAAGAGCGAAAAAAGGAGTTTATGAGTTTTTCAAATATATTTTTTATACGCCGTTTAACAAAAAGCAGCATTTATAAAACGGCAGTAAATATTACAAATCTAAATCTTCAAGAGATTCTTTGTCCGGGTCTTCAAATGCTTTTTTAGAAATTCCCCACATTGAATTCTGTTTATTCATAGGAATAGAAAGAATAACTCTCTTAAAATCAGAACCATCTCTTACTATTGTCATATAAGCACCTGCTGCAGTATTAACAGCACGGAATTTTAATTTTCTTGGATTTTCAGTGTTTCCTTTAGCCCATTTTTTTGGTATTTCTACAGATCCAACTCCAACTTTATTTTTCTGATAAATAATTACATAACCTTCTTTTGCTTCTAATACTTTTAATACAGGAACATTAACATAGTTAATTGTAGTCCATTTAGAATCATCTCTTGATTCTTCTGAGCTACTTTGTGCAAAAACAGCAGTAGAGAACAAACAAACTAACATTGCAATAACAAAAAGTTTTTTCATCATTCACCTCTAATATTTTAATTATAAACTGAAAATGAATTTTTAACAACATCAAAAAAGTATTTTATAAAAAAGTTTTTTCCGATATATTATATCCATGCTAGATTTGGAATCCCTGAAAAAAGAACTGAACCCTGAACAATACCGCGCCGTAACAACTACAGAAGGAGCTATTCTTATTATTGCAGGAGCAGGAAGCGGTAAAACCCGTGTAATTACATTCAGAATTGCTCATATGCTTGATAAAGGAATTCCTCAAAATCAGATTCTTGCCCTTACTTTTACAAACAAGGCTGCAAAAGAAATGGCAGACCGAATAAAGGATTTAACTCAGAAAAAACTTCAGAACCTTACGGTTTCTACCTTTCACGCTTTTGGTGTTCGTATTCTGCGTCAGGATATTGATAAGCTGGGCTGGCGCGAAAACTTTTCGATTTATGATGAAACAGACCGTGTAGCACTTATTAAAGAATGCGGCCGTGAACTGAAATTTTCTCCTGAAGCCATGGATATTTACACAATCGGAAACCTTATCTCCAACATAAAAACTGGCCGCAAAAACTGGGAAACCGCAAACGACATGTACCGTCCTCTTTATGAAATGTATCAGGAAGGCCTCAAGCTTTACAATGCTGTTGATTTTGACGACCTCATAGTTCTGCCGATAAAGCTTTTCCGCGAATTCCCGGAAGTTCTTGCGCGCTACCGTGAACGTTACAAGTATATTATGGTAGATGAATTTCAGGATACAAGCCATCAGCAATATGAAATGATGCATCTGCTTGCAGACAAAAATGTTGCTGTTGTTGGAGATGATGATCAAAGCATTTACAGCTGGCGAGGAGCAGACTATCAGAATATTATTAACTTTGAAAAGGATTTTGATGTTACGGAAATCCGGCTTGAACAGAATTACCGTTCAACAGAAACTATTCTGGAAGCAGCAAATGGTGTAATTTCGCACAACACGAACCGCAAGGACAAAAAGCTTTGGAGTGGTAACGGTGGCGGAAAACCAATTGAAATTTTTATGCCGGAAAATGAAACCGATGAAGCGGACTTTATTGCAGAATCAATTCTTGGAATTGCCGTCGAAGAAAAACGCAAATATGATGAATTCGGCGTATTAATGAGGGCAAATACTCAAAGCCGTTTTATTGAAGAAGCCTTTCTTCAGAATAATATTCCATATACTATGAGCGGCGGAACCTCATTCTTTGAACGTAAGGAAATTAAGGATGTTATAAGTTATCTTCGTGTAATTTCTAATCATGATGATGATATTAACCTGCTTAGAATTATTAATACACCACGACGTGGAATTGGTCGCGCAGCAATTCAGCTTATGAATGATGCAGCAGAATTAAACGGCTGTACACTCTGGAATGCAATTGATTATCTTATTCACGCAGAAGCTTCTCAGGCAAGCGATGTTTTAAAAGAAGATTTACAAAGCTTTGTAGATATTATAGAAAGTAACCGCCAGAAGCTTCTAAGTGGCCGGGGGCTTGCAGCAAAAGTCCGTCAATTTGTAGAAGATATAAATTACAAAGATCATCTTCTTACTGAATTTTCAAAAAGTGAAAAAGCAGTTCGTTTTAAACTTAAGAATATAGAAGATTTAATCCGTTTTATGGAAATCTGGGAAAACGATCCTGATAATCCAAATCCAAAACTTTACAATTATCTGAACCGAATTACACTTATGAGCCGCGATAATGGAGAGGATGAAGGTGACAAAGGAAAGGTCAACCTCATGACAATTCATGCCTCAAAAGGTCTGGAATTCCCGGTTGTATTTATTGCTGGAGCCGAAGAAGGTTTAATTCCTCATGCCCGCTCTGTAGAAGAAAATGATGGAAATGTAGAAGAAGAGCGCCGCCTGTTTTATGTAGCTATTACCCGCGCCCGCGACAAGCTTTTTATTACCGCCTGCCGCAAAAGAAGGCATCAGCAGATGACTGTAGAAACAGAACCAAGCCGATTCCTTGATGAAATACCAGCAAACCTGGTTGAATATCATGAACCAAAACAGCTCACAGAAGAAGAAACCGGTCAGATTTTCAGTAACTTTTTAAGTTCCCTAAAAGCAAAGGTATAATTATTTATTCTTCTCCATCATCATCTTCATATGAATCATCATAATCACTATAATTGTAATCATCATAATAATCATAACTGCCTTCATCAAAACCTTCATACATAAAACTTTTTTTGGCTTCAATGTATTCAGGCTCTTTTGCATCCTTTTCAAAACCAAGATAATCCCAGTTTCTGTAATAACTCAAATAAGGATCATACATATTTTTTATTAATTCTGAATTACCATATTCATCATAAATGCGGGCTGTATCAGAAACTGAATCAAAAGCAGTAACAGGTAAATAAGAACTATTCCATCTATACATTATTGCAAACTGAATATTCTTACAGCGCGAACAAAAATATTCCGGAATAGCATCATATGAAAATGAGCCCATATAAACCCAGTAAAGATTATCATGTCCTGCAAAACAATTATCAGGCAGAATGAACTGTCTGTTATATTCAAATGATTCGTAATATTTTGAATCGCTGAAATCTACACAAACATATTTATCTTTTGCATTATTAATTCTTTCCCTTATTTCATAAAAATCTTTTGGACTTTGAAAATCTGAAAAAATTATATACTCTATTTTTCCTTTTAATTCAAAATTCGAATGATAACGGAAAAGATCATGCAAAGCCATAATATGCTTAAAAGTAACGTCTTCAGGTTCAAAATTATCATCAAGAAGGACAGTGCATTTATAAATATTATATAATCCAAGCTTGATGTAAGGCTGATCCAAAATGTCTGATACTTTCTCAATACCGTCGAGCGTACATCTTACAATCATATCATCCTGACTTTTCTTTACGATTGTAAAATCAGATTCTGTTTCAATATTATCCTCTTCCGCAAAAATATTTGCTGCAGAAAATAAAATAAAAAGAATTAATAAAACTTTTTTCATAGACACCACTTTATTTTTAAATAATCATCAAATTTCATTTTTATTTCGCAAAATAATTCAAATCAAATAATGTCTTAAACGCCATTGTTTGATTCACGCATTTTTTTTGCTTCTCAAAAAAAGTGCTCAAAAAAATCCGGCACCTCATTTATTATAGATGCCGGATTTTTTTCTCCTAAATTTCTGCTTCAACTTCAGCTTCTGAATCTTCTTCTTCCAAAGGCTTTAGTTCATCAATAAGAGTCTTAATTTTACTGTGTAACATAAAGTTAGGCTCATCGAAAGAATAATTAATTAAAAATCCATTATTCTCAAAATACTCATCTTCAAAATATTCCAGCAGCTCAGAAAGCTCTTTAATACCAAAAAAAGTATCATCATAATAGCCGCTCATAAAATCATAATAAATATCGTCAACAGTAGTAGCATTAGAAGGATAGTTAAGATTAATATAATCTACAAAAGATTCAAGATCCCAAAGATACATATATTCATCATTTAAATCCGGAATTGAAAATACGCAAAGCTTATTATAATTATTTTTGAAAAAATCATTTTCGAACTTTGATCCGGACATTTTAATTAACAGCTCGTCATATATTTCCGGAGGGTTTTCTTTTAAAAATTCCTTAATTTCCGGGATGCGTTTTAAATTCTTAAAATTATATTCTCCATAATCTCCATAAGAACCGACAACGAAAAGAGTATCTACTTTAATAACACTATCATATGCAACATCATTTATAACCTTTAATCCAGCAAGATGTCTTATAATTGAAGAAAGAGGAAGCATTACACAATTCAGCATTTCATCTTCGTCCAGTTCGTAATTTTCATCGTCACTGTATTTTTCCCACAAAACAAGATCATCTTCATCAATTACAATACTGATTCCGTTGACATCATTTACTATAAAACGAACAGGAACTTCATCATATAGATTATCCACCAAGACATGGTCAAATGTTATGTCGCGGTTAAAAGCAAAATCGGCACTGTCTGCAAATCTATTGTCATAAAAACTGATACCTGTAAAAAATGAAATTGCACCAAAAACAAGAACGTAAAGAATACAAAAATGTCTTTTTGGCTGGTAATAATATGATTTTTGTATTTCTTCATTTTTAATGGCAGTATTGTAATCTTCATCAACAACTTTTTTATTTGGATTATTTATAAATAAGTAAATATATTTTATAACAAATAATAAAGCTGTAATGGAAACGGTAAGTTCAAAGAGTGCAATAACATCTTCCCAGTATTTACAGATTATTGTATAAACACAGGCTGCTATACCGGCTAACATATAAACAATCCAAATTACCTTTGTAAGTGCGCCAGATTTATTAAAAACTATTTTAGTATTACTCTTTTCCTTTAAATCATCTTCAACCTCCATTTTTCCTGGAGCCAAAAGCATTCCTAGTCCCATATAGAATAAAATAAATCCTAACGCTGTAAGCTTGCCAAAATACTTCCCTGAAGCTTCAATCATAAAAAGATTAAAGCCTATGGCAACAAGTCCGACCAGCAGACAAATCACCCCGGATTTTACTCCCTGATTCCTGATCATTATTTTTACATCAGTATCTGGAGTTTCATTTTCAACATTTTCTTCACCCATTTTTAATTCCTTTTTTTATACTCTATATTTTATTTTTTTTCCTGTTCCTTCATAAAGCTTCTGTCTTAATTCAGTAACCTGAGGATCAGTAATGTAATCATCAAAGCTCATCATGCGGTCAATTATTCCGTTTGGAGTTATTTCAACAATACGGTTTGCAATAGACTGAATGAACTCGTGGTCATGAGAACTGAATAAAAGAACACCAGGAAAAGCTATTAAACCTTCATTAAGTGACTGAATAGCTTCAAGATCGAGATGGTTTGTAGGATCATCCATTGTAATACAGTTAGCTCCACTTAACATCATTTTACTAAGCATACAGCGGACCTTTTCTCCACCGGAAAGAACCTTAACCTTTTTAAGAGATTCATCTCCACTAAAAAGCATTCTTCCAAGGAAGCCGCGTACATAAGAATCATCCTGCTCCTTAGAATACTGCTTAAGCCATTCTGTAATGTTCATATCATTATTAAAGCTTTCGGAATTATCTCGTGGCAAATAGGTCTGCGATGTTGTCTGGCCCCAGAAAAATTCTCCGCTTTCCGGCTTTTTTACTCCATTAACAATATCAAAAAGAGCTGTTACAGAATTATGTTCAATACCGACGAATGCAATTTTATCCGTACGGTTTACAGTTAAAGAAAAGTTCTTTAAAAGCTCATTGCCATCAGCATCCTTGTAATTTAAATTCTTAATTTCAAGAACGTTGTTACCAATTTCGCGGTCTGACTTAAAGTTTACATAAGGGAACTTACGTGTGGAAATTGGAATTTCTTCGAGGCTGTCTGCAAGTTTGTCGTAAATCTTTTTACGGCTGGTAGCCTGCTTAGCTTTAGAAGCATTAGAAGAGAATCGGAGAATGAACTCACGCAAATCCTTCATTTTTTCTTCTGTCTTTTTCTGCTGATCATGAGCCTGTCGCTGCATAACCTGAGTCATCTGATACCAGAAATCGTAGTTACCGCTGAACTGAGTAATTTTACCGTAATCAATATCACAGATATATGTACATACGGTATTCAAGAAGTGACGGTCATGTGAAACAACAATTACAGTATTTTCAAAATCCAGCAAAAAATTTTCCAGCCAGGTAATAGATTCAATATCAAGACCGTTTGTAGGTTCATCAAGAATCAAAGCGTCTGGATTTCCGTAAATTGCCTGAGCAAGTAAAACACGAACCTTCTGACTTTCATCAAGTTCACTCATCATTTTATCGTGATGTTCTTCTTCAAGTCCAAGTCCAGAAAGCATCTGTTCTATCTGATTTTCTGCCTCATAGCCGCCCAGTTCACCAAACTCAGCCTCCAGCTCCGCAGACTTAATTCCATCTTCTTCGGTAAAATCTGTCTTGGCATAAATTTCATCGCGGGCCTTCGAAACCTCATAAAGCCGTGGAAAGCCCATCATAACAGTATCTTTTACCGAGTATTCATCAAAAGCAAAGTGGTCCTGTTTTAAAACAGCCATGCGCTCGCCGGGAGTCATAAAAATTTCACCGGAATCTTTTTCCAGTTCTCCTGCAAGTAATTTTAAGAATGTTGATTTACCGGCTCCATTTGCTCCCGTAATTCCGTAACAATTGCCTTTATTAAACTTAAGATTTACATCTTTAAAAAGCGGTTTTTCGCTGAAAGAAACACTTACATCACTTACTGTAATCATTGGAAAATCCTTTAATAAAAATTAAGAAGGGGACTGTATTTTCCCCTCAACACTTCACTATTTAACCAAAAAATGACATTTAGTGCAACATACTGTAATTAGATGAAAATTAAACACGTCCTATTCTATTAAATGGAAGAATTCTTATTACAGGTTTTCCAATTATGTATTTCTTATTTATATACTGCGGAGCCATACATGAATAATATTCAACAGAATATGGATCATCAACACATAAAGGCTTTAATGAACGAGTGTCTGAATGACGTAAATCAAAAGAATTAAATCTGTTATCGCCCATCATAAAATAGCAGTTTTCCGGAATATATGAAGGATTACCGTTTGCATCATTAGCAGGGAATAAAGGCATATTTCTCTGATCCAAAAGATTATTTACATACCAAAGCAAAATTCTTGCATTATTAAAAATCTCATCAATCTGTGAATCAGAAAGCTGATCTGAAGAAATTTCCGAAGTATTTAATTCTGCATACCTATAAATAAGCTTTGCAAATTCAACTTTAGAAATTACATTTAATCTGAAATTCGCTTCTGAATAATAATCTCGTTTATTATCCTTTGATTCTATCCATGAAGTAACAAATTCAGAAAACCATTCCATACCGCCTTTCTGTTTTGTAATACTATCTGCATAATCATAAGCATAAGCAAATAGTTCCATCTGAATAAGCTTTGGTGCAGAAAAATTTTCTGAAAATACATTATTTTTACAAAGAAGCTTCAAATCTTCAACAATTTTTTGAACTTCTTCAGCGGCCTTATTTAAATCATATTCGCGTCGATACTGTTCAAAATCAGTCATAGCCTTATAGTCACTTTCAGAAAGCGGTAAATACTGAAGTGTTTTTGATTCCAGAGAAACACCTTTTATTCCATTCAAATTCCATTTAGCATATTGAGCATCAATTTGCGATGGTACAAATTCATCACTTTGCTTTGTACGGACATAAAGAACCCCATCCTGCATAACAAGCTGCTCGCCAGGTAAACCTGTAATTCTTTTTACAAGAGGATCTGCCTTCTGCTCACCATACTCATCTTTATTAATTTTAACCTTTGTCAGGGTGAACATATAAACAAGGTTGGAAATAACAGTTTTTACTTCTGACTGTCTGTTAATTGTATAATGAGGATTTCTTAAAACAATTGTGTCACCGCGCTTATATTTTCTAAAATCCGGCAACCCTACATCTGTAAGCGGAAATTTTGGACCACAGTCAATTTTAGAAACAAAGACCTTATCTCTTACAAGAAAGGTTGGAACCATTGATTCTGAAGGAATTGAATACAGCTGAAGGACAAAAATCTGGAAAATTAATACAGTAAAAATTGCCCATACAGCTGCATCAAGCAGATCAAAAAACTGATAAATAAGCCAGCCTGTTCCTTTATAATTTTTTGCAACAGGAACAACCGACCAGGAATTAAAAATTTTATTTCGCATATAAGGATTTTTAATTCCGTCTTTCTTTTCGTTTTTCTTCTGATATTTTGGATATAAAAATCTTGCATTAAAAAATGCAAGAATAAAAATAATAAACCACAAAATTACAGTAACAACATCGATAGAAAAGGAAGTACCAGTTTTTCCGGCTCTTCTAAAAATAAATGCAATAAACAGAGCATAAGGAAGATATTCTGTAAATTTTACAGTTGGGATTATAAATTTTCCATCAGTTTTTATTAACGATTTATAAACTACAAAATAAATTGTTATTCCTGTATAAATAAAAGAAATTGGGAATGCTAAAAGAGAAATATCTGCATTAAAGCTCAAACATAAAAAAGAAAACAATACAGCAGAAGCAAGCTGAATATAATAAAGAATTGATAAAAATTTAAATTGGCTGTTTTTTTTGTTCATTTTTTCACTCATATTTTTTTATTATATATTTTTTAACAGATTTGATAAAGGATGGTTACGTGTTTTTCAATTCAGGAAGAAAAGCACAGGCATTCATAAATATTTTGTTACAAAAGCTTTCAAAATCAAGATCAGAATCTTCACGAAGAAAAAATGCTGACTTATAAACGCTTTCAATTTCCTGTGGTGATGTAAAATCTTCTCCTTTTAAAAATTGATAAGGGGAATCTGTTTCAAATAAAAGCTTTTCCATTGGAAGATTTTTTACACAATCTATTACTTTTTTATTTCCATTTATAATCTGTTTTCCAAAACTAAAATATGCATTTATGCCCTGCTTTAATAAACTTTGAGCTTCAATTGAATTTCCCATAAATGAATGAAATAAAACTGCTGGAAGTTTTTTTAGTTTATTTGATAAAGCAAACAAACGTTCGTTAGCTTTTCTACAATGAATAATAATCGGCAGGTTATATTTATCTGCAAGCTCAAGCTGCATTAAAAAAACTTCATTTTGAATTTCTGCTGTACTTTTAAGTTCAGGTGTATAAAAATCAAAACCACACTCACCCACTGCACATATTTTTTTATTAATTATTAATTCTTCAATAAATTCTCTTTGCATATCAATATTGCATTCAGCTGCATTTTGCGGATGAACTGCATAAGCTTTAAAAATATTTTTGCCGGATTTTTCCTGAATAAAAAATTCTTCTTTTGTAAGTGCACAGGAAATTCCAAAATAATTTATTTTGTTATCTGAATTATTTTGAAGAGAAAACTCATTAATAATATTTTTTTGAATGCAGTTAGAATAATGAAAATGTGCATCAAAAAAAACATTTTTTTTGCTAAACATTTTTTTATTATATCCGAAAATTAAAATAAGAACCAATGAGTTTGTTGTATTCAAACTTAATTGCTGAAGAAAATGAAAACTTTTTAATTATACGGGGGAAATATGAAAAGTTACACACTCAAAAGCATTGGAAAAAACACAGACTACATGACAATCGTTAGAGAAATGGAAGACGGTTTTGTAGTAAGAATTGTAAGAGACCTTGACGGTTATGAAGATGTAAAAACTGATTACATTTCTAAAGAACTTTTCGACAGCTGCATCAGAACTGGCTACCTTACAGAAATTACAGAAACAGTAAAAATTGCTGCAAATGCATAAAGTAAATAACGTCAAGTCAAGGCATGCTTATGCTAAAAACCTTGACTTTGTCGTTTTATTAAGTTATACGCTTTTTTTAAGCATTTTCAACTATTTTTATTGCCTGTTCAATTCTTTCTTTTTTAGTTAAAGGCTCAAGCCACAAAATCTTTACACCTTTTTTTTCCATCATTCTAAACCAGGTTTCCTGTCTTTTAGCAAACTGTCTGATTGCAATAAATAATTTTTCGTACAAGTCTAGTTTTGATATTTTTTTCTGAAGGTAAAAAGAACAATATCTGTATTCAAGTCCGAGCTTTTCAAGTCTTTCCCAAGAAATACCACTATTATGAATATTTAAAACTTCATCAAGCATTCCATGTTCCAGACGTTCTTTTAATCTTATAGCAATATTATCCCATAAAATCGGGCGTGGCAAAGTTGTTCCAATAATCAAAGGTTTTATTTCAGGTCTAACACTTGCAGTCGTTTCGTAACCATTTTTTTTAGCTTCTATAATTTCCAAAGCCTTAATTACCCTGTTCTTTTCTTTTAAATCACACAATGTATGCAAATCAGGCTGTAATTCTATAAGTCGTTTTGCAAGTATTTCCAGAGGAGTTTCTTCAAGCTGTTGATGAAGAATTTTATTTTCAGGAAGCTCAACCAGCTCATAACCACGGATTACTGCATCTAAATACATTCCTGTTCCGCCAACAATTACAGGAAGCTTTTTTCTATTAATAACATCATTAAATGCGTCATAAAAATCGTGCTGATAATTGTAAACATTATATTCAGCCGGAAGTTCAACTATATCAATTAAATGATAGGGAATCTGTTTTCCATTCACAATGTATTCATCCAGATCTTTTCCGGAACCAATATCCAGTTTTTTATAAGTCTGTCTTGAATCTGCAGAAATTATTTCGCCATTAAATTTCTCTGCAAGAGCAACACCTATAGAAGTTTTCCCAACGGCAGTCGGTCCCAGAACAACAACACAATTATAATCTTTCATTTTAAATTACCCTGCAGATTACACATTTTAAATATTCAGACTTAGGATAACCGCACAAAACAGGATGATCAGAGCCGGCACCACGTTTTTCTATAATCTGAACTTTTTTATGACTGTCACAGGCTGCGTGCATTATCATATCGCAAAACATTTCCGAAGTCATAAAAGAAGAACATGAACAGGTAACTAAAATTCCATTCTCTTTTAATAATCGCATGGCACGTAAATTTATTTCTTTATAACCACCATAAGCTTTTTCTATCATTTTTGCAGATTTTGTAAATGCCGGAGGATCAAGAATAATTACATCAAATTTTCTTTCTTCATTTTCATACTGCTTTAATAAGTCAAAAACATCTGCTTCAACTGCTTTTACAACTTTTCCTGCATTATTCAATTCTATATTTTTATTAACTGTAGCAATTGCAGAATCTGAAATATCAACACAGGTAACATCTTTTGCTCCTGCTAGAAATGCATTTAAGCCAAAAGCACCTGTATGAGTAAAAGTGTCCAAAACAATTTTATCTTTACAGAATTGCGCAACTCGCTTTCGATTAAATTTCTGATCAAGAAAATATCCGGTTTTCTGTCCATTTTTAATATCTACAGAAAGATGAACATTATTTTCGCAAATTGTAATTTCAGTCTCACCCTGTCCATAAATCCAGTCGCAGATAAGAGGCAAGCCCTCTTTTTCTCTTGCAGAAGAATCGCTTCTTTCAAAAATTGCATCAGCCTTTGTAATCTTTTTTAAAGCGCTCAAAATTTCATCACGATATTTTTCGCAGGCAAGAGCCAGAAACTGAACTACAAGAATTCTTTTTTCCGCGTAAAAATATTCACAAATGAATCCAGGAATAAAATCTGCCTCACCGTATATAAGACGGAAAGAATCTTTTTCTGAAAAATCAAGCTGCCTTAAATTCCAGGCCTGGAGAATTCGCTTTTCAAAAAAGGCCTTTGCGTTATTTAAAAGGACTTCGCCGTGTTCAGAAGTTAAAAATCTTACAGTAATTTTTGACTTTTTATTAATTATTCCGCTGCCCAAAAAACCGCCGGCCTTTGAAAAAACTTCAACAACACTTCCATCTTCAACCGGAACGGAACTTAAAGGACAGCCACCTCCCGAACCTTTTTTTTCAGATAAATTATAATTTAAATAAGCCTGCTTTTTATCATCAAATATTTTGAAATATGATATTTCATTATCAAAAACCCAGGGGAATCCCTGAAGAATTTCTTTTTCTTCTTTAGCATTCAAAAAAACTCTTGTAATATTCATTCTTTTATTATATCAAACTTGAAAATTCATCTCAATTACAGCATACTAGATACATGCTTTTTATTTTTGATATGGGTGGAGTTGTTACATCAACTTTCCACATGGAACTTCTATACGAAAAACTAAACATGACAAAAGAAGATTTTTTTACAATCTGTAATTGTTATGGAACTCATTATTTTTCTGACCTTGAAACAGGAAAAATTACTTCAATGCAATTCTGGACATTATTCAATAATAAACTGGGAACTATTCAGCATCAGATGATTGAAGAAACAAATGAACAGATTCAGACTTTGAATTTTTCAAAAAAATTTTTAATAGAAAAAGTTCCAGAAATTCATACAGATTTATTCCGACTTTTTTTTCATCCATCCAAAAATTTACAGACTATAGAATTAATAAAAGAACTTAAAAAGAAGCACCGCGTAATTTGCGGTACAAATACAATTCAGAGTCATTGGGAAAACCACATGGAACGAGGAGATTATTCATTCTTTAATCAAACCTACGCTTCAAATAAAATTGGTGTTGCAAAACCTGATAAAGAATTTTTTACAACTATTCTGGAAGCTGAAAATGCAATTCCCGAAGAAACCTTTTTTACCGATGACAAAGAAGAAAACTGTAAAGCAGCAGCAGAATGTAAAATAAATTCAGTTCATTTTACAAGTGCAGAAGAATTACGTAAGCAGTGGGAAAAATATTTGTAATTTTTCTTTGATTTTATTGATTTAGAGCATTTTGATAATAAAGCTCTTTTTCAAGCTGCCCTAAAAGTTCTTTATATTTATAATTATCACTTTCGCTGCAAACAGTTTTCATTACCCAAAAAGCTTCGTTAATTTCATTTAAAGAAAGACATAAAACACTGAAATTATAAGCGGCATCTAAATTTTTATTTAGACTGTATTCATTAAAATATATTTTTTTTGCAGCACGAATATTTTCTTCATTCCCTTTTGCTGCAAGTCTTTTTGCCTCTTTCATATTTTCATTTTTTGAATCAGAAATTAAACTATTTGCTTTATCTTCTGTATAAGGCTGAAAATTACTTACAATTTTTGAAGCATAAATATTTAACTGATTTTCTATAATCGATGACGCTTCTGGTAAAACACTTCCAAATTTGTATTCATCAGAATCTGCAGAAATTACAAAGTCTTCCATGGCGATTACTTTATTTGTTGAAGAATCAATTACATTGTAAGAAAACATCATATCTACATGGCGGGATACATTTGTGTCTGAAGAAAACTGAACTGCAGAATTTGTTGTTGAATTTTCTATTACATAAAGTGGAACCGGAAGAGCTCTTCCATAATCATCTATATTGTAAAATGATTTTTTTGATAAATCGCTTGACCATTGATAAATACTTCCATCATCAAGGTAAAAATTTTCATATACGTAAAATTGAGAAACAGAAAATGTAATGTAAGCGTCGCAAAGTTCTGCTTTGCTTTCTGCTTCTTTAAATGCAGTTGGATCAACTAATGAACAGTAGTTTTCGTTTACAATTGTTGTACAAATACGGTTATAAAGCTTTTCCATACTGTAAACAGCCTGAGGACTTGCACTTGTAGATTTTTCTGATTTTGGCTCGTATGGCAAAACTGCAATTGTCTGTATTCCATAAGTAGAAAGTTTTGCAGGTCTGGAAACCTTATATTTTATTGTTGTAGTACAAGAACAAAATAAGCCTGTAAGAATAACAAACAAAATTGCAAATTTTTTATCAATAACCATCAGACATCTCTCTGTTAGCATCTTTCTTACAAAGTTCATCATATACAAGAGAGCGCTTTCTTAAATCTTCTTTTAATTCTTTAGGGAACGGCATATTTCGCCAGAAGATTCCTCGAACATCTTTATCAAGACGCTGCACTCCGGTTGATTCCTTTGTCATCCAGAGAATGTAATCTTCAATAAAAAATTCCTTCAAATCACCTTTGAGCTTTAACTGTTCAACATGCTGATAATACTGTCCTGTTAAGCCCTCTTCCATCCAGTAATAAGAAGCTTTTTCCTTTGCAACCTGCCATCTTAAATCTGCTACAGCGGTTAAGACTGCAATTCTTAAATCCTTGGGATACATAGGAACTACAATTCGACCACGGCTTGTTACACGATTATAGCGGTCAAAAGGTTCCCAACAGAAACCTCTGTCTCCATAAGTTGGAACAAGAAGAACGTAAGGAACAATTCTGTTTGGAATATTTTTATGAATTCGATGGAATACACCAGGATCAAGACTTTCTATCCAGCGTAGAACTTCTATTACATTTTCGCGTGTACCGGTTCCTTTTTCTGTACAATGATAAAATTCTCGTGTAAAAATAGGAAACTGATTACCTCGTCTTCCAATTGTCATTTTTGCCATCTGACGAACAGTCTCAAATTCAAGCTTTACAGCTTCGCTATCGTTTGTCATAGCCATAGAATCGCCGCCATTAGCAGAAAGTTTATCAGAAACACTGTCTACAGAAGCTTTAGCTTCCTGAACTTCTGCAAGTGCCTTTGAAAGCTCCTTGTCATTTTTAGAAAGTCTATGAAGAATATCTGTAATTTCAGGAAATAATTTTCTCTGCAAATCAGTATAAGACTGTCTGTGTGGATCAAGTCCCATAACAGGCTGATGTTCACATAAATCTTCAATTTTATTTTTTAATTCAATTTCGAGAACATTTCTTTCATTTTCTTTTAAGCCCAAAAGGTTTTCTGCACTCTGAAGTTTTCCAGAGTTTTTTGACTGAAGCTGCATAAGACGAGACTGCTCTGCCATAGCCATCTGGTCAGCTGTCATGTTAGCAGTTCTTGTCTGCTTTTTTTCATCAGTTGCAGAATTTCCCATTCTTCCAGATGCAATTTCTTTAAACCATTCATCAACATAAAGAATAGGCTCTTTTGCATTATTATCAAAAATTATCTTAGAAAAAAATTCCTTTGTTTCTGCTTTAAACAAAGAAGGAAGAAGTACACCAAAACGAACAAGCATTCTTTTTGGCATTGGCGCAGAAGGATTAGACATTTTTCCAACCATTCCGCGCAAAAGTTCCCAATAAGCAGTAACTATCTGCTGACGATAAACAGCGCGGTCTTTTGGATCCTGACTTGTTAAATATTTAGAAAGCACCTGATGAACACGTTGTGCAGACTGATTTTCGCCTGTAAGTGCAGTTTTATAATAAGAAGGATCAGAAAAAACAGGTGAAGGAGTATCATTTACAAGTTTTTCAACAGGATCAAAACATTTCTGGCTTAAATCAGCCTCATGAATATTTTTTTCTTTTTTATGATTTACAACCTCATCAACAGATTTTGTAAAAAGAGATTTTCTATTTGTTGGAATTGAATCTACAGAAAATTCCTTAGTATTTGTGTCAATTTGAGTGGGATGAGAATCATCCTCAACAGCACTTGCAAGAATTGCTTCAAGCTCCATATCAACAGAATCCGACATGTTATATTCCTTATTTAGTTTTTCTCTTTCAAGTTATTATCTTTATATTATAAGGCATGAATTAAGTATTCGCAAGAATGAAAGTTATTAAGTTATATTTTTCTAAGGCTACTTTCTTTCTCTTATAACAAGACTTGAATATCCATTTGCCTTTAATTGCTTTTCCATGTTCTGAACTTTATTCCATTCTACAGCTTTTATAACAACTCTTGTAACATTTTCTGTTTTTTGAAAAACAATATTTGAAAAACCTTTATCATAAAGCTGCTGAGCAAAGTTTTTTGCATTGTCCTGGGAAGAAAAGGATGCAACCTGAATATCCCAAACTGTTCCAGATACAAGCTTTGAATAGTCAAATGAAGAAGCTGCGTCAGAAGAAATATTATTGGAACTTGAGGAAGAAGCAGCAGTATATGTATTTCTCACCATTTTCTGAATCATTTTCTGAGCTTTCTGTGCAGTCTGTAAACTTTGTTTTGAATGCGAAACAGCTCTTACAATTTCTATATCAACCTTTGTTGTTCCGCTTTTTATCATATCAAGCTTTACAGCCGCAGCTTTAGACAAATCTACTTCTCTATTTAATACAAAAGGGCCTCTGTCATTAACCCGCACATTAACCGACTTGCCGTTTGCTCTGTTTGTAATTTTTAAAACTGTTCCAAAAGGCAGAGAAATATGTGCACAGGTTAAATCATACATATTAAAAATTTCTCCGCTGGAAGTTTTTTTTCCATGAAAATCTTCTGCATAATAAGAGACAGTTACATTGCTCTTATATAGCGAAGCAAACATAGACGAATAATTAATCAGTATCAAAAAAATAATTAAAAATTGTTTCTTTAACATACTTTATTGTCGGCATAAATAGAAAAAAAGTGTAAAATGCTTTTTATGAATCTTCTATCTGTCAAAGAAATTTCAAAAATCGGAAGAGAAACCCCTTTATTTGAAAACGTAACATTCGGGCTTCAGGAAAATCAGAAAGCCGCATTAATAGGAAGAAATGGAAGCGGAAAATCTACACTCTTAAATACAATAGCGGGAGTTCTTTCTCCAGATTCCGGAGAAATAGTTTTTAACCGGGAAGCAAAAATTGCTTTTCTTCCTCAAGAGCCGGTTTATAATCCAGAAGATACAATTGCCAGGCACATCTTTCATTCAACTTCAGAAAACCTGAAAATAATTGAACGTTATGAAGAGCTCTGCGAAAAAATGTCGCAGAATAATCTTTCAGAAGCTTTAAAGCGGGAATATGAAAAAATTCTTACACAGATGGATTCAAAAGCTTTGTGGAATTATGAAAGCCAGGTAAAATCAGTTCTTCAGACATTAAAGATAAATGACATGAACAGAAAAATGTCTTCGTTAAGTGGAGGTATGATAAAGAAAGTTGCTCTCGCACAGGTTTTAGTTGATGACACAAATATTCTGCTGCTAGATGAACCGACTAATCATCTTGATATTCAGACAATTTCCTATCTGCAGGATTATCTTACAAAGACAAGACGTTCAGTTTTAATGGTAACTCATGACAGATATTTTCTTGATTCTGTCTGCTCAACAATTTATGAACTTGATAAAGGAAAAATAAAACTTTACGAAGGAAATTATTCTTCTTATCTTGAAAAAAAAGAAACAGAAAGAGAAATTTTAATTAATACAGAAAGACGAATAGAATCTGTTTTGAGATTTGAACGTGAATGGCTTTTAAGAGGACCATGCGCACGTGGAACAAAAATTAAAGCAAGAATTCAAAGAGATGAACAACTGATTAACCGCGAAAAATTTCATGAAGATTCAGGTTTTACTTTTGAAGTAAAAGGAAGACGATTAGGCGGAAAAATTCTTGAGCTTCATAAAATTTCAAAGTTTTTTCAAAAAGGATATTCGGCTCAATCGCAAGGTTCAGAAAATCCAGTTATAAAAAATTTCAGTTACACTTTTTCCAAAGGACAAAGAATAGGACTTTATGGAGAAAATGGATCGGGCAAAACAACATTGCTCAACATAATTACAGGAAAACTTGAACCGGATGAAGGTTATGTTGTAACGGGAGAAAATACACATTTTGGATATTACACACAAAATTTGCAGATAAAAGATTCTTCTCTTACTGTTTTAGAATATATCAAAGAAACAGCTGAACGAATGACTCTAAACGAAGGAAAAAAAGAAGTAAGTGCTTCCAGATTTTTAGAAGAATTCGGATTTACAGGGAAAATACAGCACTCACCCTTATCCTGTTTAAGCGGAGGAGAACGCAAACGTCTTTATCTTGTAAGGCTTCTTCTGGAAAATCCTAACTTTTTAATTCTAGACGAACCTACGAATGATTTTGATATTTTTACAATGAATCTTATAGAGCAGTTCTTATTAAATTATGAAGGCTGTCTTTTAATTGTTAGTCACGACAGATATTTTATGGATAAAATTGCTGATTCTCTTTTTATTCTGGAAAGCGATGGCAGTATAAGTGGCTTTGTTGGAAAATGCAGCGAATATATTGAACTTCAAAAAGAAGAAAAAAAAGATACAAGCGTTCAGAATGTACAAAAAAAATCACAAGAGCCACAAAATCCTGTACAGGAGCAAACCGTTCAAAAGAAAAAACTTTCTTATAAAGAACAGCGTGAATTTGAAGAACTTGATAAAGAAATTCCTGTTTTAGAAGCAGAAGCAAAACAACTGGAAGAAAAAATGTCGGGCTCAAATTTTGAAGAAATTAATAAAGCCCAAATCCGTTACAAAGAAATTTCTTCCCTACTTGAAACAAAATATGCACGCTGGGAAGAACTGGCAAGTCTTTTATAAAATTATTTTTTTGAACGCCTTGCAAGAAAGATTATTGTTCCTATAAGCAGGAATAGCAGGATAATAACAAAACTTGCAATATTTGCCATAAAGAAATCAAATCTTGCTAAAACTGCGTAATTAATTAATTTTAAAACAAAATATGCCAGCCTGTAAAATTCAAAGGCAACAACAAAGAAAATCGGGAAAGCAAAAGCCCAGGTTAATTTAAAATATTGAGTTGGTTCAATTCTATTATTCCATGCAAAAGAAGCTAAAAGAATCATTATAAATATCATCCACAAGGCATACATAACTCTGTTAATGAATATCTGGCCATAAACTTCTTCAGAAAAACCATACATTTCTGAACGCTTAATAAGCTTATACAAATTTGTTAAAGAAGTTTTATATGGATCGTTTGAAGCATTTTCCAGCATTACAAAATCTTCATAATCAATTGGAAGTAAAAGATAATCAGGAGTTTGAGCTTCATGACCAGGCGCAAAACTATATTCCGGAGAAATTGAAATTTCAGGATTATCGCGACCAACAGAATTAAGAAGAATATAAGGAATAAAATTAATATGTTCATCAATTCCCAAAAGACTCTTTGTAATTGAATTAAAGCCTTCTATGGATACGGGAAGAACTTTTGCATATGGAACCTGCATTGTTCTTGTTATATAACCGTCTTTTCCAATAGTTTTAATAGTTAAATCCCGTAAATATTGAATAGAATTTCCGGTTCCAGCGACTGTTGTGACACCTTTAAAGAAAACTAAATCTGTTGAGCCATCTGCATAATCATAAGAAAAATAAACGTTATTTGCTGATTCAAGAGTCTGAAGTTCAAAGGTTTCATCTATAAAAAAGTACTTTTCATTAATTCTGTTTTCAGCTATTTCAAGATAAAAAGAAACATCAGGATCTGACTGAAGTTCTCTGGAAGAAGAATATAATTCTCTAAAAATATAATAGGCCTTTAAATCATCCTTTTGAACTAAAGCAAGATAACCTTCATATTTTCTGTCGAAAATTTTCTGTTCTTCAGTTTTAGATTTACTGTGCTTTTCTGTAAGATTATTCCAGGCCATTGTAGATAATTCTTTAAGGGAATCAAGATTAGGATCTTTTGGAGTTGCAAGTTTTAATCCAAGCTCAGCATAATAATGTGCATTGAACCATTGCTCATTTTCGTAAGCTTCTTTTGCTTTCTGATAGTAAGTAAAAACTTCGTAAATCTGTGTGCTGTCTATTTTAACTTCATCTACATTTCTGGCTTCTTCTACAGATTCATATAATTTAAAACGCATATTTGCATTTTGTGAACGGCTCTGCTCCACTTCTGATTTTTCTTTAAGATTAATTGCAGCTTCATCATTTGAATTTAATTTTAAAGCTGCATCGGCATACAAAAGAGCTCTATCATAAAATCCATGCTCAAAAAGATTGTTTCCCACCTGAACATATTCTGCAATTACTTTTGGCCTATTAATTATTTTTGCTTTCCTATTTGAAATTAAAATTCCAAAAACTTCTGAATTAAGGGTTAGAATCGCTGAAATTATAATTGAACTTATAATTACTATTTTAAAACGATCAAACATTGCCTTTGAAAATCTGTATGAACTGCCTTCCGGATTATGTCCAAAATGAACAGAACAGCTGATTACAAAGCCCATAATTATTAAACCAGGAAAATATTTTATTAAATATTCAAAACCGGTTAACAATTTAAAACCAAAAACAGAAGACTTTACAATTTCTTCCGGTACATGAGAACAAAAGCCCATCACAAGACAAATTGTAAGACCAAGAGCTAAAAAGATTCCCAGCATTCCAAAAAGTTTTTTCATATTAATCCCTCGTCTCAGTTCTTAGCCTTATGTTTTTTTACAATCATTCTTATAAGCCCCATAATAATAAATAAAAAGGCAAAAAAAACATTTACTATTACTAATAGAGGATTATCAAAATAATTGGCCAATAATTCTATAAATCTATAGGATGATAATCTATTTACTATAAATGAAAGTATATCAGAAAAATAAAAACTATTTAAAATATAACAGAAGGCTGTTGAAACAATTAGAAAACAGGAATTAAGAAGTTTCCATTCAAAAAATCCTGTCATGGCATATAAGCTGCATACTATTAATGCCATTGATATAAATCCAAGATAAAATGTAATTCCTTTATTAAAGGCATTTCTTCCGTATTCAATAATATTATTAAAACTAAAGGAAACTTTCCGATTTTCTTCAAAATTCTGTTTAATTAAAACATCAGAAAAAGGCTCCGCAGTTCTATTCAATTCAAAATAAGGAGAATTAACAATCGGACGGCTGGAAATTTTTCCATCTTCATCCAGATCAATTATAATTACATTGGTCTCTTTTCTATTTTCATAAACCTCTGTAAATTCATTTTTAAAATAATAGATTTTATTTCCACTCTTTCTAAAATATCCAGAAGAAAGAATTTTTTCATTTTCGTAAGACTGAAATTTCTGTGAATAATTATATTCAAGTTTATGTACACATGGAAAAAGAATAAACCACGTAACTCCGCAGATAATAATATATGCAACCGCCTGAAGGATTCCTCCTGGATGACGGATTCTATAATAAGTAATACAGGGGCAAATTAAACAGATGCATACAAAGGAAGCTTTAAAAAAAGAAATAATTATTCTTTCCCGAATAAAAAAACGAATTTCGCGTCCTGCAATAAAACTCTGAACGCTCATATTCATTATATTAAAAAGAGTAAAAACAATTATTCCAAGAATCAGGAACAAAATATATGCAAGTAATAAATTTAACGCCTTTTTCATATTTTCATTATCGTACTATTATAACCTAAATTTAATAGAAATCAAAATATATATTTGAAGCATTAAGTCGACTAAAGCCTTAATAACCCGGATTTTAAAATCTTCAACGACACTGAAAGTTTTTTTTGCATTAATTATAAAAATGATTTCAATGCTTTTCATATTATAAAATTTGACATTTTTGCCGATATACAAGTATAATAATAGAATATACGAGATAGGATATTAGTACATGGATAGCAACAATACATTAGTACCAGGCTTTGATAATGAAAGGGATGACAGCCTTTCCATTTCGCTTAGAAAAGCAGAAAACGTTCCAAAAGGAGTTTTCATTTATCTTAGCGGTTACATAGATACTTACAATTCAAATTTTTTCCAGAAGCAGATTACAAAAATTATTGACGCTGGATTTATAAATCTTATATTTAACTGCTCTTCTTTAAACTATGTTTCTTCAACTGGTATTGGTTCTTTTACAGTTTTCTTAAAAGTTGTTAAACCAAAGGGTGGCGATGTAGTTCTTATGGAAATTCAGCCAAAGGTTTACGAAGTTTTCCAGCTTTTAGGCTTTTCACAATTCTTTAATATTAAAGGAAGTGCAGACGAAGCAATTGCGTTCTTTACATCTGGAGGAGAAACAACCGGGGATTCAATTTTCCCATTAGTTGTTTCCTGCCCGGTTTGCAATAAAAGACTTAGAGCAACTAAATCTGGAAGATTCAGATGTTCCGGCTGTCACACAATTATTGCAATTAATGAAACTGGTGAGGTCTTCCTCGGTTAAACCGGTATAAAAAACTAAAAGGCTGCCTTCGGGCAGTTTTTTTTTGCCCGTGAAACTTTCGTGAAACAAATTCCGGGTTTATAAAATGTGGATAACTTGTGTAAAAATTAGTGAATTAATAAAAGAATTTTCTTTAATACAAGTAAAGAAAATTAAGCATATATAAAAGAATTTTATAACTTTTATAATAAGTCTTTATATTATATAGACTTAACTAATTTTACATTTTTTTTTATTTTTTTTCCGAATTTTTTTTAAAAATATATTGACACGTTTTTTTTATTTTTTTTGTGTAGCTAATGTGGATAACTTGTGTATAAATAACTAAAAAAACTAAAATTTTTCATTTGTCTTAACTTAAAAAGTTTTATATACTTTAAATATGGATAAAGAAATAAATATTATATTGCAGGACATAGAAAAAGCACTGAATACTTCACTACCCGACAAGGCAAATTCCAGCTGGATTTCTTCATCTTTTGGCAAAGGCCCTTTTTCCGAAGATAATTTTACAACTTTAATAGAACCAAATAAAAATCTTATTAAACTAGGCGGAAAAAGATGGCGTCCTCTTCTTATGATTCTTTATTATCTTAATGAAAATAATTCGAATAAACTTTCGTACGAAACAGTCTGTTCTCTTACACCTTTAGTTGAATTTGTCCATACAGCAAGTTTAATTCATGATGATATCGAAGATGGAGCAGATTTACGCCGGGGAAAGCCCGCAGCACATATTACTTATGGAATCGATACTGCAATCAATTCTGCATCCTGGTTATACTTTGAAGCTTCAGCCTGTATAGAAAATCAGAATATAAGTGATAAAACAAAGCTTTTACTTTACAGACTTTACACAAATGAATTAAGAAAGCTGCATTTAGGCCAGGCCCTTGATATAAAATGGCATAGAGACAGTTCTTATTATCCTTCAGAAGAAGAATATTATACAATGGTAAAATGTAAGACTGGTACACTCGCCTCTTTAGCAGCAAGTCTTGGTTCTGTTTGTGCCGGAAATGATTCTGAAAAAACAAAAGAAGCTGGACAAATTGCTGCAAACATTGGCATTGGCTTTCAGATAATAGACGATGTAATTAATCTGACAACAGGAAATCCAGGTAAACAGCGTGGTGATGATATAACAGAAGGTAAAAAAAGTCTGCCGGTAATTCTCCATATAAAGAATAATCCTCAGGACAAAAAATTAATTGAAGAATATATGAAAGAAGCTAAAAGAGATGGAATTAATTCTCCAGCCATAGAAAAATGCATTTCTCTGCTCGAAGAAAAAAATTCTATTAAGGCAGCTCTGAAAACTGGATTAAAACTGATTGAAGATAATTCAAAGAAGTTTAATTCAAAAGAAATTGAAAATTTATTCTTAAATATGATTCCAAAGAAACTTATGGAATTGTAATACTGGAAGGAAAAATGATAGAAAAATCTGAAACGTTAAATAATCAGGCAATACTTCTCGCTTCTAATGGTTCATATAATGAAGCTATAGCCTGTTTTAAACGTGCAATAACTATAGACAACAATAATTATCTGCTCTGGTACAATATGGGAATTACCTTCAGAGATCAGGGAAAACTTTCAGATGCAAGAAACGCATTGGAGAATGCATGGAATCTTGTTCCAGATAACGAGGATGTTGCAGAAACTTATGCCACGCTTTGTTTAATGCAAAAAGATTACGAACAGGTTCAATATATTTGCGAAGATGGTCTTGATTACAACCCTCTTTCTACACATTTATGGAATCTTCTGGGTGTAGCAGAATTTAATAAAGAAAATTATAATCTTGCCGCAGAATATTTTGAACAGGCAGTTTCAATAAACCCATATTATGAAGATGCACTTTATAATTTAAAAGATACTTACAGCCAGTTGAAGAACGTAAAAGGCGAAAAAGCCTGCGAAGAAAGGATAAAGGAATTATGAAAAAAGTAGTCAACATATTATTACTTTTTATTCCGATAATTTTTTCATGCGCTGCATGCTTTTTAGGCCCAAAAGTTTATGAATATTTATTTAATGGAAAAATTATGTCAGAATTAATAAGATACATAATTACAATTGTATTTTTCTTAATTCCAACAGTAATCATATTTATAAAAACAAGGGGTATAAATCCTATGATAAAGATTCATACCCCGCAGTTTACAGAATCGAATAAAGAACAGAATTAAGCAATTAAATGTTCTTTAGCAAGTTTACTGATTTCTTCAGCCATATTAGCAAGCGGAACCTGTTTCTGAACACCACCAAGTTCAAAGCCAACTTTTGGCATTCCATATACAATAGAAGATTCCTTATCCTGACCTAAAGTCCAGGCACCTTTCTTTCTCATTTCTGCCAGTTCTGCAGCTCCATCCCTACCCATTCCTGTCATAATTACACCAAGCGAATGATTCATGAAAATCTTTGCAACGGATTCAAACAAAACATCACAAGAAGGTCTGTGTCCGTTTCTTGGAGCATCCTGAGAAAGCTTAATAAAATTTCCCAATGGACGATGTTCTACAAACATATGATATCCGCCGGGAGCAATGTATACATGTCCATCCAAAATTGGTTCTCCATCAACGGCTTCTGTTACGGTTAAAGGACATATTGCATCCAGGCTGGCAGCAAACTCCTTGGTAAATCCGGCAGGCATATGCTGAACTACAAGAATAGGCTGCTTTAAATTTGGATCAATAGCCTTAAATACATCACGTAAAGCATTAGGACCTCCGGTAGAAATTCCTATTGCAATAATATCAATTTTTCCACCTTCGCGTTCTGGTTTAATAACAACAGCTTCTTTTGGCTTTTGCTGAAACCATGTTGTAGGAAGAACATCATTAGCTGTAATAGAAGCAGCCTTTGCAGCATCCTCACCTTTCTTAGCAAGTACAGCTTTTTCGGCCTGCTTTAATTTAATCTGGTGTGCAAAGAAATCAGCATCATAAACCTTCTTACCAGAAACAGCAGCATAAGCACCACCATAAGCAGCAACATATTCAATGATATCTTTAGAAACATCACCAATTTTAAGGGTAACAGAAGAAGCACCCGGCTTTGTAATAAAATCTGAAGCACCAAGAGAAAGACACTCCATTGTAACTGCAGCACCTTCAGTAGCTACACTTGAAAGAATAATTACCGGAACCTTAATGTTTCGCTCTTTACGTTTCTTTAAAAATTCAACGCCGTTCATCTTCGGCATTTCAATATCAAGTAAAATTACATCAGGCTTAACTGTATTAAGCTTTTCAAGCAAATCTTCACCATTTTCGGCTTTTGCACATACAGCCATACCACAGGTTTCATCAATTATACGCCCAATTAAATTTCGCATTAATGCGGAATCATCACAAACTAAAACCTGAATATCTTCCATAACATTCCTCGATTTTATTTTTGATTTTTAGAATAAAAACAAGCCCACTCCGTTTTTAGGAATTCAAAATCTGTTTTCATTCCGAACAAAGACTCTGAATGGCCAATAAACAAATATGACTGAGGAGCCATTGAATTGTAAAATCTATTTATTACGGCAAGTTGTGCCGGCTCATCAAAATAGATGAGAACATTTCGACAGAAAATAACATCAAGATTTCTCATGCCAGAATCATTCTTAAGGTTATGATAGTCAAACTTAACTTTACTCATAATTTCCTTATTAACCTGATATCCGCCGGCAGATTTTGTAAAATACTGAGAAAGATAATCAGGTGGGATTCCATCAACCTTGTTGTCAGCGTAAAAACCGCTCTGTCCAACCATAAGAGACTTAAGAGAAATATCCGAAGCAGTTACCTGAAAGTCATAACCTACAGGTAAAATTCGCTTTAAGAGCATTGCGATTGTATATGGCTCTTCACCAGTAGAACAACCTGCACTCCATACACGAACTGTTTTGTCTCCAGTCTTCTTTTTTTCTTCCAAAACGTGAGGAATGACGTACTTTTCCAGTGCATCAAAATGAGGCTGGTTACGGAAAAATCGGGTAAGATTAGTTGTTACCGCATCCAGCATTCGTTTCATTTCCTCATGATCTGAGGTGATTAATTTATAATAATCATCTACAGAATCCAACTTCTTTTCACGAAGGATTTCTTTTATTCGACTATCGAGAATAGGTCTGTTCGTAGCAGAAAAAGTAATACCGCTTTCATCATAAATTGTCTTGCGGAAGCGTTCAAAATCTGCATCATTTAATGTATCAAGCATAGACAACATTATACTCCTCTAATATTAAGTTGTAAAATAAATTTGAAATATTTAATGACGATTTTTTAATATAAAAATTAAACCTGTATGAGTGTAATTGACTAAAGTCTTTAATAGTGAAAAAATACATCGTTATGAGTAAATATATTCTGGTTACAAGTGGTGTTTGTTCTTCTCTCGGAAAGGGTGTTGCTGCGGCAACTATTGGAAGTCTTCTTGAAGGTTACGGACTTAATATTACAATGGTAAAATGTGATCCATATATCAACGTTGATGCAGGAAACATCAGCCCATTCCAGCATGGTGAAGTATATGTTACGGAAGACGGCGCAGAAACTGATCTTGACTTGGGAAATTTCAGCCGTTTTACAAGCATCAATATTACAAATGACAACTGTATTACAATCGGAAAAGTTTACGATCAGGTAATCCGTAATGAACGCGTCGGCCGCTATAACGGTCGTACAGTACAGGTTATTCCTCATATCACAGATGAAATCAAACGCAGAATCCTTACAATCGGTGCAAAATCAAATGCTGATGTTGTTATCGTGGAAATTGGTGGAACTGTAGGCGATATTGAATCAATTCCTTTCCTTGAATCTGCCCGCCAGCTTATTCATGAATTAGGAAAAAATGACGTTTGCACAGTTCATCTTTCTCTTATACCTGTAATCACAGGTGGTGAATTAAAATCAAAACCAACACAGCACTCTGTAAAACAGCTTCAGGAAGCTGGTATTCAGCCAGACATTCTTCTCTGCCGCTGCGAAAAAGAAATTGAAGCTGACATGCGAAAAAAACTTGCACTTTTCTGTAACGTTTCCACAGATGCAGTATTCGCTTCATCTAACATTGACAAATCAATTTACGAACTTCCAGTTCTTTTCCATAAGGAAGGAATTGATAAGAAAATAATAAGCAAGCTTGCAATCAAAACAGAAGTTCCTAACTCAAACATTCGTCAATGGACAGCTTTCCTTAACAAACTTAACGGTGAAGGACCAAAGGTTACAATCGCAATGGTTGGCAAAAAAGACTACCTTGATGAATGTTATAAATCTGTACGTGAATCCCTTTTCCATGCAGCAATCACTTCCTTTGGTGCAAAACTTGAAATCCGCAAAATAGATGCAGAATCTCTTGAAGACACAGAAAATTTTGCGACAGCATTTGAAGGCGCAGATGGTATCGTAATTCCTGGCAATTACGGACAGCGAGGCTTTCTTGGGCTTCTTAAAACTGTAAAATATGCCCGCGAAAATAACATTCCATATCTTGGAATTGATCTTGGAATGCAGCTTATGCCAATTGAGACTGCCCGCTCTATTCTTGGCTGGGAAGATGCCGACAGCACAGAATTCATTCAAAATTCAGAACACGCTATCATCAGTCTTCCAGAAGAACAGGCTGGTCTTTCTGCATCAGGCTTAATGCAGCTTGGAGCCGCAACCGTAAAAATCACAAAAGGCACAAAGCTTCATGATGCATACAAAAAATCAACAATCGTTGAACGACACAGAAACAAATACACATTCGACCGCAAATATTCAAAAGACATGACAGAACATGGACTTATTCCATGCGCAATTTCTGAATTGGACAAGCGAACAGAAGCCTTTGAATGGGAAAATCATAAATGGGGAGTTGGAGTTCAGTATCACCCTGAATTTGTTTCAAGACCAACAAAACCTCATCCGTTGTTCACTGCATTCATTGGAGCAGCTTTAGATAAATAATGAAAAAACGAATTCTGGCAATCACCATTTCTTCTCTGTTCATTTTTCTCGGCTGTTCTCTTAAGTACAGTCAGAGCTATCAGGATGAATCCAACGTGCCGGAATTTATTTTTACGGATGCCGTTTACACAAAATATGAAGACGACGCAAAAAAGCTTTCTCTTTCTGCTGGTGTTCTTGAGCAATACAAGGAAGGAAATTCCATGTATGCCCGAGATGTTAGTTTTCAGCTTTTAAAAAAAACTGGAGAAATTGAAACAGAAGGCTCTTGCAAACTGCTTTCGGCAAATTCTGATGAAGAAAAATACACTTTATATGATGACATTAAAATTAAAAACTTTGATGAAAATCTGGAAGTAACTGCCGGTTCTATCCGATGGAACGGAAAATCAGAACAATTGACTAGCAGCCGTAATGACATGG
>JAQXNX010000002.1 GCA_029098225.1 Spirochaetales bacterium | reverse complement strand
TAAGTCCTGATTAGGAATTCCTTTTCAAGCGGATTTAACTGCTTTCCCATGTGACACCTCCACGGGGCTCTTCTTCGTTTATTATATCATCTTAAACAAATTTTTTAGCCCCTCAGTGTCTACTTTTATTGTAGCATCAATAGCATTGCCGTACATATCATCAATTCCAAATCCAAAACCTTATAACCATCCTTAATGCAAAGCTCTGCAAAGAGTCCGTGGCCAGGGATTTTTTTACCAGAGGAAGTCCATCATCTTATGATTGAAATTATTTCCACCGTTGTATTTGCAATTGTCGCCGGCCAGGCAGGCACTGACTATTACTTTCATTTTGAGACACCTTCAATCATACTCTTCAACTTTGCTGCATTCTTTGCTCCGCTCCCATTTGGATGATTATTAAAGTAGATTTGCACTTTTTTTCCTTCGCCACCAGCCTTAATCACGACCGGCACAAACTGAGCCAGTTCTTCATCTGAATAATCATAACAATAGCGGGCAGAACCATTTGGTGAATCTCCTGTTGAGTACCAGGCTCCTTCGTTTCGACCATGAAGCCGGATATAAGCATTGCTCCCAATAAAAGGCGTATTCACCACACTACCATCCGGAAGATTCTTCAACTGAGGCATATCACAAAAAACAATTCCTGCATTACGTTTTTCAAGGCCCTCAAAAACAGACGGGCGAATCCATTCCTTGTGACGGAACTCTATCATCACAGGAAATCCTTTAAACTCCTGTATCAGCTTTGCAAGGTAAATGCGGTTATCAGGCGTGTAATGAAAGCTTTCCGGTAGTTGAAAAAGCAACGCAGAAAGACAGCCCTTTTCCTGCAGAGGCGCAACCGCCATCCTGAAATCCTCCGCCGCAGTCTGCCAGCCGCCACTTATTTCATGAGTCAGCAGTCTGTTCGCCTTCACGCTGAAATTCAGTTTTCCATCAGACCTTTCATAAAAACTAAGAAGGCGTTCTGTCGTTGGCATATTGTAAAACGTATTATTCAATTCCAGCGCATTGAACTGAGTCGCATAATAAGAGAGAAAATCTTTTCGCTTCAAATCCTCCGGATAAAAAACACCCTTCCATTCCGGGTAATCATATCCGCTTGTGCCAATCAAAAGGTCTGTCATACAATTAACAAAATAATTATAGAAAAAAATTTATTGCCCCTCTACCCCAAATCTCGTTAAACTATAATCAGGAGTTTACGAAATGAGTTTTATTGGAAATCTTATCTGGTTTTTGTTGGGCGGTTTTCTTCTTGGGCTCGGCTGGATTATTGCCGGAATTCTCTGGTGCATCACAATCATCGGCATTCCACTTGGAATCCAGTGTTTTAAGATCGCTGGCGTTGCAATGTTTCCATTTGGAAGAAAAGTTGTAAACAACGGCAGCACCATGTCTCTTCTCTTAAACATTCTCTGGATTTGTATTTCCGGAGTTGAACTTGCCGTTGCCCATCTGATTGTTGGACTTTTCTTCTGTATCACAATTGTAGGTATTCCTTTTGGGAAGCAGCATTTCAAATTAGCTCAGGTTGCTCTTATGCCGTTTGGAACATATGCCTTCTAATTAAATTCTCCAGACTGGCATCGTTAAAACTTAATTCCAAAATTACTCTACAAGTGCAAAACTTTTTTTGGTAAGCTCACATAGCTTATCAAAATCTGTTACAGACGTAAGCAGCACAGTAATCCAATATTTTTTGTTCATGTGATATGCAGGAAATATTGATTTTTTATCTATGATTGAATCCACATTTTCTGCTTTAAGATTCACAACCCAGACAGGCTCATCGCTTTCAAGTCCGAGATTTTTAAATTTTATTTTCATCACAAGTGCAAACCATTTATTATTCGGACAACGGTAAACTGTACTGCTGTCATATGGTTCTTCTGCCCAAGGATTGTCGCCAAAAGCATTAAAATATGAATGCAGAAAATCTTCATACTTTTGTTTTATGTTCTCGGTGATAAAACATTCTTCCCGAATTTCTTCAATCACACCCTGTACTTCGCTGCGAAGCTTACCAACAAAAGCGCCCTGGGCAGAACTAACATTAAAAAGCACATATTGTTCACCTGTTGAAGTTTCAAAAACATCTGCAGTAAGTGACACATCTGTCAGCTGAATTAAAACATAAAACTCACCATCAGCTATTTCTTTTTTTAAAACAAATTTATGACCGTTATCCGATGCCGCAGAATCGTTCGTACAAACTGTAAACCCGAACTCTTTGAGTTTATCTTTTTGAGGAACTGAAGTATTTAAAATATAACTGTAGTCCATCAGAATCTATTCTTCGTGCACCCAATATTCGTGACAGTCAGGAGTACGATCAATAAGAAAGGCATCATACAATTCCCGGCGTAAAAGAGAATGATCTCCAAACGAATGCCAGCGCTTCAATATCATATTTACTTCAAGCTCAGAATACCTTTTTCCTTTTTCAAATTTTGTAATAAGATATTCAAGCACACCCCTTTTCTCTTCTTTTTTCTTTGGCCAGCGGATAATAATACCATCTGCATCTGTTATTGATTTTAAAATTTCTTCACTTTCTGAAATATTCATTTTTTTGCAAGTCCTATTTTTAATTTTTCAGTTCAAGCCGCATATAAACAAGTTCCTGAAAACCTGTGTATCTGGAATTAAAGCCTTTTGGATTCCTGCCATATTCCATAAATCCTAAACTTTTATACATAGCTATTGCCCGCTCATTCTCTGCCACAACATCAAGCTCCAGTTGAATATAACCGGCTTTTTTAGCACATTCAATACAAGCTGCAGTTAATGCCTTTCCTAATCCAAGCCCCCAATAATCTTTTGCTATACTGATTCCAAATTCAGCACGATGACGAATTTTATATTTTGCTCCCACGCTTTCAATTCCTGCTAATCCTACAATCTTACCGTCAACGATAGCAACAATTTCTATTTCGTTTTCACTCTTTGTTTTTTCATCCAGAAAAGCAGCTTCCTGTTCAGCATTATAACTGTTTTCATCAGAATATGAAAGCAAAAAATCTGTCTCTTCATGTGTTAGATTAAAAACTTCAAAAACCGCCTGTCCATCGGCAGCTTCGCCATTTCTAAGAAGAACTTCTGTACTGTTTTTCAAAATTATTTTTTTATTATATTTCATATATTCTATTCAACAAGCAGCCCGGCCAAATAATACAGCACGGCACATTCGTTCTCCTGCCAGATGCGAAGGCTGCGTTTTACAGCACAAACCAGATACCCATAAACTTCGCTGGCTTTTCGGATACGGACTATCAGAGTAGTTTCAAAACCATTGGTGATTAAAGTTTTGTAAAATATCGGAGATTTATTCTTTACCATATCCAGCGTGTTTTCCGAAAAAAGATCTTCAGTCATAAGCTCTGCTATATCACAAGCATCACCATCAAACTCAGGATTCATTACAGCCTTTAATCTGCCATCACCGCGAACAAAGAAAATATCATTCACTTTCAGAATTTCAGAAAGAACAGGCATTGCAGCTCTTAGTTGATTTTCAAAGCCTTCTGTAACTTCAAAACTTGTTCTTAACTGGTGAATGTAAGTATAAAGACCACGATGTGCAATTTTTTTGACTTCAAGATTCTTGTGTTTTGCAGCCTGATAAACTGTAAAGCAGTTACGGCCCTTATTCTTGCCATAATAAAGCATTTTGTCTATAAGCGTGAATAAGTCTGCGTAATTGTCGGCATCTTCAGGGAAGCTTGCTGCTCCTACTGTTCCTGTAATAAAAGAGCCGCCATTTCCAAAATCCATTGTAAAGCGAAGAGCCAGCGAGTTTGTATAGAGTCTTTCAAAGAAGGAGATTTTATCATTAATTTCAGTATGCTGAAGATCAATCATTAAAAATTCATCGCCGCCAAATCTTCCTACAATTCCAAAGCCATCAACAAATTCTGCAAGTCGTTTTGAAACTGTTGCTAAAACCTTATCACCTGCCGTGTGACCAAGGCTATCATTAATGAACTTAAAATTATCAAGGTCAATCATTGCAAAGGTAAAAGGCCGATGTTCAGCAATCAGAGAACGAACAAATCTGACTGAATAAGCGCGAGAGATAACACCGGTAAGCGGATCAAGAATTTCGTTAAGGCTGACTTCATCCATCAGCTTATCAAAGAAGCTGTATTTTCTAAGTTTGTCGATTGTGTAAATTGTCTGATATTGATCAAGACCGTTCTTCCGTCGCACTACATCTGTAATATCAGAAAAGCTTCCTGCCAGACCGACAATTTCTCCATTATTGTACAAGGGACGTTTAGAAGCTACAATGTCGCGCTCTTCGCCACGAATAAAACATTTCCCCTGAACTTTATAAGTACTTTTGCCCGAAAGAACTGCAAGTTCATCCTGCTTAAAAGGTTCAGGATTAGAGTGCCAGCCCATGTCTTCATCATTTTTTCCGAGTAAAACATCAGCGGATTCAAAACCATAAAAGTCTAAAAAAGCCTGATTTACTCCAACGAAACGTCTATCCTTGTCTTTCCAGAAAACACAGTCTTGTGCTGTATTAATGATACTGTTAAACAAATCAACAGTCATTTCCATAAAAAACTTACCGCCGCAAATAAAGAGATTTGAATACTGTTTTAAATGCTCAAATAATTTTATAGTACTTTTTTATATTTCTCAACTATTCCAAAAATTGTTTTTACCCAGTATCTCAGAAATCCCTTGCCCCGCGTTCAGTGCCTCGAACTTGAAATTGAACACATGACCGGTAAGCTGGTGAATGAGTCGTAATATAAAATCTACGCTTTCTTCTGTTCCCGGATTATTTCTTCAACCACTTCCACTGCGGCGGCAACCATTTTAGGGCAAAACTCAGTGAAGAGTTTATTATCAATGCAAAATTGATGCCCCTCTTCTGAAGTAATATCGCAGCCTAATAAATCATTACAGATATAAGAACCGCATTTTTCTTTGAAGCGGTCCATCATTAAATCATTCACTTTGTTTGAAAACTGGCGGCCTTCTGTGTCACAGGCAGCTTTCTGGCCATACAATAATCCTAAAACCATCAGAGCTCCAGTAACAGCTCCACAAACTTCCCCTTTTCGCATGCCGCCGCCAAAGCAGCTGCCAAGCTTAAAGGCTTCTTCTTCTGTAATTCCACACTCTTTGGCAAAAGCCGCTAGAACCGCCTGCGAACAATGTAATTTCTGCGAAAAATAATTTACCGCTTTTTCTTTATGAGTCATATTTTCTACCCCAGATATTTTTTTACTTCTGCCTCATTTAATACCTTTCCAGCCGAAACAATCTTATCATTCACCGCAAGGGCTGGCATACCCATGATTCCGGCTTCCATAATTTTCTGCATGTCTGTAATGTATTGAACGTCAGCCGCCATATTCATTTCTGCTAGAGCTTCAATCACATTCTGATGTAAAGTCTGGCAACCTTTGCAGCCGCTGCCATAAACTTTTATTGTAAGTTTTTCCATTCGATTCTCCTTCATTACGATTTATAAAAATATTGCTTCAAAAAAATTAAAAAAATATCCCACAAGAATTATTCCGGCTACACAGATTGAAACAAATGTTACCAGAAGCTTTGTTTTTATCGCCTTTTTAAGCATTATCAAAGATGGCAAAGAAAGCGTAGTCACTGCCATCATAAAGCTCAAAACAACTCCCAAGAGCGCCCCCTTCATTAAAAGGCTTTCAGAAATTGAAATACAGCCAAAAATATCTGCATACATGGGAATGCCCGCAAAGACTGCAAGAATTACACCAAGCGGATTTTTCTTACCAAGCAGACTGACAATCCAGCCCTCAGGAATCCAGTTATGAATTATTGCGCCCACTGCCACACTCAAAAGAATATATGGAAAAACTTTTTTAAGTGTGCCGGCAACAGACTGCAATGCAGAAACCAGTCTTTGTCTATGCGAAATCTTTTCTTCCTCAAGCGAAAGACTTTTTCCATTACGGATAAAATCAGCAACCTGATCTTCCATCTTGAGATGCTCTATTATTGTTCCGCCGGCAATAGCGACAATAAGCCCCAGCACAACATAAGCAATCGCAATCTTCCAGCCAAAAATGCTTGTTAAAAGAATGAGTGAAGCAAAATCAACCATAGGTGAAGAAATCAAAAAACTAAAGGTAACCCCAAGCGGAAGTCCTGCTGTCGTAAATCCCATAAAAAGAGGAATTGAAGAACAAGAACAAAAGGATGTCACCGTTCCCAAAAGCGCAGCAATTATCCGGGCAGAAAATCCCTTGCAATGCGAAAGTATCTTTTTACTTCTTTCAGGCGGAAAATAGGACTGAATATATGAAATCAAAAATATCAGAACAAAAAGAAGAATTGTGATTTTAATTACATCATAAAGGAAAAAGTGAAGGCTTCCACCAAAGCGGCTTTCGATATCAAGTCCGGCAGCAGAAAGTATTTTTCCAATTAGTGTATTGAGCCAGTGCATTCCAAGAATCTGATTTTGAATAAAGCTCCCCATAATCGCTAATCCTTACAGCAGCACTTTCCATCTGATTTTTTTGCAGGAGAAGTTTTGCAGGTAAACTGAGAGACAGCACTTTTGAACTCAGAAAACTTGTTGCAGTTTATTGAATAATAAATCCACTTCCCTTCTTTTCGTGAATTAACAAGATTGCAGTCTGTAAGAATCTTCATATGATGAGAAAGAGTGGGTTGTGTGATATTAAAAGCTTCAAGGATTTTGCAGGCACATAATTCTCCGCCTGTCAGCATTTTTATAATCTGGACGCGGTTTTCATCCCCCAAAGCCTTGCAGATAAAAGCGATTTCTGATTCGTTCATAGGAAACCTCATATTGATATTTATCTATATGTGTTATCATAATTAATACATAGAAGATTGTCAATATGTAATGTCAGAGTTCTTTATATTTAAAAGAAAGGATGGGTCGTGATATAAAACTTTATACATAATTCCGGACTTTGTAAGTATCATTTCACAAAATTACGAATCTCTATACTGATTAAATCGCTTTCGTAATAATGCACATAGTGTCCGCAATTCAGATTGATAAGTTTCGCGTTACATTGCTCTGCAAATTCCCGCTCGTGTTCAAGCCAGTTCGGTGACACCTGTTTTCCGTTAGAAACAAACATCAGGACGGGACATTCAATCTTTCCTGCAGCCGCAACTTCTTCTGCATTTTTCAACACGGCTTCAGCCTCTTTTATATAGCATTCATTAAAAGCATTTTTCTTCCATAATATTTTTTGTTCCTTAATCTCTTCTTTGGTCAAAGCACGTTTATTTAGTGGAAACCAGAACAGAAGGCCTTTATCTTTTGCTTTTTTCATTTTCTTTATGATTGCTATTCGTCTGTCTATTTCATCGCCTTTCCAGGCTAGATATGTTTTTGGAGTTGCCATATCAAGGCCGATTATCGCCTTAACTTCATCAGGATATTTTTGCTTCCATCTTATTGCCTCAAGTCCCGAAAGCGAATGTGGCACCAGAATATATGGACCATTTTCTCCTGCCTCTTGCAGGACCTTTCGCTGCCTGTCAATTACACAATCAATTTCACAGGATGCTTCAAATAAATCAGAATAACCGTAACCGAATTTTTCGATTACGATGATTCTAAAATCTTCAAGAAGCTTTTCGTACAGGATTTTAAAATCATACATGGGAGCGGCCGTTCCAGAACCGGACATAAAAACTAACTTCGGCTTGTTTACATCGCCAGTTCTAAAAAGATGCATTTTGTGTTCTTCTATTGTAAAAAGTTCGAGTTTTTTCTGATCTGAATTATTCATTTTTAAGCCTCGCCTATATCATTCTATCATGATTATAAAAAAAAATAATGATTCACGAAATGCAAAAATTAGTTCACCAGATGTTGTGTTACTATTTACCCCCTGAATCCTTTCATCCCTTTTTCCAGCAGGGTCGTCGCAAGCTCAATCATTTCTTCCATAGGAATCTTACGTCCGTCGGCAACCCACTGGCGGTAAAGCAGAACTACGCAGTTATTAAAAGTCAAAAGAATGTTGCGCACGCTCTGGTCCAGACCTTTCAGAGGACGAGATTCCGCAGCCTGCTTTGTAACACGGTTCTGCATTCTTTCGCGGATATAATCAAAACGGCTGTCGCAGGTCACACGCTTGAAAAAAACATCCTGAGCTTCCATGTATTCAAAAAAGGCCCGCACAAGTTTTCCGGTTTCCTTGAGCTGATCAATTCCCGAAACAATCGCGCTGTATTCGCTGGAATGCTTAGCCTGGATCTCCGCAAGCACATCGTCCACACAATTATAATGAAGATAAAAAGTATTGCGGTTGATTCTGGCCGCCTCGGTAATTGCCTTTACTGTAATTTTTTCATAAGGCAGTTCACAGACCATCTGCTTAAAAACCGTCTGAATTGCTTCCTTTGTGCGAATAATGCGCGGGTCGATTTTTTCTTCTGACATTTTACCTCCAGAAAAGCCTCTTTAATAGGCACATTTGCAACATCTGTCGTTTAAACAACATTATACCATAACCTGTTCTTAATAAAAAGACATGTGTCGCTTATAATGTAGATATGCGTTAGGGCATGGAGCAGCTGCGAAGCAGGCCACTGGACTGAGCGAAGCGAGGGAAGCGGCTGACCGTTAGGGAACTGCGGAACGCCCGACCGACTGCTAAAAGCAGGCGGGAACGCCCAAATTAATTTCTTCGGAGGACAAAATGGACTACACCCCAGGCTATGTTTATGAACTTATGGAAAAAGGCGGGCCGACAGATGTTCGTGAGCCGTATTTTAAGGAAGCCGTCAGTGAGATGATGCGTGCCAGGAAACTCTGCGCGATTGCAAATGCAAAGATGCCAGATGACGAAAGTTATGTTTCTGATTTGGAAGAACTTTTTGGCCGCAAATTGGATGATGTACGCATTCTCACCCCTTTTATCTGCGACTTTGGAAACCGCGTAAAGTTTGGGAAAAATGTCTTCATCAATCATTCGGCAATTTTGTCGGCTTCCGGTGGGATAGAGTTTGGCGACGGAGTTTGTATTGCCCCGGGGCTTCGCATTGCTACAATCAATCACGACTTTAATGAGCGACACACAAAATACACCTACGGCAAAGTCACAATCAAAAAGAATGCCTGGCTTGGAATGAACGTTACAGTTTGTCCCGGAGTTACAATCGGCGAATATGCAGTGGTTGCGGCAGGAGCTGTAGTCACAAAAGATGTTCCGGATTTTGCGGTAGTCGGTGGGGTGCCTGCAAAAGTTATTAAAATGCTCGCCCCTTCAGAACAGAAGGAATAGGGGGATTAACAGGGCGTTCGTCGTTCGCTACGCTCACTTACCGAGTTTTCTTTTGCTCACCAAAGGGTTCGCATTTTGCTACGCAAAAACAAGAAAACTCGCTACATCGGCTGTTCCGCGGCTTGCCTACGGCCGGTCTGCTGACGCAGACTGCTTCGCACCGCTCCATAGCCTAACGCATTTTTCAAATTTCCCTTTGTAAATTTTCTATAGCTTCTTCGAGCAGTTTTATTGTTTTTGAATGGTCATTTTTCTTGTTGCTTGATTTTCCAGTTACCAAAAATTCTACGGATGTGTTCAAGGCATCTGCTATTGTTACAGCCTGTTCAGCGTTCGGAAGTCTGTCTTTGTTAATCCACGATTGCAATGTATTGTAACTTTCATTGATTTTTTCAGCTAAATCTCTCTGTGTCATGTTCTGAAAATCTAATTTATCTTTAACTCGTAACCAAAAATCCAACATATATAAAAAATAGCACAAATGTACCATTCATTACTTGATTATTATGCTAATAGTACTTATTATAGAAAGAAGTTAGCACAAATGTGCGAAATTTTGCCTAGTGTACACTAGGCAAAGGACTTGAAAAAGCCCTTTGCCGTAAATCCATTCGTTCATTCAGAACATCCGAATTTGTGGCAAAGAAAAACTAGGAGGAGGATTTTATGACAAGTCTAATTTTAGGAATAATTAGTTTATTCTTCGTTTTAATGGGTTTAATTCCTTTTTTAGGAATTATGATTTGGATTGCATTACCACTTTTATTTATTGGTCTTGCATTAGGAATTGCAGGAATAGCTAAAAACAAGCGAAGGGGAATAAATATTGCTGGAACTGTAATTTGCGGTATTTGTATTATTATGGGTGGTATAAGGCTTGCAGCCGGGTGGGCAACAACAAAAAATGTTGTTGATAAAGCACCAAATTCGATTGATAAATTAAATGATACTGCTGATAAACTAGATAATCTTTCAGAATCACTTAAAAAGTTAAATGACTCTTTAAATAAATAAAAAAAACATGGAGAATTTTATGAAAAAATTTGCTTATTTATTTGTAATCGCATTTATTTTTACATTATTCGGATGTGTAACAACAAGCAGCGTCTTTACTAATCCATCAGAAATTGAATATAAGGAAATTGATGGAAAGAATTATTTTAGTTCCAGGGATTCCGAGTTGTATTCCTCGCAGAAAGGATATAAAATTACAGATGTCTTTATTCTTGGTGCAGACACAAGAAACGAAAATGGAACTACAGAAGCATTATTAAAGCTTGCGACTGATAAAAATGCTTGGGGTGACAATGTTCGTTATGTTTACGCAACAGATTTTATTAAAAATATAAAAGAAACTGATTCTACATGGATTGACAGACTTGATTCTGTTAGAAATGAAGAAAAATATAATGGGCATTACACAGTTTATGCGTACGGAAGAAACGAAGGAAACTTCTTAGACGGCTACACTACAAAAGTAACCATTTACAATATCGAAGGAGTTCCAAGTCAAGAACAAATTGAAGCAGATAAAGAAGCTGCAGAAGTAGAAAGAATAGCGAAAGAAGAAGCTGAGAAAAAAGATAAAGCAGAAAAATATGCTAAACTAAATGCTACTGGAAAATCCATTGCCAACGGATACATATATCATGGAGCAGAAGAAGTTGAAAAGAATTGTAAATTATTTGCAAATGGAGCCTTAGAATCTGGCCACGCTTATTACATTTCAGGTTTCGTAGTAAAATATGGTGGAAGCATGGCAAAAATTGAGTACGGAGACGGCTTCTTTTTCTCTTCACAAAGTAACGCAGTATATGTTGATTATATAAGCCAAAAAGTCAAAGGTGAAGTTGTTGAAGCAGGGATAACAGATTTATTTGGAAAAACAATAGAAATACCTATTACGGTTGTAGTTGCAGTTGGTAAAGGATATTCAAAAACTCCTGTAATTCTTGGAATAATCAAGGAAGAATAGAAGTTTATGTCTCTAGTTGAAGCAATTAATAGTATTATAAGTAGTTTCTCTTCTAATGACCTGTTCGATTCTCATACTATAATAAATGAACTTATAACCAAGCCAGACTATCACCTTGCTTATTTACGAGAGTATCCTGAAAATTGTACTGTGAATCAATATCATGGACAAATTGCAAAAATAATTTGTAATATTCCCAGTGTAAAATCATTTGGAATAAAAATTAAGACACATACAATTTACGGAGATATATCTGAAAATGAAGTATGGCAGAAAATTTAAGTCAATTATTCAAAAAAAGAACAATTGACTTACAAAACAATCTACCTTATATTCCAATTAGTGGCGAGTCCTACCCTAAGTGGAATTTTTAAAAGCAGTGTACCCTACTGTGAGTGGAAACTTTAAAAGCGGAGAGTCCTGCCGTTATGTGGAATAGATAAAGCCGTTCAGTTCGCTGAGACGGCTTTGTTTATAAAAATATAAATCCGCATTTGTCACTATTCATTTATTTTTTCAGTGTAAAACTCAACAAATCTGTATAATCACCTGCGTCCGCTTTTCTAAGAGCATCAATATATTTCCTGCGTACTTCTGAAACGTCTACAAGATTCGTATCTCCCCAATAAAGAGTTTTTCCTTCAAGTTTCTGGAGTATTAAATCTGCCATAAGACGGGAAACACGCCCATTTCCATTTGGGAAGGGATGAATTTGAACAAGCTTATGATGGAGCCTGACTGCAATTTCATGATTTGAATATGTTTTGTTGTCAATCCAAAAATTTAAATCATCAAAAAGCTGCATGAGTTTCATTGGAATCTGATATGGTACAACGCCAATATTTCTTTCAGTAATCCGGTATTCGCCTGCCCAT
>JAQXNX010000001.1 GCA_029098225.1 Spirochaetales bacterium | reverse complement strand
CAATCATCAATAAAGAAGACTGTCTTTTTCTCGATGTTGATGATGCGCTAGCCGCGAGAGCGGCGTGTTAAATAATTTCCTCTCATGCAAACGGAGCGAAGCGACGTATGAACGCTACCAGGAACGCAATCGTGAAATTGCACTTTCCCGCCTTGAAAGCAGAATTGTTCAGGCCCTGGTTATTCCTAAAAAGCGGATTAAAACAAAGCCTACTAAGGCCAGCAAAGAACGCAAACTAAAACTGAAGAAAATCAGAAGTGAGATTAAGAAGAACCGCGGGAAAATCTGGTAAATTGATTTTGTCGCAGGTTCCTAAAAACGCTGCGCACTGCTCGCCTTTTTTAGGACCACTCACTTCGTTTCGAGTCCTGTTCAGAATTCTCAGTAGAACTGTTTAAAATAAAAAACCTCCCAGAGTTCTGGAAGGTTTTCTTTATAGCGGGGGCAGGACTCGGGGTTTCAGTCGCAGACTTCGTGTCTGCTCCTTCCACCCCGTCTTCGTTCGCTGACGCCGCCCTCCATGGCGGCTTTTCGCCTGTCGGCGCGCTCACTCCGCTTCGAGTCCTGTAAAGATGTCTCAAATATTTTAAAGCAAAAAAAAGACTTCCTGAGTTCTCAGAAAGTCTTTGGTATAGCGGGGGCAGGACTCGAACCTGCGGCCTCCGGGTTATGAGCCCGACGAGCTGCCAACTGCTCTACCCCGCGTCGTGTTGGTGTATGATATTGATTTAATTAATCTTTGTCAATAGTTTTGTCTATGTTTTCCTGCAAGTTTTTATACTTCAAGCGACATTCAATTATCGAAAATAAAACCACCGCAAATGCAAAATACTTGAATGAATTCTGGAAGCCGGCAAAAAAGTCATATATTCCATGAATAAGAATTGCAGAAAGCATTAATGAGATTTTAGTTATTTTATTTTTTAAGCCGAACATAAAAAGTGCACAAAGTCCTGTGCAAGAAAAATGAATTATAACTGCCGAAAACATGCGGATAAATATTGGTATATACAAAAGCTGTGAGCCTGCATTTTTTGCTTTCTGCATGTGTTCAAAAAAATAAACTCCAGACTCAAAGCAGCCTACAGAAAGTCCCATTATAAATCCCAAAAGTATGAATCTTTTTAATGCAAAAGCTTTGGTACCTGAATCAGTTAATTCTATTTTGTTATTACGGCTCAGTTTTCCTTCTGAAATCGGAAGAAAAAACAAAAAAAGCATTTTTATGACTTCCTCAATAACCGCATATAAAATCAGCGATTTAAGAAGTGAATAAAATATCGGATAATTATTTGCAAAATCATTTATATCAGGAACAAAATATTGAATCAAAGAAATTGGAATTACTGAAAGCAATCCTGTCAGGATCGCAATCAACTGATAAAAAACATTTAATTTATACGCAAAAGTAAAAATCAGAAAAAAAACAATTAACGGCAAAAAGCAAAATAAAATTCCAAAGACCATATTTTATGATATAAAGTTTTCAATATTTTTTCAATTTGCTATAATCAAACCATGTCAGAAGCAGATGATTTTCCAACAGATTGTTTTTATGCCAACGGATTAAATTTTGAATGCCAGAGATGTTCTTTTTGCTGTGGCCATTCTCCAGGCTTTGTATATCTTTCAAAAAGAGATTTAAAAGCTCTATGTAATTTTTTTAATCTTTGCGCTAAAGATTTTATTGCAAAATATTGCCGCTGGGCAGATTACTATTATGGAACGAAGGTTCTGGCGCTTTTAGAAAAAAAGAATTACGACTGCATTCTCTGGGAAAATGGCTGTTCAGCCTATTCTGCCCGTCCCGTTCAATGTTCAACTTATCCATTCTGGTCCTGGATGGTAAAAGATAAAAACGTATGGAATGACTGTGCAAAAGAATGTCCCGGAATGAACAAAGGAAAATTATGGTCTTGTGAAGAAATAGAAAAAAATCGCAAGGCCTATATCGATAATCAACCCCTGCACAAAGAAGAAGTTGAGGAAATAATTAAGAATTCAGAATTCTAATTTTTCTCTTTCATTTTTCATAAAAACATTGTAGTATAATAATACTTTCTCTTCATTATCTTATAATTCAAAATTCTAACAATCAAAAAGTATAAAAATCATTTAAAAAGCTTTAATAATTTTCGCAAATGAACAGGTATCTCTTTTACTATAGAGGCCAAAGGAGTTATGCATGAGATTTAGTTTAAAATTTAAAATTATTATTTTTGTAATTCTTTTTATTAACATTGCAGTAATTGCACTTGGATTAGTAGCAAGAAAAGAATTAGCAAAATCTATTTCAACCAGCACGGAACAGATTATGACTTTGAATGCTGAAAAATCAGCCCGCATTTTACAAGATGTAAATAAAAAAGAATTTTACCTTTTAGAATCAATAGCAAATCTTCCTTTTATTCGAGATGAAAAAATAACTCTGGAAGAAAAAACTGCTCAGCTTGAAGCTATAGTAAGAGAAAATCCTCAGCATTTTGAAAATCTGGCCTTTTATAGTGATAAAGGAATTTGTATTCGCCCGGATGGAGAATACGTAGATGTTTCTGAAATTGATTTTTTCATTCAGACTATTTCTGGAAAAAGAGTTGTTATTGATCCTCTTCCAAAAAGTTTTATGATGGAAGGCGGTTCTGATGATACTATTATGTTCTATTGTATTCCGGTTTATGGAGAATCTAAAAAAACTGTAGGAATCTTATCTGCAATTGTAAATGGTTCAGACGTATATAATCTTTCAGAATCAATATTAATCGGAAAAAAATCTCATCCAACGATTATTTCTACAAGCTCTGGAATGACAATTGGTCCTACAACTTATGATGGATTAAGCCAGGAAGAAATTACAACCATTCAGGAAAATGGAGGCGCAGCACAAAATAAAGATGACGCAGATAAAACTCCATGGGATTTTATGATGGATGATATAATTGCAGGTGGCTCTGGATACAAGATTCTTACAGACCCGGTTACTAATGAAAAAAAGGTAGTATCATATCTTCCTGTTGGCGACGAAAGTGGCTGGGCTGTTTTATGTGCAGCTCCATATTCAGAATATTTTGAAACACTTTCAACAATCACAATGACAATTATAATTTCTGTTTTTATTGCAATTATTGTTGTTATAATTGCTTCGCTTATTCTAATATCAATTCTTATAAAACCACTTGGATTTGTTAAAAACACAATCAATGAAATTGCTTCCGGGGATGCAGATCTTACAAAGCGAATTAACATTAATCTTCGTGATGAAATTGGAGATGTAGTCACAGGCTTCAATAAATTTACAGAAAAGCTGCAGACTATTATTTCGCAGGTTAAAAAATCTCGTGATACACTTGGAAACGCAGGGCTGGAACTTGATATTTCCACAAAAGATACATCAACCTCTATTGAACAAATTCTTACAAGTATAAATTCTGTTCTTGCACAGATTGATAACCAATATAAATCTGTACAACAGACTGCAGGAGCTGTTAATGAAATTGCAAGCAATATAGAATCTCTTGGTCACATGATTGGAAAACAATCTTCAGAAGTTTCTGATGCATCAGCTGCAATTGAACAAATGATTGGAAACATTAATTCTGTAAATGTTTCTATGGAAAAAATGTCTGCATCTTTTGATGGATTAGCCAATTCAGCACAAAATGGTATTGAACTCCAATTGAATGTAAACTCGATTATTGAACAGATAAAAAATCAGAGTGAAACACTTCAGGATGCAAACTCTGCAATTGCTGCCATTGCACAGCAGACTAACCTTCTTGCCATGAATGCCGCAATTGAAGCTGCCCATGCCGGAGAAGCAGGAAAAGGATTCTCTGTAGTTGCTGATGAAATTCGAAAATTATCAGAAACATCTTCTTCTCAGTCAAAAACAATCGGAGATCAATTGAATAGTATAAAATCTTCAATTGATACAGTAGTTTCTGCTTCAGAAGAATCTAGCAAAGCATTCCAGTCAGTAACAAATAAAATTACAGATACAGAACAGCTTGTTCACCAGATTCAGGCTGCTATGGAAGAACAAAATGCTGGTTCCATGCAGATTTCAAATGCACTTCATTCCATGAATGATTCAACGATTGAAGTAAGAACTGCCAGTGAAGAAATGTCTGCCGGTAATAAAGCAATTCTCGAAGAAGTAAAAAATCTTCAGGACACAACTGGAATTATGCAGACCAGTGTCTCAGAAATGACAAATGGTGCAGAGAAAATTAAAGAAACTGGACATGCTCTTCGCGAGATTTCTGAAAAAATGAAGTTATCTATAGAAGAGATTGGTGTTCAAATAGACAAATTCCGCGTTTGATAACCGGATTATTATACAAAAAGATAATGCTGAAATATAGTAAATATCTTTCAGCATTGTCTTTTAATAATCTTTAAATACTCTCTTTACAATCAACTTTAAGAGTGATAATATTTAGTATATGTTAAAGATTACAGGCTTACTTAAGAGCCGCTTCTTTTCCTTTAATTTCTTTTTCGCCTAAGGGCGAACTTCTCTATTTCTTTTGTGCAATGCGTACAAGTGACCGTGCACGGTAATTAATCAATTGCAGTATGAATATAAATATAGATTGCTTCGGGCTTCGCCCTCGCAATGACGAGTGGCTTAGGACCTGACAATAACGAGACTTCTTTGTCATTGCGAGGACTCTGAGCGAAGCGAAGAGGACGAAGCAATCCATATAAATAAAATAAGTCATTGTAAAGATGGATTGCCACGCCCTTTGGGCTCGCAATGACGGACAATGTAAATGAGGTTACTATGAACTTAAAATATTATCAGAAAGAATCAGAATGTATGCCTTTGGAGCAGCTTCGTAAGCTCCAGGGTGAGAGACTGGCTAAGAATTTCCGCCATGTTTATGAAAATGTTGAGTATTACAGAAAGCGCTGCGAAGAAGCAGGCGTTACTCCGGATGATATTAAAGGCCTTGATGACCTTGATAAAATCCCGTTCACCTGCAAGGATGACCTTCGCGCAACTTACCCATACGGACTTTTTGCTGTTCCTATGAGCAAGGTTGTCCGCATTCACGCATCAAGTGGTACAACTGGTAAGCAGATTGTTGTAGGCTACACAAAAGAAGACCTGGACATCTGGGATGACTGTACTGCCCGCCAGCTGGTTGCAATCGGCTGTGATGAAAATGACGTTCTGCAGACTGCCTATGGCTACGGACTTTTTACAGGAGGCTTTGGAGTTCACGGCGGAGCAACAAAACTTGGTCTTGAAGTAATTCCGATTTCCAGCGGAAACACCCAGCGTCAGATTACCTTCATGCAGGATTTAAAATCAACAGTGCTTGCATGTACACCATCCTATGCTGCTTACCTTGGTGAAACCCTTAAAGAGATGGGGCTCACCCCGGATGATATTCACCTTAAAGCCGGTGTTTTTGGTGCTGAGCCTTGGACAGAAGAAATGCGCCGCGACATAGAAAAATCCCTTGGAATCAAGGCTTATGATATTTACGGACTTACTGAGGTTATGGGGCCTGGCGTTGCCTACGAGTGTTCCGAACAGGCCGGCATGCACGTAAACGAAGACCACTTCATCATCGAAACAATTGATCCTAAAACAGGAAAACGCCTTCCGGATGGCGAGAAGGGCGAGCTGGTATTCACAGCAATCACAAAGCAGGCCTTCCCGCTTATGCGCTTCCGCACAAAGGATATCGGTGTTCTTAACCGCGCTCCTTGTGCCTGCGGTCGTACCTTTGTTCGCATGAGTAAGCCAATGGGACGAACTGATGACATGCTTATTATCCGCGGAGTTAACGTATTCCCAAGTCAGATTGAGGGTGTTCTCATGCAGAACGGCTACCCTGCAAACTACGAGATTCACGTTGGCCGCGAAAACAACACAGATACCTTCGAAATCAAGGTAGAAATGACGGCTGAAAAGTTCAGCGATGTGGTTTCTGAAGTAAACAAGCAGGAAAAGCAGCTTGAAAGCGCCCTGCTCAGTGTTCTTCAGATTAAGGCAAAGGTTACTCTGGTTGCGCCGAAGTCTATTGCGCGAAGTGAGGGAAAGGCTAAGCGAGTTATTGATACCAGAAAACTTCACGATTAACGAGGGACACTACCGGGGGATTTTAAGGGGCGAGCCCCTTAGGAGAAGGGGTAGCGAGCAACGCAGTGCGAGCGAGGGGGAGACTTCCCCCTACATAAGGAGATTATTATGACAATAAAACAGATTTCAATTTTTATCGAAAACAGAAAGAATGCGCTGGCAGAATTTACAAACGTTCTGGCAACTCACAAAATTAATATTCGGGCTATGAGCCTTGCTGATACAAGCGACTTTGGAATTGCGAGAATTATCGTGGATGATGCTGCTTCGGTTCAGGGGGCTCTGGAACGCTCACACTACATCGTAAAGGTAACTCCGGTAATCGCAATTGAGATTCCGGATGAAGCCGGCAGCTTAAACAGAATTCTTAAGATACTTGCAGACAACGGCCGTAACGTTGAATACATGTATGGCTTTACCGGACGTAAATCTGGTTCAGCTTATATGATTATCCGCTGTACAGACGTTGCTGAAACAGAAAAGGTTTTTGAAAAATCAAATATAAAAATGATTTCTCAGGAACAGCTGGCAGATATATAAAGATATATCAGCTTTGCTATAAAAAGTGCTCAAAAAAATGCGTGAATCAAACAATGGCGTTTACGACATTGTTTGATTTATTTACAGATAAAAGAATTATTTATTACTATCGCGGGCAACTACAAGAGAACCTGCAAACGCGCATAAAATCATAAGATATTTATAATTAGAATCATAAAACAGCATGAGAAGAATTAAAAACACAGAAGCAAAATAAACTCCTGCCTTTTTTACACTAAGATTTAATGCTTCGCCGCGAAACTTTTTTGTTATATAAAACACTGCAAGTACAATAATATAAATGCTCAAACTTATAACCACCAGCGGAATATTGGCTTTATTAATATTCAATTTTTATCTCCCATCAAAATAAATTTCTGCAAGGTCTTTCTTGCACTTTCAAAAGCCAGCGGTATTTTTTTTATATCCTCTTCACTTTTTACACAATAAAAATTCAGTTTCTGAACTTCAGACTGTTCAGGTTTTAAATAAGAAATAAAATCAGCAATTGAAGTATATTTTTCTGGAAGAGGAGCTGCAAAAAAAATATCACAGGTTTTATATTCAATATTTTTATAAACATAAGTATTTGGAAAAGAGCAGATATATTTTATATCTTTTCCAGAAAGTTCAACGCCAAGCTCTTCCCTGCACTCGCGTAAAACTGCATCTTCTGCACTTTCTTCAAAATCCACAAAGCCACCAGGAAGAGCAGCAAAGCCTTTTCTTGGTTCCTTTGCACGTACTTCGAATAAAATATTATTATCCTTATCAAAAATAATTATTCCAACGGCAGCTGCAACATTGTTATATAAATCAAAGCCACAATCAGGACAAACCCATTTACGATTTGCACGGCATTCAATTTTCAGACTCCCGCACATAGGACACATTTTAAAATCATTATTTATCATTCAAAACCTCGCATTGTAATTGCATCTGCCAGCGATTCAGAACGCCGGACTGTCTGGGTTATCAGAGGAACAATTAACGGAATTACATTTTTCAACCCGTTGCTTTTTTTAGAAGCTTCTCCCATAGAACCACGAATAATCTGCGTTTTTATAATTGAAATTGCTTCATCTATTAAAAGCGGAATAAAACGGAAAATAATTTCTATAATTAAAATTAAATATCTGACAGGTATCTTTATTTTTTCCAGAGGCGTAAGAATAATTTTTAAGGAATCAATTAAATCATATTCCGGAGTAGAAACAAAGAATGAACTTATGCAGGCTAACGAACAGTAGGTTCGAATAATTGCAATTAAACAGAAAATTAATTTTGAAGGAGTAATTGTAAACCATTTCCAGCTGGTAAAATGAATTTCGTTTTCAAGCGCAGGATGAAATATTAACTGGAATATACTGAAAAATAATAAAAACGGAAGAATCTTTAAAAATGATTTTAGCAGCTTTTTCATACTGAATGAAGCGAGCTTACAATAAACTAAACCAACTACAAGCATTACCGAAGAAAACCATAAGCTTCTGGCTGCCAGAGAAAATACAAAAAGCAAAGCAAATAACAAAAGTCTGACAGCCGAAGGAAGCTTTTCTATAAAAGATTTTTTCTGTTTTTTTGCACCCGAAAGTCCAAGAGAAATTGCACTTAATCCTTTAAGCATTTTAGAAGAACTCAGAGGATGTAAAATTTCTGCAGAGTTAACTTCTTTTACTTTTCCATACTTACCCAAGGAATCGAATGCAATAGTATTATTTTCTATTCTAATTTCCCGATCAGAAAAATCTGCTTCACTTTTATGATGCGTACTGAATAAAACAGTTTTTCCCTGCGCTGCAAGAGATTTGAGCATATTTAAAACTATAATACGAGTCTTGCTGTCCAGCCCGCTTGTCGGTTCGTCAAATAAAATTACAGGAGTATTCAATGCAAGAATTCCTGCAATAGAAAGCCGTCTTTTTTCTCCTCCCGAAAGCTCTGTAGTTCTTCGCTCACCAAATTTCTCATATGGAATACCGGCATTTTCCATTGCAGCTTTTACAGTATTAAACAATTCTTTTCCGTGCACTCCGCGATTCTTTGGTCCAAAGGCAACATCATCTGCAGCAAAATTTTCAAATAAAGCTGCGGCAGCATTCTGCTGTGCAAGTGCAACAGGAAAAAATTTTTCAGAAGCCGGATTTTCATTATTTCCGCACTTATCCGGATAATAAAGTATTTCACCTTCATACTGCAAAAGTCCACTGCAAATTTCCAGCAGAGTTGATTTTCCAGCGCCAGAAACTCCTGTTAAAGCGACAAGTGTTCCCTTATGTAAATCAAGATTTATATTACGAAGAACTCCACCTTCAGAAGCTTTTGAAAAAGAGGAATCCGACACATTTTTTGCAAGGTTCTCTGCTTTCGGGGCTTCATTTTTTTCATACGAAAAATTAATATTCCTTAAAGAAAGAACTTTTTCTAAAGAAGAAATTTCTTTACTGCGCTGCTCCGAACGTTCAGCCTTTTGAAGTTTTCTTCCCTGTACTCGTTCCGAAAATTCCTTATTCTGCAGGAAAGCAGTTTTTGTACCATAAAAAAATATTTTTCCAGAATCAATTCCAATAACGTTATCTGCTTCTTCCAGAACCTGCATTTCGTGTGTAATCTGAATAATTGTATTACCGCATTTATGCCAGTACCTTACAAATTCAAGCACTTCCCTTCTTGACTCAGGATCCAGCATAGAAACAGCTTCGTCTAAAATTAAAATTTCTGGTCTTAAAGCAATAACACCACTTATAGCAATTTTTTGAGTCTGTCCGAGAGAAAGCGAAGATGTAGACTTATGCGCATAAGAAAGCATGTCTACAATATTTAAAGATTCAATAGTCCTTAATTCTGCCTCGGCTTTTGTACAGCCCTGACACAATGGAGCAAAGGCTGTATCTCTGTGAACAATAGAACTAACAATCTGATTTTTTGGGGACTGAAAAACTATTCCTATTTTGTTTCCTTCTGTGATAGAAACATTTCCACTGTAAGGAAGTTCAAGTCCGCAGATTAATCTGGCAAGAGAACTTTTTCCACTACCATTATAACCTACAATTGCTGTATAGGAACCTTTTTCTATAACAAAAGAAACATTTTCTACTGCAAACTTTTCTGAATGAGGATATTTAAAACTAAGATTTTCTACAACAATTTGAGCCACACAAAAGCCACATTAATCAACAAAAGTAATTTTTACTACAACCTTTGCCGTAGGAACGACTGCATCAATAAGTTCTGCTCCAAAATTGGAAACATCTACACCATTATCTGCCGCATCCTTCATACACTGAGAACCAATAGAAGAAAGCAATAAATTAGAAGCCAATACTGTTTTATTAGTAGAGTCTGCTTTTGCTAAACCTGAACCTTTAATCTTTCCATACTGATTTTTTCCAATAATAGTTCCGCCTTTAGGAAGTCCATCAGAATCAGACAGGAATGAACCTTCTGAACCGTTTGCTCTAAGAGATTTTGTAGCAGCAAATGCGAAACCTCCGAATGAACAGCCTGCTTCGTTATTTGAATTAATCCACCAGTCGGTACCACGAACAGAAGCAACCGCAACAGCTGTATGAACAGTATAATTTACACGCTTAGTTTCTGTGTGATTAACTTTTGAACGGACAGAACCTGTAGAAAGATAAACATTTACTTTATCCTGAGTATCAGAAGTAGAAAGCTCTTCCAGAGTAATTCTAGTTACAGGCCCAAGATACATTACAGAATCCATAAGCTTAATCTTTGCTTCAGACTGAAAGCCTGTATTTATAATTTCATTTTTTTCAACAGAATCTCCGGCAGAAAGCGCAAGCCATTTTCCATTGCGTTGAACTTCTACCTTTCCTTTTACATAAGTTACAGTTGCACTTTGCGCACTAAGAATAGCAGTAAACAAAAATAAACTTGCAAATAAAACAAAAATCTTCTTCATACAAAAACCTCCGTTTCTCTTAGAATTCCAAAGCAGCGTTTATAGAAAAACTTATATTATTATATTTTTTATCGCCAAAATCAAAATATAAAGTTCCGTTAGCACCAACCTGTAAGTCGCTGAAAATGTTGTATTTTATATCAAGCACAGAATCAATACCAAAAAGTTTAGTTTCATCATCAGGCACAATTACAGTTTTTTCTGTAAGCTTTGCATAAAGATTATTCATAACAAAGGTTCCGCTTAAGCGTGGAGCAATATAATCATATTTTACCGGTCTTAAACCAGAATAAATTGTTCGCGAAGTTACAGGAGAAAAAGCTGCAAGTTTTTTCTCTGCCTTTGTTCCAGAACCATATTCACCACCGAATCCAATTAAAAATAAATTTCCGGCAAAGAAATTTACATCAACATTAGAAAAAAGCATCAGCTCTTTGAATTCATAAGTTCCAGCTGCAAAATTTAAATTCACCATTCCGATTGTAGAAATTGGCCCGGCAACATTCAAAGAAGCATAAGCACGATTTTTTATTTTTTCATTCATGCTTATAAAATAATCACCTTCAACAGAAGCTGAAAATCCGCCAAAATCCAAAAGTGAAAATTTAACAGAAACAGGAACAAAAGCCGCACAAAGATTATAAATCTGTTTATTATTTGCATCCGGATTTTTTTCTGTCATGCTTACATTCAGACTGTTAAGTAAGCCGGTATATCCGCCGTAAAGAGAAAAGCCTATAAAATTATTTGCATAAGAAAGACCAATTCCGTCGCTTACCTGAGAAAAAACAGCTCCCGTATTATCAGAAAAAAAGTATCGGCCGGCATTTAAGTTCATTTCACCCTTAAAAGCTTCCCAAAAACCATTTAATTTTAAAAGATCAACATCAAGAATATTTATAAAATCTGATTTAGGAGTTTTATTCAAACCTGTAAGATTTAATTTATATTTATATAATTCTTCTGCAGATACATAAAAATGCCCATCCTGAGTAACAGGAGTTTTTAACCACAAATAAATTCCATTTGACTGTGAAAATGCAGGATTTTCTGCAGCTGTAAATTTTGTATTATCATCTACAAGTCCACCCCATTCAAAAGCAGAAAGTACAGAAAAATTAAAAGCAAGAAGAATTACAGCAAAAATGATTTTTTTTAATTTCATATCCATTTTCTCCTTACTTTTTTTAGCCTTCCATATCAACGGAATTAATATCAAAATCACCGTATTTTGAAATACAAGCCAAAAGAATATTCAATAAATCAGTTCCAGAAGCAATTTGACCGGGATCTGAAGAAGAAGAAATAATTCCGTCACTTCGGAATTGTTTAAAAGCATAACGCGGAGAATTTTTAAAAAGCCTGAACATTAAGCCGCCGTTTATTTTCCAGGCATGAGAGAAAATAAAGGAAATATCGCTGTAAGTTGCAGGACTTTCACTGGCTTCTTTTTCTATAAGCTGATTATTATTGTATAAAACCTGAATGGCCTCATCAAACGAAGCATCTTCGCTTATAAGATTCTGCTGAACGGCAGAAAGATAACATACCTGTCCGAACGTTGCAGAAGAAGATTCAAGAATTGAAGTAATTACATCTGCCGACTGTGCAGACATAATTGCATTACCGAACAAGATAGAAAAAACTAAAAACGCAATTTTTTTTATATTATTCATAAAAATATTATATATTGATTTTTGACATCAGTCTATACTAGATATATAATATAGTTAAACGTTTACTTTAAAAAATGATTACGCTTAAAGAAATAGCAGAAAAATGTTCTGTTTCAATTGCTACAGTTTCAAATATTCTCAACGGTAAGTCCAATGTCTCGGAAGCAACCAGGCTTAGAATTCTGGAGGTTATCCGTGAATCAGATTACAAGCCTAATTATATGGCTCGTGGACTTCGTGCAACAAAAACTCGTACTGTTGGAATCTTAATTGATGATTTAACAGAGTTCAGTTCTCCAAAAGTTGTAGATGGAATAATGGAAGAACTGGAAGCAAAAAATTACAGAGGAATTATAGAAAACCTTCGTTTTTATTCTAAATACGGAATTGAATGGCGCAAAAACGAAAAATATGAAAAAGATGTTGCCAGCGCAATAGATTATTTTCTTTCTATCCGCGTTGATGGAATTATTTATGTTTCCGGACATTCTCGTAAAATTAATTGTATTCCAGATTCCATAAAGGAATTAAATTTTCCTTTTGTAATTGCCTATGCTTTTTCGGAAGGCAACAAATACCCCGGAATTGTTTTTAATGACTCTAAAGCAGCTGAATGCATTGGAGAACATTTAATTCAAAGAAATCACAAAAAAATTGCTCTGATAATGGGCAAAAAAAATAATATTCATACAGAAAATCGTTTAAAAGGATTTAAGAAAGCTCTGGAAAACAGTAATCTTCCAATCAACGAAAATTTATTATACTACGGAGACTGGACTTTTGATTCCGGCTACACATCCTGCAAGAATCTTCTGTCTTCCAGCGAAGAATTTTCTGCAATTTTTTGTTTTAACGATTTGATGGCTGCCGGTGCTTATAAAGCTCTGGAAGAAGCTCATAAAAAAGTTGGAAAGGATATTGATGTTATTGGATTTGATAACCGCGAGTTTGCGGCATTTTTATCGCCTCCACTAACTACAATGGAAATTCCGCTTACCGAAATTGGAACTAAGGCCTCACAGGTTGTATTGAATCAGATTGAAGGTAATTCATATGAATCACTATATGAAATTCCCTGCAAATTCTGTCAAAGAGAATCTGTCGGTATATTAAACGATGGCATAAATGCCATCGTTTAATTGCGCATTTTTTTTGCTTTGCAAAAAAAAGTGCTCGTTTATATGTGGCATAAATGCCATCGTTTAATAACGCATTTTTTTTGCTTTGCAAAAAAAGTGCTTATTTAAATTTTTTTTAGGAAAAGGAGAATAACATATTATGAATGAACAACTTATCATTGACTACAAGAATTTCTTGAACAACGGTAAAACTGAACGCGAATGTGTTCAGCAGATTATTACTATGGCTAAAAAAGCCGGATATAAGGATATTACAAAATATAAAAAGTTAAAGCCTGGCGATAAGGTTTACATTACCAAAATGGATAAATCTATTGCACTTTTTGAAATTGGAACAAATCCTATTGAAGAAGGAATGAATATTTTAGGCGCACATATAGATTCTCCGCGCCTTGATGCAAAACAGAATCCTATTTATGAAAAAGACAATATTACATATTTAAATACACACTATTATGGCGGAATTAAAAAATATCAGTGGACGACAATTCCTCTTGCCATTCATGGAATTGTATGTAAAAAAGACGGAACAACAGTAAATGTTGTAATTGGAGAAAATCAGGATGATCCTGTATTCTGCATTTCTGATATTCTTCCACATCTTGCACAGGAACAGATGAAAGATAAAGCCAGCGATTTTATTAAGGGCGAAGATTTAGATGTTCTTATGGGCTCAATTCCACCATTAAAAAAAGGCACATCTGCCGAAGAAAAGAAAGAAGCTAAAGAGCGCAGTAAAAAAACTATTATTGCATTATTTAAAGAAATGTACGGAATTGAAGAAGACGATTTTGAATCTGCAGAACTGGAAATTGTACCTGCAGGAAAAGCCCGTGATATGGGACTTGACCGCTCTATGATTCTTGGTTACGGACAGGATGACCGTTCCTGTGCATTTACCTCTGTAGCTGCAATGCTTGAAGTAAAAGCAGAAAAGAGGACTAACTGCTGCTTATGCGTAGATAAAGAAGAAATAGGAAGCATGGGCGCAACAGGAATGGAATCTAATCTTTTTGAAAATATGGTTGCAGAAATAATTGCCCTTACAGAAAATTCATACAGCGACATTACTTTGAGACGCTGTCTTGCAAACAGCTATATGCTTTCTTCAGACGTAAATGCAGCCTACGATCCATTAAATGCCGGGCTTTACGATAAAGAAAATTCTTCTGCATTAGGTGGTGGAGTTGCATTCCAGAAATACACAGGAAGTCGTGGAAAATATGGAGCAAGCGATGCAAATGCGGAGTTTGTAGCTAAGGTTCGTTCTGCAATGTATGATGCAAATATTAACTATCAGATGTCGGAGCTTGGAAAAGTAGACCAGGGAGGCGGCGGTACCATTGCTTACCATGCTGCCAGATATGGAATGAATGTTCTTGATGCAGGAGTTGCAGTTTTAAGCATGCATGCACCATGGGAAATTACAAGCAAAGAAGACATAAGTCAGATTTTTGACTGTAATAAAGTATTCCTTAGTCTGAAGTAAAAAGGCGGTTACTGCATAAAAAAAACTCGTCGGAATGACGAGTTTTTTTTATGCAGTCGTGCTTTACGCACTTCGCCGACTAACCGCGGCTCATCCCTACACTACGTTACGGGACTGCCTTCGCAGCAAAGCTGCTTGTCAGGTGCTGCAATCACTAACCTATTTCTTACTCATTAATACATCGTAAATACGATCAAAATCTTTTCTATTATCAAAACCTATTACGATAGAACCCTTATTAATATCGCCTTTAAGATTTACATCGCGGGTACCAAAAATATTGCGGAGCTCCTGTTCAAAGTTCAGAACATCTGCATCTTTTTTAGCCTTTGGTTTTTCAGTCTTTTCTTTTGCGGCAGCTCTTCCGCCACCATTATATTGTTCTGCAAGGGCTTCTGCTTCGCGAACAGAAAGCTTGTTAGAAATAATTTTTCCAAACATAACCCTCATATCTGCATCATTTTTTACCATAAGAAGCGCACGAGCATGACCAGAAGTTATTTCTCCACTCTTTAAAGCAGTCTGAATATCTTCCGGCAATTTTAAAAGGCGAATTGCATTTGCAACAGTTGCGCGGGCTTTTCCAACCCGCTTGGCAACCTCTTCCTGATTCAAATCACCCATCTGAATCAGATTATAATATGCCATAGCTTCTTCTATAGGATTTAAATCTGCTCGCTGAATATTTTCTATGAGAGCCATCTCAAGCTTCTGCTGCTCATCAAATTTTCTAAGCTGAACAGGAACCTTTGTAAGCCCCGCCATTTTTGCAGCCCGCGTACGACGTTCACCGGCAATAATATAAAATTCACCGTTATCAGCCTGTTCAATAATAATTGGCTGAAGAATTCCATTTACACGGATAGAATCACTTAATTCTTCAAGCTGCTTTTGATTAAATTCAACACGAGGCTGCTTTGGATTTGGTTTTAAAAGATTTGGATCAATCCAAAGACTTCCATCTTCTTCTGTAGAAATTTCTGAAGGCAACGATGAAGATTTTACTTCTGTATGCAAAACAGCTGCAGGTGTAACTTCGATTTTTTCTTCAACAGAAGGTTTCTCTGCAAAAAGTGCGCTGGCACCTTTTCCTAAAGCATTTCTTTTAGCCACGACGAATCACCTCTTCTGCAAGTTTTGCATAACTTCTTGCGCCGGTACAATCCGGATCATATTTACAAATCGGAAGACCATGAGAAGGTGCTTCTGAAAGCCTTACATTTCTTGGAATAATTGTATTGAACAAATCATCAGGGAAAGTTTCCTTTACCTTTTCTACAACCTGCTGAGCAAGAAGAGTTCTTCCGTCATACATTGTAAAGAAAATACCTTCGAGTTTTAGATTAGGATTAATTCCTTTCTGAACCTTCTGTACAGTCTGGAGCAAAAGCTCAATTCCTTCCATAGCAAAATATTCACACTGAGTTGGAACTAAAACAGAATCTGCAGCTGCAAGTCCGTTCAAAGTTAAAATTCCAAGCGATGGCGGACAGTCAATTAAAATGTAATCATATTTTGCTTTAAGCGGCTCAAGTGCATTTCGTAAATAAAATTCCCGGTCATCCTGGTCTACAAGCTCAACAGCCGCTCCAGACAAATCAATAGAAGCGCTTATGGCATCCAGATTTTCTACCGAAGTATGTTTAACAGCATTTTCTGGCTTAATCTGACCGGCAATTACTTCATAAATCGTAGGCTTTGCCTTAGAAACTCCAACACCACTAGACATATTTCCCTGTGAGTCAAAATCTACAAGAAGAACTTTTTTTCCAGCAAGAGCAATATAAGCTCCAATATTTATTGCAGAAGTTGTTTTTCCAACTCCACCTTTTTGATTAACGAATACGATACACTTTGCCATATTTTTTATTCTATCATTTTTTTTCTAAATAGTATAGATTATAAAATATGATTATATCTGCAACGCTTTCTAAACCAACTGCACAGGTGCAAAACTGCTTTGGCAAAGAGATTATAAAAATTAAACTCACTGCAAAAGCTTCTTCAAACGGCTATTCTTATTATGCCGAAGAATTTACAAAAACCCAGGTCTTTCATGAACACTTTACAGAACAACAAATGCTCGAATTTCTTGAAGCTCATGCAGGAAAAACATTTAAAAGCTGTGTAAAGCGGACAGAAAATGAAGAAATTACCATTCTTGCAAACAAAAAAGGAAAAATTACAGAATTAAAACGCGTAATAAATAATAACCCTTCAAATAAAAAAAGCTCTGATACTTCAGAAAAAAATAATACTTCAAAGAATCATTCAATTCCGCCCGCTCTAAGACCTGCTTTGGAAAATCGCAGAAAAAATTATATAATTCAGGAAGGAACAAAAGTTCCTTTTCTTATGCTGCTTGGAATTATGAATGATGAAGGAAAAGTCATTTCTTCTAAATACGATAAATTCCGGCAGATAAACCGTTATCTTGAATTTATTGATGACATTCTTCCCGAAATAAATTTATTGCCGGGCCAGACTCTTAAAATTGCAGATTTTGGCTGCGGTAAGTCTTATTTAACTTTTGCCGTTCACTATTTTCTTAGCGAAATTAAAAAAATTCCCTGCAATATTGTTGGACTGGATTTAAAAAAAGATGTCATTGAATACTGTAATCAAATAGCCGCAAAATTAAAGCTAAACGGTCTAAAGTTTCGGGTAGGAAACATAGCCGATTATTCTGCAGACGATTCGCCGGACATAGTTATTACCCTTCACGCCTGCGATACAGCCACAGACTTTGCATTAAAATACGCAGTAAGTCATAACGCAAAAGTAATTTTGAGTGTTCCCTGCTGTCAGCACCAGATTAACCAGCAGCTTTCTAAAACAGAGAATTCTTTAAGCAGCCCGCAGGACAGTCAGAAGGAACTTTTAGAACCGCTTTTAAAATGGGGAATAATCCGCGAAAAATTCTCTTCGCTTTTAACCGATGCCCTGCGCGGAGAATGGCTGGAACAGCAGGGCTACAAGGTTCAGATGCTGGAATTTATAGATATTGAACATACACCAAAAAATATTTTAATCCGCGCCGTTAAAAAGAATTCTGCAAAAAATGATAAAAAAGTTCCACAAATAATTGAAGCCCTGAATATAAAACCAGAAATTTTTAATTAACCTGCAAACACTTTTAAAGAGTAACGTATTTTTCTTCAAAAAAAATGCTCAAAAAAAATGCCGTGGTAAATATTTTTCATTACCACGGCATCTTACAGCTTTTATATTTGAATTACTGATTAAACCTTAAACAAATCAACCTGCTCACCAATCTTTTCAATAGAAAGCTTAACCTGATTAGAGATTTCTGTCAAAGTTGAACCAGTTTCATTAATCTTTCTGGCACCAATTGCCATTTCCTCCATACTGGTATTCATTGTTGTTGTAACCTCAGAAAGGTTTGTCATATCATGTAACAGCCACAGAAAAAACGCCTTTTTTCCGTAGAAAACAATTTCCGAATTTATCGCACAATCTGCAAAGCAATTACATATAATACAATGAAGGACAGCACACAGTTTTGTATGCTGTCCTTTTTTCTTACTCGCAATCTTCGTCTGTTACGAGTTTTTTCTGCGTTCCGTCAAGATTGACCGTAAACGGAAAGTTCGCCGTCAGCACTTCGACTTTGCTATGCACATGAGTCGAGCGGCTTGTCATCGAACAGTGCATACTGATTTCTGCCGTATACCAGCCCTGCCGTGCAATGCAACCTTTAAGGCTTGAGTTCCGATACGAACTCAAAAGGAACTTTCCCTTTATGCTTTCCAACAGCGAAAGCAAAGCGTCAAAGTCCTCCTGTGTGTAGCCGTCATAATGTCCC